>NZ_LT896716.1:2790752-3390752 GCF_900187405.1 Geobacter sp. DSM 9736
CTACACGGTTCGGAAACAGGAAACCCCCCGCGTCTGCCTACGCCGGCTACAACCCCGTCCTTGCCTGGCACGGCGGCATGGGTGGAATGGTTCCCGGGTTCGTCGGCGGCCTTTTCTGGGATGGAAGGGCCACCGGATGGACACTGGGCGACCCCTTGGCGGAACAGGCGATGGGCCCATTCCTCAACCCCCTGGAAATGAACAACCCGAACGAGCGTCTCGTATGCAATAAAGTTCAGGGATCTGAGTACGCAGGCCTCTTCATCGGAGTCTGGGGTAACGGTTCGCTCAACTGCGCCAAAGACCCGAAAGGGGTATACAGGCGCATAGCGGAGTCGATTGCAGCTTACGAGAGGTCCACCGAGGTCAACCCCTTCAGCTCCAAGTTCGACCGGTTCTGGGACGCTGCTAAATCGGTGCGCCCGCCTGTGACGATGATCAACATGATGAACAAAAACAGGTTCAGGAACCTTGGCCTGGACGACATGGAACTGATGGGGCTTGCGGTATTCAACAGCAAAGGGAACTGCTCCAGGTGCCACCTGCTGCAACCGATGCATGGCAGCCCCTATCCACTTTTCACCGACTTCAGATACCACAACCTTGGAATCCCCAAGAACCCGCAGAACCCCTTCTACGACATGCCCAGGAAATGGAATCCCGACGGCGATGCGTGGGTGGATCCGGGTCTTGCGGGTTTCCTCGCAAAAGTGCCCCAGTATGCGGACAAGGCGGAAGAAAGTCTCGGAAAGCATCGAACGCCATCACTCAGAAACGTGGACAAGCGGCCGGAGGAGGGTTTTGTCAAAGCCTATGCACATAACGGATACTTCAAGAGCCTGATGCATATCATCCACTTCTACAACGTGCGTGACGTCGATCAGGACTGCAGCATCAGCACCAGCATGGGAATGCCCTGTGTCGATCCTCCCGAGGTGCCTCAGAACGTCAACACACAGGACCTCGGGAACCTGCAGCTGACCCAGCAGGAGGGAATGGCCCTGCTGCGCTTCCTGAAGACACTCTCCGACGAATGACAGTAACAAAGGGGGCCCCTGCGGGTCCCCTTTTTCACCTCTCCCCCGCGCTCAACTCGATCGTTCACCCCTTGCAAAACGAAGTTTTTACGGGAGAATTATAATTAACACAAAGCCCGTATCGCCGGTTTCCTGCCGTTGGCGGCAGTGTTCATTGATGCTACGGCACCAACAACAGAGAGGAGGTATGTCATGAAGAGGATTGCAATCGGAATAGCACTGAGCCTGGCTATGTCGGGAGCGGCGTTCGCGGCCGGGGAAGCGGCCAAGAACACCGGTTGCGGGTTCGGCACGTTGCTCTGGGAAAACAAGGCTGATAATTCGTCCCTGTTTCAGGCTTTCCAGGCGACAACCAACGGCAGCTCAGGCAGCCAGACCTTCGGCATTTCGTCGGGCACCCTCAACTGCGATCAACCGTCGAAGTTCGTCCGGAACGAGAAGCTGATGCACTTCGTCCAGGCGAACATGGACAATCTTGCGAAGGATGTGGCGATGGGCAGAGGGGAGACGCTGGATGCCTTCGCTGAACTGCTTGGGGTCGCTCCCGGGGAAGCTGAGGCTTTCAAGGCGAAGCTCCAGTCAAATTTCGGGAAGGTTTTCACTTCCGAACAGGTGGTACTGGCAGATGTAATCGACAACGCCGTTACCATATCCCGTAACTGACGCGAACAGGGGCGGAAGGGGGCGCAGATTTTCCTTCCGCCTTTCCTTCCTTGCCGGCACCTCCCGTCACCAGAAAATCGATGATGAAAGTATTTCGCCATTCGAACAAGCTCCCCCTGGCATTCGGGACAATCCGCCTCCTATTCATCCTGCTGCTTACGGCAATGTTTCCCCAACCTGCCTGGCCGCAGCAGGACGCACTCCTGGAACATCTCGAACAGAAGGCCGGGCAGCTCAAACTGCATGAGGAGAGGGAATGGACGGTGCTCCTGCATTACAGGAAGACCTGGTCAGGCGGCTACGTCAGCAGGATAGACGACCCGAAATTCTTCCTTTCTCCCACAGGCAGAACCGATCCTGAGGCGGAACTGCGGAGGACGTTGAGAGCTTTCTTCACCCCAAGTCCCGAAGAGGGCATGCACGCGTCATGCAGATTCCCGGCACGCTTCGATTGGCTGATTGCCCGGCTCGGCATCGACACATCGCAGTTACCCCTGTTTTCCTGCTCGGAAAGGGACAAGATACTGTCCGACGTGGAGGGCAACTCCGCCGTGATGGTATTCCCGGTCGGCCACATCAACAGCCCCGCTTCGATGTTCGGCCACACGCTGCTGCGCTTTGATGGCGAAGGTAAAAGCAGCCTCGTCTCCTTCGCCGCCAACTACGCCGCCGCCACAACCGACACCAACGGTTTCATTTACGCATACAGAGGGCTCTTCGGGAGATACAAGGGGTACTATTCGCTCCTTCCCTACTACCTCAAGGTCAAGGAATACAGCGACCTGGAACACCGGGATATGTGGGAATACCGTCTCAAACTCTCCCCTGAAGAGGTTCGGAAGATGCTCAATCACCTCTGGGAGCTGCAGAACATCCATTCCCCCTACTACTTCCTCGATGAAAACTGTTCTTTCAATCTCCTTTACCTCATCGAAGCGGCAAGGCCGGACCTGCACCTGACGGACCGGACAGGGATACTCGTCCTGCCGACCGATACGATCCGCATTCTCCGCGAAAGCGGGTTGTTGGAAGAAGCACGCTACCGTCCTTCACAAGGGTCCAGGATCCGGCGTATGCTCTCCCTGCTCGGGCCGGAGAAACAGCAGGCCGCATTCGATCTCTCCAGGCCGGGCCAGAGCATGGAAATCATCCATAATATGGATCTTCCTGATCGTGAGAGAATGGCTATTCTCGACCTGGCAGCGGAATATGTGCAGATGAAGTTTGCGCGGAAGGAACTGGAAAAGGAGGAGTACACGAAGCACTACCTGAAGCTTCTGGAGGAAAGGAGCAGCCTGGGGAAGCTACCCGAAGGGCTTTACAATGTGGAGGAGCCCTCCAGACCCGAAGAGGGGCACGAAACCTCAAGGCTGGCAGTCGGCGGGGGTGTGCGGAGGGGGAGGCCGTTCGGGGAGGTGGAAGTGCAGCCGGAGTTCCACGGGCTCCTCGATCCGGACCGGGGATATCTGAAAGGCGCACAGATCAAGTTTCTCGACACCGCCGTCAGGTACTATTTCTCCGACGAAAAGTTTGAGCTGAAGCGACTGCATATCCTCGACATCCTCAGCCTCTCCCCCCGGAACATTTTTTTTCGCCCCCTCTCCTGGAAGGTCAACACCGGACTGGATACCGAACCGCTCCGGGAAGGGAGGGACCGTCTCATATACCGGCTCAATACCGGCGGCGGCTATTCCTACTCGTCCCCCTGGAACGGGATCTGGTACGCGATGGCTGAAGTCGATGTGAATGCGGGTGAGGGCATTCGCGGAGGGATCACTGCCGGACCGGGTATCGGTATAGGGGGGCTGGAACAGCTGACGGAATGGTGGAAAGCGCATCTTTCCGCACGAGGTTTCATCTACAAGGTCGGGGATGACCGCTGGTCGCTGAAACTCTCCCTGGCCCAGAGCCTGAGCTTCGGCCGAAACGACAGCCTGAACATCCTGCTGGGACAGGAAATAGTCAACAACCACTCCATTTTCGAGGCGGGAATGCTATGGAACCACTACTTCTGATACCGTGCATGAAGCCCCTTCTCAGGAAGCATGCCGGTCCCCGAGCATTCTGTTGAGATTGAAGGCGGCGCTTATCAGGGCGAGGTGGGTAAAAGCCTGGGGGAAGTTTCCCAACGCCTCCCCCCGGTGCCCCGTTTCTTCGGCATAAAGCCCCAGGTGATTGGCATATCCCAACATCTGCTCGAATATGAGCCGAGCCTTGTTTACCCACTGCGGGTTAGCCTGTCTCCCCCGAATCAGGGCCTCCACGAGCCAGAAGGTGCACATGTTGAAGGTCCCTTCCTCCCCCGTCAGGCCGTCGAACGACTTCTCCGGATCATACCGGTAAACCAGATTGTTGGCTAGAAGGCCTCCGTTGCGCGGGCTTTTCATGACAGCCTCGATGGTTCTGATCATCCGGGGGTCCGTGGGAGACATGAAAAAGACCAGCGGCATGATCAGGTTGGAGGAATCCAGGTGGTCGCTGCCATAGTACTGGACGAATGCCTGCCGCTCCTGATTCCACCCGCGGCTCATGATGTCTTCGTAGATACGGTCGCGTATTTCCAGCCATCTCCCGCGCTGGGGGGCGGGAAATGACCGCTTCTCCGCAAGACGCAACCCCCGGTCCAGCGCCACCCAGCACATGAGCTTGGAGTAGACGAAATGCTGCCTCCCGGAGCGAACCTCCCATAGCCCCTCGTCCTCCCGATGCCAGTTTTCGCACACCCAGTCCAGGAGGACCCTCAGATGTCCCCATAACTCGTAGGAGATCGGCGTCCCGTGCTTGTTGAAGATATAAACCGAATCCATCAGCTCGCCGTATATGTCCAGCTGTAGCTGCCGGTATGCGCCGTTTCCTACCCGTACCGGCCCAGCACCCCGGTACCCCTCCAGGTGATCTAGGGTAACTTCAGTAAGGTCGTGACGGCCGTCAATCCCGTAAACTATCTGGAGAGACCCGTCCGGCTCGATCTCGTGGCAGCGATGTTCGAGCCACTCCATGAACCTTTCCGCCTCTTCCGTCAGTCCGATTCGCATCAGTCCGTAAAAGGTGAAGGCTGCATCCCTGATCCATGTGTACCGGTAATCCCAGTTGCGAACGCCTCCGAGCATCTCAGGCAGCGAGCAGGTCGGGGCGGCGACTATGGCTCCGGTGGGCTCGAAGGTCAGAAGTTTCAGGGCAAGAGCGGAACGATGCACCATGTGGCTCCACCGTCCGGAATAGGTGCATTTGGAGATCCATCGTAGCCAATAGTTAACCACCTCCGAAAGAATGGCGCCCGACTCCTCCTCCGACGGGAAAGCCCCCGCACCCGATCCCGGCTCGGTTTCCCCGAACAGGAAAGTGGCTGACTCCCCCTCCCTGATCGTGAAGTCGGCGGCAACCCCTGTCCCGAAAGCTGCAAGCGGAACGGCCGCGGCAAGTCCCATATGCGTACCGGGAGCACTGAACGACGCACCCCCGGGAGTGATGGTTACCTGATGCATGTCACGGGCGTAATTGAAGGCGGGAAGGCATTCCGCAAAGAGAGGAACTTCCCCCAGAACCCCCTGGACCCGCCTGACGAGCTTCCGGCCATACTTCCGGGCCCCGGGAGTCTGTGAGGGAAGCATGAAGTCGTATATTTCGGCGACACCGTCGGCAGAGAGGAAGCGTGTGATGAGGACGTTGGTCTCAGGCCAGTAGAGCTGCTTTTCGGTGAGGCACTCACAGGAAGGGTATATTCTGAACCGCCCACCCTTCCTGTCATCGAGAATGGCGCCGAAAACGCTCGGGGAATCGAAAAAGGGAAAGCAGAACCAGTCGATGGACCCGTTCTTACCCACCAGGGCGACCGTGTGCATGTCGCCGACTATGCCGTAATCTTCAATTGGAAGATATGCCATGGCCTCCATCCTGTCCGGTCATTTTCGAGACTTCCACCACGAGCTTGACTGCCTCACCCGCCGCGAACAGCTGCGTAATTCTCTCGAACTTTTCCAACCCTTCTATCCGGTGGGTCAGGAGCCGGGAAAGCCAACCAGGCCACTGCAACTCGCACTGGGCCAGGTCCTTCACCCCGGCCTCGAAATCTCCCCTGCCCGCGTTCACCGTTCCCACGACCACCTTGTTCCCCAGCACGATTCCACGATTGATCCTGTCCGCGGGAACAGTAACGGTTCGTCCTCCTGCGGTCAGACTTGCGAGAATCAGGACGCCGTTCTTGCCGAGGATGTTCATGGCCTCGAAAGCTACGGGAGAATATCCGGTCGCCTCGAAAATGATGTCGAACGGGCCATGCTCTCGCGAAGCCTCCTCCAGAGAAACATCTTCGGTGCTGAAATAGCGTCCGCCCAAGGCATGGATGAGGTCGGAGTTGTAGTAGGGGGGCCTTTGAAGGCCGAATGTGCAGACCTGCAGGCCACGGAGCCGGAGCGCCATGGTCGCCAGCAGCCCGATGGACCCGGCACCGAGGACGGCAGCTCTCGCGGGACGCCACACCCGCATCCGGCGCTGGATTTCGTACGCCTGCCCGACCCCTTTTTCAATCACGCCCGCCGGCTCAAGCAGCACCCCGACATGCTTCAGCCCGGAAGGCACCTTTACGAGGAACTCCGGGGCCTCGACGTAGTATTCCACCAGGTAACCATGGAGGAGGTTGATCCCGCGTTCCCGGTAGTCGTCGTCCGTCGTCATGTCGTACATGCCCAGTGCGTCGTAGACCGATCCTCCCGGCCGCCGCACCGTTGCCACCACATAATCTCCCGGGGCAAACTCGTCGACATCGGATGCAACCGCCTCGACGACTCCCAGCGACTCATGCCCGAATATCAGGTAATCGTCACCGGGAGGAGGGTTCCCATAGAGAGCGGAAATGATCTCACGGTCGGTCCCGTCGAGGCCTACCTGGAGAACCTTCACCAGCACCTGCCGGTTCGAGGAGAGGGAGGGCCGTTCGACATCCCGCAGGTGAACGGAATTTTTCCTTCCGGGAAAAACGGCGACCGCTTTCATATTCTCGCCTCCGCATGTTACGCCAGCGGCCCGGTCTGTTGCGGCGTCACTGTCACCGCACTGCCGATGGTCCCGGTCCCGCTGACGGCAATGACTCGCCGCCATGCAATCAACGGATGGTGCACATGGAAAAAAGTGTAGCAGAGGATCGGCTCAGGGAAAGAGAGCCCGTCGATCCTTGCGAGCGATTGTATTGATGAGAGATATGCAGTAAACTGAATATCGGGAAGGACAAAAAAATGCGAGTACTAGTCGTTGAAGATGAAGAACGGATCCTGAACTTCCTCCGCAAAGGTTTGAAGGAGTACGGGTACACCGTCGATACGGCGACGCTGGGGAATGAGGGGCTGCAGATGGCCCTCAACAAAGAGTACGACCTGATCATCCTCGACATCATGCTTCCTGGAATGGATGGTTACAAGGTCATGGAACGCTTGCGTGACGCCAGAAACGACACCCCTGTTCTGTTCCTCACAGCACGGGATGCCGTCCAGGACCGTATAAAGGGGCTTGAGCTGGGGGCAGATGATTACGTCATCAAGCCGTTCGCTTTTTCCGAGCTGGTCACTCGAATGAGAACAATTCTCCGGCGCGGGCCCATCAAGAGTTCAGAAATAATCCGTGTAGGGGACCTGGAAATGGATGTCACGGCACACCGGGCCACCAGAGAAGGGAAGCGCCTCGATCTCACCCCCAAGGAATTTTCCCTCCTCTCCCTGCTCGCACGCCGGTCGGGAGAGGTGCTGACCCGCATGAGGATTGCCGAGCGGATTTGGGATGTGGACCTGGACAGCGATACCAACGTGGTCGATGTGCACATGAGGCGCCTGCGGTCGAAGGTCGATGATCCGTTCCCCAGAAAGCTGATCCATACGGTAAGAGGTGTCGGATACGTCCTGGAGGAGCGGTAACTCCTGCAGAGATGTGACTTCTTCTTTTCTCCGATCATTACCGTATCGCAATGTTCCCGTAATGTTTCCGAGATGCCGGCTCACCTTTTTTGCGAAGTAACCCTGCCTTTTAACACCCACTGCCCCCTGAAGATGATCATGAACCCGTTGTATCTGCTCACGCTGCATCTCCGAAAGATGACGAGACGCGCCTCTTCGACTTTATTGCAGCCAATCACGCATTAAGAGCAGGTCTTGGCATTCTCCATGCTCCTGTAAGGGAAGGATCGAAAGGAGAAGATAGTATGTTTGCCAAGGAATTCTCATCAGACCTGGCTTTCGAAGCAGACGGAACAATGCTCGTTCTGCTCAGCAGCAAAAACGAATGTGCCGGGTACTCTCTTACCCGCTGCAGCCGGCGCGGTGATCCGATGGAGCGTCTTGAAATAAAGGATTCTCCTCCTGAATTCGAGGAGTTCCATCCAGACTCCCTGACATGCGGCCATGGCCAGATCTACCTGATAGACAGAGCGGGGATGAAGGCAGTAGTCACCGATGCGAAGGGTGGTTTCAAGGCAGGCTACTTCATCACCGCCGACAAAAAAGGAAGCAGTGAAAAATCTGCGGTAGAAAGTTTCCTCATCGACGACGATGGTAATATCTCGTTCAACCTCTCCTGCAATTCCGAGCCTGTGGTGATTTCCTTCAAAGAGGATGAACCGAGCACCGTCACCTGCGTCACCCAGCGCCCCCGGGACGGCCTGACCCTGGGTCTCATCGCATTCGTCGGCTTCTTTGTCGGCTGCTACCTCGTCGCGTAGGAGCAGAATGACTGCGGCTGAAATTTCTGCCTCGCTTTCACCTCCAGCACGCCCTTATCAGTCCCTGGGATGGCACTTGTTGCAGAGGCTCCTCTGGAACGGGGCGAAGGCACCGGGACGCCTGTCATAGTAACCCGCCCTTGTCTCCAGGGTGGTCCGCCCCTGCGCAAACCGGGAAGACTCCGGATCGTCGGTACCCGGGTACCTGCCGTTCGCGACGATGAAAGTCGCGCCAGTATTCCACCTCGTCATGCTGTCCCACCCCGAGGCGTGAGCCCGGTGACAGGTGAGGCACATGACGTTAGCCGTCGTGCCGGGGTCGGGGCCGGAGGAGGCCGCCCCGGAAGCATGCGCAGCACCCTCCATAACGGCATGTTCATCCGTTACCATCTCATAGGGGACCAGTGACGAGTAGGAAGAACTCCACGATCCGCTAAGGTCCCCGGACGCGACGTACGAGTTGTAGTTGGCGGCTATGCGTCCCCCGAGTACGGCCTCCGCTCCCGCAGGATGGCCGAATCCTGCGCCTGAATGTACGGACGTGTGGCAATTGCGACACCACTCGGACATGCCTCGGCCGTAGGCGACCCTCGTGTCCCCCGCCGCCTCGCTTCGGTTGTACACCCGAGGTGCGATCGCAGCAGGAGCATCGGCAGTGAATGCAGGGATAGACGGATCGTTTTTAGGCCGGTACCCTGCGCCCCCCAGCATACGATACGAGCCCGACGGCTGCCGTACGGACGTGAAGCCCTCCACAGCCCGACTCGCACCGTGGGGATTGTGGCAACTTACGCAGGAGAGGGCATCGACGGGGAATATACCGCCCGGAGCATGGAGATGTGTCCTGTCGCCGACATAGCCGAAGTCCCGGGCGACGATATTATGGCCGTGGCGTTCTCCGGGGCTCGCCTCCTCGCCACCAGACGCTCCATTCTCCCTGTCGGTCCACCAGTAGCTCTTTTTCAGCCAGCCGAAATCTCCACCCGGCGTCAGCTGCCTGGGCGGAATTCCCGGCCCCATGACCGCGGGGGGTGTAGAGACATGGTACTGCTCACCCGGTCCCGCAGCCGGTCCCTCGTGGCACAGGAGGCATGTTGATCCTGCATCGGAACCAATCAACATACTTCCCGTGGCAGCCTGGCCGGCACCGGTCTGCCTGCCGTGGCAACCATCGCAACTGCCCGTGCCCGTGTGAAACAGAGCCGCGCCATGACCTGCGGAAACCATGGCCGTAACTATCAGAAAGACCACCGCCCCGGCTGTCCGCACCCCATTAGACACGTGTCCCTGCTCAATCCAACCCATAAGCACCCCCCGAGCGACAACAATCTTCATAGCAAATGTGAAACCAGCGCCAATGCGCGACAAGACCTTGATATTTTTAGGTTAGATCATTGGAAACAGCTGATCGCATGATCAACGGCTGCGCAGCACTGTAATAAAAATGAATCGCTACAGCTTCATGATCGGCACATGTTCATTACAATTGAATGACATTTACAGCAGAAGACTCTAATCTTCAAGGGTTAAATGGGAGCGGCTTGTTTTACAGGTAGAATGACTTGCAGGGAGGAAAATGTTTATCGCCGGAAAAACAGGGGAGAGGATGCAAATATTATAGTGCACTTGTGGTGGCCGGGAGGACGGCACTTTACACTGCGAAGGCTTTCTGGTGGAGAGACGTAGCTGCCAGGTTACCGGGAGCTGCGGGAATTCGAGCCCCCGATGGAATCGCATCCGGAGGAGCCGTTGATGTTTGCAGGCGCTTTGCGGGGGTAGCTGCCTGATTCTGTTTCAACTGGTGCAAAGGTAGCCCTGGAGTGGCACCCGCCACAGTTGCCCGTGCCGTCGTCAGGCAGGAATGCTCCGCCGCTGCATATCCCGGCACCCAGGAAGGTGGCCATCACCAGGATGACCACCTTCCGCCGGTTTTTTGCCGCGCGTGCAGCTGCGTTGAGCCGATTGAAGTATGCGTCGTCTAGAAATTTCTCTTTCATGATGTAACTGTGCCGTTCAACCGCCGTACCTGATGTCCGGCGGCTATCGTATCATCTTGAACATCTGGACACGGCTGTTGTCGCGGTCCGTCAGAAAGAAGTCCCCATTGTCGCCGATGCATGCCTGGGAAGGGTAGTGTACGAGGCCGGACTTCCTTCCCATGGCGAGCTGGCGCCCTTGGAAGGAACCATCCTGCCCGAGGATGATGATGGCGCTGCCATTCTGGTCGGTAACGTAGATACGCCCCTGGTTGTCGGTGGTGATCGCCGCAGCAAAATCGAGGTACTCCCTCAGGGATCCGCCGAGAGGCTTGAATTCCTTCGCCTCGCGTCCTGCGACATAAAGCACCGATTTGGTGCTGTCGAGCAGCAGGATGTTTCCTTTGGAATCAACGGCTATATCGGACAGAAAGCCGTAACCTCCAGGAAAAGGAATTTCCCCTGTCTTCTTCCCAGCCGGATCCAGGACGGTTACCCGCTCCTGGCGGACGTCCAGGATATAGATCGCATCGTTTCCATCGATGGCGAAGCTCTTGGGAGCTGCGTTAGCCCCCGCATCGACATACCCTGCGAAAGCACCATCCGGGCTGATCCGTCCCACCCGGCGCTGCTTTCCGTCCAGCACAAGTATCTCCCCCTTGCTGCTCAGGTGCACCCGTGTGGGATAGGGGAGTTGGGAAACCTTAAGCTCGGCTCCCGGCTTCAGGCTATCGTTCTGTACTGAATAGCGGACAAGTCGGCCATTGCCGGTGTCGGCTACTACGATCCCCCCTTTGGAGCAGGCGACCCCTTCAGGGAACTTCAGGTAGCGCCCCTTGTCGTCGAGGAACTCGCTCGCCGCCGGCTTCAGCTTCAGATTCTCGGCCGCTTTTGCCGCAACGGGACAGGATACGGCGGCAATTCCCGCTATAGCCAGGCAAAGGAGTTGTTTCCGTGTCATTTTGTCACCTCTTGAAGTTGTCATGGCATTGCGTGCAAAGTTCCGTCGTAGTCGGAGCGGTGAGCATCTTCTTGTATTCGGTGCCATGGGACTTGTGGCAGCTGAGGCAGCTCAGGGAAGTGCTCTTGTTCCTCGGGTCCTTGAACTTCTCGCCGATGGGGTGCGTCGAGTGCTTGCCCCAGTCGTGGCACGACGCGCTGCACATATCGAAGTCGGCAGGTTTCACCGTCAGGAAAACGTTATCGGACGCATGAGGATTGTGGCAGTCCGTGCACCTGCCGCCCGCTACCGGTTCATGCTTCGACATCAGTTTCCCCTGCCGCTTCATGGTGTCCTGGTGGCAGCTGCCGCAAAGGTTCTGCATGGAATCCTTGAGTATCCCCTTCTGCTTTCCGGCATGGGGGTTGTGACAGGAGAGGCACCCCTCCTTCCCGATCAGGGGCGCATGGACCCGGTTTTTACCGAAGGTGACATTGACCATGTCGTTATGGCAGCCCCTGCACAGCTCGGACCCGCTCTTCTTGGTCTTCAGCGGGTTGGCGGAGGTCGCTTCCTCATGACACTGGTTGCACATCTTGTTCGCAATCGGCTTGTGCACGTTGTTGTAGAGGATTCCCGGCATGTTGGAGCCGTGAGGGTCATGACAGCCGGTGCAGCGGGCCGAAGCTACGGGATAATTCATGTGCTTCTTCACGAAGAGGGGCTTGTCGGTCTTATGGCACCCGATACAGAGCCCGTTGATGTCGTTCTTGAGAAGATACGGGAACTTTCCCGAAGCATGCGGATCATGACAGGTAAGACAGCTCTTCGCCACGGGGCTATGCTTGAACTTCATCTTTCCAGCCGCTTCCCCCATCTCCTTGTGGCAGGCGAAGCAGAGCTGATTCCCTGCGCCGAGAAGATTGAATTTATTGGCGGCTGCATGGGGGTCATGGCACTTCATGCACTCCCCATCCGCTACCACCTTGTGGGTGCTGGCCGCCTTTGCAGGAATGACGGTGTCGTGGCAGGTAAGACATACCAGCTTCACATCTGCTGCGAGCATCTTGCCGTGATTGGAGGTGTGGGGGTTATGGCAGCCGTTGCACTCCCCGTTTTTAAGGGGTGTATGGACGAAAGGCCGGGCCATGGTGTCCTGGAACGTCGGGTGGCATCCGAGGCACAGCTTCCCCTTCGATCCGGGCTTCAGTTTGTACACAAGGTCGTTGTCCCTGGCGTGGACCGGCTGTACCAGGAACATCCCGGCTGCGGCCAATATTAACATCACTGCTCTCTTACGTATCTTCATGGTGATGGCTCCCTGTTTACTTTGCCACGATATGGCATTCATCACACGACCGTCCGGCGAACGGCGCATGCACCTTGCTCTTGAAGAACTTCGGGTCGTTGGAGGCATGCGGGTCGTGGCAGTTCATACAGCGAAGCTCGGCCGGTGAGATGTCGAGATGTGCTTTGCCGAAAGAAGGTTTCCCGTAGTCGTGGCACTGCTCGCACAGCCCCGAAAGCGGCTGCGCCGCCAGAGAGGGCTCAGCCGAAAAATGGGGCTTGTGGCACGTCTGGCAATCCTGCTGTGCCGGTGAATGAGGCTTCTCCTTGGTAACCTTCTCGTTCACGTTCTTATGGCAGGTGAAGCAGAGGTCCGGACTCTGGGCAAAGAGCAGTTTGTTCAGCTTCGCCTTATGCGGGTTGTGGCACTTGGTGCATTCCCCGCCGGTGAAGGGCCCATGGCTGCTTTTTGCCTCCTTCATCCCTTTCTGTACGTCGGTATGGCAGGTTGCACACAGGACATCCTGAGGCGATTCAAGCATCCCCTTGACGCTGCTCCCGTGGGAAGCGTGGCAGGTAAGGCAGTCCCCATCCATAAAGGGCTTGTGGTTCGTCCCCGGCTTCTCTTCCTTCATGAGGTCTGCATGGCAGGGAGTGCACAGCTCGGGCACCTTCGCCTTGAGCAGTTTTCCCATATCGGAGCCATGGGCCTTGTGGCATGAGGCACAGTCGGCGGTCATCACCGGCTGGTGCGTGTAGGTCTTCTTGAACTTGGTTTCCGCATCGGAGTGGCAACTGTAGCATACGGTGTCCATGCGGTCCTTCAACATCCCGCTGAAGTTCGATCCGTGCGGATTGTGGCAGTTGCCGCATTGCCCGGAACCGAAGGGGAAATGCACGTTCTTGCTCTTCTCACCCTCCTTCGTCTTCGCATGGCATGGGTAGCAGAGATCGGCGCCTTCCGCGACAAGGAGACGTTTAAAGGGAGCCGCATGGGGTTTGTGGCAGGAAAGGCAGCCTTTACCGGTGGTGACAGCACCGTGTCCTGCGACCATCTTCCCCGACTTGTCCTGATGGCAGCTGAAACAGAGCTGGTTTCCTTCCTCCAGCTGCAGTTTCACATGCTCCGACGCATGAGGATTGTGGCAGGAGAGACATTCAGCCGCCTTGAACGGAGAATGCTCCACAGTGCCGTTCCCTTTCATGGTCTTGGCGTCATGGCAGTTGGCGCAGAGCTCCCCCCCCTTCTGCGTGACGCCGAAAGGCTTGGCATCGGTAGGAGCGTTGTGGCATCCATCGCACCCAGCAGTGGCAACAGGGTTGTGGACGCTCTGCTTCAGAAGCTTTCCCTGGACCGAGGAATGTGGATTGTGGCATCCGGTACAGCGCTGGCCTTCGACAGGGTAGTTCCCGTGGGCCTTTTTGAAGGAGGCTTTGGAGCTGTCGTGACAGCCCAGGCAAAGCGCGGGCTCGGCCTTCTTCAGGAGCCTTTTTTCATCGGAGCTGTGGGAAGCATGGCACGCTCCGCATCCCTCCTTCAGCAGGACCTGATGGACATTTTTCTTTTCGTAGTCCTCTTTCTTGTGGCACTGGTAACAGACTGCGCTCCCCTCTGCTTTCAGGAGGTGAGGGTATTGCGAGGCGTGCGAATTGTGGCAGGTGGAACATTTTCCGACCTTGAGGGGAGCATGCACGTTTGCCTTGTTCAGGCCGATCTTCTCTTTGGCATGGCAGGTATAGCAGACCTGGTTCCCCTCCTTCTTGAGGAGAAGCTTGGCCACGATACCATGGCGCAGGTGGCACTCCTCGCATTTCTTCTCCTTCACGCTGGTATGGATGTACTTCATCGAGGAGTACTTGTCCGCAAACTTCGTATGACAGTCCATGCAGTCTTTGCGCGCGAATTTCTTCGCGGCATGGGCATCGGTTCCCGTCACAAAAAGAAGGCCGATCAGCACAGCCAGTGACCAGACACTCCTCTGCAGGTAGTTATGAATACGCATGAATCTCTCCTAGCTGTTGAAGACTGAGGTTGTTCACTTTCAACAACCTCCCTAGTTCTTGAGGTCGACGTAGATCTCGATGTCCGACGCTTCCCGCAGTTTCGCCGCCCACCCCTCGACGATCTTGTTCAATTTCTGGAAGTACAGCGTCTTCTTGATGTCTTCCTCCACGTCCTGCAGCGGCTGCTCCCTGGCCGGGACCATATCTAGAATATTCAGCACGTAATACTCGCGCTCTTCGTCGTAACGCCGGTATTCGCCCGCCTTGACACCCGTCAGCGCCTTCTGGACCCCTTCAGGCAACTGTGTCTTGACGATGAGGCTTCCATCGAAGTTGAGCTTGGGTGCGGTCAGGAGACGGCCTTCGGCATTGGACTTGAACCATTTGAAGTCCATCCCTTTTCTCAGCTTCTCGACGGCCGCTTCGGCATCCTTGGCCGATGAAAAAACCATCGCGTCGATCTTGAACATCTCGGGATATGTGTACTCCGCCAGGTGCTCCTTGTAATAGGCCTGCACGTCGTCGGCATTCAACCTGACCTCCGGCCGGGCAACCTTCTCCACGAAGGCGCCGAAAAGAACGGAAGCCTCGAAGTCGGCCACCTTCTTCACAACATCCGGGCTCTTGTCCAGCCCCTGCTGGAGTGCCTCTTTCTCAAGGACCCTGTCGGAATAGATCTTCAGCAGCAGTTCCTGCTTCGCTTTGTTCACCTTCTTTTCAGTGACGGCGGATTCAACTCCGTGAAAGAACTTCTCCTGGATGGCAGCGGCTAGATCACTCACCGTCACTGCTTTCATCCCCTCTATCTCCGCTATGGTGCGGGTATCCTTCAGAAGCATCTCGAAGCCCGGCTCCTTCGCCTCGAAATCAAGACCGTCCAGAAGTTTCCTGTCCTCCTTGACGTGCTTTTTAATCAACTCCTCACGATAGGCTTTGAGGGACTTTAGCCGTGCTTCCGTGAGGACCTGGCTCCGTGCCTTCTCCTTCATCTGCGGGTCCTCTTTGGAACGGACATCGTCGATCTTGAAGATCAGGTAACCCGCCTCCAGTGGAATCACGGGGGTAACCTTACCCGACTTCATGCCGAGCAGCACCTTCAGGATGCCGGGGGAGAAGCTGGCGCGGGTGACGTACGTCGGGTCCTTGGTCCCCTCGGCATGCTTCCCGTTTACCGCCTTATCGTAAACGGCTCCGAAATCCTTGCCCGCCTTCAGCTCTTTCGCCGCTTTCTTCGCCTGGGCCTCATCCTTGAATACTAGCGACCTCAGCTTCCACTCTATGATGCTCGCCTTGTATTCCTTTTCAATTTCCGCTTCATCAGCCTTCACGTCCTTGACCCGCTCCGCCATCAGTTTTTCACGGATGGTCTTCCGGGTATTCTTATCAATAAGCTCCTGTATCTCCGGGAGCTGGTCCAGTCCCATGTTCCTGGCTTCCTGGATGATCACCCTGGAATTGATGAGCCGGTTGAGGACCTCGGAGAAATCCTGCTTCTTCATGGAGCTCCCTGCGCCCTTGGCCATTCCTTCGTGGAGCATCGAGAGAGACTCGTTCAGCTCTGCGCCGGTTATGACCTCGTCGTTGACTTTTGCAACGGCAGAGGCTGCAAACTCAGGCGCGAAGAGCATATCCGCTATATTACCCTTACCCGTCTCCGCGGCACTTCTTTCCCCCACCGGCGCTGTCTCGGCCGCAAAAGCCGTGACTCCCGACAGAATACCTACGCATACGACCACTTTTGCCAGCAATCCGTTACTTTTCATGGTGCCCCGCTTTCTCGTTCGGGTTTTCGGATACTTTCGACCCGTCCCGTCTCCATTCACCTTTAAGCATGCCGTTCACGACGGCCTGCGTCATCTTCTCCGTCAGCGCTGCTGCTGTGTAAGTCCTGCCCCAGTCATAGAAGAAAACACCGTCGTCCCCTGCGTTATAGCTCTTGGAAGCCCATACGATCTTCTTCCCCGCCCCGTCAAAAAGCTGGACGGAAAAATCGACCTTCGGCTTACCCACGCCGCCGATGTAATCCTGATACTCGAATACTTTTCCGGTCAGGATGAGGTCCGCCTTCATGTCGAGGGCGATCAGGTCAACCTGGGGGAGCGCGACTCCCTCTTCCATGATGATCCTCATCCTGAGCATCTTGTTCCTGACGATCCCCGGCTCCACTACCCGGAAAGCCCCGGTGTCCACAAGCTGTTTCACGAAATGGAGGACCTGTATCTCTCCGGCATTCTTCCGCATACTCTGGTTGACGAAGGGAAGAACCACTATGACCGGCTTTTGATTCCCGGATTCATCTATGGCATTGAAAGCTACTTTCGGCAGGAATCGCCCGGATACCCCCGGTTGCTCCTTCTTTGCCGCCAGCCCCCCCGCCATCGATTGCACCAGCGCAGTCAGCGCTTTATCTCTGAGTTTTGCGGGTTCGATTATGTACCCGAGATTGAGAATGCCCGGCTCCTCGTCACCTGTCATCGGAACGCTTTTCATCCAGAGGATCTCGTTGCTTTCCCCGGTAGCCACGAGCCGCGACAGCAGGCCGATCTTGGGAGGAACATCCTCGGTGTACAGCTCCAGCGACGTCACAAGGACTGCATCGACCCCCAACTGCTCCTTCAAAGCCCGCGACATCTCTTCGTCGATCCCGCCCGTATAGCGCACCCGCTGCGAGGCGAGGAATTTCAAAAAAGAATCTTCGTTGCAGAGCGTAATGCCGCTTCGCGACATCTTGTCGAGCAATTCGCTCCGGATCTGCGGCAGCGGTACGGCAGTGCCGCTGAGGTTTTCCACGGGAAGAACCGCGACCCGCAGTGTCCCCGGAAATTCAGAAGAGCTTCCCCTCGCTCCTGCACATCCGGAAACCAGACAGATGACCGATAAAAGCAGGGTGAGGCTGAATGCCCTATTCGAAAAGTTTAGTGATAATCTCATTGAGACACTTCTCGGTCAGGTCGTTCAGTGGCCGCCCCCCCCCGCCCAGAAGGCGGTCGCTGAAACCTATTCCTCCCTTGGTGCACGATGCCGTCCAGACTACCCTCCCTGTCTGTGCTTCGATCATCTGCATGCTGACCGAAATCACGTCGGACGATGCGGTCCCCGACCGCACCTCGCCATATTCGCGTATTACCCCCGTTATCACCGCATCGACCTTGGTCATCTTCGCAAACTTGACGACTTCTTCCGGCGTGGGCGTGGCCGCGTAGGCAATGCTGGAGGCTGTGATGCCCCGCGCCACTTCGCCTTGCGGCACGACATAGAGCGCACCCGTTCCGAGAAGAAGCGTGGTGAAAACATCACGAACTCTCTCGTTGGCAAGCTGGTCCTTGGAAAGGTTCACAAAAGGCATCACCGCAACGGTCTGCACCGAACCGAAATCCATGTTGGGGTCACGGTACGTATCGGGCGATGCGGCACATCCCGCCGTGACGGCCAGAACGAGGATTAGTCCTCCCCTCCTCAGTGCCGCACCCGCTGATCGTGCGAATCGTCTTCCTGCTTCGAACATCGGTTCCTCTCGTTTCTAATGAGTGTGTTGCATATGATACCGCACTTTCAATGAAACGGTAGTGCGCCCCATCACAATGTGGGTCAGAAAGTGAATCGCGCAGCCGCATTAAGGCTGTACGAGTCGATCTGCTGCGTCGTGGAGCTGCTCCTCGTAATCAGGTACGACAGGTCGAAATAGGAGCTGCTGCGGAAATACCACCGGAGGCTGTTCACCAGCGACCGCGTTTCCTGCGAGCCTTGCGAAGCGGCACTCTCGTTGTACGAAATGTTGTACAGAAGGTTCCCTTCGCGAAATGGCGCCCATGATCCCCCCAGTGTCCTTATCAGCTGTGTCTTCTTGTCGGTTTCCGTGGTCACGGCGAGCGACCCGAAGAGATAGGCGCTCCTGAAGGGGGTCAGGGTGAAGGATATTTCGTTGTCCTGCTTGTAGGAAGTCGTATCGGGGAGGCCTCCTCCTGCCGACCACTCCTTCTTCCCGGAAACGCTGAGGTTGATGTTCGCCTTCGGATGCGGAACAAGATTCGCGCCTGCGATGAAAATGGCATTGTCCGATCTCCTGTCGATGGCTGAGATCCCCCGGCTCACCCCACCGTTGAGAAAGACATTTATCCCCCGGTATAGCTCCGCCGTGTTGTTGAGAAACAGCGAATAACTGCTGGTGGTCGCCCCCTCCGAGTCTTCGTTTCGACCGCTGAACAGGAGAGAACTCGTAAGTGCCGGGACGGGTACGGCCGTCAGCGAGGCGCTGTATACCCAAGCCGACCGTACTGCGGACGGGTCGAAAGAGTCTTCCCGGGTGATCCGCCCGCTCGTCGAATAGATACTGCTGAACTGGTGAGTGAGCGATAGTGAGTTCGTCACGAAGTATCTCTGGGAAGAGCCGGTATCGGCATTGAAATGATCCAGTGTGAAGTTCAGATCGTAGAAAACCGAAGGCTTGTCGAAGATCCTCACCCTGCTGTTCATCTCGTAGTGCCCGGAAATGCTGCTGTTCTCTCTCGCAGACGCGGGAGCAAAAGCCTGCAGCCGAACTACGTTGGCGGCAGCCACGCCGGGGCTGCCGGCAAGAGGCTCCGGAAGCGATACCGGGGTAGTCACTATCTTCAGGAAAAGCCTGCCGCTCCCAGGGGTCGTTATGGTGGGAAACCTGAACTCGAATCCCCTCGTACCGTCACCGAAATCCTTGTTGAAAACTCCGGGAACCACCCGCTCGAAGGTCCAGTCGATCCCGTTTTCGCTGGTGTACAGGCTCCAGGTGAAGCCGGCGGGGATGTTCTGCCCCGAGATATCCTGGTCCACCAGCAACCTGATGACGTTAACCGAAGATCGCGGAGGAAGCTCGATGCCGAAGTTGCGGGTTCTCGTGTCGGGTAGCCCCGCCACGTTGAAGAAGGCGATAGGGGTGTTGGCGCTCCCTGAGACGAGGGGATCGAAGAGATCGAGGGCACCCGAGTTTAAGGGATCTACGGACGATACGACACTCGTATCGATTATCTTGAAATATCCATGCACCGGGACCACGGGAATCATTACCTGGGCAAGGTCGGCGGCGTGAATGCGGGTCGACTGTGATGAAATGTTGTAGGTGGAGTATAGTGAGACCCTGCTTCTCCAGAACGTGTCGTTGTAAGCGATCCGTGCGTTCTGGTTCAGCGAGGTGATCTCCTGATCCCGCAGCTTGTCCTGCAGGTTGCTGAAAAGCACCTGGTAGGTGAGGTCCAGGTTCTTCAACAGGCTGTATCGGGCCGTAACGGTGACGGAATCGTTGGCCGAGTTCTGGAACGATCTGTCGGCATCATAGAGGTCGATATGTGTGTAGAAGGTGTCGATGGCCGGAAGGCCCTGCGGCCTGAAACCGAGCTGCGCATTGTAGGTGTCGTTGATGGAGGTGAAGGATGGAGCCCCTGCCGTCCTCGTTATTTCCTGCCTCCTGGAATACCCCGTCCCCGCCGAGACAATCCCGTTGTTGAAACGAAGGTTGGCGAAGGGAGAAAGCCTGGTCTGCCTGCTCGCGAGGGAGTTGGAAAGGCTGCCTGTCTCCATCTCGAAGTCGCTCCTGTTAAGCTCGATGTTTCCTCCGGCGGAAAAGGTGAGGTGGGGATAGAGCGTGCGGTCCAGCGAAAGGTTGTACCGCTGCATGAGCGCCGTTCCTGCCGTCTTCCCCGAAGTCCCCGCCGCATCCTCGGTTTTCGATTCTGACTGGGAGAAGCTGTACTCCATGAAGCCGGAAATCCCGTCCGCCTGCACGAGCCGCGGCAGCGACAGACACATGAGCTGAAGCAGGATTCCCCGGATCAGGTGCAAAAGCTTTTTTTTCGCAGCCATACCCATCCCGCCCTACTTCTCTCCGAAGAGAGCCGCCAAATACGGCTCCTCTCCCACGTCTATCTGCCCTACCACTTTCTTGCTCACCAGGTTCACCAACTGCACCGTCGCCGAGCCAAGGCGCACCCCGACCAGGTTGTTTTCGTCACCATCGATGGTGAGATATGAAATACCCTCCTCGGCCGGAATTGAATCCACAGGTATGTAGGAATAGGAATCGAAGATCTCCGTCTTCCCGCCGATCCGGTAACCAGCGTAGATAAAATCGGTGGAAGGATTGATCTTCAGTGCGGCAATACCCATCCCTGCATAAACCCTTTTCTCTGCGGAAAAGGAGGCCGGGTTGATCACAAGGAGGTAGGGAGACATGCTGTGGCTGACCACCAGCCTGTCCCCTTTCCGGTTGAACTGTCCCCGCATCGGTCCCGACTCGGTGGGGATGGTCGCGGAAACCAACCTGGTCGCCACGTCGATCACGGAAATGCTGTTGGAGAGAGTGTTGAAGACGTAGATCTTGCGCCCTTCTCTGTCCATCACGAGCGTAGAGGGACGGTTTCCGACATTGACCCTGGCAGCTTCGGTTTGAGAGAGGGGATCGAGAAAGCTGACGGTATTGGAACCTGAATTGACAGTAATCAGAATACGGCCGTCGGAGGCCAGGGCGATTTCGCGGGGAGCGTCACCGGGGTGCAGGCGGATCCTGGAAATGACCTCGTTTGTGTTAGTATCGATAACCTCTACGGCATCGTCACCGGAAACGGCCACATATGCCTTTCGCTGAAGCTGGTCTATGGCGATTCCAGCGGGAGCCCTCCCCGTCCCGATAACACGGGCGACCCTGGCAGCACGTTTGTCGAACACCGTGACGGTGTCGGACCCTTCGTTGGACACGTAGCCTGTAACGGAGGGGAGCGGATTTTCAGGAATGGAGAGACTGAAAACCGGATCGAATCCTATCCCCCCTTTCAGCGATTCCCGCCCCTTCAAGACTGCGGATACGACCGTCGCTTCCCGCTTTTCGACCTGAAAGGCAAGCTCCTTCCTTGCCGGTTTTTCGGGGAGAAGAAGTGCCGCGTCCCCATCCTCGTTGTGCAGATGTGCCTTGGCGATCTTGAAAATAAAGCCGGAATATTCCCCCGCCGGGAGTTCACCCACTGCAAGCAGGCGCTGCCTCCGTACCGCACCCCCCTGAAGCTCCGACATCCTCAGGGCTAGCGGCACCTCCACCCCGTCGGCCTTCACTGCGGAAATCCCGGCGAGGGAGAAAGTTATCCGGTCGGCATCCTGTGGAAGCGGCTCCATGTACAGGTAGAGCGCACCGCTCTGCGGGTCGGAAAATGGTTTCCTGATCGTCCCGGTACTTCCGGCACATCCGGCGACCATGATGACGGCTATCCCTGCTGCCAGCATCCTGACCACTCCCGCCATTCCGGGCATACGTTTTTCAGCTGATGTCTTAGTCATTGCGGCACCGTCGAATGGCATTTCTCACACAGCCCGGGCTGCATGGGGGAGAATCTGGTAACGGGTGTATTGTAATTTGCGGCGGCAGCTTCAAGTTCCGTTCTCCCCTGCCCGTATGGCTGGAACGGCTCCCCCGCCTGTGAATACTTACCGTCGTACACGATGTAGCTGCTCCTGGTGTTCCACCTGGTCGCGCCACCCCACCCCGACGCATGGGCGCGGTGGCAGGTGAGACACATTACCTGCGGAGTTCCGTTGCCGGTATTCGGCCCGGCGGTGGGCGTACCGGTCACAGCCTGCTTCAGGGCAGAGTAATTTGCACTTCCGATCTCGAAGGGAACAAGGGAAGAGTAGGAAGAGCCCTCGATGCCGGTCAGATCCCCCTGCTTCACATACTGATTGTAGTAGGAGACTATCTGCGAACCGAGAATACCTGAACCGCTTCCGGATGGATGCCGCAGACCGGCGGCACTGCCGTTATGAATGTTCGGATGGCAGTTCCTGCACCACTCGGACATTCCGGCCCCGTAGGCCACCCGGGTAATGCCTGTCTCTTCGGAACGATTGTAGTTGGTCGGTGCTACGGCAGCCGGTGGGTTACTCGTGAAGGCAAATCCGGCGGTGACGGGTTTAGGGTGATAGCCGGCACCCCCCAGCAGCCGGTAGACACCAACCGAAGCTGCAGAGTCAGGGTTGGGACTGCTTTCATAGGAGCCTGAGCTTTTGATCGGTTTACCGGTCCTGGAAATGGACCCGTCGGAGTCTCTGCGGTATATGCCGTGTGGATCGTGACAGCTGATGCAGGAAAGATTTGCCGCGGGATAGCTCCCGCCTGGAGCCGTGGTCTTTGTGCTGTCGGCGAAGTAGCCGTAGTCGCCGGCTACGATATTGTGGCCGTGGCTGTCGCCGTTGCTGGAACCGAGCGGGGCTCCGAAGGAAGGAATCCAGGTGTAGGTTTTTTTCAGCCACCCGAAATCGCCGCCGGGGGTGAACTGCTGCGGGGGAACACCGGCCGGCATATCTGTGGGCGCAGTGCTTATTTGGTGCGGGGTTGTGCCGGCGGCAAATGAGCGTTGATGGCAGTTGAGGCAGACTGAGCTGGAGTCGCTCCCCTTGAGCAGGTATTGCCCCGACTGAAACTGCGGCAACGTGCTTACGACTGGCATTCCTTCGGAGGAATTATGTATGGTGTGGCACCCCTCGCATTCGCCGGCGCCACCGTCGTGAAAGGCGCTTGCCTTCTCCATGGCCAGCACGGAGGCAAAGGCAGACAAAGCTATGATGAACACAGATGATGCTTTCAAAAGCGGTCCCTTTGGCGTCCAGCACACGGACACCTCAACCTCCTCGGACATCACATTACATTTCCACTCCGTTATTCATCTCATATTTGCTGCCGAATAGCTGTGCCTCCGGTCACAACTGGCGGCTGGATTTGGTCGGAAAAGAAGATCCGGGGCCGGCTTAAGCCGGCCCCGGAGATGGCATTGCACTTCAGCAATTAGTCTTTAGCATGGCACTTGTTGCATAGCGCTCTCTGGTAGGGAGCGAACTTGTCTGCCGTACGGTCGTACAGTGCTGCGGACTGCTCAGCAGGAGTACGGCCAAGGGCGGACTTGTCATTCGGATCGCTGGAGAAAATCGGGTTTCCGCTCGCATCGGCAACGGTGAAGTATTCGCCATTCTCGAGTGCGCCGAACCTGGTCATGCTGTCGAAGCCGGAAGCATGGGCGCGATGGCAGGAGAGGCAGTTGACGTTGGCGGTTGCTTCAGGACCATTGAGGTATGCGTCGGTGTTGCTGGCGTGCGCCTTGAGGGTAGCGTAGTCGGCAGTCCCCTCCTCGAACGGAACAAGCGAGCTGAAGGACTTGGTGTTGTCGGTGTTGGTCAGGTCGCCGGACTTGACATACTTGTTGTAGTTACCAGCAATTGTGGCACCGAGCTTGGCGCCGTTACCGGCAGGGTGGGAAAGCGAGCCCATGCCGCTGGTGAAGGAAGAACGGATGATGCCGGTGTGGCAGTTGGCGCACCACTCGGACATACCCTGGCCGTAGGCTACACGGACCTGCTTGGCAGCTTCGGACTGGTTGTAGGTGCTCGGTGCGACAGCCGCGGGAACCGTGTTGGCGAAGCCGAAGGAACCCTGGAGCGACTTCGGCTGGTAGCCTTCGCCGCCGAGGATGCGGAACACGCCTACAGCACCTTTACCTGCGACCGGATCCTTGCTGTTGTGGTAAGAACCGCTGTTGAAGATCGGAAGACCGGTCTGGGTGATGGCGCCGGTCGCATCACGACGGTAGGTTCCGTGCGGATCGTGGCAGCTGGAGCAGGCGAGGTTGGCGGCAGGGTACTCACCACCAGGTGCCTTGGTCAGTTTGCTGTCGGCGCTGTAGCCGTAATCTGCAGCAACTATGTTGTGGCCTTTGCGCTCGCCGAGGCTGGTACCGGGCTCACCCCTCATGACCCAGTTGTAGGTCTTCTTGAGCCAGCCGAAGTCGCCGCCCGGAGTCCTCTGGAGCGGGGCGGTGCCTGTGGGCATGTCGGCCGGAGCGGTCGAGATGTGGTAGCTGCTGGGGCCGGTGTCGCCTGCATGCTGGTGACAGTTGAGACATGCGGAGCTCTGGTCGGAACCCTTCAGCAGGTAGGGTCCGGTCTGGAACTGCGAGAAGGAGGTAGTGACCTGCTTCCCTTCGAGAGAGTTATGCATCGTGTGACAGCCTTCGCACTCGGCGACGCCGCCGGCGTGGAATGCCATTGCAGGGGTACTGAGCAGCAATGCGGTGGCAGCTGCAGCGAGTGATACGTTAAGAGCTTTCATTCGGGTAAATCCTCCCAGATTTTCTTTCTCCGGCAGCCCAGCCATCCTGTTCTTCGGAAACGCAGGATCTGTGGCTTTGTGTCCCCGCCTTACAGCGGGTTTACGTTCGGAGGATGGTGTGTGATAGCTTCTGTTCAATACAATAACGGTGCTGCCTCTGGTCCTTCCTTTTCCGCTCGTCCACCTCCTTTTCCTCCCTGTACTTGTTCAGCCATTGCTGATTTGAAAAACACTGACCCCCCTGTTGCGGATCTGGCTCACGTACACCTTGTTAGTTGTGTCTACTGCTATTTCGCTGGGGCCAATCAGGTTCCCCGGCTTGAACCCCCGGAACCCGAATTCTTTCAGAAGCTTGAAGTCCTTGTCGAAAACCATCACCAGGCAGCGCAGGGTATCGGTAACAAGCAGATTGCCCTCCTTGTCCGCTGCGACACCGGTTACGACCCCGAATTTGCCGGGACCGCTGCCGCGCTTGCCGAAGGAGCTGATCTGGCCATCCTTCGCCATGCGGTAAACTTTTGCCATCGTAGGCATGGTGAAATAGAAGTTCCCCTGCCGGTCGAGAGTTATGCTGCCGATGCCCGAATCGAGACGCTCCTGCTCCAGGAGTCCGATCTTGGTCGCAAGATCGATGGTATCCAGATAATTCCCATATTGATCCACCATCACGAATCGCATCGAATTCAGGCTTGCCAGGTAGAGAGTGCCGTCGACAAGGAAAATACGATCCGGTAGAAACTGGGCCAGCTCCTCCGGCAGATTTTTCAACTCCACCGGCGAAATCGGCTCAGCCCTGAAGTTGCAGCGGACAACCTGCGCCTTCCTCTCCTTCAGGGTAAGAAGAAAAAGATCTCCGCCCGGATCGATCGCTACGTCATACACGACTCCCATGGTGGGGTCATAATCGACCCGGAAAATCTCCATGCCACTGCTGTTGAAAATAGCTACCGACTCACCTGAGAGGGCGTAAATTTCGTTCTTTGTGTCGTCCAGCTTGATCTTTGCCGATGAATAGGGCTTCGAACCTGTGAAATCCGAGAGATTGTAGAGGTAGGAAGCCTTCAGCTCCCCTGCCCTCGATGGGTCAGCCAGGATCATCAGAAGCAAGGCTGCAATCATCATATGTCGTACGGTCTTCACCTTCATAACCTGCGCTCTGTCTTAATAAGAGTAATTTGCCCGTCCGTTATTATTACCGCCGCTATTTGACTCTCTATTGAGCATAACCAGTGCCATGCCAGAAACTTTTTTGTTACCCGGTTGTAACATGTTGTTATTGCAAGCCTTGCATATTTCTTGAAAACCGCAGGTACTTCCCTCCCAACGCAAATTAGCGGCACATGCCGATGAATACCCACATTTACACTTTCGCTCCGGTTACAGCAGCATTACGATTTCGTCATCTTAAAAACTGCGGTCAGAGCGGCAGGAGTTTGGTGCCGGTCGCCTCGGCAAGCAAGCGCCAAGAGAGGTTCCGTATGTGATATAGTTGTAGCGGAAGGAGATAACTGCGGTGCGAGGAGGAAGGTATGATCAATGGCACAAAACTGGCGGCTCTCCTGCTAACAGCGACACTCGCCTCACCGGCCTGGGGTGATTTCGATGCTGGCCTGAAAGCGTACAAGGCGGGGAATTACAAAAAGGCGCTAAAGGAGTTCAAGGCGGATGGAAAAGGGGCTGCATCTTTCAATGTGGGGATAATGTACCTGAAGGGACAGGGGGTAAGCCGGGACGGCAACGAGGCTGCGAAATGGATGAAGAAAGGAGCTGAGCAGGGGGATATGAATGCCCAGTTTTCGCTGGGAGCCATGTACGACAAAGGGGAATTCCTGCCCAAGGATCTATCGGAGGCCGCTAAATGGTACCGGAAAGCGGCAGAACAGGGCCACGTTCAGGCTCAGTACAACCTCGGACTCATGTATACGAATGGCGAGGGGGTGGAGAAGAGCCAGGACGAAGCGGTGAACTGGCTGCGTAAGGCCGCCGGGAAAGGACACCCAAATGCGAAAAAGCTCCTGAAGGTGATGGGGCGGGAATAAGTCCGTTCATCGCAACCCCTCCAGGGGTTCTTCCCCTGCACAGAAAAAAGGCCCCGCAGTCGCGAGGCCTTTGCCGGTCGTCGCTCTACCGAATGGCAGAATCAGGTCGGAAAACATAGCTCCCCCGCATCGTCACATCGGCTTGGAGAGGCCATAGCGCTCAGTTCATGCTGCATCTGGGCCACCAGAGCAAGGGCGGCAAGGATAAGCCCTTCCGTGGTTGCCTGCCGGCATTCCACAAGCGCAAGCTGTAAGGCTTCGACGGCATTTTCCGTCAGGTCGTGCAGCTTGGGTGCTTTCTGCATATTGTATCCTCCTCGTTCGGATTAGTAAGTTATGGAGATGTTGGATCTACTGCTAGTGCGGATTCGGCCAAACATCATTCAGCAAAAACAAAAGGCCCCGGGGCAGCCCGGAGCCTGCAATGTGTATGACCAGCTGCCGGTTAAAGCTTGGAGACGCTCGTTGCCTGCAACCCTTTAGGCCCCCGGGTTATCTCGAAGCTGACCCGCTCGCCTTCCGCAAGGGTCTTGAATCCCTGACCGTTTATCGCTGAGAAGTGCACGAAGACGTCTTCTCCCGATTCCTGCTCCAGAAATCCGAACCCCTTGGTGTCGTTGAACCATTTTACCGTACCAGTAATCATTGTAACTCTCCCTCAAGATCAGTTGATTTTGCCGGACCTGCCCGACAAGTAAAAAATTCTAACAGAGAAGGGAGACGAGTCAAGTGCAGTGGAAAATTTTGGAGCTTGCTCTTGGGTAAGAATTTCATATTCCATAGGAGCTGAGGAGAGTATGCTTTATGCCGACCCCGCTTCGAAGCGTTGACATGCCTACTCCAGCCCATCTGGTATAATCGCTCTGATGAACGATCAATGCTGAAAAAGGAGGAGTGGTGAGGCTTCTCTATTTCACTCTTGCATTTGTCATGGCTGCAACAGGCGCTTTTGCCTCTAGCCCTGATAACATACTGGGAGTATGGCTCACCGCGGGAGGAGACTCCAAGGTGGAGTTGTTCCGTTGTGGAGACAATGACAATATCTGCGGAAGGATCGTCTGGCTTAAGGAGCCCAGATACCGTGACAACAGGATAGGACCCATCGGGACCGTCAAGACGGACCGCAGGAATCCAGAGCAGGACTTACGGAACCGCTCTTTATTGGGGCTACAGGTGATGAACGGACTTGTCCAGACCGGGGAGAAACAGTGGGAACACGGATCCTGCTATGATCCGCATAGCGGGAAAACATACAACTGCAAGATGAAGCTCACAGCCCCGGACATGCTGGAGTTGCGGGGGTATGTCGGCATTTCGCTATTCGGGCGCACCTTTCAGCTGACACGGTCGGGAAAAGATGGATGACACTATGCTATGGCCGTGAGGTACTGGAGTCCATCTCTTTTATCACGCCATCGGTAACATCCTCGGAAACAACCCCCGCCCCCGTATAAAGGATATCCTTTTCCGTTATGATGGCGGCATAGTCGTGAGCCTCGCCGTATGCGGCAGCGGCAGCTTTTATGTCCTTCAGGAATGAGCGGACGGCTTCTTCCTGGAGAGGCTTCATCTCGTTGTCAGCCTTCTGCAACAGCTTGCGGTATTCCTCTACCTTTTTCTCGAACTCCTTTGCCTTCGCTACCCGTTCTTGCTGGGACATTGTCGACAGCTTCGCCTGTAAAGCCGCCTGTTGCTTCTCAAGCTGCTTCTGTTTGGATTCGAGCTGTGACTTGAGTTTGTCCGCCTTCCCTTTCACTCGTGTCTGGGCAGCCTTCCCCTGCTTTGACTCACGGCTGACCCGTGAAATATCCACGTATCCGATTCTTCCCCCAGGAGAGACAGATTCAGCAGGGACGGGGCTGGAAGCAGCCGACGGCGTTTCAATAGCGGGTTCGGTGGCAGCAACTGATGTTGGAAGTGTAAGGATCGCTGCGAGAACACCCGCAATATATTTGGTGGAAATCTGCATGTAACCTCCGAGATGGAATTGGCCTAGAAAACATCTGTCATGAGAATAGCGTGTCTTGATTACTCCACAAGATGTGAGCGAAAAGCCTTGGCTGAGGCTGAAGTGTATTCGCATGTACAGATCGGAGTCAAGCACCAGAGTTCACTTTAAATATCGTTTGACAGCCACCTCGGCCTGTGCTAAAAGATACAGGTCTTGCACCATGGGGGTATTTCCCTGTTGCCGCGTAACGACCGGCTTCGCGAGGCTTACCAACTTTTCCCCAGTAGCTCAGTCGGTAGAGCGGGTGGCTGTTAACCACCATGTCCGTGGTTCGAGTCCGCGCTGGGGAGCCAACCAATTATAGGTCGCTAATTTTATTAGCGACCTTTTTCTTTTGTGACGGGTGACTCTGTTTTTTGTAGAGGGTGAGGTTGAGGAGACAGCAAACACTCTGTCTCCTCGTGATAAACTTTACTTACCCTTCGTGCCGGAATTACATCCACATCCACAAGATCCTTTTGCGTCCTTCTTTTCGGAAGGCTGTTCTGCCTTGACCGAGCCTTTGATTTCTTCGGCGACTTTTACCATGGTGTCACCTCCTTTCCTTTTCAGAATATGCGCAGTAACTTAAATACTGGGCAAAAAATATATTACCCTTTCGTCGAGCAGTCTCCGTGGCTTTTCACGGCAGTCTGCCCGCCTGAACATCCACAGGTGCATATGCGATTCAGCCGCTTTCGGCACTCTTCCAAAGCCTCCTTGTTCAAGGAGTAATATATCCAGTACCCTTGTCTCTCGTCCCTTACAAGATCCGCGGACTTTAGTACCCGAAGATGCTGCGATACCGCTGACTGGGTTATCCCCAGCTTCTCTGCAATTGCATTGACACTCATCGCTTCTTTTTTCAAAAGTTCAATTATTTCGATACGTTTGTCAACAGCGAGTAGTTTGAAAAGTTCTGCTGAGTTCTTCAAGGCGGTTCCTTATAAGTAGTTGCTAAAATACTTATAGGTGCTTCTTGCTCCGCTGTCAACGAAATTTTTTAAAGCGACAGTTTTTTGTAAAAGTATTTGAACAATAGCAGGAGATGGTATTCGAATATTCGAATATGAATCCGTGGGGGGAGCTATGGATATCGAAACAGCGAATGAGTGGGCAAAGGCAATGAAGGCCCTTGCGCATCAGACCCGTCTCCAGATCGTGGGCGAGCTGCTGAAGGAGACTAAATGTGTGACCGATATCCAAGATATTTTCCCGGCATCTCAGGCGAACATCTCCCAGCACTTGACTGTCCTTCGTAAAGCAAACCTGGTGGATTTTGTACAGGAAGGTTCACAGCGTTGCTACTACCTGTGCCGCCCGAGACTGGTGAAAGAAATCATTGCCCTGCTGGGCGAGAATGAGGCCGTGGCCAGGAAGAGTAAGAAGGATATTGATCGGGAGAAGCAGTCGACCGTGGTGTCCTGCTGCGTCGGAAAGTGATGAAACGAAGTGCCAAAAGACAAAAGGAGGAATGGTTGAAAGTTCGTGATAGCGGCATGCCTGAAGAAGAAATGTGGCAAGATTTTTTCGAGCCGGAAAAGATGCTCAGGACGTTCGGTCTGGACAAAGGAGTGCAAGACATAGCGGAGTTCGGCTGCGGTTATGGGACCTTTACCCTGGCGGCAGCAAAGCTTGTGACGGGAGTCGTACACACCTTCGATATCGAACCTGAGATGGTTGATGCGGTAAATCAGAAATGTCGGGAATCTGGAGTTGAAAACATTCGCGCGATCATTCGCGATTTTGTTGCAGAGGGGACAGGACTCCCGTCCGATTCCATCGATGCGACGCTGCTTTTCAATATTCTGCATCATGAAGAGCCGGTAGCGTTGATGCAGGAATCGCTGCGCATTCTGAAGCCGGGAGGACGCCTGGCGGTCACTGGAACTATGACCCGGCGACGCCACGAGGCCCGGCCATGGACATCCGTCCTCGACCGGAACAGTGTATAACATGGGCGCAATCGGCAGGCTTTACGGGGCGGGGGCGCTTTGATCTGCCCCCCTATCACTACGGGCTCCTTTTCAGAAAGCCTTTTACCTGAGGGCCCGCTTTTAACTGTCCGTGAGACAGCGAGATTTGCAGTTCCAGCGTTACCAGAATAGGAGTGACAGGAATGAAGGTAGGAATAATAAGATGCCAGTTGACTGAAGATATGTGCCCCGGCACTACCGATTTCAATGCAGCCAAAGAAGGTTCCAGTAGATTTATTTAAAAAATTTTTTAAATACATTGACCGGGCCACTATAACCCTGATAAGGTGGGCCAATGTCCGGTTGTTACCGGAAAAAAAACAGAAGAATCGGAAAAGGAAAGTAAATGGTAAACGGAACAGTGAAGTGGTTTAATGACGCAAAAGGTTTTGGTTTTCTAGAGCAGGAGAATGGTGAAGATGTCTTCTGCCACTTCTCTGCCATCAGCGGCGACGGGTTCAAGTCACTGGCTGAAGGAGACAGCGTCAGATTCGAGGTAACCAAAGGGCCGAAAGGGCTTCAGGCAGCAAACGTAACGAGAATCTAACAGAGTACGAAAAACACAAGGTATAGAAACTGAAAGCCTCGGAGGAATCCGCGGCTTTCTTTTTTGAAAAAGGAATATGGGTTAAGGTTATCAATTTTTATTCAATGCCGCGAAGTATAACCTCCTCCTTCTTAACCTCAACCTCCTTCACTAACAACTTCTAGTAATATTCCTCTGGTGGGGTTTCTGCCGACGTCCCCCACCTTCCACCGCAGGTACATCTCTTCGACCTTGTCCCGAGCCCACGGGTACGCCGCACAAATTTCAGGCTGGAGGAGATGTCGGGATCATGGGTAAAGCAGTCATGCATGGTCCCTGATGCTCCTTTTCCACCGCACCACCGCTCATCGGACATCTTCAGTACTTTTGTGACCTGCCTCGGATTCGTGCTATATTGAACCGCCCGGTAATGGGCAGCCTTCCGGGAAGCATCCAACAAGGTGAGGAGAAAAGGTATGGGGAACCGACTGTACGTCAGCAATATCCAATTCAATGCATCGGAAGAAGGTATCAGAGCGCTCTTCTCGGAAATCGGTGCAGTAGAATCATTGAATCTGGTAAAGGATTCGCGCACGGGGAAGCCGAAAGGTTTCGCATTTGTCGTAATGGCTTCCGAAGGAGAGGCTGAAAAGGCGATAGAAGCGCTGAACGGAACCCTGTTTCTCGGCAGGCCCTTGAGCGTGAGCGTGGCCAATACGCAGCAACCCAGAGAGAGGCGCGACCTAGAGCCTGATGGAAACAAAAAGCGGAATAAATAAATCCCAGGGAAGACATAAACATGACGATAGAATGGTACCCCGGGCACATGGGGAAAGCCAAACAACAGATTTCCGAACTCATCCGGGATGTTAACGTGGTTATCGAAGTACTCGACGCCCGACTCCCCTCCTCCAGCTCAAACAGGCTCCTGCAGGAACTGCGCAGGAGCAAGCCGTGCATCAAGGTTCTGAATAAGAGCGATCTCGCCGACCCCTCCGTGACCAAAGCATGGGTGCGAACCCTGGAGAAGCAAAGCGGCGTCCGCGCACTCCCACTGTCGGCAAAACATTATCGCGAAACGAGCCAGATAACCAAACTCTGCAAGCTCCTCGCTCCCAACCGCGGGAAGCCGGGCAACTCGTTACGTATCATGGTGGTCGGAATTCCCAATGTGGGCAAATCAACGCTCATCAACACTCTTGCAGGAAAATCCATGGCGAAGGTCGGAGACAGGCCTGCCATCACCACCTGTCCGCAGCGGATCGATCTGGGAAACAATATCATCCTTTCAGACACGCCGGGGCTGCTCTGGCCCGACATGAAGGACCAGACTGCCGCATACCGCCTGGCCAGCAGCGGGGCCATCGGAGAAGGTGCCTTCGACTACACCGATGTCGGTCTCTTCGCCGCACTGTTCATGATGCAGCGCTATCGGGAACTCCTTATGACACGGTACCGCTTTACGGAGGTGCCCGACAACCCCACAGGCCTTCTGGAGCACATCGGCCGCCGCCTCGGTTGCCTCGTCTCCGGCGGGCAGGTGGATCTTAACCGTGCAGCCGAAGCTTTTCTCCGCGAACTGCGGGCGGGGAAAATAGGCAGGATCAGCTTTGAAGAACCCACAGAATTTCCCGATGCGGCAGATACCATTGCATCCCCATCCTCTGCGCTCACTTCAACGAACCCACAATGATTGCCTGGAAGCTTCTCGACAGTGCCAGGATCCCCGGTGGCAACACCGACCTGCATTTCTATAAACGGGGCGGAGAATACTCCATCCGGATTAACGGCAACGAACTCATGAACAGTCGCGCCCATGCCTCGGAAGATGCCCTCGCAAAGTATGCCTGTGCCCGAACCGGCAACCGCCTCTCCCGTCGGATTCTTATTGGCGGCTTGGGGATGGGATTTACCACCGCGGCGGCGTTGCAGCAATTGGATGGGGAAAGCAGAGTCGTAGTGGCCGAACTCGTGCCGTCGGTCGTAGAGTGGAACCGGAGGTTCCTCGGGGAACTGAATGGTCATCCCCTTGAAGACTCCCGCGTAACTGTAGTTGTGACGGACGTTGCCAATATTATGCGGCAAGAACAGCAGGCGTTCGATGCCGTCCTGCTTGACGTGGACAACGGCCCGGAGGGCATGACATCCAAAGGGAACAACTGGCTCTACTCGGAGGCGGGAATCAAGGCTGCCTTCGCAGCGCTTCACCCCGGAGGGGTTTTGGCGGTATGGTCCGCAGGGGCAGACCCGGCATTTGTTAGGCGATTGGGAGGAGCAGGGTTTGCAGTGGAGGAAGTACAAGTCCGGGCACGCGGCCCGGCAGGTGGGGGCCGGCACACGATCTGGCTCGCCAGGCGACCAAGATGAGCTAGAAGCAACACAGGATAATCAGTATCATCTCCTCCTACCGCTCACCCCGGCACAATTGAGGTTTGAATCAGACGACACGCTGAAAAATGTCTAAAGATCGTCCGCGCTGGGAGCCATAATATCAGGGCACTTGCAAACTTCTTGCGAGTGCCTTTTTTGTGGCTAGCACTGGATCCAAAGATTAGCCGGGACAACATTCATAAAAAAACATCATAATGTGCTGCTATCAGGCACGGGCATTTGTTTAAAATGCTTGACAGAGCGGTTTGGAGAAGATAGTTTAATATCAAACAATATGATGTTGAACCAAGGGCCTGGAAATGAAACCTAAAACCAACGAAAAAACAGCCAGGGCTTTAAGCACCTATACGAAGCTCATGCGCGCTGCTGAAAGCGTAACGGCCGGGGTTACCCGCAATCTTGCAGCCAGTGGACTGACCATAAGCCAGTTTGGGGTGCTTGAGGCCCTCCTCCACAAGGGGCCACTGTTTCAACGAGACCTTGCGAAAAAGATACTCAAAAGTACAGGCAACATCACCATGGTCATAGACAACCTTGAGAAGAATGGGCTGGTTCGGCGGGAACGTTCGGAAGAAGACCGGAGGTACTTTGCCATACACCTGACGGACCAGGGAAGGGAATTGGTGTCACAGGTTTTTCCGGATGTAGCACGATCAATCGTGGAAGACATGTCCTTCCTCCTCGATTCTGAGCAGGAAGAACTTGGTCGTCTGTGCCGGATACTTGGCCTGAAAGAAAGGAGACCGAAAGCTTAGTAAAAAAATTTCGAACAATAGCTTAATGTCAAACTACTTGAACCAAGCAACCAAAAGGAGAATGAAAAATGAAAACGATAGCAACTGCCGCAGCGCTACTTGCCCTCACTATTCCGGGGCTGGCTTCCGCCAGTTTGTGGAACATCGACCCTGACCACTCGAATATAGGCTTCCAGGTCAAGCATATGATGGTGGCGAATGTTCGAGGTACTTTTGAGAAACCGGCAGGGACGCTGGAACTGAACGATAAGGACATTACCAAGTCAAAGGTACAGGTCACCATACCCACCGCCTCGATTAATACCAACGTGGCAAAGCGTGATGAACACCTCCGGAGCGCTGACTTCTTCGACGTGGAGAAGTACCCGACAATGACCTTCGTTTCTACAAAGGTGGCCAAGGCCGGGAATGACAAACTCAAGGTCACCGGCCTTCTGACGTTGCACGGCATCACGAAGGAGGTTGTGCTTCTCGTTGAAGGACCAACGAAAGAGAGCAGGGACCCGTGGGGGAACATCCGCCGTGGAGCAACAGCTACGACCAAGATCAACCGGAAAGATTTCGGGCTGGTATGGAATGCCGCACTTGAGACTGGCGGAGTTGCCGTAGGGGAAGAAGTGACCATCACGCTGGACATCTCACTCATAAGGAAAGTGTAACTGTATTATAGCCAAGGGCGGTGGAGAGGTGCACTTCTCCACCGCTTTCAACTAGTGGGTCAGGTATCAAACGGAAGGACAGGTTGCCGAAAAGGGGATGGAGCGACGGAGACCGGTATTGGTGTTACAGCGAGAGAGAAAGCCGGGTAGACTTTCTATTTGGGGTGGTGTGTCAGCATCAGCAACTGGCTCCAAAATGGCACCTAATAGGCTGAACCCGGGGGAATGATGTGCAAAATAGATCAACTAGAGGCAGCTCTGACGCAACGAGAAGTACGGATTGCAGCACCGATGGGCCGCGCACATGCAGCGGTTGCCCTGATGGTGACCGAAGGCGCCGACGGCGACTTGAACGTTCTGCTTATAGAGCGCGCCACTAACGAGGATGATTTCTGGTCCGGTCAAATTGGATTGCCGGGAGGGAGAATGGAAACAAGCGACAATAATTCCAAGCATACCGCTGAGCGGGAAGTCAGAGAGGAACTGGGGGTAGATCTTTCCTGCGCACGTCATCTTGGGCGTCTCAGCGACCTTGTTCCGGACGGCCTGAACATAATCATTTCCCCTTTCGTTTATGCAGTACCGGAGGATATGAACATGGCGCCGGACAGGGAAGAAGTGGCAGATATCTTATGGTTTCCGCTGGAGGAGCTAAAAAACCCGAGGCGCTGTTCAAACGTAATGTTCCATTCACACGGGAGGGTGAAAAAGTTCCCCTCCTTACTGATAAAGGATGAGAAAGAGCGTCACTTGTGGGGGATCACCTACCGGCTGCTGCGCAATCTGAACAAGATCATTCCAAAAGTCCTAATGTAACTCCTCGAACCCTAACAGCTTCTCCAGTGTCTTTTGCAAGACGACATTATTAACCCCCATTCCAAGGTAGCCCGTTTGGCCGTAGGTATCATACATAATGACCTTTTCGACCAGCTCATTCAGTTCATTTTCCCGCCCCTCAAATTCTTTCTGCCGTAGCAAAATAGCTGAAATATCCCGCGCCAGGCAGTCCGGCAAATCCTGTTCGGCCTGTGCTGTTTCCATTGCTTCCCGCAGACGATCGAAAACTGTCATTATTCCTCCAGCCACCGTAATGTTCTGGCGATGTCCTCGTGGTCATATGCCCATTTGCAGCACCCGGCCTCGGCATACACATCATATTCCCTGACCTGCGCCAGAAGGATTTCAACCAGATACTCCTTTTCCTGAAACAGCTCCGGAGACCGGGCAACGGAGAGAACCGGGTCCGCAAGCCATTTCGGCAGATCGCCATGAAAGTACTGCAGCGTGGTAGCCTCTTCGAGTTCCTTGAACAGATCCATGATCAACTCCCTTTAGTCAGCGCAGTTTCTGTAACACCTCAACAACCGACTCCCAGTCGACATCGGGCGTCATATGGCACCAGGAAAGCCGCAGGGAACTCTCGACCTGTGAGGAAGATAGTCCCATAGCGTTCAGGACATGGCTCGGAGTACGGGTATGGGAGGTGCAGGCAGATGTGCTCGATACGGCAATCACGTTTTTCAGCGCACGTATCGCCTGATCTGAAGAAATACCTGGAATGGAAACGTTGATGCAATGCGGCAGGGTCCAGGTTTCGTCACCGTTCTGCTCAGCACCAAGTGTGGCGAGCGCTTCACGTACGTCATGCCGAAAGGCCTGGCACTTCGCTTGGCGCTCCCTGTTGTCCCGCAATGCCAATTTTGCCGCCTCTCCAAATCCCGCTATTAAAGGCACCGGTAGAGTCCCCGGTCTTAGCCCCTGCTCCTGCCCGCCCCCGAAGATAAGCGGCTGCAATGGGGGGAACCGGCCATCACGCTTCCTGACGATGAGCGCCCCAATTCCTTTGGGTCCATATATCTTGTGCCCGCTGACGGATATCATGTCGATGCGTCGGCTGGAGAGTCGATCAAGATCCTTTCCATACCCCTGTGCAGCATCGACATGCCACAGCGCGTCATGCTCTTTGAGGAGGTCCGCGACTTCAACCAGCGGTTGCAGGACTCCGGTTTCGTTGTTGACATGCATGGTCGAAACAAGCAGCGTATCGGGCCGGAGAGCTTCGGCCAGCCGTTCCAGGCTGAAGCGTCCGTCGGGTAGGGCAGGCAGAAGCTCCACCTCGAATCCCTTGCGTGAAAGTTCCTCGAAAGGTTCAAGAACCGCCTTATGTTCGATGGCAGTCGTGATCACATGTCGCCGACCGCTGTTAAGTCCTGCGTCAATCAAACCAAGAATCGCCATATTGTTGCTTTCAGTGGCGCCGCTGGAAAAGATGACTTCATCCGGCCGTGCCCCGACGACCTTTCCCACCAACATCCGCGCATGCTCCACGGCAGCACGGGCGAACAAGCCATAGTCGTGTATAGGGCTGGCGGCGTTACCGAAGTCCTTCTCAAGAAATCTCAGCACCAGAGAAGCCACGGATGGCTCGGCAGGCGTGGTCGCATTGCAATCCAGATAAACTGCCATCACCTCTCCTCCATAGTTTCGAGGCAACTATACCAGAGCAGCTTCAATATATAAAATATATTGTTTTTATTGCCTCTATCACTATTATAGATGGATAGGGGGTCGGAATGGATCTGAAGCAATTGAACTTTTTCCTTGAAGTGGCAGATTCCGGAGGTTTCACCAAGGCGGCGGAAAAGCTTAACATAGCCCAATCCGCGCTCAGCATCGCCATCAAGAAGCTTGAGGAGGAACTGGAGGTTAAGCTCTTCGTCCGACGAGACCGAAAGGTCACCCTCACCGCCGAAGGAGAATCTCTGGCGCTGAACGCAAAGGACATTTTCAAGGTAGTTGCCAGAGCACGGCAGGAAGTCGCAGACCTGAGGGGCCTTGTAAGGGGCGAGGTACGAGTCGGACTGACGCCAATGCTGAGCAGTTTCTTCTTTCCAAAGATTCTCTCGGCGTTCAAGCGGCGGTATCCGGCGCTACAGATATCCATCTACGGTGACAGCGCATGGAACATTCAGCGGAAGATTGAATCCGGCGACATCGACATGGGCATCATCACCGGCAGGGTCCCGGACGGGCTCGATTCGCATCACATGCTTCGGGAAGAGGTGGTAGCGTGCGTGCATCGTTTTCATCCATTTGCCGTGAAGAAGAAGTGCAAGATTAGCGATTTGCTGGCCGAACCACTGGTGCAGTTCAAAAAGGGTTATTATCTTCGGGAATTAATAGACGAAATCGCTGCCAGGGAAGGAATCCTCCCTGTAGTAATGGCGGAATCCAACCTTTTCTCTCTCGTCAGAAGCCTCGTGAAGGAGGAACTAGGGGTGGCATTCCTGCTGAAGATGGCCGTTGACAAAGATCCGGGCGTAGCGACTATTTCGTGCGATCCGCCGCTCTTCCTGGACCTTGCAATAGCCTGGAAAAAAGATGTTCCCCTGTCACCGGCAAACAGGGCATTCGTAAATTTCCTGATCCAGGAAGTTGATGACTATTACATGCTGACGCAGGCGGCAACAACGTTCCCACTGCCATGAACAGATAGCGGCTGAAGAGCTGTCTCTTAGACCCCTGTCCGGTTACTCGGCTTTGAGTGACGCCATATCGATGGAGAACCTGTACTTGACGTCCGATTTCGCCAGCCGCTCGTAGGCCTCATTCACCTTCTGGATCGGGATGACTTCTACGTCAGCGGTAATGTTGTGCTGACTGCAGAAATCCAGCATCTCCTGAGTCTCGGCAATGCCGCCGATGAGAGAGCCGGAAAGGCTGCGGCGCCCGAATATCAGTGCGAAGGCAGATACCGCCAGCGGTTTCTCCGGTGCGCCGACCAGCGTAATAGTACCGTCCCGGCCGAGCATTTTGATGTAGGCGTCGATGTCATGATCGGCGGCGATGGTGTCGAGGATGAAGTCGAAGCTCCAGGCATGCTTTTTCATATCTTCAGCGTTGGTCGAGATGATGACTTCATCGGCACCCAACCGAAGTGCGTCCTCCCTTTTCGCCGGCGAGGTGGTGAAGACGGCCACGTGGGCACCGAAGGCGCGGGCAAATTTCACCCCCATGTGACCCAGACCACCGAGACCGACAATGCCTATTTTCTTACCCTCGATGTCCCCCCAGCGGCGGATGGGAGAGTAGGTAGTGATCCCGGCGCAGAGCAGAGGTGCGACACCGGCAGGATCAAGATTGGCGGGAACACGCAATACGAAGTGTTCATCCACTACGATGCTCTCGGAGTACCCGCCATAGGTAACGCCACCGAGGTCTTTGTCCGGCCCACCGTAGGTTAGAACCTGCTTCGGACATAATTGTTCAAGGCCTTCCCGGCAATTCGGGCAGGTCCGGTCCGAATCGACGAGGCAGCCGACGCCTGCCAGGTCGCCGGGCTTGAACTTCGTGACTGCGGAACCGACCTTTGTGACCCGTCCTACGATCTCGTGTCCCGGCACGCAGGGGTAGACGGTGGGCATGACGCTGTGCCATTCGTCGCGGGCATAGTGGAGATCGGAGTGGCAGATGCCGCAGAAGAGAATTTCGATCTGGACGTCCCTCTCCTTCGTATCCCTGCGGGGGATGGTGAGAGGGGCAAGCCCCGATGTGGCACCGGCAGCGGCGTAAGCTTTGATGTTGTACATACGCATGCTCTCCTTTTCCTGTTCTGAAATAAGGCCCTTCGTTTGTCAGTTTTCTCCGTGTGACGATATCCACTACAGCGGGCTGTGCGACGGCGTCGTGCCAGAGCTATCTGAGCCGGAGTGGCATCTTTTGCGCTGCCATTTACCGAGCATGTTCCTAAAGTATATCGTATCGATGAAGTGCAAGTGGTGCAGGATCACCAGAAGTAGGGATTCATTTGTGAATTAAGACGTTTCAAAATCAAAAGGCACCTACAAGATTCTTGCAGATGCCTTTTTCGGTTGTGCAACCTCCTGATGACGGCAAATCTGGCGCCGCCATCACCCTCCACAGAACCGGATAATAACCTCCTGCAACTGCGAAAATTTGAGCGGCTTCGACAGATAGCCATCCATCCCCGCCTCAAGAAACCGCTCCTCATCTCCTGCCATGGCATAAGCTGTCAGAGCGACCATCGGAACCTTAACTTCCGGATTGCGTTCACGGAACATTCTTGCCGCGGTTAATCCATCCATTTCCGGCATCTGGATGTCCATAAGCACTAGATCGAACCTTTCTGCGGCAAGTGCCGCCAAAGCCTCGCGACCATTTTGCACAACACGAGCGGTGTGGCCAAGCCGTTTCAGCATCTCCAGTACAAGCTTCTGGTTGATCAGGTTGTCCTCGGCTACCAGAATGTGACACGGAACGCATGCGACAGATTCCGCTTGTCCGGCATCCACCCGACCTGCACGGGAAGCTGTAGGAATTCTGCACGTAACCGTACAGATAAAGGAGCTTCCTTCTCCCAGTGTGCTGGTGACGGAAATGGTTCCTCCCATCATCTCCGCAAGGCTGCGTGAGACGGCGAGTCCGAGACCGGTCCCCCCGAACCTGCGGGTCGTGGAAAAATCCTCCTGCATGAAAGGCTCGAATATCCTGTCCAGATTTTCACGAGCTATGCCGACTCCCGTGTCTGTCACCTGCAGCGACAGGAGAATAGTTTCCTCGCCAAGCGGCACAGCGTCCATTTTGACAGTGACAGATCCCTCGGCAGTGAACTTCAATGCGTTGCCGATGAGGTTCACGGCGATCTGCCTGATCCGGGTAACATCCCCGAGCAGCCAGTCAGGCACCGACGGTGAACGTTCGATCGTGACATTGGTGGTCGAAGGTTGCGAGACGGAAAACATCTTGCCGAGCTGGATGAGCAGATCCGCCGTCGAAAACGGGGCTTCTTCCAGTTCCACTTTACCGGCGTCGATCTTCGACAGGTCTAGAATGTCGTTGATGATGGCAAGAAGAGATGAGCCTGACGAAGAAATCATTTCAGCATATTCCAGCTGCTTCTCGTTCAATCCCGATTCCGCGAGCAGCTCCGCAAACCCTATAATGCCGTTCATCGGAGTGCGGATCTCATGGCTCATGTTGGCGAGAAACGCGGCCTTTGCCTTGTTGGCAGATTCCGCGGCTGTCTTTGCTAGGCTCAGCTCCTCGATCATCTGAAATCTGTCTGTAACGTCACGAAGAAGTTCGAGGCACCCGGCAATATTGCCCGCTGCATCACGCACCGGCGATACCGTCCCCTCAATCTGAACTGTTCTGCCGTCAATATTCCAGGTCCTGTGCGTGTGGTGGATACGGCCGTCATTAAAGGTTTCGTCCAACGTACAGTCTACACACCTGGAAGTGCGGTGCTCATAAAGTTCGTAGCAGTGGCGCCCTGCAGCATCACCGAAAATCTCCTGCAGCGGCCTGTTCTGAAAGACGATGCGGTAATCGGCATCTATTATCCTGAGACCGTCTTCTATGGCGGAAATTATCGCCCCGTTCTTCGCCCGTTCCGCTTCCACCCCTTCCAGGGCCTCCTGAAGTGCTGCCGCGGTTTTCTTGTGACTCGCCGCCTCCAGCTTCAGGGACTCATTGAGTGACTGAAGTTCATTTGTTCGCTGTGTGACCCGGCTCTCCAGCTCATTCCAGCTTCTGCATAGGCTGGCAGACATGGCGTTAAAGGCCAGGGCCGTTTCCCGAAGCTCCCTTCCCGAAGGGACCGGGATCTCCTCCCCCAGGTGCCTCTCGTCGCCGGACACGAGAACCGCCTGCGTCCGCAGCCGTTCAAGGGGGCGCAGAACCAGTCGGCGGACGAGCAGGTAGTTGATGCCGAATAGCGTGAAGAGGATGCTGAGAATGATAAGGGAGAGCTGAAGAGCGAACCGGTCGGCATGCCGCAGGGGGGAAGCCAGAGGGACCCGTATCGATATAGCGGAGACCACCTGCCCCTCATGCCTGCCGAAACTCCGGGTGCCGCCGTACCGGCTGACGAGACCCGACGGCGCCTGCTCGGGCCTGTTGTGGCATACCAGGCAGTTCCTCTCCATCGTCTCGCCGCGATGCATGATGGTGAAGTAGGGCTTTCCGTCGAAGACACGGATCCCCCTCGTCATCATCAGGCTGCCGTCCCGGTTCAGGCTCTCGATGAAGGCACGTTCCTCCGCGTCCGCCTCATTGGAGGGGCTCCGCGCGTTGATGGCGCATTCCTTGTAATAGTAGCCGCTCTTGCTGATCTTTTGATAGAGGCTGTCGATGGAGCGGACCGCAAATGTGGAGGACATCCATGTCGGGTCAAAAAAGTCTTCGTTGGGGTTCTGCTTGAGAAGGTGCATGACCTGCGGCTTGAGATGATCCGCGAAGTACCGGTGAATGGCAAGGTTTCTCTCCAGGAGAAGCCGGCCTTGTTGTAGCGCCTCGTCCAGGGCCTGTCTGCGCTCTACCTGCTGGACGGTGAGAAAAACTGCGGCTGCCGCAATCACGAAGAGGATTGCATTAGCATAGAGCAGGGTGCGTGCAATCGGTTGCTTTTCCAACAGACGCATGAAATCCTCCAAGCTGGACCTGAGCAAGCTCTTTCTTCTATCGGCACGATCCGGTAGAAGTTCTGAATTTTCAGCGGCAGCCGTACCCTGGCTGTACGCGGGCACTAATAAAAGGGGGGGCACAGTTGCCCGGTAGGGAACTAAAGAATTGCCACTACACCTCCGAAAAGAAGTCAAAAATCATGAGGAGGTTGACATGGTAAGGAAATTTTTGTGGTCGGTCGGCGTCATCGCAATCGGTGCCGGGCTTTTCTTCACAACGACCGGCGTTCTCAGGGCAGGAGAGCGTGAAGAGTCTATCTCTACAGCTGTAGTGGAGTACCTGATAGCCGGCAGGGGAGTGATTGCCCGAAACCAGCCTCTTATAAATGACGCCTCCAAGGGCAACAAAGGGTTCACTGCGGAAGTCTACGAAAACCAACTCAAGGCCGACTTCTTCAAGCGGACGGGAATTGACATTACCGCACTGACGGCAAGCGATCCTTTCAACAAGGCACTGCTGGACGTCCATAACTCGGCAAAAGAGGTAGTGACTGCCGCTCAGTCACAGATCAATGAACCCAACAAAGGGTTCAAGGGGTTCAACCCTGCAGTTTTCGGTGCCCGTGTAGGTGCAAATCTCTCAAATCGTTCAGGCATACAGTTGAAGCAGACAAGCATTAAATTCAGGGGTGACTACAACAGGCCGGATGAATTCGAAACAGCAGTTCTAAAAGGCTTCGAAGGAAAAAAGGATCCTTCCCATTATGAGGAAGTCACTGTTGCAGGAAGGAAATTCGCCCGCTATATGGTGCCGGTCTACATCGAGAAGTCATGCCTGACATGCCACGGCGATCCCGCAGGAAGCCTCGACATCTCCGGAAGAGTGAAAGAGGGTTACAGGGAAGGTGACCTCCGCGGAGCCATAAGCGTTATGATTCCTTTCGATTAATTTCTGTTCGGATTTACCCGCAAGCCGTTTTCTGTCGAGGCCGTTTCCGCAAGGGGCGGCCTTTATTATATCAGCCCCACCGACACTCACTCGCCATACCATCATTAACCAAATGTTTTAAACTAGTTAGTCTTGCATCCTCGAAACCGACCTTTAGACTTTACGTAAAGCCAACGGGAAACTTGATGGCAAAAGAGCGGTCCTCTATTCAACCAGCTCATCCAAAGGAGCGCAGGCAATGGAAAAGGGAAAGTCGACAAAAAGGTCCCTCGAAGAAAGAGTAGTACTTCCGGTGATAGAGGAGGAGCTGCGGGTTGAAAAGCGGCCAGTCGAAACCGGCATCACCCGGATCAGTAAAAAAGTGCGGCACTTTGAGCAGGAAATAGAAGAACCGCTCGTAAAAGAACAGGTGGATGTTGAACGTGTCGCCATCAACCGGTTCATCGACCAACCCGTAGGAGTGCGGACAGAAGGGGAGGTGACGATAATACCGGTGCTGGAAGAGGTTCTTGTAATTGAGAAGAAGCTGCGCTTGAAGGAGGAATTGCATATCAGGCGTCGCAAAGAGACGATTACTCACAGACAGAAAGAGGTTGTTCGCAAAGAGGAGGCGGTCGTGGAACATACGGACCGGCATCACTGACTCCGGATACACATGGCCGCCCCGACTGCCGGCATAAGCCGATAGTGAATAGCCTGGAAAGGGGACTTTATGGCAAAAACAGTCGTCGGTTTGATGGACACTTCGCAGGACGCACAAAAAGTTCTTCAGGAACTTGTGAGCAGTGGTTTCGAGCGTGAAAAAATCAGCATTATGGCTGAGGAGGGCCCCCGGCAGGGGCTCAAAGGGGCAGAGAAACTCCGGAGGGTAGAGGGAGCCGATGCCGGTGTCGGAGCTGTCCCCGGGGGGGCCATCGGTGCTCTGACAAGACTGGGAATGCCGGAGCAGGATGCTCATAAGTATGCGGAAGGGGTACGGCGTGGCGGCCTGTTGATCACCGTCACCACCGATAACGACAGTGCCGACAACGCGGCTTCCATAATGCGCAGAAACGGAGCCATCGACATCGACAGGCGAGCCGAAACGTGGCGCAAAGAAGGATGGATCAGATTCGATGAGAAAGCGGCACCGCAGGCGGCCGCCGCCCCACGGGAGCGTGAAGGCGTTATCCCGGTTACAGAGGAACAGCTCCAGGTCGGGAAACGGCAAGTGGAGACAGGGGAAGTTCGCGTTTACAGCCATGTCACAGAAACACCAGTGGAAGAACAGGTGCGCCTTAGAGAGGAACGGGCGAAAGTAGAGCGGCGGCCTGTTGACCGCCCTGCAACGGAGGCGGAGCAAGCCGCATTCAGGGAACAATCATTCGAGGTCACGGAAACGACCGAAGAGCCGGTTGTCTCGAAGCAGGCTCGTGTCAAAGAAGAAGTAGTCGTAGGCAAGGAAGCTACCGAGCGCGTAGAGCAGGTTCGGGATACGGTGCGGCGTACAGAGGTGGAGGTGGAGAAGACGGGACAACCCCGTTATGGCCAACAGCCGCAGACTTCCAGGGAGGATTCGGATTTCATCACCCACTTCAGCTCCAACTATGCAACAAGAGGGGAACGTTTCGAGACATATAGATCCGCCTACCACTATGCCGAAAGCAGATCCAGTGATCCCAAACTCCAAGGAAAGGAGTGGCTGCAGGTGGAAGAAGATATCCATCAGGATTGGGAAAGGTCGCACCCGGGGACATGGGCACGGTTCAAGGAAGCCATTCATTATGGCTGGGACAAGACACGCCGGCACTGATCTCTGCGACTCCCTGATCACGTCAGGAGGCATCATGCCAAAAATTTATCAAAAGCCAGAGTCCAAGCATGAGCAAGGCAGAGACCCCCAAGGGCGAAGAACCACGGGCGAATATGACAGACCGGTACGAACGGGCCTTTCACGCGAAGTAATCATAGCAATTGCGGTTATCGTGGCATTACTCGTCATATTCTTGGTCTATCGTCTCGCACAGGGTGCAATCCTTCCGGTAATACTCTGACCTGAAGACAGATCTTTCGACAGTGAAGCCGGGGCGCCAGTCGTTCCGGCTTCTCTTGTACCCGGAATCGAAACAATCAGGAGACGACAACGACTGGAGAGATGGTATTCTATAGGAGAACCTCCAGTCTATGTCTCAGGGTTGAGAGGGAGAGCAGGAATCACCAATTTCTCCTTGTGACGCACCGGGGGAACCGGAACTGGAATAACTGAAAGGAGGCTCGAATGGATCTCACAACGATCACCCAGGGCGATGCACCAATTTCAGGCGGCAGCACGACAGCAATGGATGACCGTCCGCTCAACTACTACCCCGACCAGGCGGTGGACATCGATCAGGAGCTTCGACAGGTAAACAGGGAATCCGTTTTGGAGCGTGCTCTGGAGATGATAACCGCGCCCTCCTCAGTGCTGCTGCTGAGTGCAGGAATAGGTCTAGTACTGAGACGCAGGATCGGACTCGGCTCAGTCCTGCTCGCCGGATTCCTGCTCCGGAACGCTCTCGTGACGAAAAACCCCCCGAGGTCACTGTTGCGACGGCTCGGGATGCGGGAGAAGGACGAACTTGACGTGGAGCGCTACGCACTGAAGGCCCAGCGGGGGGACTACGGTAAACTGGAAGTTATACCTTTCAGGTAGCAGACCCACGAATGAAGAAGCCGGAACAGACACCCGCCCCGCTGATTCCGGAGCATGCGACCCTTGAACATCTGAAGTCTGCCGCTGCCGGGTGTCGTGCATGTGCACTATGGGAGCGGAACGCAAACGGTCTTCGGGGAAGGCTCGCACGTTTCACGGCTGATACTGGTGGGCGAACGTGGTGGAGACGCCGAAGACCGTCAGGGATTCCCATTTGTAGGGCCTGCAGGGCGCATTCTGGACGAAGGGGCTGGCCCGTGTGCAGGCACCGAACGACCGGATGCTTATGTCACTAATGTAGTGAAGCGCACGTGCCCCCACGACTCGCCACGATACATCCCTCTGCAATTCTGCGGGCACAAACGGAACAGGATCGCCGTAGAGCAATGGGGGGCTTCGTGAGCGACCTTGCAGCGGCAGCGCTTTAGAGCAAGGATTCGGAAAGCCATTGTTTTAGAGGACTAAATGACAAAAAGTATGACTGGCAAGGTTGCCATCGTCACCGGCGGCGCGCAAGGCATCGGGAAAGGTATCGTGAAGCGGCTCCTTCAGGAAGGTATGTCTGCGCTCATCGCCGATATGGACGGGGAAGCCGCCGAAGAAGCAGCCGCTGAATATGTACGCCTCGGAGAGGTCGCCGGCGCACAGGCCGACGTGGGAAATGAAGCAGATGTGGAGCGTATGGTGCGTGAAGCTGTCTCGCGTTTCGGGCGGCTCGACCTGCTCGTTAACAACGCCGGCATCGCCAGCCATGACTGGGGGCCTGTGGAAAGACTCGATCTTGTTACCTGGAACCGCGTCATAACAGTTAACCTGACGGGTGTTTTCCTGTGCAGCAAGTATTCGATTCCGCATCTGAGGAAGACAAAGGGTTCCATCGTCAACATCGCATCCACGCGCGCATTACAGTCGGAACCGGATACTGAACCCTATTCGGCCAGCAAGGGTGGCGTAGTCGCACTGACACATGCTCTTGCGATGAGCCTCGGACCTGAAATCCGGGTCAACTGCATCAGTCCCGGCTGGATCGACGTCGGCGATTGGAAGAAGGGTGGCCGACGGGATACCGCTATGCTCCGCCCCGAGGACCACGCCCAGCACCCGGCAGGGCGAGCGGGAAGTCCCGAAGACGTCGCTGAAATGGTACTGTACCTGGCATCGCCGGGAGCCGCCTTCGTCACCGGGCAAAACCTCATAATCGACGGCGGGATGACGCGCAGAATGATCTACATCGAGTAAACTTAAACAAGCTGGACCTCCCACCCTCATAGGTCTGGTACGCCGCATCCTCCGCCTGTCCCACTTGTCGGCACACCCACTTTTCATCCCACTCCCTTTCCAATTACTACAGTATTCCCCCTGCCCGACCACGTCACGTCCCCTCTCCATAAACACTACTAACAGTTTTCCGGTATTCTTTCGCACTGTTTCGGCACCGGCTCTTTGCGCCTTGGCGTCATTATTAATGAGCAGTGCTTGCATTCTGTCAAAGGCTGGTAAAATGGAAGGTGAATTAATAATTCCCGTCCCCGCTGGTAGGAAAAGGGGTTGACTCTACGAAAGGAGGATGCGCCACCTGCAATGCTGCTATTCAATGCATAAAGAAAAGGAGAAGACCATGATACGATCAGCTAAGGGGCTGAAGAAGGCTCTGTCCCTCGGGACGGCCATTTCTGTTTTATCCTTCACAGCGGTGGGCATCGATGCTGCGCCACTTCCGGGGGGAACCCTCGATCCCCTGAGCATCACCAAGTATGTCACCCCACTCGTTATACCGCCAGTCATGCCAAATGATGGAACGGGACCCAACAACTACGACATAGCAATCCGCCAATTCACCCAGCAGATTCTTCCGACGGGACTCCCCCCGACTACCGTCTGGAGTTACGGGTCGGCACTCGATCCGGCTACGTTCAATTACCCGGCGTTCACCATTGAGACAACTGCGAATAATCCGGTCAATGTACGGTGGATAAACGACCTCAAGGACCCGGTGACAGGCAACTTCCTGCCCCACCTCCTGCCGATAGATCAGACACTGCACTGGGCGAATCCCCCCGCCACGGGGTGCATTCACGGCCCGGTCAACTCCACGGACTGCACTACAGCGAACCCGGGGCCGTACACCGGACCTGTGCCTCTCATTACGCACGTTCACGGGGCGCACGTGGACCCGCACAGCGACGGCTATCCTGAGGCGTGGTACCTGCCGGCCGCGACGAACATCCCGGCTGGATATGCGATGAAGGGGAAGCTCTTTGACGACGCAACGGGATCGAACTTGGGGGACACCGGCTACGCCGATTTCCTTTACCGCAACGACCAGCCTGCCGCGACCCTCTGGTACCATGACCACACTCTCGGCATGACACGAAGCAATGTCTACGCAGGACCGGCAGGTTTCTGGCTCATCCGCGGCGGCGCGTTCGACGGAGCAACCAACAGCGCGACAGGACTTCCGGCGGTCCTTCCGGGGCCCGCTCCCGTCGCCGGGAATACGGTGGCAGCACTCAACACTCCGGGCGATCCGGTTCGAAACGCCGTGCGGGAGATCCCGCTCGCCATTCAGGACCGATCCTTCAACCTGAACGGCTCGCTCTTCTATCCCGCTTCCCGCGCCTTCTTCGACGGCTACCTCGGCCCCTACGCTCCCGCCTCCGACATTTCCCCCACGTGGAACCCGGAAGCCTTTTTCAACACAATGGTCCTCAACGGCAAGACATGGCCTGTTCTCGAAGTCGCCCCGGCCAGGTACCGGCTGCGCCTGCTCAACGGCTGCAACTCCCGTTTCCTCAACCTGGCCCTGTTCGAAGTGCTGAAGGACCCCGGCAACGGAAAGAAACAGAAGAACAACGCCAAACTCGGCAGGGAGTTCCCCTTTTTCCAGATCGGTGCGGAACAGGGATTCCTTCCCAAGGTGGTAATGGTGCAGACAGGATTCGCCACCGAGCTGCCCGGCAATGGGACTATCCCCGCGCTCACCCCCGCGGCTAACCCGCAGCAGGCGCTCCTCATGGGACTTGCCGAGCGGGCCGACGTCATCGTCGACTTCACCGGCCTTCCTGCCGGCACCCGGATACGCATGATCAACACCGCACCGGACGCTCCCTTCGGCGGGTTCCCCGCTCCACCCGCCGATCCATCAACAACTGGGCAGGTGATGGAATTCGTGGTCAATGCGGCTCTTCTAGGCGCCCCCGGGTCCACCGACCTTACCGCCACAGCTCCCCAGAACCTTGTCCTCAACGCAGAGCCTGTCCTCGGCGCTCCGGAAGCCGTGCGTCAGGTCTCGCTGAACGAGGAGATGTCGGGGCAGGTCTGCGTTACTGCTACACCCGCCGGGCGGATCAAGGTAATCGCAGTATCCCCGGCACCGATGAACGACGTGCAGATCGCAACGTTCTGCGCTGCGACGAACCCACCTTCGGTACCGATGGCTCCCAAGGCGGCAAAACTCGGCACCGTCGACCTTACGAACCCCGTCCTTCCCGTCGGGACTCCCCTCGCATGGGACGACATGACGGGAGCCAGCACGCCGAAGATGGTAACCCTGCAGAATGGCGTGCAGGTTATGGTAAACGTTACAGAGAACCCGGAACTGGGCTCGGTGGAAGAGTGGGAAATCTACAACTTCACGGTCGACGCTCACCCGATCCATCTCCACCTGGTCCGTTTCGAGGTGACGGGGCGGACTCCTATTCCCGGCGTTGTACCGGCACCAGTTCCAGTAGGCGTCCTGCCTTGGGAAAAGGGCTTCAAGGACACGGTCATCGCCTATCCCGGGGAAATCACCAAAGTTAAGGCACAGTTCGACATTCCAGGCCTCTATGTCTGGCACTGTCACATTGTCGAACATGAAGACAACGAGATGATGCGTCCGTACATTGTAGGGATGTAATGTAATGGCAGAAAGGGCCGCTCCGGGAGCGGCCCTTTCTTTTTCTGCTTTCCGAAGAGATGATCTGTATGGAAACGCGGGTTTGATGAGAAGCTGGCAAGGAAAAGGTGAGGGCAAATTACATTGTCAGGTTATAGAAGATTGAACGTATCGCCGTGAATGCGACTCCCAAAAACGAACTACTCCTGTATTGAGCCGCTTGACCCCTGCGATATGAACCTGTCTATTATCGTAAAGGTCTCCACCGGCTTTTCCTCCTGCGGGTTGTGCCCGCATTCCTCGATCACCTCCAGCTTCGCTCCCGGAATAGCATCCTGTAGTCTCTCCCCCTGGGATAGAGGGACGATCCGGTCGTGCCGCCCCCAAAGGAGGAGAACGGGAAGCCGGAGGCTTGCATAGAGGGGGATGATATCATCGGCATCCGGCGGAATGAGTCTGCGGCACGTCTGAACCAGCGCTCTCTTTGCATCCCGGTCACGGTAGCAGGGGGCATACCGCGATACGTGCTCACGATCCACGAGCCGCTCATCGTAATAAGCGGCCCGAAGGCCGATCCTTACCCAGGCATCGGGAGCGTAGAGCAGAACGAAAAGGGTCGCGGCCAGTCGTGACCTGAACACTTCCGCCATGAGGGGCAGACGCTGGATGAAGCCCGGTCCGGCTATGATTATGATGGACCGGAGCAGGTGCTCTTTCACCATCCGCCGAGCCTCGATGGCCGCCATGAGAACGACGGCTCCCCCCAGCGAATGCCCGGCCACCGTAGCCGCAGAAGGAAGCTCCCGCTCGATGAATTCGAGAAGTCTGACGGCGTGCGCCCGGATGGAATAATCGGCCCCTTTGGGCTTCGACGATTCGCCGGAACCGAGAAGATCCACTAGATAAACCGTGTACCTGTCGGGAGGAAGGAGAGGGACGAGGTCGGTCCATGATTCTGCCCGCGCTGCCAGCCCGTGGACAAGCACAAGCCTGATAGGGCCGCTCCCGCAGGTGCGGTAGCGGATTATTTCGGTGTCCGACAATTGGAATTCCCGGAGAGGGTAGTTCATGCTGAGATTGTACCAGAAAGAAGGAATGCGGAGGAGCAGTACGGGTCAGCGCCCTCGCTTCCCTCTCCCACCGGAAACATTTTCATAAACCATCCAGCATGCGGAGGCAGCGAAAGCGCCTGTGAGCGTGCCTGCAACCACGTCGAGCGGGTAGTGGGCGCCGACATAGATCCTCGACCAGCAGACGAGGGAGACAAAGGACCATAGCGGAAGCTTCCACTTCCACCCCCGTCGCCACCCTACCGACGTAGCAAGCAGTGCCGCGAAGGTCGCGTGTCCCGATGGAAGAGCGTTCCTAAGCTTAACCTCTCCCAGGACCCTCACCTGATCTAGGCCGAGCGCAGCCGCGGGACGCGGCACATGGAAATAATCCTTCAGCCCCGCCTGCAGCAGCATCCCAACGGCAGTCGCAAAGGCGAACAGGAACACATGTGACAGCGGCATCATTTTCCTGTTCGATAATGCTGCAACGGCAAGTATTCCAAGGTAGAGGTACACCATCCTCGACGATCCCAGCGTGATCAGTGCCTGCATCACCGGGTCGAGGAGCGGATGGTGGGCATGGTTGATCGCAAGAAACAGCTTTGTGTTCAGTGAACCGGGACCGTAGAGCAGATTGTGAAGAGAGGGGGGCATTGACTCCTCGTAAAGTGTGTATTTTTTGGCGAGGTGCTTTCCGGTACCGGTTGACCGGCTCTTGATAAAAGGGGTACGCAGCGAGCGTCGGGAACAGCGGTTCAGCACAAGGGAGTGGCGGCGGCAATTGTAGAGGAGGGGCCGGCGTTTCGTCAACCGCGTCAGTTCTCTCCCCTCTCTGCCGGATGATCAAATTGCACGCCCACTGCCTGCTGTAGGGGTTTCACCCTCCCCATCGATCCTTTGAACGGTTCCCCGCTCTCGCCGAGCCTGCCATGCGACCCCCTTCCCCGACTGCTTTTTGATTGTTCCGCGGATCGATTCGCCTGCGATCTTCCCGGTAAACGAGGCAGTAACCGGTTTTTTTCCGGCTGCATACTGAACATTGAACGAAAGCCTGTCCCCCGAGAGCCTGACATTTTTCATGGGAAAGCTGACCCCGTTACGGGTGACGGTCCCTTCTGCCTGCTGAAACTTCTGGCGCAGCTGCATCTCGAATTTTTCCTTCCCGTTCTTCCATTTCCAGCGACCGGAAGCATTGGCAGGCACAACCCAATAGTAGACGGACTGGCTCAGCGTGGAGGAGTCATCGGGCCGCCATTCCCCCATGTCGAAGGAATGGGAGACGATGCGGGTGCCGGGCCTGAGCTGGCTCAGAAGCAGTGGCCGCATCTTCAGGTTGACCGAATTCAGCAGATACATCGTCACCACCGTGGCTTCCCTTACATTCGCCTTGAACAGGTCCTGCTGAAGAAACCGCACCTTCTCCGTCACGCCGGCGGCACGGGCATTCTCCTTACTCTCCTTTATTCTTTCCGGATCGATGTCGATACCCACTCCTCGGGCACCATGCTTTTTTGCAGCGGTAATAACGATCCGGCCGTCACCGCATCCAAGATCGTACACAATATCCCTCCCCGTAACTTTTGCCATCGAAAGCATCCGTTCAACCACTTCGGTCGGTGTCGGTACGAAGGGAACATCTTTCTTCACCCCCGCTGAAGGAGCTGATGGAGAGAATATCGATTCTGCTGCCGCGTAACGTGCCGGTACCGAGGCAATGAGGAACGCCAACACATATCCGATATACCTTTTACTGATCATTTAGCTTCCTCCCTCTCTGATTTTTTATTCCTGAGCAGGAGCAGCGGCACCCCCGCCAACAGGATTGCGATGCCGACAACCGCTCCCTTCCCAGTGTGAATCAAGCTCGACCAGAGCATGTACAGACACACGAGGCAAAAGAGGATCGGGGTCGCTGGGTAGAAGGGCACAACGAAAGGACGCGGGACATGGGGATCCCGGCGCCGCAGAACGAAAAGCGAAATTCCCACAAGCAGGAGAAAGAGCCAGAATACCGGCGCCGTATATTCCACCATGGTTGCGAACCCGCTCCGGGACCTGGTACCCACGGCCACCAGAGCAAGGGAAATGGCTCCCTGAACCAGAAGTGCGTTAACCGGTGTCCCCCCTCCGGCGCTCCAGTTGCCGAGAAACCGGAACACGCGAAAGTCCCTGCCGAGAGCGTAGCTCGTTCGCGCACCGGTAATGATGGAGCCGTTGATGGTGCTGAGGGCGGCCAGAGAGACGAGGAGGGTAATGAAGTAGACACCCTCCACCCCCAGCACGCGGCGCATCACGTCTGCCGCAACGGCATCGGAGCCCGACATGCCGGTAAGGCCCAGGCTCTTCACGAATGCGATGTTCGCCATGACGTAGACGAGGGTAATCATGGCTATGCTGTACAGAAGCGCCTTCACGATGTTGCGGCGCTCCCCCCTCACCTCCGCCGAGAGGTATGCCGCTTCGTTCCACCCGCCGTAGGTAAGAAGGACGAATATCATCGCTTTGCCTATGGCACCATGGGTTTCATCCGCTCCTTGGTGGACGGAGGGAGTTGCAACACCGAAGGCAACAGAGAAAAGGACACCGAAACCGAGCGCTATGACGACGACAAACATCTTCTGGACCCAGCTCCCCATCCGGATGCCGAAGACATTGATAACAGTCAACAGCACGATGACGGCAGCTGCGTACCATGAGGAGGAGTACTCCCCCAGCCTTACGACCTGGGAGACGTAATCACCTATGAGAAACGCGAGCATGGCAATGGAACCTGACTGGATAACAGTCATCCTGGCCCAGGCGAAGAGAAAGCCGGGGGCACGACCGAATGCCCGGACGAGGTAGTGGTAGTCCCCCCCGGCGTCGGGATAGGCTGAACCTAGTTCGGCATAGCAGAGAGCACCGATGAACGAAATCACGCCCCCGGCCACCCAGAGCAGGAGAAGGACCTGCTCGCTGCCGGCATTAGCCGCCACCACCGATGGAGTCTTGAAGATACCGGCCCCGATAACGATGCCGATTATTATGGAGACTGCATCTCCGATCGATATAGTTTGCCCCGGCGCTGCAGGAGCCTGTTGTTGCTTCATGATTCCCCCTCGGCTGGGGATGGCATTAGGACAAGTGTAACTGCTTTTCCCGGGGTGTCCATGCAGTGTGGGGACTGGCGGGGCTGCCCCCATACGTTCTTCAAGCATTAGAATAGTTGCATAAATGGCTTGACTTGTCGTGGGAACAGGTGCTACACCGTAACAGCTGCGTAACACGAGCGGAGGAAGCGTGACGCATTCAGGAAGCATAGATGTTACCATGGCCGTCCTGTCAGCCTGAGCTGATGAGACGGCCTTTTTATTTCCTGCAGATCTTGTGGCTAATGCCGAAGTGGGGGAAGTATGGGCATATCTGTCGGAACCGATGAGGCGGCCTGCAGCACTGAGATTGCAGCATCTTGATGTAAAAGACCTATCGCAGGGAGCACTCAATGACCAGAATCGGAATCGGCTATGGAAATCAGGCGGACGGCTTTGCACTTGGGCAACAGGTTGTACGGGCGGCACTGGATTCCGGCGGAATCAGCACCCCCGACCTTCTTCTCGCCTTTTGCAGCGGCAATACCGATCTCCACCGCTTTTACGATGGGCTTCGAAGTCTGGTTGGAGATACGGTTCCCATTATCGGTGGTTCAAGCATCGGTGTTATCACCTGGGACGACCTCTCCTACCATGGCTGCCCAGCAGCCGCAGCTGCCATAGAATCCAGTTCCATTCGGTTCTCCATAGCATCGGCAGATGGTGTCGACATCGACGAAGCTTCTGCGGCCGCACGAATGGCGGATGGTCTCCAGTCCACAGATCTGGACAAGGCGCTCCTCCTTTTCTACGACTCGGTACGGGTGCCGGCAGGGCAATCCGGCCCCCCTGTTCTCAACTCTTCCGCGCCACTGCTGGAAGGAATCGTCAAGAAGCTCCCCTGCCACCTACCAATCATAGGCGCGGGCCTACTCGGGGACTACATGTTCCGGCACACCTGGCAGTATTGCGGAAACAAAGTCGGTACGCAGCAGGTAGTAGGCTGTATGGTTTCCGGCAATGTCTCGGCCTACCACGCGATCATGCACGGCTGCATCCCACTCGACGGGGTCTACCGCCGGATAACCCGGATTCAGGATGACGTCATCTACGAACTGGACGGCAGGCCGGTAGTTCCACTTCTCGATGAGCTCTTCGGAAACAGGGAGTGGCAGAACGAAAGGCCGATCATCAGCAACCTGACGATCGGCATAAACCACGGCGAGCGGTACGGCGCACCCATCGAGAGTAGTTACGTCAACCGACTCATAACGGGAGTGATCCCTGACGGGACCGGCATCGGTATGTTCGAGACCGACCTGGAAGCGGGGCAGGAAATCCAGTTCATGGTTCGGGACAACCGCATGATGCTCAAATCGGTCGCCGACAATGCACCGGATATTATCGAGAGGATCAGATCCGAAGGGAAAAAACCACTCTTCGCCCTTTACATAAGTTGTGGCGGGAGGACGGCGGAACAGTCTTTGACCGATGAGGAAGAAGCTGCCGAAATCCAACGGGTCATGAAGGATGCGAACGTCCCTCTTCTAGGATTTTATTCAGGGGTGGAAATCGCTCCAATGCTCGGGAGAAGCCGCGGGCTGGACTGGACAGGGGTGCTCCTGATCCTTGCGGAGGATCGCTAGTTTTGCGGGAAGACTGTTCAGAAATAAATGCGTTAAGGAAAATGCTTCTTGAAGCCCACGCCGAACGCGATTACTACCGTCACGTTGCCGAGAGGCTCGGCCAGAAGTCGCTGAGCGATACTCAGGATTTCACCCGCCTCATCCACAATCTACGGCAGACGGAAGAGAAGCTGCGCCTGATACAGGAGGAGCTCGAAAAGACGATAGCCGAGCGGACAGCCGAGCTGCTCAGAAGCAACGAGGACCTTCGGGAAAGCACCTCGCGTTACGACGAGCTGGTCCGCCGCATTCCCAATGGTGTTTACACACTGCGCTTCAGCCGTGACGGGTCAATGCAGTTCGACTACCTCAGCCCGCAGATCTGCGAAATTCTCGCTCTAGACTGCGAAGAACTTATGCGTGACGCCGGACTGGCCTTTGCCATCGCACATCCCGAAGATCGGGATAATCTCGAAAAGGCATCGCTTGAAGCCACCAGGACCCGGACGCCCTTCCGGTGGGAAGGGCGCTTCATCATCAGAAACGAGATCCGTTGGGTCCGCCTCGAAGCAGATCCGACTACCAACCCGCAGGATGACGTGATCTGGAACGGAGTTCTCAGCGACGTCACCCACCGCAAGCTCACCGAAGAGAAGCTTAGGGAGAGCGAAGAGCTTTACCGACTCCTGACTGAAGTCGCACCGAATGCAATCACAGTCGCAGATCCGACCGGAGAAATTCTGATGGCTAATCGCAAAGCCCTGGAACTCTTCGGGCATGCCGATGAGTCGGAGGCGGTTGGAAAGCCGATTTTTCAGTGGATACCTGCACACAGTGTAGATACCGCCTGCGCCGCCCTCGACGAGTTGTTTAGAAAGGGCACCTTATCCGACCTGGAGCTTAAGTTCGTACGCAGGGACGGAACGGAATTCACGGGAGAAGCTAATGCTTCGCTGCTGCGCGACTCCCACGGAGAGCCGAAGCTGATCGTTATCGTAACCTCCGACACCACGCAGAAAAAGCAGGCGGAAGCCGAACGGCTCAAACTGCAGAAACTTGAGGCGATCGGCACTCTGGCTGGTGGTATCGCCCATGATTTCAACAACCTGTTGCAGGGGGTTTTCGGCTACATAACCATGGCAAGAATGGAAATCGACCATCGAGAGGGAGCGCTTGCATTGCTGGATCAGGCAGAGCAGGCGATGAGCCAGGCAGTGAATCTGACATCACAGCTATTAACCTTCGCAAAAGGAGGAACACCGGTGAAAAAGAAGGTATCGTTGCGGCAGGCAATCGAGAATGCGACACGGTTTGCCCTAAGCGGATCAAGCAGCACCTGCACGATAACCATCGCCGACGACCTCTGGGCCGCTGATGCGGACGAAGGGCAGATCGGCCAGGTCATCCAGAACATCGTCCTCAATGCCAGCCAGGCAATGGGTCAGTCGGGGACAGTGGAAATTTCGGCCGACAATGTCGATCTCAAAGCAGGAAGCAATCAGGCGCTGCCGGAAGGGGGAAGATTCATAAGAATACAGATCAGGGATACCGGCATCGGCATGCCCCCACACTACCTTTCCAAGATCTTCGACCCCTATTTCACTACCAAGCAGAAGGGTAGCGGACTAGGCCTGGCGACCTCACACTCCATAGTGAAAAGGCATGGTGGAGCTATTTCCGTTCTTTCGGAGCCGGATAAAGGAACCATCTTCTCCGTCCATCTCCCTGCCACAGCACTGGAATCATCGGATATTGAAGAAGCAGCGCCCGCTCCGCAAGCCATCTCGGCACGAAAGGGAAGAATTCTGGTCATGGATGACGAGGAGATGGTGCGGGATGTTTCCCGGGAAATGATCGAGATGTCCGGTTACGAGGTAGAATGCGCGGCGGAAGGAGAAGAGGCTATTGAAAAAATAGGACTTGCCTGTAGTTCCGGAACTCCGTTCGACGTCGTAATCCTCGATCTGACGGTTAAGGGGGGCATGGGGGGAGAGGAGGCTATCGGGCGGATCCGGGAAATTGCTCCCGGCATCAGAGCCATCGTTTCCAGCGGCTATGCTGACAACGCGATAGTGGCCGACTACCGTGGTTACGGTTTCGATGCGTATCTCAACAAACCGTACACCCTGTCCGCCCTGAGAGAGATGCTGTCAACGCTGCTCCCGTGTCAGTGATCATCCCCTGAACTGCAGTTCGTAAAGCCGGTAGTAGAGTCCGCGCTTCGCAAGAAGCTCCTGGTGTGTTCCCTCCTCCGCTTTTTCTCCACGATGCACAACTACGATGCGGTCCGCGTCCTGGATGGTGGAAAGGCGGTGGGCGACAATAAGGGAAGTACGCCCGGCCATGAGCCCTTTCAGTCCCTCCTGAATCAGTTTTTCACTGGCTGAATCCACGCTTGCCGTTGCTTCATCGAGCACGAGTATTTCCGGATCATAGGCAACGGCCCGTGCGAACGAGATGAGCTGGCGTTCTCCGGCAGAAAAGTTCTTGCCCCGCTCCCGGACCTCTTCATCGAAGCCCTTTGGAAGATCTTTGATGAAGCGGTCGGCCCCGACGAGTGCCGCGGCTAACTCCATCCTGGCGCGAGCCCGCTCATCTCCCAGCGTGATATTGTCCGCAACGGTGCCGGTAAAGAGGTATGGCTCCTGGAGCACGATTCCTATGCGGCGGCGTAGATCCGAAAGGGAGTATCCACGGATGTCGGTACCGTTTAGAGCTATTTTCCCCTCATGCACTTCGTAGAGCCGCGTGAGAAGACGCGTCACTGTTGTTTTGCCTCCGCCCGTTTCTCCGACTAGCGCTATGCGCTCACCTCTGCGCAACTTCAGGTTGAATCCCTTGAGTACGTACTCATTGCCACTGTAGGCAAACCAGACATTGTCAAAGACCACGCTATCGAGAGGGTGCTGATCCCTATCCTCCGCGTATCCGCCTGGACTCTGCAGGCCGATACTCAGTGAGTTCCGTCCGGCGTCGACTTCTGTGTCTAGCAGGTGGAATATCCGTTCAAGTGCAGCCATTGCTCCTTGCATGACCGAATACTTGGCCGAGAGATCCCTGATCGGAGCAAAGAACTTGTCGATGTAGTAAATGAAGGCCACCAGGGCACCGAAGCTGAGCGCCCCGCCGAGGATCTCGTTGCCGCCGTACCAGATTATGAGTCCGACGGCGACCGACGAGAGTGCCTCGACGAGGGCATAGAGAGAGGCATCCCAGGTGATGACCGGTAGATTTGAGTCGCGATACGCGGCGTTTAGGCGGCAGAATTCGTTACGCTCGATTTCCTGCCGGTTGAAGAGCTGCACCGTGGCGATGCCGCCGATGCTTTCGGCAAGAAAGGAGTTCAGGTTGGCCAGCCGTGAGCGCACCTCGCGGAAGGCTTGCCGCATGAGCCGGCGAAAGGTAAAGGCAACCCAGAAAAGCAGGGGGAGGACCGAGAAGGTGACGAGGGAGAGCTTCAGGTTCATCCACACCATGATGCCGATGATCCCCGCCAGAAGAACGACATCCCCGATTATAGTTATGATCCCGGCGGCGAACATCTCACCGAGTGCTTCTATGTCGCTTGTCAGCCTGGTTACCAGCCCCCCCGTGGGTGTACGGTCGAAAAATGAAGCGGGAAGGCGCTGAACATGGGAAAAAAGCTCCATGCGCAGGTCGCGCATCACACGCTGCCCTATCAGTTGCAGAAGATATACCTGCAGGTAAGTGAATAGTGATTCCACGAGAAGCAGGATAAAGAACCAGAGCGCCAGAACCGGCAACCCATCGAACACCCCGGTTACCAGGTGCCTGTCCACGGTGATCTTGAGCAGATAGGGCTGTGCAAGGCGGGCTGCAGCCAGCAGGGGTAGCAGGAGCAGAGCCAGCACGACCATGCTGCGGTACGGACGAAGGTAACTGAGAAACCGCGCCACCAGCTTCCTGTCGTAAGCTTTTCCGACTATTTCCTCCTCATATAGCCCGCCAAAATGCATCAGAGTTCCTCTATCTCCGCTCGCAGCTGCTGTTCCCGATGCATTGCCGCGTATTTCCCCCCCTGCTGAACAAGCTGGTCGTGAGTACCCTGCTCAACGATCCTTCCCTCTTCGAGAACGACGATAAGGTCGCAGTCGCGCACCGCCGATAGTCGATGTGAAACGATGATTACGGTACGTCGGCCATAATATGAGGCTAGCCCCTGAAGAATGTTTTGCTCGGTGGCGGCATCCACTGCGGATAGGGGGTCGTCGAGTATGAGTATAGCCGGGTCCTTGAGCAGCGCCCGGGCAATTGCCGTCCGCTGCTTTTGTCCCCCGGACAGGGTAACGCCCCTTTCCCCCACCAACGTGTCATAGCCATTGGGAAAGCGTTCTATGTCACCATCGATGCAGGCAAGACGAGCAGCCTTTTCCACGGCAGAACGGTCAGCCCCTTCCCGCCCGTAGGCGATGTTGTCGGCGATGGTTCGCGAAAAGAGGAAACTTTCCTGAGGAATGAAACCGATGGCTTCGCGTAGCTGATGCAGGGGGATTCTGTTGATGTCCGTCCCGTCGATGAATATCTTCCCCTCCTCCACCGGGAAGAGGCGAGGGATGAGCCTTACCAGGCTCGTCTTGCTGCTTCCGACAGGACCGACTATCCCTAACTTCATACCCTTCCGGATGTGGAGAGATATACCCCGGAGAAGCGGCTTCTCTTCATACCCGAAAAACAGGTTTCGCACCTCGATCGTCCCCTCTATCCGAGGGACCTCCGCCGATTCTCGGTCATCCTTCACGATGGGACTTGCGTCGAGAATATGGCTGAGGCGTGACAGGGAAGCGGCTCCCCGCTGCATCAGGTTCAAGATCCAACCCAGCACGAGCGTAGGCCAGATGAGCATCGAAAGATATCCGTTGAACGCCACGAAATCACCAAGAGTCATGGCACCGGAGATAACCCGGCTTCCCCCGATGAAGAGGACAAGGAGGGTACCGATCCCGCCAGTTGCCGCCATCACCGGGATCATTACCCCCCTCAGTCTGGCCATGGCCATGTTGCTGGCAAAATACCTCTCACTCACTTCCTGAAAAGTTTGTACCTGGAAATTCTCCCGGCAGTATGCCCTGACCACCACTGCCGCGGAGGCATTTTCTTCGATATGGCTCGACATGCGAGCCAGATCCTCCTGGGCCTGCTTCGATCTCCTGAACATGGAAGCCGTGATTCGTTTCACGACGAAAATCATCAGGGGGAACGGGATCACGGCGAAAAATGTCAGCAGCGGGTTGATGCGGAGCATGAGGTACACCGCCGATAGATATACGACCACCGTGTTGATGATATTGAGGATGCCGAACCCCAAGAGCATCCTCACGTTTGTAAGATCATTCGCGAAGCGTGAAAGGATATCGCCGGTACGTTGCTGTGCGAAATAAGGAAGGTCGAGTGTTATGAGGCGCGCGTAAAGATCTTCGCGAATACGGTACTCTATTGTACGGCCGGCATGGAGAAGGGTGGTCCGTGAAAAGATTCGAATTACGCCCTGCGCGGCAGCCGCAGCGATAATTGCTGCCGCGTACCACGCGGGAGAGCACCCAGAAGCCACAGGTGCACGAAGGCTGTCGATGGCGAGCTTGAGAAGCCAGGGAATAAGGAGGGCGAACCCGTTCGTGCCGAGCAGGAGCAGCGCTCCCCGCATGTATGTGTAGCGGCAAGAATGAAGATACCGGTATAGTTTTTTCAGCTCGTGAATCCGAAAACTCCTTCCGGCAACCCGGTGCGAATGGTTTTCAATTTTGTAATGGAATTTCTCTTCTCTGTCAAACGCCTGAAGCAGCTCCACCGTAACCTCCAGCTCTCCGAACTACCCGATTTTAATAAATATCCTTGACAACACAAGTGGCAGTGTGATATTCACTTTTTTACTGTTGTTAAAAATATTCTTCTAACTACCCGGCACAATGAGTATGACCGGTTTCTAATTTTTTACTTTTACTAAAAACCCTGCTTGCTGCCCTTCCCTCCTCATTGATTCCCTCCACGAGAAGTGCCGCCCCTCCTCTGCCGTAGCAGGAAAGGATCAGACCGTGAAATATTCGAAAATGACGCTTTCGACCGAGACCATGAACCTCGGATTCGTACGGAAAGTGGAGTCGCTGTCAGGCTCCTCCGTCCGGCGTTGCTTTCAGTGCGGGAAATGCTCGGCCGGATGCCCCATGCGCTCTTTCATGGAGCACCCGCCGAACCGGATCGTGCGCCTTCTTCAACTGGGGCAGTACGAGCGGGTGCTCGCCGGGCGAAGCATATGGTACTGCGCCTCGTGCGAGACTTGTTCGACCAGGTGTCCCAATAAGGTGGATCTCGCTGCCATAATGGATGCGCTCAGGAAGCTGTCATGGGATGCCCAGGGGCCATCCAAGGAAAGCTACGTCCAGCTGGCGAATCGTCTATTCATCGAGAACATCCGCAGCTACGGGCGGCAGTACGAGATGAGGCTTGCGGCGGTATTCAACATGAAGAGCGGCCAGTTTCTCAAAGACCTGATGCTTGGCCCGAAATTGATCACGAAGGGCAAACTGAAGATGTTCCACCAGAAGAACAGGAATCAGCGAGAGGTGGAAAAGATATTCAGCCGCATCGAGGAGATGCGGCGTAAAGGTGATGCACCGTGAGTCCCAACCGAAAATACGACCTGACCTACTCCTACTACCCCGGGTGTTCGCTCCACGCCTCGGCCAAAGAATACGACGTCTCTACAAGGGGACTCTTCGCGGCATTGCGCATCGGGCTGAAGGAGGTTCCGGACTGGATCTGCTGCGGTGCGACCCCCGCACATAATGTCGACGAGCTGCTGTCGCTGGCGCTCTGCGGCAAGAACCTTGCTCTTGCGGAAGAAGTGGATGGCGACCTCGCCGTTTCCTGCGCCGCATGCTTCTCGCGTCTCAAGACAACACAGCATCGCCTCAAGCAAAACGACATTAAGCGCAAGCAGGTGGAAACAGCCCTTGACGGCAATGTCCCTCTCGACAAGCCGGTCAAGCACCTGCTCGACATCCTGGCCCACGACCTGGGGCTCGACCGCCTGAAGCAGAACGTATCGAGACCTCTTGAAGGGCTCAAGGTTGCCTGCTACTACGGGTGCCTACTCACCCGGCCACCGGAAGTCCCCAACCTGGACGACTGCGAGTCGCCACGAATTATGGAAGACGTCATCAGTGCGGCGGGCGCAGAGCCTGTTCTTTTCAGCCACCGGCTGGAATGCTGCGGCGCCAATTTCACGTTGTCGCGCCCCGGTGTCGTGCTCAAGCTGTCCAATGAGATACTGGCATCCGCCAAGGCAGCCGGTGCGGACTGCATCATGGTGGCTTGCCCCCTGTGCCACGGAAACCTGGACATTCGGCAACAGGAAATAGAACAGGCGGCAGGAACGCGGTACGGCATGCCGGTATTCTACATGACGCAGCTTCTTGCGCTGGCTGTGGGCGTGTCTCCGGTGCGACTCGGCCTCGACAACATGATCGTCGACCCGAAACCGTTGTTGAGGGAAAAGGGCCTGATCTAAAACGCAGCAGCGCATGGTAATTCGAAGAACCATTAAGACACCAGAGCATCAAGAAGGGCAGAAACCTCATGATTCGGCAGTAGCGAAAATGAGGTTTTTTCACCGACTTCTGCTTTAGCCTTGGTGCCTGTGGTGAAAAAGCATTTCAAGAGGATATGAATGTCCCGAATTGGCGTATTCGTCTGTCATTGCGGCGAGAACATATCGAGAACGGTAGATGTGGAGAAGGTAGCCGAGGCTGCATCCATGATCCCCGGAGTTGCGTTCGCCACCGATTACAAGTACATGTGCTCCGACCCCGGGCAAGGGCTTCTGAAAAAGGCCATTGCCGAACACAGGCTGGACGGTATCGTGGTCGCAGCGTGTTCTCCCCGTATGCACGAGAAGACGTTCCGGAATGCAGTGAAGCAGGCAGGGTTGAATCCCTTCCTGTGCGAGATGGCGAACATCCGCGAACACTGCTCCTGGGTTCACGAGAACAAGGAAGAGGCCACCGCCAAGGCGATCGACATCGTCTCCTTCATGACTGCACGGGTTAAACGTGCGAAATCCCTCGCCCCGATTACCGTCCCTGTTACCAAGCGCGCACTTGTGATCGGCGGCGGAATCGCCGGCATACAGGCCGCCCTGGACATAGCAGACGCTGGGCAACAAGTCATCCTGGTCGAAAGGGAGCCATCCATCGGCGGGCACATGGCGCAGCTCTCCGAGACCTTTCCCACCCTCGACTGCTCGCAATGCATCATGACTCCCAAGATGGTTGACGTCGCCAACCATCCCAACATCAAGCTCTACACATACTCCGAGATAGAAGAAGTTGGCGGGTTCATCGGCAACTTTCAGGTCACGATCCGCAAGAAGGCCCGCTCCGTCGATGAAAGCAAATGCACCGGCTGCGGCGTTTGCACGGCCAAGTGCCCCAAGAAGAACATTCCCAATTCTTTCGACTGCAACCGCGGAATGCGGCCTGCGATCTACGTCCCTTTCCCCCAGGCGGTGCCCAACACCCCGGTCATCGACCGCGAAAACTGCACCCGGTTCCTGACTGGCAAGTGCGGCGTCTGCCAGAAGGTATGCGGACCCGGCGCTGTCGACTACGAACAGCAGGACGAATTGGTTACCGAACCGGTCGGCGCCATTGTCGTCGCCACCGGCTTCGACCTCTACGATATCGGCCCGAAACCCGAAGACTCGATTTACGAAGGGTATGGTGAATTCGGCTACGGCACCATTCCCGACGTGATCGACGGCCTCACTTTCGAGCGTCTCGCGTCGGCCAGCGGCCCTACCGGCGGTAAGATACTCCGCCCCTCCGACGGCAACGAGCCGAAGCAGGTAGTCTTCATACAGTGCGTTGGCTCCCGCGCTAGGGAAAAAGGCATCAGTTACTGCTCCAAGATCTGCTGCATGTACACTGCCAAGCACACCATGCTCTACCATCACAAGGTCCACGACGGCCAGGCCTACGTCTTCTTCATGGATGCCAGAACCCCTGGAAAGAACTACGACGAGTTCTGGCGCAGGGCTGTCGAGGAAGAAGAGGCGGTCTACATCCGCGGGATGGTCTCCCGCCTGTACCAGAAGGGGGACAAGATCGTCGTCATGGGTAGCGACGTTCTCGTAGGGGTCCAGGTGGAGATCGAAGCAGACCTGGTCGTACTGGCCACGGCGGTACAGGCGCGTGAAGGTGCCGATTCGCTGGCACAGAAGCTCGGCATCTCCTACGACAAGTACAACTTCTATTCCGAGGCCCACGCAAAGCTTCGGCCCGTAGAATGCGCCACCGCTGGGATCTACCTTGCCGGAGCCTGCCAGGGCCCGAAAGACATACCTGAAACGGTCTCCCAGGCCTCTGCTGCCGCCGCCAAGGTGATCACTCTCTTTGCCAAGGATCAGCTGGAGCGGGAACCGATCGTTGCACGAGTTAATGAACGGTTCTGCGTCGGCTGCCTCGCCTGCAAGAAGGTATGTGCCTACGGCGCAGTCGAGGAGAAGGAGATCCGGGACCGCCATGGGCGGCTTGTCAAGGTCGTCGCATCGGTGAATCCCGGTGTCTGCGGCGGATGCGGCACCTGTCAGGCGACGTGCCCGTCGAAGAGCGTCGAGCTTGACGGATATACTGACGAGCAGGTCATCGCAATGATAGAAGCGCTTTAGGAAACCTGCCACAAAGGCACAGAGACGCGGAAAAGACTTTTACCTCGGTATTTTCTGAGTCGATTTGAGGGTTGCATGCAAGCTGAAAAAACCAAGCACGATTTCGAACCGAAGATAGTCGCCTTCGTCTGCACGTGGTGCACCTATGCCGGCGCTGATCTGGCAGGGACGAGCCGTCTGCAGTACCCTGCCAACGTGCGGGTCCTCAAATTCCCCTGCACCGGCCGCATCGATCCGGTTTTTATCCTTCGGGCCTTTCAGAAAGGCGCAGACGGCGTTCTCGTCTCGGGGTGCCACCCCGGCGACTGCCACTACATGGCCGGCAACTTCCATGCTCGCAGGCGCTTTGCCGTGTTCCGGAAGCTTCTGGAATTCACCGGCGTCGATCTTGCGCGTCTTCAGTTCTCCTGGGTCTCCGCTGCAGAAGGTGGAAAATGGGTTGAGGTGGTGACCGAGCTGACCGAGCGGGTAAGGACAATGGGCCCCCTCACCCAGTTCACCCAACTGGAAGCTGAGGAGCACTGGTCGGGGGAGCTCGATACGCCTGAGCTCAAGGAAGCATTCAAAAGCATCTGAGAAGGGTTTATGAACAATACAGCAAAGAATGTGGGGGCAGCCACCATAGACCCGGCAGTCTACGAGGCCGCAACGGCTGCCATCAGGGCCGAAGCCAAGAGAATTCTCGAAGCGGGGACGGTAGTGGCGGTGGTAGGCTATGCTGCAGGGCGCAGGGCCGGCACTGCCATGCCGGTCGTCATCTCGGATCCCGCTTGTGCGGAGAGGCTCATCTTCTCCCCAGCTTGCGTGAACAACCTAGCCCTCTACCTCACCAAGGCGAAGAAAGAGGTGTCCGGTCGGGGAAAACTTGCCATAATCGCAAAGGGATGCGACATGAGGGCTTTGGCAGGCCTCATGACAGAATCGCAGATCCGCAGGGACGATCTCTTCATCATCGGTGTTACCTGCCCGGGAGTCATGGGGGAGACCAATGAGGGGCTCGCCCGCAAGTGCCACGAATGTACCGTGCACGAGCCGCAAGGTGCCGATGTGCGGGCGGGAAGCCTGCCTCCCCTTCCACCGCTTTCACCGGTGGAAGCAGAAGAGCTTGCACGCCTGGAAGCGATGACCCCTGAAGAGCGGTGGGCCTTCTGGAAGAAGCATTTCTCCCGTTGTGTCCGCTGCCTTGCCTGTCGGCAGGTCTGTCCCTTTTGCTACTGCGAGCAGTGCCTGTGTGACAGGAACCGTCCTCAGGCTGTGGAGAGCACGCCTCGTCCGGCAGGAAACATGGCGTGGCACATAGTGCGTGCAATGCATTTGGCGGGAAGATGCGCCGGGTGCGCGGAATGCGAACGTGTCTGCCCGATGGACATTCCGCTTAACCTGCTCAACCGGAAGATGGCAAAGGAAATGAAGGAGCTCTACGATTTTGAGACGGGGCTGACTCCTCAAGAGAAGGCGCCGCTCACGGATTATAGTGAACAGGACGACCAATCCTTCATCAAATAACACCCCACATTTTCCGCGCTCTCTGCCTAGCCGAAAGGCGCAATGAATTCTCGTCCTTGGTGTATCAAAGGGAACAAAATGGCCAAAATCATCACCAAACAAAACCTCCAGGCACTGATCGACGCTTTGATAAAAGAAGGAACGAGAGTAGTCGGCCCGAAAATCGCGGGCTCCCTGACCCTCTACGAGCCCCTGGCCGGAGGCGACGAACTCGACCTCTCCAAGCTCCCCCGGCGATCGGCCAAGGAGAGCTTCTTTCCCCTGTGCGAGACGATCCTAACCTTCCAGAAAGACAAGGCAGGCACTACCGTCACCGATATCGATCCGACAGCGTTCCCGGCTAGTGTGCTCATCGGAGCGCGCCCCTGCGACGCCGCAGCTCCTGAGATTCTCGATGCTGTGTTCTCGTGGGACTACCGCGACGATTTCTTCCTCAGTAGAAGAGAGAGAACCACCATCATCGGCCTCGCCTGCACCGAAGCGGACGACGCCTGCTTCTGCACCGCTGTCGGCCTCTCCCCCGGAGATACGAAGGGAAGCGACCTGTTTCTAGTTCCGCTCAAGGGTGGAGACTACAGGTGCGATGTCATTACCGACAAAGGCGAAAAACTCGTCGCCTCCCATGCAGGGCTCTTCACTGAAGCCCCTGCCACAGAGCCGGAGCCTCTTGCAAAGCCTGACATTGCGGCACTCGATCTAAATAAGATCAAGGAATGGCTCGATCAGCACTTCGAAGACGAGCTATGGAACGAGACAGCGGAGCGATGCGCCGGCTGCGGCGCCTGTGCCTTCCTCTGTCCTGCATGCCACTGCTTCGACATCAGCGATGAGGGAACGGAGGCAAAAGGAGCGCGTCGCAAACACTGGGATGCCTGCGGCTTCGGCAAGTTCACCAACCACGCCTCCGGCCACAACCCGCGCGATGTGCAGCCGGCCCGCTACCGAAACCGCATCATGCACAAGTTCAAGTACTACCAAGACAAGTTCAGACAGACCCTCTGCACCGGCTGCGGCAGATGCATCCGCTCTTGTCCCGTCGGAATCGACATTGCGGCGGTTTTGCAGGAAATCGAGAAACAGTAGAGGTAAAGGTAGAGTGACAGCTTGAGGCCTTTTTTTTCTTTACCTTTACCTCTACCTATACCTGAGGTTTTACCATGTGCGATCACAGCAAGAACATCTATCTTCCCCATCTCGCTACCATCGATTCCATTGTCGATGAAACCCCGGATATCCGGACCCTGAGACTCGTCTTTCAGGATGAGCAGGTGCGGGAGAACTTCACCTTCCGTGCAGGGCAGTTCGCCGAGTATTCAGCCTTCGGAGCCGGCGAGGCTACCTTCTGCATTGCATCCTCACCTACGCGCAAAGGCTACATCGAGTGCTGCTTCAGAACCGTAGGTCGTGTCACGGAGGCACTTCGCCGCCTTGAGCCGGGGGAGAGCATCGGAGTCCGTGGCCCCTACGGTAATTCCTTTCCCATTGAGAGCTTTTTCGGAAAAAATCTGGTCTTCGTCGCCGGCGGCATCGCGCTGCCCCCCCTTCGCACCGTGATCTGGAACTGCCTAGACTTACGGGACAAGTTCAAGGACATAACCATCGTTTATGGTGCCCGTACGGAGGCAGACCTTGTTTACAAGCGAGAGCTCAAGGAGTGGGAGGAGCGAGCAGATGTGAGGCTCGTGAAGACGGTGGACCCCGGCGGAAACGGACCAGATTGGGACGGCAAGGTCGGATTTGTTCCAAGTGTCCTCGAAGAGGCGGCACCTTCGGCTGAAAATACCATAGCTCTTGTCTGCGGGCCGCCGATAATGATCAAGTTTACGCTGCCCGTTCTGGAGAAGCTCGGGTTTTCGGACGAGCAGATATATACCACGCTTGAGAACCGGATGAAGTGCGGTCTAGGCAAGTGCGGCCGTTGCAATGTGGGAAACGTCTATGTCTGCAAGGACGGCCCTGTGTTTACGGCGGCACAGGTGAAGGCCATGCCGCAGGAGTTCTAGACGCAGGCGGCGCGAGATTCGCGCCCTTCCGCCGCCGGCTCCTCCTCAGGCTCCTCGACGTAGCGCTGCTACGCCTGCGGGCCATCAATCGTCGCCGACGACGGAATCATCGCGAATCTCGCGCCGCCAATAACCGTTCACAACAAAAAAGGGAGCTCTTTCGAGCTCCCTTTTTCATTTCTGAGGGGAAGAATCTCATCCGTTGTCGTTGATGTACTGGAGGGCGTACTTCACGTAGTTCTGCGGTGATTTCTTGAGCCACTCGATCTCCTGGGGTGTCAGCTCCCGCTTGCACTTTGCAGGCGAGCCGATCCAGAGGGTGTACGGCGGGATCACTGTTCCTTCAGTTACGAGAGCCCTGGCTCCTATCAAAGCCCCCTCCCCTACCTCAACGTTGTCCATCACAATCGCTTGCATTCCGATAAAGGCCCCGTTGCCTATTGTGCATCCGTGAAGGGTCACACTGTGGCCGACAGTTACATCATCACCGATGATGAGGGGAGCTCCCGGGTCTTCTGCATGTTTTCTGTGGGTAACATGGAGCATGCTGAGATCCTGGATGTTAGTTCGGTTGCCGATACGGATGAAGTTCACGTCCCCGCGCGCCACGACGTTGTACCACACACTGCTTTGCGCTCCGATTTCAACATCTCCGATGATCACTGCTGTTTCGGCAATGAAGGCTGCTGGATCGATCTTGGGTTGTATACCCTGAAATGGACGTATCATTTACGGTACCCTCGATGATGAGTATTGGATAAGCTCAGGACAATTATTTTATTTCGCAGACGGCTGCTTTCAATCCCTCGGGACAGCGAGCATTCTGTCGAGGGCACTCTTCGCAGGTTTCCGTATCTCTTCGGGAACCTTAACTACCGGGTTCATCGTCTTGAGGGCATCCAGGACATCCTCAAGGGAGGTCAGCTTCATGTTAGGGCAGAAGAGCGCGGGTGATGCGAGGATAAACTCCTTGTCAGGGTTCTCCTGGCGAAGCCTGTAGAGGATTCCTGCCTCGGTGCCTATGATGAACCGCCTGGCCGGGCTCTTGCGACAATACTCGTACATTCCGGTTGTCGAGCAAACGTGGTCGGCAAGCGAAGTCACGTCCGGATGGCATTCGGGATGGCATACGAAAAGAGCATCAGGATGCTGCTCTTTAAGAGCAAGTACATGGTCGGCCCGGAGCCTTTCATGGGTAGGACAGTATCCGTCCCAAAAATGAAAGATCTTGTCGGATTGCCGGGCAACATAGCGGCCAAGGTTCCGGTCGGGAACGAATATGATTTCCGTGTCGGAAAGAGAATTTACAACCTTGACGGCATTGGCGGAGGTGCAGCAGACGTCGCTGATAGCTTTAACGGCGGCGGATGAATTCACATACGTGACGACAGGGACCCCTGGGTGTTCTGCCTTGAGCTGCTCAAGCCCCTCCACAGTCACCATGTCTGCCATCGGACAGCCTGCGTCGAGTCGCGGAAGGAGGACCGTTTTTTCAGGAGCAAGAATGGAGGCGGATTCGGCCATGAAGTGGACTCCGCAAAAGACGATGACTTCCGCATCTGTTTTCGAAGCCTCCATCGAGAGAGCAAGGGAATCCCCCGTGATATCGGCTATCTCCTGAACTTCGTCCCGCATGTAGTTGTGTGCGAGGAGCACGGCATTTCTTTGGTGAAGGAGCGCCTTTATTTCCTGTCGTATGTCATCGTTGTGCATGTAGACCTCTTGGGCAGCAATTCGGAAGACCAATGATAGTAGATCAATGTTGAGCCCTCTGTCAAACCCTCTTTGCACTGGAATGGTCGGGAGAACCGGGCTTGACACCCCCTGGCAAAACATCTATTATTTTCCAGACTCTGCGGTGCTTATGAATGGCGCAGAGGGATTTGACATAACAGAAACGACGAGGTGCCAATGTTCGGAATAGGGATGCCAGAGCTGATCGTTATCTTTGTGATCGCTCTGATTGTGATAGGACCCAAAAAATTGCCCGATCTTGCTCGGTCGCTCGGGAAGGGGCTTGCGGAATTCAAACGTGCGTCCGAGGACTTCAAGCAGAGCATCAGCGAAGAAATCAAACCCGGTGATGAAAAACCGGCAGAGGTGGCAGCGGCTTCCGAAGCAACAACGGAGCCCGCGAAAGAAGCGACAGGGGATGGCGGTAAAGAGACAGCTAAAGAGAAGGCAGGGGCCTGAACTCTTTAATAGTTGAAACTACGGCGGGCTTTTTGCCCGCCGTTCTTATTTCAGCTCCTTTAGCCTGTCCTTTGCCTTTTGCGCCTCTTCCGAAAATGGATAGTCCTCCTGGAGCTTCTTAAGAACATACCGGGCGCTTTTCACGTCCCCCAGCTCCTTGAAGGCCATGGCCTGCTTGAGCATGGCCGCAGGCACTTTTTCTTTGTTCGGGTACTTTTTGATGATCTGTTGAAACTCAAGGATTGCCTGGTCGTACTTTTTCTCTGCATAGAGCGTTTCACCCAGCCAATACTGGGCATTTGGAACAAGGTCGTGGGAGGGATAGCTCTGCATGAAGTTTCCGAACATCTCCCGCGACTTTACAAGGTCCCCCGCACGAAAGGAATCTAGCGCCTTCTGATAGAGTCCCTCAGGGGTCTGTTGCGGCTCTCTCGGCTTAGATTCTTCAATTTTTTTATTGAACTCCTCGAGGCCGGCCTCCAACTTCACCATACGATCACTCACAACCTTAAGCCGCCGCTCCATGTCTTCACGAAGGAGGGCAATGTCGTCAGCCGGCTTTTTCGCCAGCAGCGCCACATCATCAAGTTTTCCGCTCAGTACCTGATTATCCACCTTCGTCGACTCTATCGTGGCTTGGATGTCGGCCGCACTTCGTCGCAAGGTTTCGATATCCTTCTGGTAGGCCCGGAGTGACTTGTCCAGGTCCTCGCGTGCCGAGCTCTTCACTCCCGCTACGTCACGATCCACCTGCAGCAGCCTTGCCTTCATCTCATCCATATCTCTCTGCAGGTTAGCCATGTCCGTCTGGCTGGCGCAGCCCGCCAGTGCACAGACAACAAGCGCAACGAGACATCTGCTCTTAGCTGTCATTATTGCATTTCCTCCCAAAGTCTACTGCTGTCACAATAAAAAAGGAGCCGAGACCGGCTCCTAACGAAGTACTTTGGTATTTCCTACCTCACAACTATGAACTCCGCGCGCCGGTTCTTCGCCCAGGCAGCTTCGTCATGACCGGGATCGAGCGGCTTTTCTTTTCCGTAGCTGATTATCGAAAGGCGATCGGCAGAAACGCCCAACGTTACCATGTACTTCTGGGCCGACTGCGCACGCTTTTCGCCCAAAGCGAGGTTGTACTCGTCGGAGCCCCGCTCGTCGCAGTGCCCTTCAATCTGAATCTTTGCGTTCGTGTTATTCTGCAGCCATTGAGCGTTTTTTGTCAGGATGTCCCGAGCGGTCTGGGAGAGGATATAGGAGTCGAAGTCGAAGAAGACGCGCTCCAGGGCGAATTCTGCCTGGGCCTGCTGGTCGGGGGCGGCCTGCTTGGAACCCAAGTCGGCAGAGGCGACCGGCGTTTCGGAAATAGGCTGTTCCTTGACAGGTTGTTCCTTTACAGGCTGCTGAGCCTTGGATGTCTGATCTGCTGGAGCCGTCGTGGGGGGGGCAATAGTCTCCTCGCCTCCGACCATTCCCTTTTTGGCACAGCCGGTGACAAGCATACAGCTCCACAGCACTATCAACATCCCTGCCATTCCCTTACGCATGGTACGTCTCCTTTTGTCATTAGTACGAGCTTCAGTAGCTCATAAGTTCATGAACATAAAACACATTATACATAACTTAGGTGGCAATACAATTTATTACAGGTCAATTCGAGGTCCAGCAACCCCTCACCGAGGGGACCAGGTCGGGTGGGAATCTGCCCCCTTGCCACGCGAGACCCTTGTCTCACCGGTACCGTCCGCTCGCATTACATATATAGCTTCAGTTCCACCTCTTCTGGAGCTGAATGTGATGAATCGGCCGTCCGGAGACCAACGGGGATGTTCGTTGTTTCCTTCGCTGGTGAGCCTCAGATCTCCCGTCCCGTCCGGCCTGATAGTGTAGATCTGGAAGCCGTTTCCCTCCTGTCGGCAGTATGCGATACGGTCACCTTTGGGTGACCATCGCGGGCTGACGTTGTAAGAGCCGGTCGTAGTGAGACGACGTACTGAAGAGCCATCGGCATTCATGACGAATACTTGAGGGGAACCGAGCCGGTCAGAAACAAACGTAATCCGGCTCCCGTCAGGCGACCATGCAGGGGAAACGTCAATAGCGCTCCCGTGAGTAAGGCGGGCAAGCTCTTTACCTTCTTTGGAAATGAGGTAAATCTGGGAGTGCCCGTCCTTGCTCATTGCGAGTGCGATCCGGTTACCGTCCGGGGCATATGCGGCTGTAATGTTGATCCCCCTGCTAGATGAGATTCTCGCTTCAGACCCGGTGTACAACTCCCGCCGGTAGAGATCGGGGTTCCGCTTCTGGTACGATGTGAAGATTATTTCTCGACCAGAAGGAGAAAACTCGGGGTTGAGGTTGATGGAGCGGTTCTTAGTAATCGGGATCACGTTGTAACCGTCATAGTCCATCAACGCGATTTCCTTATTCCCTGTCGCCTTCGATACGAATGCGATTTTACCGGTGAATGGCCCCCGCTCTCCGGTAACCGCTTCCAAAGCATCGTCGGAGAAGGTATGGACAATTTTGCGCACATCCTGGCGACGCCCGGTGTAGCGCTTTGCGGCCACTTCCTTTTCCCGGGTTACGTCGTAGAGCCGGAACTCGATAGTGCATGAATCTCCGTTCAGTTGGAAGCCGGACTTGATGAGGATGTCCGCCCCTGCCCTTTTCCATGGCGCCAGCGAGAATTCACCGGGTCGGATGCCCATCTCTTCAGCAACTGGAGGAGAAACTACAGAGAACCCAGCGAGGGTCATGTCGAAGCCGAGCACCTGCGAGATGTCGGCTGACATAGCTGAATCGGATTCCCCCCCCAGGTTGACCGCAGGTGCTATGTGAAGTTGAAGCTGGCGATTGGCGGGCGCCGAAACCTCGATATGCTCCTGCTGCGCGCCCAATAATGGTGTGAGGAGAACCATTAGGAATAAGAGGGGAGGAAAAAATCCTTTTATCTTTATCATTGCCTTGCCACACCTTGCGGGCTGAACCTTACGCTCACCTCGAACTGCTGCCCATTCGGCGGCGGACGCAGGTTTTGCTGCGCCTTGAAAATCGCCCTGTTTACTGAATCTTCGAACAGCTTGTCTCTGGAGCTTTTTTCCATCAGGTTACCTACGATGCGGCCATTGCGGTCAATCACAAGACGTACGAAGACCTCGGGATTTTGAGTCTGGAGTGCTATGGTAGCGCGAAATTCTTGATCAAGACGAGACTTCAGGTAACTGATGTAGTTGGTGCCGGTTTCAGTGCCCTTCCCCGAAGGTATTCCCGCCTGATCACTTCCGGCAGCCATTTTTTTACGCAGCGATTCAAGTGCTGCTGCCTGATGGCGACTTTCGGCTTCCCGCTCCAGTCGTGCCATGCGCTCCTCAAACTCGCTTGCGGAAGAAACGGAGGGGGCGGCCGGCGTCGGCCGGGCCTTGGCAGAAGACTGTTTCGGCGAAGGTTGAATAGCGGCCTTCACCGGAAATTTCATTTCACTAGGAGCAGGCGGTTCCGACAGTAAGGACAGCGGCGGGGCTGGTGCTGCGGGGACTCCTGCACGGGGATTGGCCACGGGTAGCGACACCATGTCGACATAGTAAGTCTGATCTTCAGAATGTGGTGTGTCGAAACTGAAGCGGGCAGCTAGTAGCGTGTATAGGGCAACGTGGAGAATGGTCGAAAAGGAAAGGACCATTACCAGGCCCGGATCTTTTCGTGCCAAGATGGTTTTCATTTTTTCTGGGCAGGTTCCGTTACCATGCCGAGGCGCTCTATTCCTGCCGCCTTGATTTCGGCCATGGTTCTCACGACATCACCATAAGGAACATCCTTGTCCGCTTTGAGAAAGACCTCTTTTTTGCTGCGGTTGGCGAACATGGCGGAAAGCCTCTGCCCTAGGTCGCCGGGAACAACCTCGCTCTTGTCGATAAATATTCTACCCGATTTCTCGACTGAGACCACCACCGTTTCTTCCTGCGGGTTCAGTGCTTTGGTTTCCGCCTTAGGCAGATTTACCTGTACCCCCTGCTGCATCATAGGTGCCGTTATCATGAAGATGACGAGCAAAACAAGCATGACGTCCACGAGAGGAGTGACGTTGATCTCCGACATTGTGTTCCGGTCGCCCCGGTTCCCTCTGCTTCCCATTGCCATATAAGTGACCTATTTGTTCAGTACGGTCCGGTGGACGATATTGAGAAATTCAGTTGAGAAATTGTCCATTTCCGCGATCAACACCTTGATCCTGTTCTGGAAGTGATTATACCCCATGACAGCCGGGATGGCGGCAACAAGACCGATGGCTGTTGCAATAAGTGCTTCGGCTATTCCAGGCGCAACCACAGCAAGGGAAGCCGATCCGGTCTGAGCAATTCCGGTGAAAGAATCTTTGATTCCCCAGACTGTTCCGAATAAGCCGATGAAAGGAGCGGTCGATCCGGTGGTAGCGAGGAAGGTAGTGTATTTCTCCAACCTTGTGATTTCCTGGGTCGTCGCACGTCGCAGAGCGCGGTCGATATTCTCAATTCCGCCGAGGTCGGTACTTACGACTCCCGGTTCGCGCTTTGCTTCACCCGAATCCATGAGCCGCTTCAGTTCGGCGTAACCCTCGTTGAAGAGCAGGGTAAGCGGGGAGTTCCCGAATCTGTCAAGCTGCGTAGCAATGGTATCGAACCGCTTTGTCTTCCAGAAAAAATCTAGGAAACGCTCCGAGTCCTTGTTGGCCCTGTGAACCTGGAGCAGCTTGTAGAAGATTATCGCCCACGAAACGACCGAGAAGTAAATAAGGATAAACAGTACCAGCTTGACGACCAAGCCGGTTCCCATTAGCAGACTCAATGGAATACCTCCGAAAGGGTTTGACAGCCTACTGAAAATATCGTCTTCCCATGGAGCAAGTCAACACGATTTTTAGAAGGCGAAATCTGAAATTTTCCCTTGGACAAGGGGCGTCATGTCAGTAGTACTGTGGCTTGCGGTCCTGGAAACAGGTAATCTGCTGACGCCATGCTTCCATCGTCGAGAAGTCGATGTCGGCCACAAGCTCGCAGTTCTCGTACCCACCTTGGGCAAGAATCTCCCCTTTCGGTCCTATGATGAAGCTTTCTCCGAAAAAGTCGAGCTTGCCCTGGATTCCACAGCAGTTGGCTGACACGATGAATAGCTGGTTTTCAATCGCCCGGGCTTTCAACAGTGTTCGCCAGTGCTCTTCCCGCGGTTTGGGCCATTCGGCAGGGACTGCGATTATCTCGGCCCCTTCTACCGCAAGACGGCGGGCCAATTCGGGGAACCTGAGGTCGTAACAGATGAAAACACCCAGGCGGCCCACCTGCGTGTCGACCACTATCCATGAATCACCTCCGTCCAGCGAACGGTCCTCACCCATGAGTGAGAAGAGATGAATTTTCCGGTAGGTGCCGATCAGCTTTCCATTATCGAGGATAAAGGCCGTGTTATATACACGTTCTCCGTGCGGTTCCGGAAGGCTGCCGACAAGGACCATTGAATGCACTGCAGAAAGGCGCGCCAGCTCTTCAACTACCTCAGGAGTGCGAAGTGCCAGCTCGTTCAGTCGGCGGTAATCGTAGCCCGATGACCACATCTCCGGCATTACCGCCAGCCGGCAACCCTGGGCTGCCACCCGGGTTACCGCATCCCGTACATATGCGACATTGGCGTCTACATCGCCGAGCTGAACGTTGAACTGGATGGCCGCAGCCTTAACAGGAGTCTTCACGATACGCGCCCCCTTATCTCACACCGGATTAATGCGCGGTAGTGTACCGGCAGTGCTTGCCCATTTCTATAGAATTTACCCGTGATTTTCGGCTGCAGTCTATGTTTAAATGTTAAACATGGACCTGGCTCTTTACGTGCACTTTCCTTTCTGCCGGCAGAAATGCTTTTACTGCGATTTCAACTCTGTTCCGGGGCTTCCCGTATCACCGGAGGATTACGCAGAGGCCCTCCTCCGGGAGCTTGAGCTGCGAAGCAGCGTCCTGTCGGAGCGCGCAGCTGCCACCACTCTCTACTTCGGAGGGGGAACCCCCTCTCTCATGCCCCCGGCAGTGGTAGAATCCCTAGTCGATGCAGCAGTGCGCCTGTTCGGACTATCGTCGGAAGCTGAAATAACCATTGAGGCTAACCCCGGCACGGTAACCCCTGAAACCTTGGCAGGGTACAGCGCTGCTGGAGTAACGCGACTATCTCTCGGCATCCAGTCCTTTAATGACCACCTGCTTTCCGCTATCGGCCGCATTCATACCGGACAGGAAGCAGTCGATGCCTTTCGCTCGGCACGAAAGGCCGGGTTCGACAATATCGCCATCGACCTCATTCACGGACTCCCGGGTCAGACGCTGCCGTTATTGCGACAGGATCTCGAATCCGCAGCCCGGCTGGCCGCGGAGCATGTAGCAGTGTATGCCCTTTCGGTCGAGGAGGGGACACCATTCCATCGGATGGCCGCGGTGGGCGACATTGTTCTTCCCGATGAGAATACGGCGGTGCGCATGCTTGAGGAGGTTCAAACCTTCTTGGAAGTAGCCGGATATGAGCATTACGAAATCTCAAATTATTCCCTGCCGGTAAGGCGCTCACGGCACAACCAGGTGTACTGGCGGCGAAAAAGCTATTTAGGGTTCGGCGCGGGTGCACACTCATTCATGGAGTTGCCCGGCTTCGGCTGCCGGTGGCGTAACTCGGACAATTTGGAAACATACCTCGCTACCCCTGTGGATGACCTTCTTGCAGGTGTGGACCATGCTGTGCTTACGAAACGAGAAGCTATGGGGGAATGGTTTTTTCTGGGACTTCGGATGCTCGAAGGGGTGGACTTGGACCGCTTCGAGACTTTATTCGGTGATACGGTTGAGAGTGTGTATGGAGCAGAGCTGGCACGGCTTCGGCAGGCCGGGCTTGTACAACAGCAGGACAAAAGCCTTAAACTTTCACGACGGGGCCTTCTTTTCTACAATCAGGTGGCGGCGAACTTCCTTTAGCTGTTCCAGCACTTTCTGCAGTTGCCCCATTTCACCTATTGATTCCCTTGACAACCCGGATGATTGTTATTAAGTTAATCTTAGCACTCCGTATTCGTGAGTGCTAATTTTTTGAGGCCGCTATGCATGACAACCTGACCGACAGAAGCAAAAAAATCCTTGAGGCAATCATTGAGGATTATATAGCAACCGCGGAGCCGGTTGGAAGCCGAAGTGTGACGCGGCGCCACGGGCTTGATCTTTCCCCGGCAACGGTGCGAAACGTCATGGCCGATCTGGAAGAGATGGGATTTCTCATGTCGCCCCACACGTCGGCGGGACGCATTCCCACCGATAAAGCTTATAGACTCTACGTGGACGCGCTCCTTGAGGTGCGCAAGGTTGCCCGGGACGAACGGGAGGAAATCCGTCGGCATTGCAGCGTAGCGGGTAAAGATATCGGCCAGGTACTCAAGGAGACGAGCCGTATGCTCTCGTCCCTCTCACATTACATGGGAGTGGTGATGGCACCTCAGTTCGTAGCGAATGTCTTCCGCCACATCGAGTTCCTGAAACTGGGGGGGACGCGCCTTCTGGCAATCCTCGTGTCTCAAAACGGAACGGTACAGAACAAGATCATCGATTCGCACGAGGAAGTGGAAGAAAACGACCTGGTGAAGATGTCGAACTACCTGAACGGAATCCTTCAGGGCCTCTCGATAGCGGAAGTGAAGAACAAACTGCTGGAAGAGATGCACAACGAACGCACCCAGTACGATGCGCTTCTCGCAAAGGCGGTTCAGCTTTCACAGGAAACCCTTGCTGAGGCCTCGTCGGAGGTTTTCGTCGAAGGAAGGGCGAACATACTCGATCAGCCGGAATTTGCCGATGTTGCAAAGATGAAGGAAATATTCAGGGCGTTCGAGGAGAAAAGCAAGCTGGTGATGTTGCTCGACCGGTGCCAAAAGGCGGAAGGTGTAAATATCTTCATAGGGGCTGAATCTCCATTGCGGGAAATGGGTGGAATGAGCCTGATAACCTCCACATACCGCACCGGAAAGCACACATTGGGTGTCCTCGGAGTCATCGGACCAACACGCATGGGATACGCCAAGGTCATTCCCATAGTGGATTACACAGCGAGACTCGTAAGCAATCTGCTGGCGGAGCAGGAAAAATGAAAAGCCTGAATCCATTTACGAAAAGGAGACGTAACGCCGTGGATAATACGAACGATACGAAGCAGCAGGCCCCCGGGAGCGAACAGCCGCAAACCGGTCAACCTGTGGAGACTGGTGCTGCCGGAGAGGACAGGGTGAAGGAGCTTGAAGCGGCTCTTGAGGCAAAGGAAGCCGAGGCCAAGGAGAACTGGAACAAGTTCCTGCGGGAACGCGCTGATCTCGAAAACTATCGAAAGCGGGCCCAGAGGGAAAAGGAAGAGATCCTCAAGTACGGAAACGAGGGGTTGATTACCGAAATTCTCCCCGTGATCGACAGCATGGACCGTGCCCTTGCACATGCCGGAGATGAAGCCCAAGGAGCTCTTCTTGAGGGGGTCAAGCTCACCCACGGAATGCTCCTTTCGGCGCTGAAAAAGTACGGGGTTGAGCCCGTAGATGCCGGACCTGGGACTCCCTTCGATCCTGCGATTCATCATGCCATGTCGCAGGTGGAGACTTCCGACATTTCCCCCAACACCGTCGCGGCTGAACTCCAGAAAGGATACACCATCCAGGGGCGACTTCTTCGCGCAGCCATGGTCGCCGTAGCGGTAGCTCCTCGGACTGCTGAGTAAATTATTATTTCCCAGCCCCTTGTTTTTTGGAGGGGGGATGGTTAGGTTCTTACAAAGAATAGCTAAAGGAGGATTAATTCATGAGCAAGGTTATAGGTATCGACCTGGGAACCACCAACTCCTGCGTCGCCGTTATGGAAGGTGGGGAACCGGTTGTCATAGCAAATGCGGAAGGAAGCCGCACCACCCCCTCGATGATCGCCTTCGCCGAAAGCGGAGAACGGCTCGTGGGGCAGCAGGCGAAGCGCCAGGCGGTCACCAATCCCGAGAACACCCTCTTCGCCATCAAACGGCTCATCGGACGCAAGTTCGACACAGACGTGGTTAAGCGGGACATCGCGATCTCCCCCTTCAAGATAGTGAAGGCTGACAATGGTGATGCGTGGGTCGAAGTTCGCGGGAAAAAGTACTCCTCTCCCGAAATTTCGGCGATGGTGCTCCAGAAGATGAAGAAGACTGCTGAGGATTACCTCGGAGAAACAGTAACCGACGCCGTAATTACGGTGCCAGCCTACTTCGACGACTCGCAGCGCCAGGCTACAAAGGATGCCGGTAAGATAGCCGGTCTCAACGTCCTTCGCATCATCAACGAGCCGACTGCTGCTGCGCTGGCATATGGGCTCGACAAGAAAAAGGAAGAAAAGATTGCTGTCTTCGACCTGGGGGGGGGTACCTTCGACATCTCCATCCTCGAGCTCGGTGAAGGAGTATTCGAAGTCAAATCGACCAACGGCGACACGTTTCTCGGTGGCGAAGACTTCGACCAGAAAGTAATCGACTGGATCGCTGACGAATTCAAACGTGAGCAGGGAATCGATCTGCGCAGCGACAAAATGGCACTACAGCGCCTCAAAGAAGCGGCGGAGAAGGCAAAGTGCGAACTGTCGAGCTCTCTCGAAACTGATATCAATCTCCCCTTCATCACCGCAGATGCTACCGGTCCGAAACACCTGACTTTGAAGCTTAGCCGCGCAAAACTGGAGTCGCTCTGCGCGGACCTGATCGCAAAACTGGAAGGTCCCTGCCGCACCGCCCTCAAGGATGCCGGCCTGTCCGCCTCCGAAGTGGACGAAGTAATCCTGGTGGGTGGTATGACACGCATGCCTATCGTACAAAAAAAGGTCCAGGAGATCTTCGGCAAGACCCCGAACCGGGGTGTTAACCCGGACGAGGTAGTCGCCATAGGTGCTGCCATTCAGGCAGGTGTTCTCCGCGGGGAGGTCAAGGATGTTCTGCTTCTCGACGTGACCCCGCTTTCACTGGGTATCGAAACCCTTGGCAGCGTCATGACGAAGCTGATCGAGAAGAACACAACGATCCCATGCCGCAAGAGCCAGGTATTCTCCACTGCCTCCGACAATCAGCCAGCGGTGACGATCCACGTCCTGCAGGGTGAGCGGGAAATGGCCGGAGACAACAAGACGCTTGGCCAGTTCGAGTTGGTTGGAATTCCGCCGGCACCCCGAGGCGTTCCGCAGATCGAGGTAACATTCGACATTGACGCCAACGGCATCGTTCATGTCTCCGCCAAAGATCTCGGCACGGGAAAAGAGCAGTCGATACGCATCACCGCGTCTTCAGGCCTCTCAAAAGATGAGATCGATAAGATGGTCCGCGATGCCGAGTCCCACGCGGAGGAGGACAAGAAGAAACGCGAACTCATCGAGGCTCGCAACCAGGCCGATAGCCTGGTCTACTCCACCGAGAAATCCCTGAGCGAATTCGGCGACAAAATCGATGCCGCCGAAAAGAGCAAGATAGAAAGCGGCATTGCAGCCCTCAAGAAGGCCATGGAAGGGAACGAAGCCGAAGCCATCAAGAAAGCAAGCGACGAACTGGCACAGGCATCGCACAAACTTGCGGAGGCGGTCTACGCCAAAGCTCAAGCTGGTGGAGCAGAACAGGCGGAACCGACCGGAGAAACTGCCGATAAGGGAGAAAAGGTCGTCGAAGCTGAGTTCGAGGAAGTTAAGGACGACAAGAAGTAAAAGATAGTGTAGGATAAAGTGTCGAGCTGGGGCGCCGGAAGCGCCCTTGTCACATAACAACTATCAGCATTGAGCAGCGGCTCTCTAAAGGCCGCTGCTCTTTGCGTTGCAAAGGACCCACTTTGGCAAACGGCGAAAAACAGGATTACTACGAGCTTCTCGGCGTTCACAGGAACGCGTCGGAAACCGAAATCAAAAAAGCTTACCGCAAGCTGGCAATCCAGTTCCACCCCGACAAGAACCCGGGAGACAAGGAAGCGGAGGAAAAGTTCAAAGAGGTCTCCGAAGCCTATGAGGTGCTCTCAGATGCCCAGAAGCGGGCGCAGTATGACCAGTTCGGGCACGCAGGCTTATCGGGAGCCGGCTTCTCCGGCGGCGGCTTCGGGTTTGGTGCCGGGTCTCCATTCGGTGACATTTTCGGTGATATTTTCGGTGACATTTTCGGCGGTGCCCGCCAACGAGGGCGGGGCAAGCGAGGAGACGACCTCCAGTACAATCTGGAGATCAGTTTCGAGGAGGCCGCCTTCGGAATTGAAAAAAGCATCGACGTCCCCTATGCAAAGCGGTGCGACACGTGTGGCGGCAGCGGGGCGAAGCCGGGCACCGACGCCACAACTTGCCCGACCTGCCGCGGCGCCGGGCAGGTAAGGTTCCAGCAAGGGTTCTTCAGCGTCAGCAAGACATGCCACCATTGTCAGGGCGAAGGCAGGATCATCGAGACTCCGTGCGGTTCCTGCCGCGGCACAGGCAGCATCAGAGACAAGAAGACGCTGTCCGTCAAGGTCCCCGGAGGAGTGGAGACCGGCAACCGCCTGAAACTCTCCGGAGAAGGAGGACAGGGGACCAAGGGCGGAGGAAACGGCGACCTTTACGTCTATATTACGGTAAAGGAACATCCGATCTTCACTCGGGAAAACAACGACGTGATCTGCGAGATTCCCGTGAGCTTCACCCAGGCCGCACTGGGGAGCGAAGTTGAAATTCCAACACTGGACGGCAAGGTGAACATGAAGATACCCGACGGGACCCAGTCCGGGCGGATATTCAGGCTTCGCGGAAAAGGAATACCTTCACTTCAGGGGCGGGGACGGGGGGATCAGCTCGTCATCGTGCGTATCGAAACACCCGTGAACCTGAACAAGAAGCAGCGTGACCTGCTTGAGGAGTTCGCTCGAATCAGCGGCGAGGAAGCCCACCCCATGCGTAAAAACTTTTTCGACAAGGTCATGGGGATCTTCAGCTGATGGACCGCCGGGGTCTCGGTTGCCGGCGGCGGCTGGCTCCGTTTCTGGCGCCACTCTCTCTTCTGCTGTGCCTGTCGGGAGCCGGAGAAGCCGGGGCAGGGCTGACAACCACCGCCAAGTTGACTCTCCTTCGGAACCAGGAATATGCAGCAGCGCTTCTTGAGAGCATCCGGAGCGCGAAGAGCAGCATCGTCTTCTCCTTCTACCTGTTCAAGGCAACCAACACACCCGGAAACCTGCCCGGCAAGATCGTTGACGAACTGATCGCAGCCCGCAAGCGCGGCGTAGATGTAACCGTCTATCTCGAGAAGAAGGCAGGAAAAGACCCGCTAATTGCAGACAACCGCCGTACCGCGGAGCTCCTCCTTCGCGGCGGAGTAAGGGTTCTCTTCGATTCTCCCAACGTAACCAGCCATGCAAAGGCCGGCATCATAGACAGGCGCTTCGTCTTCCTCGGAAGCCATAACCTGACCGACGGTGCGCTGCGCCGCAATAACGAGCTTTCGGTGCTCATCGACTCGCCGGAGCTTGCGGCGGAGATACGCTCGTACCTGGATCGCCTCTGAAGAATATTACTTCCTAGCACTCCCTCGGCCTGAAGCTTCCGCAACCGCTTCATCACTAGCCAAAACAATTTTTCGACTAGTTCTCCCTTTTCAACTCCCCCAGTTTCAGCCGTTACAGGCACTTCGCGGAGGGGCTCTCTCTGCTGAGAATCTGCTTTTCTTTGGCGGATCGCGTGGTATACTTTTTCTCCCCGTCCAACATTAGACAAGAGAAGGTGACATGAATCCCGACGAACTCAAATCATTGCTTCACAGCCTGAAGGAAGGAACTATCGAAGTCGGTGAGGCGCTCGACCGCTTGCGGAGCCTTCCTTTCGAAGACCTTGGGCATACCAACGTGGATCACCACAGAGGACTTCGCCACGGGTTTCCCGAAGTGATATTCGGTGCAGGAAAGAGTGTGGGGCAGATCGAAGGAATCATTGCAGCCCTCCTGGACAAGGGAAACAATGTCCTGGTTACCCGGGTTGAAGGGGAGAAAGCGCTCGCGGTCAAGAAGGCTTTTCCCGCCGCCATTTATCATTCCGACAGCCGCTGCCTCACGATCGAGCAGAGGCCGGTGAAGATTGTCGGCAAGGGCAAGATACTCGTCGTTTCCGCCGGAACCTCCGACCTACCCGTCGCTTCCGAAGCTGCCCTTACCGCACGTTTCATGGGAAACGACGTCGAGCAGCTTTTCGATGTGGGTGTAGCTGGTATCCACAGGCTTCTTGCACGAACGAAGCTTCTGTATTCCGCAGCAGTCATAATTGTCGTAGCCGGCATGGAAGGTGCCCTTCCTTCGGTCGTGGCCGGTCTTGCCGGAAAACCCGTAATCGGGGTCCCCACATCCGTAGGCTACGGCGCCTCCTTCGGCGGCCTCTCCGCACTCCTCGGGATGCTGAATTCCTGCGCCGGAGGTGTGACGGTGGTCAATATCGATAACGGGTTCGGCGCGGGGTACGCAGCCAGCCTCATGAACCGATCATGAACCTCGTTCACCTCAACCTTAAACTGTCTCCTGGAGTACGATGAACATCCTCTACTTCGATTGCCTTGCCGGCATCGCCGGCGACATGACCATAGCGGCCCTCGTAGACCTGGGAGTGCCCTTCCCCCTTCTCCGGGAGCAACTTGCCCTCCTCCCCCTGGATGCATCGTCCTATCGTCTGCACATAAAGCAGGTCGAGCGGCGGCATGTGACAGCCCTCCACTTCGACGTTGAAGTGTCTGAACGCCAGCACCACCGCCATTACTCCGACATAGACGGCATGATCCGGAAGTCGCTGCTGCCGGAGAACGTAAAGTATGTTTCGCTGAAAATTTTCAGGCGTCTCGCCGAAGCTGAGGCCAAGGTGCACGGAGTAGGCATCGAGGACGTGCATTTTCACGAAGTGGGCGCGATAGATTCGATCATCGACGTGGTCGGAACGGCCATCTGTCTCGACCATCTCGGCGCCGAACGCATCTACACCTCCCCCCTCCCCTACGGCAGCGGCTTCGTGGAAACTGCCCACGGACGGCTTCCGGTGCCTGCCCCTGCCACGGCCGAACTCCTTCGGGGCATGGCGGTTCATTTCGACATAGGCGCAGGGGAGCGCGTGACCCCCACCGGTGCTGCAATCCTCGCCGAACTGGCTGAATCCGTCCCCCCCCCTGCCATGCACATAAAGAGGGTCGGATGCGGTGCAGGCACAAAGGATTTTTCTGATGTCCCGAACGTGCTGCGGGTGGTTTCCGGTGAGGTCAGAGATGTATCCGATGATGTCTTCGTCATGGAAACACACATTGACGATATGAACCCCGAGGTGCTGGGTTTCCTCATGGAGCATCTGCTTGCCTCCGGCGCCCTGGACGTTGCCTTCTCTCCGCTGCAGATGAAAAAGAACCGCCCGGGAGTGCGTCTCACGATTATCTGCGGGCGCGATAAACGTGATGAGCTGGCCCGGGAGATATTGCACCATTCCACGGCCATCGGCGTACGGTATTATCCGGTGGAACGGGCTGTTCTGGAACGGGCGTCGGAAGAACGGGAGACATCGCTGGGACCGGTTCGGGTAAAGGTGACGACTGAAGCTGGCACAGTAGTCCGGATAGCGCCCGAATTCGAGGAATGCCGCCGCATAGCCGAAGAGCGGGGGATGCCGCTGATCGACGTTTACCGGATCATAGAACGGGAAACGGGGGGACAATGAGGCGGGCTGTCATTCTTCTTGCCACCTGGGGAGGCACCGGCTACAGCCCCGTAGCTTCGGGAACCGTGGGGACAATTGCCGCGATCCCGCTCTACCTGCTGCTTTCAAGGCTTTCTCTTCCCCTGTACGTGCTCACGGTAGTCACTTTCATCTTCCTTTCCTGCCGGATTGCAGGAGAAGCGGAAGAAGTTTTCGACGAGAAGGATTCGGGTAAGATCGTGATCGACGAGGTTGCGGGATTCCTGGTCACCATGACCGGAGTTTCTCCCTCCCTCGTTGCCATAGGTGCAGGCTTCGCGCTGTTCCGCCTCTTCGACATCATTAAAATCGAACCTGCGCGCTATTTCGACCGATGCGGGAAAGGGGGCTATGGCGTCGTTCTTGACGATGTTGCAGCGGGATGCTATGCACTGATCTCATTGCACCTGCTATTGAACCTGATTTCCTAACAGTGCAGGAACATGCACGCCGTATCCATGAGCCGGGCTTATACATGATGAAGAACGTGGACGACCGCATTTACAAAAACAGGTGGTTTCAGCTGCTGGCAGTTTTACTGGTAGTGGTGCCGGTAACTGTAAAAATCGCAAGTCCCATATGGGATATCGATGTATGGTGGCACCTGGCTACCGGGAGGGAAATTGTTCATACGGGCAGTTTCCTCAAGACCGATCCTTTCAACTCCATCCCCCCCTCGTATCTGGATCCTAACCGAATGTTCCTGCTTAACGGGTACTGGCTGGCGCAGGTTCTGTTCTACGCCAGTCATGCCTTGGGCGGACCGGCAGGACTTATCCTGTGCAAGGTTGCAATTTTTCTTGCAGTTCCTCTCCTGGTGTTTTCACATGGAGTGCGAAAGGGATGGGATTTTCGCTGCACTCTTCTCCTGATGGTTCTATGCGGATGGGTCTCCACCTACTTTTCCGCTGAACGACCTCAGATATTGTCGATGCTCCTTTTCGCAATGCTCATGCTTCTGCTTTCGCGAATCGGATACATCGGCAGCAAGGAAGACTCCGGCACCGTCGATCATAACTTAAAACCTGCTTTACTCCTCCCCCCCCTCATGGTTCTGTGGGCGAACAGCCATCCAGGATATACTCTCGGAGCAGCGGTCCTTGTACTCTATGCATTGTCCGAAACCACCCAGCATTTCATTCATTCCAAACCGCCGGCAAACAGAACTTCCCTGCTCAAAGTCGTCATTCTGATACTTGTTGCTCTCGCAGCAACGGGAATAAATCCCAACGGGTTCGACGCTTTCCTGGGACTACTAAAGAATGAAGGTTCCGATCTGCAGAGCCGAAGTTCGGAATACATGTCACCGTTTGCCGCATGGAAAGATCATGGCATCCTGGTTACTCCATTTTTCATTTATGTGGCGCTGTATCTGGTGACCTGTGGCTCCCGGGTTAAAAAGCTCGATCCAACTTTCCTCCTAATATCCCTTTCTTTACTGGTAATCAGCTTCAGAAGTTACCGCTACATCCCCTTCTTTGTTTTCGGAACCACCTTCGGGTTGGGAGCAGCTCTTAACTCAGCAGTATTCGGAAGCAGCAGGTTGAAGCGTGGGTGCACCATCCTGGCTATGTGCAGTCTTATACTGCTGTGGTACAGCTCTGCCAGATTTTTTCCCCGCGCCTACGCCTCCCTGGCTTCACCCGTAAACACATATCGTTTCCCTGTTGCGGCGTCCGATTTCCTGAAGAAGGAGAAGCCTTCAGGCCGAATCTTCAATTACTTCAACTGGGGAGGCTACCTTATCTGGAGTCTCTATCCGGAACATCAGGTTTTTATTGACGGAAGGTCCTTAAGCCTGAAAGCGTTCGATGAGTACACACGCGTTCTGTGGACACCGGAATGGAAGGACATCCTCCATCGGCACAACATGAACATGATCATCCTGTCCACAGTGGATGATTTTACCGGGGAGCTGTATCAAGTCGTCAACCATATCGCGGCAGATCCATCCTGGCACCTTGTGTATTGCGACGACACTACGTTTGTTGCATTGGAGGGAACCAGCAACCAGCCCTTGATCGCAGCAGGAGAGCTGCCGAAGCTAATGCTGTATCAGCAGGCCGCGTCCAAGGCCGAGCTGCTGTTGAGGAGGGGCATGAACAACCCGGCGGTATGGCAGACGCTTGCGACTGCATACAGCCGGACGGGGCATCTGGAAAAGGCTGCAGAAGCACGCAGAAGGGCATCAGGGAAGTAGACCGTTTCCGCTAAAGGTAAGCTGATTGGAATGAAAATAGCCCTCCTCTCAATAGGTGATGAGCTGCTCTTCGGTGAAGTCGTGGACACCAACGCTCCCTTCATCGCCCGGAAACTGTACGATCTGGGGTTCGGTAATGGCGCCCGTCTAACTGCCGGGGATGCGGAGGCCGAGATCGTGGATGCTCTGCAATACCTCTCGGAGCGAAGTGCCGCAGTCATAGTTACGGGAGGGCTTGGCCCCACGATTGACGACGTGACCGCGCGTGCCGCAGCGACCTTGGCGGGGGCACCCCTCGTCATAAATGAGCAGGCGCTCGATCATACGCGAAGAATGACGTGCAAACTGGGCGGAGATGCGGCCCTTGGTGAAAAGCAGGCACTGTTGCCGGAGCCGGCGGAAGTCATTCCCAATCCTGAAGGGACAGCCTGTGGGTTTCGCCTGGTATACGGGCGGTGCACCCTCTTCTTTCTTCCGGGTGTTCCGAAAGAGATGATGCGGATGCTCGAAGAAAACGTTCTCCCCTATCTCTCGAGGATGAGACAGAGCTCATCCACCCTGCAGACAAAGGTCCTCAAGGTGTTCGGGATCGCCGAAGCGGAAGTCGATCCGCTGCTGCTCGACGTGGCTGAACCGGGGGTAACCGTGGCGTTCGGCGTGGAGTTCCCGGAGATACTGATCAAGCTGCGGGGAGAAGGAAAATGCGAGGCGGAAGTGTCCGACCGGCTTGCGCGGGTCGCCGAAAGGGTAAGGGTTCGGCTCCGGGATTATCTGTTCGCCGAAGACGAGGAAACTATCGACACAACAGTGGCGAACCTCTTCCGCCGTACCGGCCTTACCCTTTCTCTTGCGGAATCGTGCACAGGAGGTCTCCTGGCAAAGCGGATCACTGACCTTGCGGGAAGCTCCGCCTATTTCCTCGAAGGAGCGGTCACCTATTCAAATGCGGCAAAGATAAGGGCGCTTCAGGTCCCCACAGAGCTTGTCGAGCAGGAAGGGGCAGTAAGCGAGTCGGTAGCCGCAGCAATGGCGGAAGGAATGAGGCGTGCTTCAGGGAGCGACATCGCACTTTCCATAACCGGCATTGCCGGCCCGGAAGGGGGAAGTGCGGAGAAGCCGGCTGGGACTGTCTACATAGCCTTGGCCGACTCCTCAGACTGTAGGGTGGTACGCTGCAATTTCCGCGGGAATCGCAACGAGATACGGCTCATCACGTCGTTCAAGGCTCTCGACCTGCTACGGCGGCATCTGTTGCAAAAGCTCGTGTAAAGAACGGTGGAGAGATCATGAACTCTTCCACATACCGGATTATGCACAAACTTGCCGTAGCGGCCGTAGCGGCCGCTCTCTGCCTGCTCGTGGCCGGGATATCATTTTCTTTCTTGATCCCGACCACACATCCCATACCTCAGTTCATCCAACTGGTTGGGCTGCTGCTACTTGCAGCGTCTCTCCTCTCCCTCAGAAACCTCACGAGAACTCACGCTCTGTCGCTCGATGACGCCAGGGACCAATATCGTCACCTGAAGCGTGAGGTGGAAAAGTGCGCCCTGAGGTACAGCAGCCTTCTGGAAGGTGCCGGAACCGCCATTTTCCTCTTGGACGTCGAGAAGGGAAGCCTGGAAGAGGTGAACAATATCGCTTTGGAGCTCTTCGGTTACAGCAAGGAGGAGATGCAGGCGCTGCAGGGAAGGGATCTGGTGGCTGAAGAGGAAAACGGTCGGTACACCTCGCTGATGGCGGCGCTCCTGCGCCGCGGCAGAGCTCGTGCCGAGGGGTTCAGGTTCAGGCGAAAAGACGGGCTCCAATTCATGGGAGACATTGACGCCCGCACGATCGAACTGGACGGAGAACGGGTGATTCGCATAATGATCCGGGATGTAACCCAAAAGCGGAAAGCCCAGCAGGAGGCACGGCAGCGCAACCGTGAACTTTCGACCCTCATGAACTTCATGACGAGAATAAACGAAAGCCTCGACCTGCAGTCGGTGCTTGACGCAACCCTGCGGGAAACGATAGAGGTGCTTGAAGGTGATGCAGGCATCATCCATCTGGCGGAAGAAGGGCGAGAGCATCTCCTGCTCGCTGCGACTCACGGAATATCATGTGGACTCAGGGAGAAGATAGGCAACTGCAGTTTCGGCACAACCACTCCCTGTTTCATAGCGACAACAAGCCACCGACACTCGGTCGAGGAACTGGATGGTGCATCATGCTCTCTCGGTCGCCTGGCTTCCTCCGATGGATGGCTATCCTCCGCGGCGGCTCCTCTTCTCGCCCAGGGCCGCCTGATCGGTGTCATGCACATCCTTAGTCGTAGTCGGCGCGAATTTTCAGAATCGGAACTCAGCCTCTTTGCCACCATTGGAAGCCAGATTGGGATCGTGATCGAGCATGCTCGCCTCTACGCCAAGTTGAGTGCCCAGACGGAGGAGCTCTCCCGCTCATATCGACTCCTGGAAAAGGAAAGCCATTACCTTGCCGTATCACAGCGCAAGCTGAGCCATAATTTCGCTGTTGTGGAGCACGCCAACAGGGAACTTGGTCGCCTCGACAAAATGAAGAGCCACTTCCTCGGGATGATTTCCCACGAGTTCCGGACACCGCTAACGGGCATCATGAGCGGCACTGAATATTTGCTGGGCCGGCTGCACTCCATTGACCAGGACGAACTGACGGTCCTCCGGACGGTTCACGAAGCCGGTGTGAGGCTCAACGAAATAGTTAATGATCTGATGCGCGTCGCTCGGATCGAGGCCAGGACCATGAGCGTAAATGCAGACGTGCTGCATCTCGGTGAAATTGTGGAAGTAATGCAGGAACGGTTCGGTCCACTCCTCCGGGATCGGGGACAGAGGCTGGTGGCTCCGGACCTGGACCACCTCCCTTACTTTTCCGCCGACCGCGAGTACCTGGAGGAGATATTCACCAAGCTGATCGAGAACGCCGTCAAATTCAGCTCGGACCGGGGGGAGATAGTTATCCGCGGGCGCCTTGTCGACCGTCATGCCCTGCAGGAAAAGGAAAAGCGCCTGGCTGCATTCTGCAGCACCTTTGTCGAACGAATCGGAGAAGCGTCGTACCTGGAAGTGGAGGTCCGGGACAACGGCGTCGGCATCCCTCCTGAGGAACAGACAAAGATTTTCGAAAAATTTTATGAAGTAGGAGACATTCGTCACCACTCCAGCGGCAGGCACAAGTTCCAGGGAAAGGGAACCGGAGTAGGTCTCGCCATCGTCAAGGGAATGGTTGAGGCCCACGGCGGCATGGCGTGGGTTGAAAGCCCGTCATGCACCGGATGCGGAAGCTCCTTTTTCCTTCTACTCCCCCTTGAGGAGGGGGTACAGCAACCCTCCTTCCCTTTCATGCCTTCTGCTGAGTCACTCCTCGACGGCTCCCGGTAACTTCCCACCCATACTCGCTGGCTTCCCAAGGGCTGCTCAAAAAGATAAGCATTGAAAATTCTGCGAAAAATATGCTATGTGTGGGCTCTTCATACGTGACGGAAATGGCCGTGGAACCGCGCCAAATGGCGGCAAGGAGACGATATGCTGGAACGGGACAAAGCAATAGACTTAGCGGTAACTCAGATCGAGAAACAATTCGGCAAAGGGGCCATCATGCGCCTTGGCCATGACGAAGCCCTGCCTGACATAGCTGCGATCCCTACAGGCGCCCTTTCGCTCGATGCTGCGCTTGGAGTCGGAGGCGTTCCAAGAGGCCGCGTCATAGAAGTCTTCGGACCGGAATCCTCCGGCAAGACGACACTTGCCCTCCACGTGGTTGCCGAAGCTCAGAAGCTGGGAGGAATTGCGGCTTTCGTCGATGCTGAACACGCCCTCGATATCGGGTACGCGCGCAAACTCGGTGTGAAGACAGACGATCTGCTCGTATCCCAGCCGGACACGGGGGAGCAGGCTCTCGAAATTGCCGAAATGCTGGTGCGCAGCGGCGCAATCGATGTCCTGGTCATCGACTCGGTTGCCGCACTGGTGCCCAAAGCGGAAATAGAGGGGGAGATGGGAGACTCCCACATGGGGCTGCAGGCGCGGCTAATGTCCCAGGCGCTGCGCAAACTCACCGCCATCATCTCCAAGTCCAACTGCTGCGTCATTTTCATCAACCAGATCCGGATGAAGATCGGCGTGATGTTCGGCAACCCGGAAACGACAACAGGCGGAAACGCTCTCAAGTTCTACGCTTCGATCCGGATGGACATCCGGAAAATCGCTTCCCTCAAGCAGGGTAACGACGTGATAGGCTCACGCACCCGCGTGAAAGTCGTCAAGAACAAGGTGGCCCCTCCCTTCAAGGAGGTAGAGTTCGACATTCTGTACGGGGAAGGGATTTCAAAAGAGGGGGACCTTCTCGATCTCGCAGTTGAACGCGGCATCGTCGAAAAGAGCGGCTCCTGGTTCTCCTACGGAAAAGACCGGATCGGGCAGGGGCGCGAGAACGCACGGCTCTATCTCAAGGAGAACCCTTCGAGCGCGGTTAAGATCAGGGAAAAGCTCCTCTCCGTCCTCGGCCTGAAAAATGTCGGAACCGCTGCCGGTGCCGACGCCGGAGCATAGGCGATGGAGCTGAACGAAATACTGACCATTGCCGTAAAGGCGAGAGGGTCCGACATCCACGTAAAGTCGGGGCTTCCGCCGGTGGTACGGATAAACGGCAAGCTTCATCCCATCCCCAACGCTCCCCGTCTCGGTGCGGAAGCTGTCGAGGCCATGGCCTTCGGGATGATGAACAGCCGTCAGAAGCAGCAGTTCCAGGACCAGTACGAAGTGGATCTTGCTTACGGAATCCCGGGCCTCGGCCGTTTCCGCGTCAGCGTCTACCGGCAGCGCGGCAGCATCTCGATGGTGTTCAGGGCGATTCCCATTACCATCCCCACCCTGGAAACCCTGAACCTGCCGCCGGTGCTCACCAAGATCTGTTCGGAGGAGCGAGGTCTCATCCTCGTCACCGGGACCACCGGCAGCGGAAAATCCACTACCCTCGCGGGGATGATCGAGTACATCAACGAACGCCGATCCTGCAACATCATCACGATCGAAGATCCGGTGGAGTACCTCCACAGGGACAAGAAGAGCATCATAAGCCAGCGCGAGGTCGGGCTTGATACCCTCTCCTTCGGAAGCGCATTGAGGAGCGCCCTCCGTCAGGACCCGGATGTCATTCTCGTCGGCGAGATGCGAGACCTGGAAACCATCGAAACCGCGCTTAACGCGGCGGAAACGGGCCACCTGGTCATGTCCACCCTTCACACCCTCGATGCCGCCGAGACCATAAACCGGATAATTTCAGTCTTCCCCCCCTATCACCAGCGGCAGGTGCGGATGCAATTGGCAGGTGTCATCAGAGGGGTCGTTTCCCAGAGGCTCGTCCCGAGGATAGATGGGAAGGGAAGGGTGCCGGCGGTGGAAGTGATGCTCGGAACTGCCCGCATCCGTGACTGCATCGACGACAAGGAGAAGACAAAGCAGCTTCCTGAAGCTATAGCACAGGGATATGTCTCCTACGGAATGCAGACCTTCGACCAGTCGCTCATGCAACTCTTCACGAAGAAGCTCATCTCATATGAAGAAGCGCTGCGTCAGTCCTCCAACCCGGACGACTTTGCACTGAAAGTCTCGGGAATCTCCTCCACCTCCGATAATACGTGGGACCAGTTCGTCAAGGAGGAGGAATCCTCCGAGGGGGAATCTCTCCCTCTTGAAAGGTAGTAATGGAGGACGAAGCAGCGGTTTTCGCATCGGCGCTGCGGCTGCTTGCCCGCCGGGACCACAGCTGCCATGAGTTGGAACGTAAGCTGCGCAGCAAGGGAACACCTTCCGGGGTTATAGCATCCGTCCTCGAACGGCTCGCCGGATTAGGGTATCTTGATGACCGGCGGTTTGCAGAGCGGTGGGCGGAGTCTGCCGTAGCCGGCATGAGGTGCGTCGGACCCCGGCTGCGTCTGGAGCTGGTCCGCCGCGGCATCTCGGAGCAGATAGTTTCCGAGGTGACCGCAGAGCTTCTGGCCGTGCATGAGGAATCGGATATCCTGACGGAGCTTCTGAATCGCAGGTTTCCCGATTATTCTGCATCAAGGGCAACGCAGAAGGAAACACGAAGGATCATCCACTACCTGCAGCGGCGCGGGTTCTCAATCCAGGCCATCATGCAGGCGCTACGTGCAACCGAAGGCTCTTGAAGCCTTTTTATTTTACTCCTCGGGGTTTTCATGACAGGGAAGCAGATCAGAGCCAGATTCTTGCAGTACTTCGCCGAGCGGGGCCACACCGTGGTCGCCAGCTCGAGCCTCATCCCCCACAACGATCCCACGCTCCTCTTTGCCAATGCCGGCATGAACCAGTTCAAGGACCTCTTTCTCGGACTTGAGAAACGGGATTACATTCGGGCTTGCAGCTCGCAGAAGTGCGTTCGGGCTGGGGGAAAGCATAACGATCTGGAGCAGGTGGGAAGGACAGCTCGGCACCACACCTTCTTCGAGATGCTCGGCAATTTCTCATTCGGCGACTACTTCAAAAAAGAAGCGATAGCGTTTGCCTGGGAATTTCTCACCAAGGAATTGCAGCTCGATAAGGAGCGGCTTTACGTAACTGTCTACAAGGATGACGACGAAGCGGCCGAAATATGGCACCGGCAGGAGGGAGTACCCATCGAGCGAATCTACCGCTTCGGGGAAAAGGATAACTTCTGGTCCATGGGCGATACCGGCCCCTGCGGGCCCTGCACAGAAATATTCTGGGACCATGGCCCCGGCGTCGGTTGCGGCAAGCCCGACTGCGCCGTCGGCTGCGACTGCGACCGGTACATGGAGATCTGGAACAACGTCTTCATGCAGTTCAACCGCGACGCATCCGGGACTCTCACTCCGCTTCCCAAGCCGTCTGTGGATACAGGCATGGGTCTCGAACGGATCGCGACGGTTCTCCAGGGGGTGAAGTCGAACTACGACACCGATCTACTTCAGGGGATCATACAGTTCACCGCCAAGCTGGGCGGCAAGGAGTACGGCGCCGATACAAGAGACGACGTATCCTTGCGCGTCATAGCGGATCACGCCCGGGCTACCACCTTTCTCATCTGCGATGGGGTTCTCCCGAGCAACGAAGGGCGGGGATACGTGTTGCGGCGCATCATGCGACGTGCCGCGCGTCATGGAAAAATGCTCGGCTTTGCCGACCCGGTGCTCTACCGCACGGTGGACGCCGTCATAGACATAATGAGCGAGGCCTACCCCGAGCTGCTGGAACGGGAGGATTACATAAAGAAAGTGATTCGTGCGGAAGAGGATCGTTTTGCCGAAACTCTGGACCGCGGACTTGCAATCCTTAACGACGAAATGGCGGCTCTCAGGGGTCGCGGAGTTGGGACTATTCCGGGTGAAACCCTCTTCAAGCTCTATGATACGTATGGATTTCCCATAGATCTCACCGCCGATATTGTAGCCAGCGAAGCGTTCACCGTGGACGAGGCCGGGTTCAACGCCTGCATGGAACGCCAACGGGAGCAGGCGAGGGAGCACTGGAAAGGTTCAGGGGAAGAAGGAATCGCCGAGATATTCAAAACCCTCTACAACGAAGGGATGAGGACGACTTTCACCGGGTATGAAGCAGGTACCGGCTATTCAGTGGTAAAAGCGATCGTGACGGCCCGTGGAGGCCGACTTGTTGCCGAAGCTGCAGCGGGTCAGGAAGTGGAGATCATTACCGAATCAACCCCCTTTTACGGCGCCTCCGGAGGTCAGGCCGGAGACACGGGGACGATCTCTTCCGGGAATGCTCATGTACGGATCATCGATACCAAACGCCCTTATCCCGACCTCGCGGTTCATGTCGGTGTGGTGGAAGACGGAACGCTGAAAACCGGAGAAGCGGTCGATCTGAAGGTCGATTCGGAAGAGCGCTCGGCGACCGCCCGCAATCATACCGCAACCCATCTGCTGCAGTCGGCCCTCAGGGAAGTACTCGGCGATCATGTCAAGCAGGCAGGCTCACTTGTCACTCCCGACCGGCTCCGCTTTGACTTTACCCATTTTTCCCCCCTTTCCGATGAAGAGCTGCGCAGGGTGGAAACCATCGTCAACGGCTACATTCGGCACAACCATTCCGTTCACGCTCGCGAGATGAGCGTGAACGACGCCCTCGAAAGCGGCGCCACCGCTCTATTCGGCGAAAAGTACGGTGATCGCGTGCGGGTGGTACGGGTAGGGGAGGTGAGCGCGGAGCTGTGCGGCGGCACGCACGTGCATGCTGCGGGAGAAATCGGCTTCTTCAAGATAGTTACCGAAGCCGGAATCGCGGCGGGGGTGCGGCGTATCGAGGCTCTTTCCGGCGGAGGCGCCGTCACATACGCTCAGAACCTGGAAGCGGATCAGAAGAGGCTGGCAGTTCTCCTCAAGGCAGAGGGGGGAGACCCCGCCGAAAAACTGGAGAAGCTCCTCGTCCGTCAAAAGGAACTGCAGCGCGAGGTAGAAACCCTTCAGTCGCGCATCAATGCCTCCAGGTCCTCCAATCTCCTGGATCAGGTACGTGAGGTAGCCGGTGTCAAGGTTCTGGCTGCCAAAGTGGAAGCTGCCGATCCGAAGGCACTCCGAGAACTCTCCGATACCCTCAAAGACCGCCTCGGATCGGGCATTGTCGTTCTCGGCGCAGAGCAGGGGGAGAAAGCCGCTCTCCTTGTCGCGGTCAGCAAAGACCTTACCTCCCGCTACAAGGCGGGGGACCTCGTCAAGACCCTTGCACCGATCATCGGCGGAAGCGGCGGCGGCAAACCCGAGCTCGCACAGGCCGGAGGCTCGCAACCGGGAAAACTGGCCGAAGCGCTGGAACGCGTGACGGGCCTTCTGTAGGCACCACAAAGGAGCAGTGATGGACGGTAAGACCATTCATACTTCGGATCAAGCCGAGGTCCTCCACCCCAAGCACAACCAATATTACCTGAAGGACCTGATTGTAAAGGCGGAGGCAGGCCTCCTCAGCGTTCACCGGGGAAGGATCGAGCCCGGAGGAGAGATATTCCCCCACACCCATGATGTGGAAGCGGAGACTTTCTATATCCTTTCGGGAGACGCTGAATGCACCATGGGTAGCGACACCTTGGTCTTTCGCGCCGGGAACTGCGGATTTGCACCTCCGGGTGTCCTCCATGGGCTCCGTAACACCGGTTCCAGTCCGGTGGAGCTTCTTGCCATCTTCACTCCTCCTCTCAAATAGCCGCAGGAGGGCACTGGTGTCCTATCGAACCAGCTGCTGCTTCTGCCGCTCGGAAACTGCCGGATATCATTTATGCTCGAAATGAACCAAAAACCGGAAATTGGTCTTGTTCAGCAGCAGAACCTGAAGAACATCCTCATCGTCGACGACGAAGCCATAATCCGCGACCTGTGCAGCAAAGCACTGCGCGGGTACAACGTAGTCGAGGCAGGGGATGGGGAGGAGGCCCTGCGGCTGTTCAGAGGCGGGAACTTCGATCTCATCCTGACTGACGTGATGATGCCGAAGATGGGGGGGATCGAGCTTCTGACACGGCTCAAGGAGCTTGAGCCGACTCTCGTTGTGATCGTCATGACCGGCTTCGCCGACAAAGACGTCATTCTCAATGCACTGAAGGCGGATGCGGACGACTTCATAGCCAAGCCGCTCAATCTTCTGCAGTTGCGCACGACAGTGGAAAAGGCGCTCGTAAAGAAAGCGCTTAAGGAAGAGATTGCAAACCTGAAGAACCTCGACCGGTTGAAATCCAACTTCCTCTCTCTCATATCACATAAGTTTCGCACCCCCATCACGGCAATTTCGTTGTTTCTCCAGAATATGGCCGGTGGTGTGTACGACCCTGCCGACCCAGGCTTCCAGAACCACCTGAAGCTGATTTTCGAGGAATCGTGTTACCTGGAAAAGCTGGTGGCGGACCTGCTAACCTTCAGCAGCGTCATGGACGTCGAGGGCGGCCTTAAGGTCGAGCCCTGCAGCCTCAGATCCGTCATCATGCAGATTCTTGCCGAATCGAAGGAAGCCGCAGCAAAACCGGGAGTGCAGACGGTAACCGACCTGGCCGACCTCCCCCCGGTCATGATCGACCGTGAAAAGATAACATTCGCATTGCGTCAGATCACCGACAACGCCTTCAAGTTTTCGCGCGATACCGGCAAGGTCTCGGTAACCCTTGCCGGCGTCGATGATGCCTGTCATCTTATTGTTGAGGATGAGGGGATCGGAATAGCACCCGAGGATCTGCCCAAAATTTTCGAGAAGTTTTACCAGGTGGATCCTGCGCATACAGGGCAAATAAGGGGGTTCGGCCTCGGCCTTTACTACGCGCGAGAGTTCATACGGCTTCACGGCGGCACCATCAGCGTCGAAAGCGAAGCCGGCAGAGGCAGCACCTTCACCGTGACGCTCCCTATCCGGCAGAGTTGAGTAACTGCTGCCTCGTTCCCTCAGATGCTTCCCTTTCCGGTCTTTAATTATTGCGCGTAGCCCCGTATCCGGCTATAGTTACCTCTTTGGATTTATTCATCCATGACGCCATGGGAGATTCCCAGATGCAACATCTCATAGAAAAAGCGAATACCCTGATGGAGGCCCTCCCATACATCAGGCGTTTTTCCGGCAAAACCGTTGTCGTGAAGTACGGTGGACACGCCATGTCGGATGAAAGACTGAAAGAGTCCTTCGCCCTCGACGTAATCCTCCTCAAATCCCTTGGAATCAACATCGTGGTGGTCCATGGCGGGGGTCCGCAGATCAACGAAACCCTCAAGCGCTACGGGATCGTCTCCGAATTCGTCCGCGGGATGCGTGTCACAGACGCCGCCACGATGGGGGTGGTGGAGATGGTTCTGACCGGGCAGGTGAACAAAGAAGTCGTTGGGTACCTTAACCAGCACGGCGGGCGCGCCGTCGGCCTCTCGGGCAAGGATGGCAATCTCCTTCTCTGCGAAAAGCTCCTCCAGCCGGTGAAGCGGGAGGACGGGACCGTCGAGCAGATCGATATCGGCTTCGTCGGAAACGTGGTGAAGGTAAATCAGGAGCTTATCCAGACCCTCGAGCATGGAAAGTTCATCCCGGTGATCGCGCCTGTAGGGGTCGGCGAAAAGGGGGAAAGCTACAACGTCAACGCCGATCTGGTGGCGGGACGGGTGGCAGGAGCCCTCAGGGCCGAGAAGCTGATTCTGCTCACCGACGTTGAAGGGGTGAAGGACCAGGAGGGAAACCTCCTGTCGAGCATCTCCCTTGGCCAAGTGCCGGGGCTCATCGAAGGCGGAGTGATCACCGGCGGGATGATCCCGAAGGTAGACTGCTGCGTCGACGCGGTGAACGAAGGGGTGAAGAAGGCCCACATCGTCGACGGCAGGGTGCAGCACGCCCTTCTACTTGAAATTTTCACGGATACGGGCGTAGGCACCGAGATACGGGGGTAGCGGCTGCGCATCAGATAGAGGCGGCTCGTTTTTAAGAATCAAACCATTCGGGCTGACGAGGACGGCGTCGAGATGGCGCAAAAGGCGCAGCACGTTCGAGAGGCAATGATGACATCTCAGCAATGGATCGAAAAAGCCGACCGCTACATCATGAAGACCTATGGGCGGTATCCGCTCGTTCCGGTAAAAGGAGAGGGGTGCGTCGTGTGGGATGCCGACGGGAAGCGCTACCTCGACTTCCTAGCCGGGGTCGCGGTTAACAACCTCGGGCACTGTCACCCCAAGGTGGTTGCCGCGCTCCAGAAGCAGGCGGCGGAGCTGATCCACTGCTCCAACTACTACCATATTCCCCAGCAGATCGAGCTTGCGGAGCTCCTCTGCAGCCACTCCTTCGCTGACCGCGCCTTCTTCTGCAACAGCGGCGCCGAGGCCAACGAAGCTGCAATAAAGCTCGCCCGCAAGTACAGCCGGGAGAGGTACGGCGGCGACCGGTACGAGATTATAACCGCCATCTCCTCTTTCCACGGCAGGACGATGGCCACCATCTCCGCCACGGGACAGGAGAAGGTGCAGAAGTTCTTCGACCCTCTTCTCCACGGATTCAAGCATGTTCCCTTCAATGACGCGGCGGCGCTTCGCGAGGCGGTGGGGCCGAACACCTGCGCAGTGATGCTGGAGCCGATCCAGGGGGAAGGCGGCGTGGTCGTCCCTTCCGCGGAGTACTTCCGCGAGGTGCGGGAAATATGCGACGCCAACGACCTGCTCCTCATTTTCGACGAGGTCCAGGTAGGGATCGGGCGAACAGGCAAACTCTTTGCCCACGAGCACTTCGGGATCACTCCCGACCTGATGACTCTCGCCAAGGCGCTTGCCGGCGGAGCCCCCATCGGGGTGATGCTCTCCACCGAGGAGATCGCCGCGGCATTCGGCCCGGGGAGCCACGGTTCGACCTTCGGCGGCAACCCTCTAGTAACCGCTGCCGGGATAGCCTCGCTCCGGGTGATCCTGGAGGAGGGAATACTCAACAGGACGGAGGAGATCGGCGAGTACCTGCTCGGGGAACTGGAGGCGCTTAAGAGAAAATTTCCCGTGATTACCGAGGTGCGCGGGATCGGCCTCATGATCGGCCTGGAACTCTCCATCCCCGCAGGCGACATCGTGAAGAAGGGGCTCGATCGTGGTCTTCTCCTCAACGTCGCCCAGGACCGCGTGCTCCGCTTCGTCCCGCCGCTGGTGGTGACCAAGCAGGAAATAGATGAGATGATCGGCATCCTTGCCGGAATACTGGAGGAAACGAAGCAATGAAGAAGGACTTCCTCGCCCTCAACCAGTACTCGAAGGCGGAACTCGACGCGCTCTTCGCTCTTACGCGGGAGCTGAAGGAGAAGCAGAAGAAGAGGGTTTCCCACCGCCTTCTCGACGGGAGGAGCATCGCCCTCATCTTCGAGAAGTCCTCCACCCGCACTCGCGTCTCCTTCGAAGTAGGCGTCTACCAGCTCGGGGGGCAGCCCCTCTTCATCTCCTCCGCTACGTCGCAAATGGGGCGGGGGGAGCCGATCAAGGATACCGCCCGCACCATTTCCCGCTACTGTGACGGGATTATGATCCGTACCTACGGGCAGGAGATCGTCGACGAGTTTGCCCGCTACGCCTCGGTTCCCGTCATCAACGGCCTCACCGATCTCTTCCACCCGTGCCAGATCATGGCCGATCTGTTTACAGTGATCGAGCACCGGGGGAGCTACGATGGGCTTACCTTCTCCTGGGTGGGGGACGGGAACAACATGGCGAACACCTGGATCGAGGCCGCCGCCATCTTCGGGTTCACCCTCAAGCTCGCATGCCCCGAGGGGTATGACCCTGACGCCGATGTCCTCGCCTGGGCGAAGGGTAAGGGAGCCGACATCCTCCTCACCCGTGACCCCCGGGAGGCGGTGCAGGACGCCGACGTGATCAACACCGACGTCTGGGCTAGTATGGGGCAGGAGGCCGAGCAGAAGGAGCGTGAGAAGGCCTTCGCCGGCTACCAAGTTAACGAGGCCCTCCTCGACGAGGCGAAAGGGAACTGCATGGTCCTCCACTGCCTGCCGGCGCACCGTGGGGAGGAAATCACCGATGACGTCATCGAAGGCCCACACTCGGCGGTCTGGGACGAGGCGGAGAACCGGCTGCATATACAAAAAGCCATCATGGCTACGCTGATAAGGTAAGGCCGCTTTCCCGCCAAATCAGCGTTGAGCTTCGAGCAATCCTTGTGCGACGTGGCGCTGCCACGTCTCCGCGGTTCCTCTCGCTCGCCTTGATTTGACGAAAAATCGACCTTTCCGAACTGTATCCTGAAATAAAAAGGAGAATTGTAAATGGCCAAAAAAGAAGTTAAGAAAATCGTCCTCGCCTATTCGGGCGGACTCGACACCTCTATCATCCTGAAGTGGCTGAAGAACGAGTACGGCTGCGAGGTTGTCGCCTTTTCCGCAGACCTGGGGCAGGGGGACGAACTGGCACCGGTTCGGGAGAAGGCGTTCGCCACCGGGGCATCCAAGGTCTACATCGACGACCTGAGGGAGGAGTTCGTACGCGATTTCGTCTTCCCGATGTTCCGCGCCAATGCCATCTACGAGGGGCACTACCTCCTCGGCACCTCCATCGCCCGTCCACTTATCGCAAAGCGGCAGATGGAGATCGCGAAGATCGAGGGGGCCGACGCGGTTTCCCACGGCGCCACCGGCAAGGGAAACGATCAGGTCCGTTTCGAGCTCGCTTACTATCACTTCGATCCTTCCATCACCGTAGTCGCCCCGTGGCGGGACTGGAAACTCAACAGCCGCCAGGCTCTCGTCAACTACGCCAAGAAGAACGGCATTCCGATCCCGGTTACCAAGAAGCGCCCCTGGTCCTCCGACCGCAACCTCCTCCACATCTCTTTCGAGGGTGGAATTCTTGAGGATACCTGGGCCGAGCCGCCCGAGAACATGTTCGTCCTTACAAAGGCCCCGGAAAAGGCCCCTAACAAGCCCCAGTACATAGAGATCCAGTTCGAGAAGGGGAATGCCGTTGCCATCGACGGCGTTCGTATGACGCCGGCCGAGCTCCTCGCCAAGCTGAACGAGATCGGCGGCGAGCACGGCATCGGCAGGGTCGACCTCCTCGAAAACCGCTCCGTAGGGATGAAATCCCGCGGCGTCTACGAGACTCCGGGGGGCACGATCCTCCGGGAGGCGCACATGGCAGTGGAGCAGATTACAATGGACCGCGAGGTCATGCGCGTGCGCGACTCCCTCATCCCCGAATATGCGCGGCTCATCTACGCCGGGTACTGGTTCTCGCCTGAGCGGGAGATGCTCCAGACCCTCATCGACGAGTCACAGAAGTGCGTGAACGGCGTCGCCCGCATCAAGCTCTACAAGGGGCACTGCCGAACCGTCGGCCGCAAGTCGGAGACCGACTCCCTCTTCAACCTCGACTTCGCCACCTTCGAAAAGGATCAGGTATACAACCAGGCCGACGCCACCGGGTTCATCAAGATCAACTCGCTGCGCCTGCGGATCAGGTCGCTAATGCAAAACGCGAAGAAAAAGTAGAGCCAGCTTCACCACTGCTGCCGAACAAGGAGGGGGCACGGCTAGCCGTGTCCCCTATGAATTTTATGCCTGGACTCAAATTCAAGAAGCAACACATCGTTACCTCGGTTGTGGCAGTGATCGTCGATGACGAACAGAGGGTTCTGCTGACCAGGAGAAATATCCCGCCGTTCCAGGGGCTCTGGGTTATGCCGGGAGGCAAGATAGATCTTGGCGAACCGATATTGAAAGCCCTGCACCGGGAGGTGAGGGAAGAGGTGGGCCTTGAAGTGGAGGTTGAGGACCTGATCGATGTCTTCGAGCACCTGACGCCGGGGGAGGAGAATAGTCACTTCATCATTCTCTACTACCTATGCCGCGCGACGGTCTGCGATATCTGCCACAATCCTTTCGAAATAGAGGAGGCCCGGTGGGTGCCGAAAAACGAGCTTGCAGGCTTTCCCATGCCGGAAGGGGCCAAGTTCATCCTCGGCAAGATCTTCCCGGAAGCATTCAGCGCCGGGCAGAAAGAAGAGACGGCATCCCTCAAGCGGAAGGTCAAAAAGCTGAAAAAACTGTAGCTTCGTGAAGGGCACATGGTCCGTATCCTCGAAAAAAGGGTTAACCTAGAATTTTCCCTCGGCCATCATCTCCACTGCCTGATTGCCCAGATACCCAACCATCTGCGCCGATCCGACTACGGTTTCGTGCTTGTAGACCCGGAGAAGAAGTGGGAACAGGTAAAGGCTCTCCTCGACATGATTGCCGCCGGGGAAGGAAACCTGAAGAAGCTTCATTTTCTCATGCTCCCGGAAGCATCGATTCCATTCGCAAGGTTCGATGAGATGATTGCCGCCACCGACGCCGGGTTCCGCAACAACACCGTCGTAATGTTCGGGATGGAACACGTGCGGCTCAAGACGTACCGGGAACTCCTCGAACGATACCGTGCCGACAACGAGGAAGCCGTAGAACTGGTGGACCGGGACATCGATTCGGGCGACGTGCTTGATATGCCCGTCAACTGGTGCTGCATCGCCATCAAGGAAGCGGACGGAAACCTGCGGGTGTTTCTGGAAGCGAAGTCTCATCCCTTCCACGGCGAAGAATACATGGACACGTTCCACGATCTCTACCGGGGGCGCCACTTCTACCTGTTCCGAAGCAGGCCGGCGTGCTTCAACTTCATGACGTTGATATGCCTCGACTACCTTTACCGCGACCTCTACGCCTCAAACATCCGGCAGATCATCGACCATGCAAACCAGCTCTTTTTCAACACGCGACAGGGGCTCGATGCCCTGTTCGTTATCGAGTGCAATCCTAAGCCGGAGCACCGGGCTTACTGGGAAGTGCTGACCGGCTTCTACGGGGAATATCTGGAAGACACCCCCGGGATACGGGAAACTGTGACGATTTTCGGCAACACCTCGGACGAAACGAAGCTCGACGATCTGACAGCATCGAAGGGCTTCGGTCACTCGTTCGTTGTGATCAACCGCCATCACCGTCTTGCGAAGGAAAAATTCCCTGAATTTTCCACCGACGACTTCAATGGCGCTCCGGTTTGCCGCCTCCGCTTCGGCAACGGCACACGGCTCTATTACTTCAACCTGCCGCTCCACCACGAGCTCGATCCGCGCACCAGCAGGATGCCTCTGAAAGTTCACTCAATCATGCGGTGGAGTGACGGACGATGGATCAAGGTCACGGGGGAAGAGATGGTGGGAGGGGTCGAGCTACCGCGGGAGGCGGATTCCTGAGCCTCGTGCCGGTAAGACTTCAACGGCATAGTCCGACAACTTTACGAGGAGAATAACCAGCATGGCACAAGAAAAGCTTTGGGGGGGGCGCTTTTCCCAGCCCACGGACAAGTTCGTCGAAGAGTTCACCGCATCCATCCAGTTCGACAAGCGGCTGTACAGTCAGGACATCAGGGGCTCCATCGCCCATGCGGAAATGCTCGGCAGGCAAGGGATCATTTCGGCGGCCGATGTGGAGGCGATTGTCGGAGGGCTTCGGGAGATTCTCGACCAGATCGAGCAGGGCACATTTGACTTTTCCGTCTCCCTCGAGGACATCCATATGAACATCGAGGCGCGGCTTTCGGAAAAGATCGGAGAGGCGGGGAAGCGGCTCCACACCGGACGGTCGCGAAACGACCAGGTCGCCCTGGACATACGTCTCTATCTGAGGGACGAGATTGCGGAAATCACCTCCTATCTCGACCTGCTCGTCGATAGCCTCCTCTTCCAGGCGGAAAAGAACATAAATGTGATGATGCCGGGGTTTACCCATCTCCAGACCGCCCAGCCGATCCTCTTCGCCCACCACATGCTCGCCTACGTGGAGATGTTCAAGCGGGACAAGGGCAGGATGGAGGATTGCCTGAAGCGGGTGAACGTACTGCCGCTCGGGGCTGGCGCCCTCGCCGGCACCACCTTCCCGATAGACCGGGAATTCGTTGCGGATCGGCTCGGCTTCCCCGAAGTGACGAGGAACTCACTCGACTCCGTTTCCGATCGGGATTTCGCTCTTGAGTTCATATCCGCCGCGTCAATCCTGATGATGCACCTTTCCCGCTTCTCCGAGGAACTCATCCTCTGGTCCACAAGCGAATTCCGTTTCGTCGAACTCTCCGACTCCTTCTGCACCGGCTCTTCCATCATGCCCCAGAAGAAGAACCCGGACGTCCCCGAGCTAGTACGGGGGAAGACCGGCCGGGTCTACGGGAACCTGATGGCGCTCCTCACTGTAATGAAGTCACTCCCCCTGGCCTACAACAAGGACATGCAGGAGGACAAGGAGCCTCTCTTCGACACCATCGACACCGTTAAGGGCTCCCTCAAGATATTCGCCGACATGATCAGGGAGATGCGGGTCAACGCCGACCGGATGCTGCAGGCCGCAGGCGGGGGATTCTCAACCGCCACCGACGTCGCAGACTACCTTGTCCGCAAAGGGGTGCCGTTCCGCGATGCTCATGAGGTGGTGGGGAAGGTGGTCCGGTACTGCATCGACGAGGATATGACACTGGAGGAGCTGTCGCTGGCGGAATGGCAGCTTTTTTCGATGCAGATACAGGAGGATATCTTTGCGGCGATTACCCTGGAGGCAAGCGTCAACGCCCGCAGCGCCACAGGCGGGACGGCGCTGGAGAGAGTGCGTCAGGAAATCGAAAGAGCCAGATCCGGCAAGTGATCGGTTGTGCCTCCTGGTCAACCTCGCAGGTTTATCATGAACAAACTCATCATTGTCCTACTCATCTCTCTCGTACTCTCCGGATGCGGCCGGAAGGGTCAGCTGATCCCGCCGGAAGCACTCGTGCCTGCACCGATTTCTGATCTGCGTGTGGCCCAGCAGGGTGAGAAATTCCTGGTCTCCTGGTCCCCCCCCTTACGCGACGAGGGGGGGCGCAAGCTGGGGGAACTGGGCGGATTCCTGATCCTTCGCCGGGTAGTGCTTCCTCCGAAGGAGGATTGCGAACAGTGCCCCAACGCATACCACCTCCTGAAGCGGGTCGACCTCGATTACCTGCAGGATGTCACTCGACTCGGCGCCCTCTATTTCCTCAGCGACCCTTCAGCTGCCACCGGCACCACGTATCAGTACAAAGCTCTTTCCGTGAAGGCTGACGGTACAGTAAGCCGGGATTCGAATAAAGCGAGGAGAAAGAAGGTTTCACCACCACCCCCGCCGCGCATTCAGGTGCGCTTTACTCCAGTAGCAGCCGTTCTTCAGTGGGAACCGGTAACGCTTCATGGCGAGGGCACGACCGTAGGGTACAACGTCTATCGGCGAAAAGCTGCCGGCTCTCACTTTCCTGTCCCGCTGAACGATACACCCATTACCGAACCGCGATTTGAGGATACCGCAATTTCAGCTGACGATGAGTACGTCTACCTCGTTCGAACCGTCGCCAGGATTGATGGAGAAATTGTAGAGAGCGAATCATCCGGCGAGGTGACAGGGCGCCTCCTTCCAACAGAATCCGAAGAATAAGGTAACCTCCCGCCGCTCCAACCAAAAATTGACATTTGCCAGTCCGTATGTTAGAAATACCCACTTTTGTTTACGCTACACCTATCCTGGTGATTTTTTTACAGTCATTACTATAGATTCGGAGGGTCCAATGCATCACTTTCAGTACAAGGGGAACGAACTCTTCGCCGAAGAGGTGCCGGTCCGCGAAATCGTCGCAAAGGTGGGAAGCCCGGTCTACGTCTATTCCCACGCCACCCTTGAACGGCACTACCGCGCCTTCGACGACGCCTTTGCCGGCGTCCCCCACACCATCTGTTACTCGGTCAAGGCAAACTCCACTATGGCTGTCCTCAAGACATTCATCAACCTCGGTGGCGGGGTCGATATCGTGTCGGGCGGAGAACTGTACCGTGCGCTCAAGGCTGGGGCAGATCCGCAGAAGGTGGTCTACTCGGGTGTCGGCAAGAAGGACGACGAGATCGAGTACGCCCTCAACAGCAATATACTGATGTTCAACGTGGAGTCGGAACAGGAGCTTGATCGGATCAACCAGATTGCAACCCGCATGGGGAAGAAGGCTGGTATCGCTATCCGCGTCAATCCGGACGTCGATCCTCAGACACACCCCTACATCACGACGGGTCTAAAGAACGCCAAGTTCGGGATCACAATAGAGCGTGCAATCGAAGAGTACAAGCGCGCCAAGGGGATGGCAGGAATCGAGATCCTCGGCATCGATTGCCACATCGGTAGCCAGCTGACGAAGGTCAACCCCTTCGTGGACTCGATCATCAAGCTCAAGAAGGTGATCGGCATTCTCAAGGAAGCCGGAATCTCCCTGAAGTACTTCGACATCGGCGGGGGTCTCGGCATAACTTACAACAACGAGGAGCCGCCACTCCCTTCCGATTACGGCAAGGAAATCATCTCCGCCACCAAGGATCTGGGTATGCACCTGGTGTTCGAGCCGGGGCGGAACATCGTCGGGAATGCCGGCGTACTCGTCGCCAAGTGCCTCTACACCAAACAGCGCGACGAGAAGAACTTCATCATGATCGACGCCGGGATGAACGACCTCGCACGTCCGGCTCTTTACGGTTCCTTCCACGGCGTGCAGCCGGTAGTGAATGACCAGGACGGGCTCGTGATGGCCGATATCGTCGGCCCCATCTGCGAGTCGGGTGACTTCCTCGTGAAGGACCGGGAAGTGCCGATGTTCCGGCAGGGGGACCTTATGGCCTTCATGTCCGCCGGCGCCTACGGCTTTGCCATGAGCAGCACCTACAACAGCCGCCCGCGTGTGGCTGAGGTGATGGTGAAGGGTAATTCCTTCGAGGTGGTGCGCGAGCGGGAAACGGTGGAGGATTTGATCAAGGGAGAACGAGTCCCATCCTTCCTCTGAAAGAACGGCCACTTTTGCGCAATCTCTGCGTTGCTCTGCGGGACTCCTTGTGCGGCGTAGCGCAGCTACGCCTCCGCGTCCTCCCTTGAGCGCCTTGACCTTGCACAAAATTGACCGTTCTTGGACGTTTGCCTTACAATGAATTAAAGACATAAGAAGGTTGGAGGTTACCATGTTCAAAGGAAGCATTGTCGCCATAGTGACGCCGTTCAGGAACGGGGCGGTGGACGAGGAGAAGCTGCGGGAGCTCGTAGAGTTCCAGATCGAGAACGGGACCGATGCCATCGTCCCGTGCGGCACCACCGGCGAGTCGTCTACGCTCGACTATGAAGAGCACGACCGGGTCATCGAGATCGTGGTGGAGCAGGTTAAGAAGCGCGTTCCCGTCATCGCCGGCACAGGTTCCAACTCGACCCGGGAAGCTATCGAGATGACCGCGCATGCCAAGGAGCTGGGCGCAGACGGCGCGCTCCTCGTCACGCCCTACTACAACAAGCCGACCCAGGAGGGTCTCTACCGGCACTACATGGCGGTGGCCGATGCGGTGGCGCTCCCCCAGATCCTCTACAACGTTCCCGGGCGCACCGGGGTGAACCTCCTGCCGGAGACGGTGGCGCGCCTGGCGTCCCACAAGAACATCGTAGCGATCAAGGAGGCGACCGGGTCGCTCCAGCAGGCTTCGGAGGTTCTTGCCCTCTGCGGTGACAAGATTGATGTCCTCTCCGGCGACGACTTCATCACCTTTCCGCTCATGGCATGCGGCGCGAAGGGGGTCATCTCCGTGCTGGCCAACATCATGCCGAAAGCGGTGGGAGACCTGACCGACGCTTTTTTTGCGGGCGACCTGGAAAAGGCCCGTCAGCTCCACCTGCAAACCCTCAAGATCAGCAACGCCATGTTCATCGAGAGCAATCCGATTCCGGTGAAGACGGCCCTGGGACTCATGGGGAAATGCTCGGATGAGCTCCGCCTGCCACTCTGCCCGATGGGGGAGGGGAACAAGGCGAAGCTTGCGGCGGTCCTGAAGGAATACAACCTAATCTAAAGTCATTGCCACAGAGACTCCGAGCACACGGAGAAGGTATCAGCTTCTTTGCCTTTCTCTGTGTCTCCGTGCCTCCGTGGCATGCTGAGGTGCTTATATGGTCAAGGTCGCGGTATGCGGCGCTGCCGGGAGAATGGGGCAGCGGATAATAGTTGCGGTGAAGGAGGCTGACGGGGTTGAGCTGTCGGGAGCGCTGGAGCGCCCGGGACATCCCCTTGTGGGGCAGGATGCAGGAATCATCGCCGGGTGCGGCGAGCTCTCCGTCAAGATCAGCGACGACATCAATGGAGTGGTTGCGGGATGCGACGTGCTCATCGACTTCACCACACCTAAAGTCTCCCTGAAGAACCTCGAAGTCTGCGCTCTCAAGAAGAAGGCAATCGTCATCGGCTCCACCGGGTTCACTCCTGACGAGCGCGCCCTTGCGGCTGAACTGGCGCGTGAGATTCCCTGCGTCCTCGCTCCCAACATGTCGGTTGGGGTCAACGTCTGCTTCAAGATCCTCAAGGACATCGCGAAGACCCTCGGGGACGACTTCGACGTGGAGATCGTGGAATCCCACCACAAGCTCAAGAAGGATTCCCCTTCGGGAACGGCCGTCCGGATGGGGGAGGTGGTTGCGGAGGCGCTCGGCCGCGACTACAACAAGGTCGCCAACTACCACAGGGAAGGGATCTGCGGAGAGCGGACAAAGGAAGAAATCGGTATGCAGACAATCCGCGGCGGCGACATCGTCGGCGAGCACACCGTCTACTTCATCGGGATGGGGGAGCGGATCGAGCTCACCCACCGCGCCCATACCCGAGACATGTTTTCCAGGGGGTCGGTCCGGGCTGCCAGGTGGATTGCCGGGAAGGCGCCGGGGATATACGACATGCAGGACGTCCTCGGCCTTAGGTAGGGGAGCTCCGCTTTTTGGCAATCTCGGCGTTGCCTGCGTCATCGCTTGTGCGACGTGGCGCTGCCACGCCTCCGCGCTCTTCCTTGGCGCCTTGACCTTGCCGAAAAATCAAAGCTCCTGATCTGTCTACACATGCCGCTGTCGCGGCATTTCTTTTAACTAAACTCTGGAGGATTTAGAACAGATGGCAAAGATCAATGACCACTATCTCAAGCTCAAGGCAGGATACCTCTTCCCCGAAATCGGGCGGCGCGTGCGCGCCTTTGCGGAGGCAAATCCGCAGGCGAAAGTGATCCGGCTCGGGATCGGCGACGTTACCAGGCCGCTGGCTCCCGCCGTGATCAAGGCGTTTCACGATGCTGTTGACGATCTGGCAACGACCGATCATTTTGCGGGGTACGGCCCGGAGCAGGGGTACGACTGGCTCATCAACGCCATCATCGAGAAGTCGTACAAGCCGCTCGGCGTTTCCCTGAAGACCGAGGAGATGTTCATATCCGACGGCTCCAAGTGCGACTGCGCGAACATCCTGGACATCTTCGCACTCGACAACAAGGTCGCCATCGGCGATCCGGTCTACCCGGTCTACAACGACACCAACGTGATGATCGGCCGCACCGGCGATGCCGACGAGAAGGGGTACTACAAGAACATAGTCTACATGCCATGCACCGAGGAGAACCACTTCATCCCGGCGCTTCCCACGGAGAAGGTGGACATCATCTACCTCTGCTTCCCCAACAATCCCACCGGCACCGTCGCCACGAGGGAAGAGCTGAAGAAATGGGTCGATTACGCAAACGCCAATGACGCGGTCATCTTCTTCGACGCCGCCTACGAAGCATTCATCACCGATCCCTCGATTCCCCATTCAATCTACGAGATCGAGGGGGCCAAGAAATGCGCCATCGAGTTCCGCTCCTTCTCCAAGACCGCCGGCTTCACCGGGGTTCGTTGCGGCCTCGTGGTGGTCCCCGAAGAGGTGATGGGCACCACCTCCACCGGCGAAAGGTACAGCTTCAACAAGCTCTGGCTCCGCCGGACCACCACCAAGTTCAACGGAGCCTCCTACCCCGTCCAGAAGGCGGCAGCCGCCGTATACTCCGACGAGGGCTGGAAGCAGAACAAGGAGATTATCGACTATTACATGGAGAATGCCCGCATCATCCGGGAGGGGCTCAAGGCTGCAGGGCTCACCGTCTACGGCGGCGTCAACGCGCCCTACATCTGGCTGAAGACCCCCGGCGGGATGAGCAGCTGGGACTTCTTCGACAAGCTCCTCACCGAGTGCAACGTGGTCGGTACCCCCGGCAGCGGCTTCGGACCGAGCGGCGAAGGGTACTTCCGCCTATCCGCCTTCGGCCACCGGGAGAACGTCATCGAAGCCGTGGAAAGGATCAAGAAAAACCTGAAGTAGGAACTTAACCGAGTCTCCGGTTTTATGGGCGCCGTCATACGGCGCCTTTTCTTTTCCCGCTTCATCCTTAGGCACGCGAGGTTTCTGTCTTATCTGTTCATTGACAGCGACGCACCTCAAAATACAATGTGTAGGTGAGGATTTCGATGGAAGGGGATGTCATGGATATACTAGTTGAGCACAACCCGGGGAAGGACCGCCTTGACTCCCTCGGTATCGGGTCGTGGCCCATCTGGAGCTGCGAAGCCTCCGAATTTCCCTGGAGGTACGAAAGCAGGGAAACCTGCTACCTGCTGGAAGGGGAGGTGCTCGTTTCGCCTGAAGTGGGAGAACCGGTCAGCATAAAAGCAGGAGACCTGGTGATATTCCCCGCCGGTATGTCATGCCGCTGGAAGGTCATCAAACCGGTCAGCAAGCACTACAGGTTCGACTGAAGCCATGCCTGCGAGACGCTCGATAACAAGAAGCTCGGGGCACTATTTCCTGACTGACAGGATAAGGGACGAGGTAGAGTGGCGTAAGACGCCGCAATCGGGGGGCTTGGCTCCTCCTCCAGCCCAGAAACCCTTGCCTGCCGGGAATCCGGTCATCATCAGACTTCCAGGGCGGGAATCGGTGGAAATTTCGGGCTGCGACCTTATGGAAGCAATAGCCCGGCGCAAAAGCCGCCGCAGGTTCAAAGTCTCACCACTGAATCTGGATGAATTGGCATTTCTTCTCTGGAGCACCCAGGGTGTCCGTGCACGACTTGGGGAAGCGGCTATTTCCCGAACCGTTCCGTCCGCAGGGTGCCGTCACCCTTTCGAAACATACCTGGCAGTAAAGCTGGTCGAAGGGCTCGCACCGGGCATCTACCGCTATCTGCCGCTCGACCACGCCCTTCTCCTGGAAAAAAGCATTGAGCAATTCGATGATGTGCTGACGGCAGCCGTCAGGGGGCAGCGGTTCGCCGCGGAGGCGGCGGTCACCTTCATCTGGGCGGCGATTCCGGCTCGGACGGAGTGGCGATATGCGGAAGCTTCCTACAAGGTGATCGCCATCGATGCGGGCCACATCTGTCAGAACCTGTACCTCGCTTGTGAAGCGATCGGGGCAGGCACCTGCGCCATCGGCGCATATGACCAGGATCTTGTCGATGAGCTGATAGGTGTGGACGGGAAGGAGGAGTTCACGGTCTATCTCGCACCGGTTGGGAAAGTAAGGTAACCCGAGCCGGCAGCTCGACACTGCGCACAACACCCCTGCCCCGTCACGTATCCGGAGCCTCAGCCTTCTTCGCCTCAGGGGAAACCTTCTCCTGCATACATTCCTCTGTACAAACAAAGAGGAAAATGCGGAGCTGAAGGTGCTATAGCCAAACATATGAATACCTGCATTAACGCCCCTGGCTGTGCTATCATGGAAATGATGAAAGGGGTGTTAACTATGAAAAAAATGTTTCTGACCCTGATCCTCGTTCTGATGACAAGCAGTTCCGCCCTTGCGCATGGTAGCCGTTTATCCTTCGGTTTCAGCTTCGGAGTCCCCCTCTACTATTCCTACGGATACCCTACTGGTCGGTACATAGCACCTCCACCTCCACCGGTATATTACTACCCGAATGGACCGGTGGTGATTATAGACAGGTACTACAACGGCTATTACGGGAATGGCCATTACGGAGACTGGAAATCGAGAGGGCATGACCACGGCAGGCATGGAGGTGACGGAGACAGGTTCGGTCACCAAAACCACAGCCCTGGCTACATCAGAAGATAAAGAACAGGGAAAAAGTGAAAGCAGGAAAAAGAACGACGGCCTTCCATCTGATGGTGGAGGGCCGCTTCCGTATCTGCTCCCGTAGGAAGATATAGTACCCCTCCTTGACATGCTGCAAAGGTGAAAGAAAATTTAAAAGGAATCTGAAAATATGATGCTGCAGGCAGCATACTCACCCATAAGAGGAGGCTTCGTTATGGAAGTTAAGAAGCTGAACGGGCGGCACATAGCGGTGCTGGCCGCCGATGGTTTCGAAAAAGTCGAGCTGGCGGTGCCCATGAAAGCATTTCAGCTTGCGGGAGCAACGGTGGATGTGATCTCGCTGAGAAAGGGGCGTATTCGGGGGGTCAACCTGCATGAGCCGGCAGGAAAGGTGCGGGTAACCAAGACCGTGCAGGACGCGGACCCCAAGGATTACGATGCGCTATTCATTCCCGGAGGGTTCATAAATCCCGATCTTCTGCGTCAGTCTGCGCAAGCCAGAGAGTTCGCCCACACCTTCAATGTCTCCGGAAAGCCCATCGCTTCGATCTGCCACGGACCCTGGGTTTTGGCATCAGCCGGTATTCTGCAGGGGAGAACGATCACCTCCTGGCCAGGAATACGGGATGACGTGGTAAATGCAGGTGCACGTTGGCTAGATCAGGAGGTGGTGAGGGATGGCAACCTGCTTACCAGCAGGGGTCCACAGGATCTTCCTGCCTTCGTGGCAGCGGTTACCGACCTTTTTTCAGGTGAGGTGCCGGTAACCGAAGCCGCTCCAGCACACGCAACGTCTGCCCCGCAACGCAACGATCCCCCGCAAGCAGTGTTGAACGCGCTAAAGTGGATCCCCAGGCCCTCTTTCAGAACAGCGCTGGGGATCGGTGCGATCGCTGTCGGAGCGGCGGCAACCATGCGGCGGCGCCATGCGCATGTCTAGGAAGATGAGATAAACAGCGGTCATCGGTGCGCGGGCAATCGTCGCCGATGATCGCTTTCAGTTCTTAGCGGCTTTGATCCGCACCCCCTCATCCGAAAGTGTAACCAACCCCTCCCGGTAGAGCCCCCCCAACGCCTTTTTGAAGGTCTTCTTACTCATGCCCAGGACGCTCCTGATTTCCTGAGGATCGCTTGCATCGGTCAGTGCCAGGAAACCATGATTTCGGACCAAGGCGGCCTTGAGTGTGTTCTTCGCTTCGGCAACCCCTTCCGCACCCACCTTCTGCAAGGTGACGTCAAGCTTCCCGTCATCCCGTACGGCCTTTACATATCCGCTCACACGGACACCGGGACTCATTCCCTCCTGCAGCTCATTCCGGTAAAGGAGCCCCGGAAAACGGTCGTTAACGATAACTTTCGCTCCAAGGTCAGTCAACTGCCAGATCGTGAGCTGAACCGGCTCTCCCGGCCTCAGTCCTGAAAGCTGATTATCGAGCAGGTGTTCGATGCGGGCGTCGGCATAGGGGCGGCCTTTTTCATCCACCAGCACCTTCACCACATACGACCTCCCCTCCTGCATACGTTGAGGCTGGAGAGAGTAGGGCACCAGGAGATCCTTCCCGAGCCCCCAGTCGAGGAAGGCACCGTGAGTGCCGACGGTGCGGACCGTAAGCAGGCCGAATTCCCCCGCCTGGGCCAGCGGCTGCTTCAGCGTAGCCTGCAGCTGGCCCGATGCGTCGCGATAGACGAACGCGGTGACGGAGTCGCCCGGTTCCGCGTGTGGCGCTTCACGCAGAGGAAGATGGGCTTCCTCCTCCTCTCCGGCTTCTAGCCAGACGCCTCGCTTGTCGATAGCGGCGATGCGAAGGGTGTGCATGCGGCAAAGATCGAGCATTTCTATGGTTCCTTTTGGCGTGGTTTCAGGTGAAGGTTACACAAGAGGAGAGGAAAGGCAAGTATTCCGACCCGGTCAGGGAATATAGTCAGGCGGAACCATCATCTGTGGGGGAGGCGGTGGCGGGATGGCTCTCTTTACCCGATTGTGCTGCACGCGGCCCGGAATCTGATTCACTTCTGCATACATGCACTGCATATAGGCGTGGTCATACCTGCGCTGGGCTTCCCATCCGTAAACCTCTCCTGCATTGGCGCCTGCAGCAGTACCTACCAGCAATCCGCTACCTGCACCGATGGCCGCCCCGGCGCCGGCGTTGCCGGATGCGGCTCCCAGAAGCGCCCCGGCGCCAGCACCGATGGCGGTTCCCAGGGTAGCTCCTTTGACGGTATTGCGGTTGGCTGTATCCTGAGCGCTTATTCCGAGCTGCTGTCCTGCCCACTGCCTGCAGATTCCGTCTTCAGCCTGAAATTCGCTCAACGCCTTGCCGCGACTCGGCAACACCAGGACGCTCGGCCCTGTCGGCAGGGTCGCGCACCCGCTCAGCGCCAGTAACAGCGCACCGGTCAGTATCCGCTTGACGAACATGACCTCACTCCTCTCCATCGGGCGGAGTTGTGGAAGGAACGACCTTCAGCCACCCTTTGGGACAGGTTTTCACATAGGGATAGTATCCCTGCGGATCCGGGCAGTAGTACCAGTATTGCTGTTCTTCTGCCGGAGGGGGCGGTACGTATTCTTCACGCGGTTGCTGGATGATGATGGGCGGCTGCTGATAGTAGGGGTAATAGGGGTATCTTGGACCCCACCATCCCGGTCCCCACCATCCCGGGGAAAGGAAGATGCCGAAGTGAGTACCGCCATGCCTGCCGTGTCCTCCACCATGCCCGCCGCCACGTCCGCGGTCGGCGTAGACTGGGGTAGCCAAGGCCATGATTAGTAACGCTATGAGCATGCGTGTGATCTTTTTCATAACCGCCTCCGGATTTTTGCTTCTCTGTTACCGAGCCTCCTCTATCTTGTAATCTCATTATACATCCAGCTGAGGTCAATGCGTGTGAACAAAATTAAAATAGGGAGGCTGGGGGCGGCTATCGGCATGTCATGGAGGAGGGGGTTTGGAGAGCGGAAATAGGCGGAGGAAGCCCCGGGATGGGAATCAGAAGATACTCAATCAGGTGGAGGCAATTATGGAATACCCGTGGTTCAAGCTACAGTGACTCTTGCGCAGGCAGCGGCACAGACGCCGGTACTGACTGTGCCGACGACCCGTTCACTTCTTGTGGAGGCCGCATGGTGGGGAGAACCAGGATAACAGAGTACCTCTCAGCTGTGAAATTACTGCGTGCAACCTCCACTTCCATCGATCTAAGCTTTGTAACAGATGCCCTTGATTGATCAAAGGTAATAGTCGCGATTTTTCCGGTCGCTGCGAATGAGCCGGCGGAAATGGCCGCCAGACGTACCGTTCCCGAGGTGGTAACCGATGCCGAGGTTATGGTGCCTGCCAAATGTGAGTTAAATTCTACCCGCGGGTTGGTGATAGTGGCGGTATCATAGACAACGGATACCGAAATTCCTATTACATCGGACAAGCCACGTGCAGTGACGTCGAATACACCAGGTGCAGACTCCACAATCTCTATGGGCAGACCACCTCCGACCGAGACCGCTGCGGTGTTACTTCTTCCCGGATCTGAAACACTCGTCGCCTTCACATGATATGTTCCGGGAGTCGAGGGAGCTGTATAGATTCCCTCGGGGGTGATAGTGCCGCCGCCTGCTTCCTCAACGCTCCAGATGAAGTGTTCGTTTGCAGCTCCGGCCCTGATTGCCATAAAGGAAAAACTCCCGCTAGCCTCCACTGTTGCTGTGATCGGCCATACGGAAACTTGGCCTGCGCGAGGAATAGAGGTAGCTACGAGATCAAACGATCCTGAATCCAGGTCAGAAAGATGTGTATAGCTGGTCCGGTTCAGGCCCCTGTCGGTAACCTTAACCACGCCGTTGCTCGTGGAAATAGAGGTCATGTCCAGAAATAGGTCGAGTCCGGTATGGTTCGCTGCAAATGGGTCGGAAATGAAATTGGCCGTCGTTGCTTCAAACCAGACAAGCGTCGGCTGAAAAACCCTCTGGAGGGCTGTGATCGCATCGGGCAGAGCCGCAGCAACGGTGCGCATTCTAGCCGTATCAGTAGAGCTGTAAAGATCGGTGAGGTTGTCGCTTCCGTTTGCCATGGATACGGCAAGGTGAGAGAGCGGGTTTATATTGGCAATGCCTGGGGAGCTTGAAGCGGAATAAAGCGTAACGCTGCTCCCGTTGGATGTGCCGGCTGCTTTAAGGAGAAAAGGTGGTGTCAGATTGGTGACATCAAAGGAGAACGACCCGTCTGCAGCTATGGGTACCGAAAGTTCAACAGCTGGGCTGGAGGAATCCTTGAGGTACGCGGTGCCGGAGAGGGGTGCCCCGGCAGCGGCGACTCCGGACACGGTGGAAACGGAGCTGTTCCCGCCGCCACACGAAGAGAGCAGCAGGAGTCCGGCCACTACACTACAGTACATAACCATTTTCTTCACCATGTTCAAACTCCCTAAGTCAATATTACAGCCCTGAGACTTCCCGATCCTTCGGGTACTCCACGGCGATACCGAAGGTGAGCGCCTCTTTCTTCCCCGGCTCGACCCGAATCTTCCACGTCAGTGTGCCATCCGGCTTCTGCTCGTCCGGCTTCCTGCTTGGGCTTTCGAGGGAGACCTTGATCTCCTCGTCCTCCGCCACCGGCAGCTGGTCGCGGATGGTAAGTGTCTGCCCTTCTTTCCGGAAGTTCCCTGCTTCGATGCGGTAGAGGTAGGTCTGCCTGTTTTTGCCGAAAAGCCCGGCCTCAGCGTGGCGCTTCAGCTCCTCCCGCTTTACTGTTATCTGGTCGTCGACTCCGAAAAAGAGGTCGAACTTCTCGCCGGGGGCTACCCTTTTCAGGTACGAACTGCCGGTAAAACTGCCGCCGGAGAAAATATTCACCTTGCCGGGAAGAAGAGGGTAGGTGGCCCTGTTCACTAGCTCCGACCGGAGGTAGGCGTGGGGAGAGCGCTTCGGCACTGCAAGGTACTCCACCGTCACCGGAATCTTCTGGATCGCCACCACGTTCCCGTGCCGCGTGCCGTCGGAGGGGATGTCCACCGATCGCGATATCTGGAAGAGGATCGACGTCTGCTCTTCTGCCACCTGTGCGGTGAGATAGTCCGCAGCCGGAGCCGCCTCCGCCATGGCGGCGCCATCTTCCGCTTTTGGCGCTGCCCCGTAAGCCCTCATTCCGAGTGGCGCCGGTGGCGGTGCCGAAAAGGCGCGGACAGGCATCGGACGGAAGAAGGAGACCCGCCAGGGATTCAGCTCGGGGGGGGTTCCGCCGATGGCGGGGCGGGCGGTGGAGAGGGAAAGGTTCACATCATTCCAGTCCTCCCCCGTCTGCTGCCGCACCTGGGCCCTGAATACAAGCTCCGTCGAGCTTCCTTCGGGGGAGAGGCGCGCATCGTAGGAAGGCTCCCACCCTGCATGGGGTACAACCCCGGAAAGCTCCAGCGTGAGTTCTCCGTCAGCAGCCGCCTCGACCGTCACCTCCACGCGCTTCGATTCCCTCTGGGATGAGCCGCGAACGGCTTCCAGCTCGCGATGGAGCGCGTCAATCCTGTCACTGAGCCGAGTCTTCTCCGTCTCCAGATCCCGTGTCTTCTCCTCCACCGTCGCCACTCCGTCCCCGACGAATGTAAGCGCCTCGTTCAGCTCTGTCGAGGTCGGTTTCCCCACTGCCAGCTCCTTGGATATCCGGTCCCCCCATGCCACCCTGATCGATTCGATGAACCCCTTCTGGGCAGAGAGTGCCGTGATACGGGCATCCAAGCTCCCGAGCTTGCGCTGCAGGGTCCGTATCTCCTCCTCGATCTCCCCGGCCCGCTTTTCCGGGACCTGCTCCAGGAAGGTCCGCTTTACCTCGGTGCCCACGATGGTCGCCCTGGCGCTTCCCTTCCCCTCGACCCTGATGGAATCGTCCTGCAGGAGAACCGGCAGCGGTTCCAGCGCGATGAGGTAGCTTCCCCGTGTCAGCTTCACGGTTGCCGTGCGGGTCGTCATGGCTCGGTCTGGGTAGACGGTGACGGCGGTTATTCGTGGAATCGCCTGCACGCTGCGGAACTCGGTGGCATTGGCGAAAATGGGAAGGAATAGAGCGAGGAGGGGGATTATGCGGATGAGGTGCATGGTAGTCTCCTGTTGCTGGGCTTAGGTCACGAGCCTGGGATAGCACACCTCGAAGATGTTTCCGGAGGGATCGCGGAACAGGATCGTTTCCCCTTCCCGTTGCGGTTTAGGTCCTGAAACTATCTTCGCCCCGAGCCGCTTCACCTTTTCCACGACATCGGGAAAATCCTCCTTGGCGCAGGAAAAGGCGATGTGGGCCATGGTGTGCCGGCTGAAATCGTACTCCTTGTTCTCCATTATGCCAAGTACAACGCTTCCGTTGCCGACAAAAGCCTGCCTCGGTTCGTCCCAGCGCTTGATAACGCTGAACCCGAACATCTCCTGGAGAAACGCAATGCTCTCATCCACATCAATTACATTCAGACCGACGTGGTCATATCCTGGTTCGATCATAATTTCCTTGCAATGGCAGCGAGGGCGAGTTTTTGTAGGCCCTTATGAGGCTTTTACCATTAAACAGTCGGCTTCGGCAGGATTTGCCGAAAAGTACTTTAGAACTGGAAGTGGCAGGCACTAGTATTACCCATCTCACAGGCAGACCTGATATCTGTCTTTGCCTCAGCATTATTATTTAGTCTTAAGTGCGTTTTTCCGCGTACTAAGAGAGCATCTGCATAATCTGATTTAAGAGATATTGCCTTGTCAAGGTCGGATAAAGCTTTTTTGAATTCATCCTTTTTTATGTATAACTCCGCTCTCTCCTTATATCCCCTGGGATAATCTGATTTTAACTCGATAGCCTTGTTAAGGTCGCTCATTGCTTTTTCTAGCTCACCAATTCTGACAAATGCTGCGCTTCTTAAGCAATAAGCATCAATGTATTCAGGATAGTATCCAATTGCCGTGGTAGTGTCGCTTATTGCTTGGTTATAGTCATCATTTTTGTACGGTTCTTCACCATTATATTTTTCTGTTGCTAGTGAAATCCTGCCTTCCTTACTATCGGGATATAATTTGACATTAATATTGTCATCATAAATTTTCCACATTGCTCCTGTAGCGGGATCTACTATTAGAATGCCAATTAATCCACCAAAGATAATGTTGCCGAAATACCATCCGTTAATGCTTGAATCAATTTGATGTTCTTGGGGCAAATAACCATCCTTAACTAATTTGATCTTGTATTTTGCATTCTGGAAAAAACCAGCCGACCGTTCAAGGGTGGCAGTGTAAGGCGTTCTTGCCTTAAGAATTGTATTTCCCGTCCTAATGTCAATGATTTCAAAATTTGCCTCATCCGGTTGAGACATGATGGGCAGTGTCTTTGGACCACCTGAAACTATAGAAGCGCAACTACAGAGATAAATTATTGATGACAGTAGTGCAATTCCCTTTATCCAGCTAAGACCTGACATAATATTCCTCCTGTTATATAATTTTAAATGGCTAATATTTTTGGATGCTGCTTAACATGTAACAAAACGTAATGACTAACACTTATGCTGCTTTTCTGGTTGACTAACTCCTTCTTTTCCTGGGGAAATACAGACTAAGACAGCAGCAATAATACAAAAGAACTTCTACAACCTCTTCATGCATTTCCCTCTATCGTGAAATGAAAAAAAGCCGCCCCGACAGCTAATGCTGACAAGACGGCTCAAAGAATCGAACTAATGAAACATCTGCGCTCCCAATGCATAGTGTTACACGACCGTGACTGTGTAACACCGGCATCAGGAACAAGTCAAGCTGAATGTGTATTTAAATTAAGGAGGGGCAAAATAATTCGTAAATTTGAATGAATGTGTAAACTTTATTTACGGACAGGTAAAATGTTTTTTACGTTAAACCCAGAAAAACGCTTCGAGTACCACCGAATCGCCGGAGTAAAATCGAAGTGGTGCAGGAATCCGCAGTTGCATCTCCGGGGAAAATCAGGGACACTCCACATTTATTACACATTCAGGGAAACAGGGAAGTGTATCTTTTTTTAGTGCAGGCAGGCTGACCCTACGCTCTTAACTCGCGTACAATCGATTTTCCCAATGACTTAGTGATGCAAGTTAGCAGAAGTGACCAACCTGAAGCCCTCCAGGACTGCAGCTTTGCAGACCCCACTTGCTCTCCATGGCCGCGAATCGAACTGTGAGAGAGGAGTGTATGCCTAGCTTCGTCCGTTCAACATACCTGACGTATCCTCTTTCATAAATTCTACGACCTTTTCAGGTGTCATCGGCCTGCTGAAGAGATATCCCTGGATCTCGTCACACATGGTGTCGCGCAGGAAAGATAGTTGCCCCTCTGTTTCGACGCCTTCGGCAATGACATTCAAGTTGAGATTGCTGCCCAAAGAGATGATGGCCTTGGCTATCGTCGCGTCAGTTACATTGGTGACAACATTACGCACGAACGATTTGTCGATTTTCAGGGTATTTACCGAAAAACGCTTCAAGTGGGAAAGAGAGGAATAGCCGGTACCGAAATCATCAATCGAGATGTGGATCCCCATCTCCTTCAGTTCACTAAGCACGGCAACGGTAAATTCTGGACTCTGCATTATTACCGTTTCGGTAATCTCCAGTTCCAGGTATTGGTACTCCAGGCCGCTTTGCTCCAGCGCCTGCTTCACCACTTGAACGAAATTCTTCTGCTGGAGTTGATGACCTGATATGTTGACGGCAATACGGAGCTTGAAAAGCCCCTCTGCCTGCCACTGCTTGTTCTGGATGCATGCCATGTTCAGCACCCATTCTCCCAGAGGGAGGATCAGCCCCGTTTCTTCGGCGACAGGGATGAATTCCACCGGGGAGACGAGCCCAAGGTCGGGGTGTTCCCAGCGCAGTAACGCCTCCATTGCCGTTATCTCTCCCGTCACGATATTTACCTTGGGCTGATAGTGCAGACGGAATTCGTCATTTTCGAGCGCTTTGCGGATGCCGTTTTCAAGCGTGAATCTCTTGTAAGCATGTTCGTCCATGGAGGCGTCATAGAACTTGAAGGTGTTGTGCTTATGGCTCTTTGCTGCGTACATGGCAATGTCGGCTTTTTTGATCAGGTTGTCCAGATCCTCATCATCATCAGGATAGAGGGAGATACCGAGGCTGGTCGTGATAAACAGTTCGTGCTCATCGATCAGATACGGTTCGGACAGGGCCGATAATACCTTTTGGGCGATTTTGTCGGCATCGAGCCTTTCCTTTATCTGCTCCGCGACGATGATGAATTCATCGCCACCGATGCGGGCAACGGTATCAACTTCGCGCATACACGCGGAAAGCCGTTTGGCTACCGACTGGAGCAGCTTGTCTCCTACCGGGTGCCCCAATGTATCATTTATGATCTTGAATCGATCCAGGTCGAGAAACATGATGGCGATTCCCGATCGGGATCGGCTCGCCTGCGCCTTGGCCCGTTTCAGCCAGTCTACGAACATGGCGCGATTGGGGAGGTTGGTGAGGGTGTCGTAGTGTGCCAGGTAGTAAAGCTGCTCCTGGGCGATCTTGCGCTCGGTTATGTCGCGGAATATCCCCCATACCGCCACTTGCGTTTCATTCTCACGGCTGCAGGTTACTGCTCCTTCGAGAGCCAAGTCCTGTCCATCACGTGTTGTAAAAGTAGTCTCGATAACCGCGCCGCTGCCCCCTTCGATGACATGCTGCACATGCTTCTTGAACTGTGTCCTGCTGTGTGGATGGACCATGTCCCATAGTAGCGTTCCGGCAGATTCCTCTGGGGAATATCCCAGATCCTGCCGCCAGGCCTCGTTCACGTAGATAACCTCTCCTTTCGGAGTAACGCAGACGATAAGGTCATTTGCCGCATCGATGAAGCTGAGCAGTCGTTCCTCGCTTTGTCGCAAACGGCGTGTTTCAAGCCTGATCACCGACATGAGGAACGTGAGGATAACCGCAGCCGTAGTGTTCAGAATGGCGACCCATGACCACATCAGGACAAGATGAAGATAATCCAGGTGAACGTCACCTGCTACAAACGGCATTTTCATGTGTTGAACGGATCCGGCGTATTCCGCTGCCAGCAATGTTCCGTATATAACGCCGCCGACAGCGCCCATCACCCATACATCCCTGGTCCGGTCCAGGAGAAAAGCCGCTTCGATCGTGACCAGCAGATACACTGGCCAAAACCAGCTGGCAACTCCGCCGCTGAAATGGATGAGGATGGTGACGAAGAGGATGTCGAGCAGAATCTGGAAAAAACCTGCCCACCTGATCCGGGAGATCGTTCCATAGAAAAAGTGATAGGCAGAGTTGTAGAACACAACTGCGAGCACGCTGCCTAAAAGGACGAGCTGCTGTGAATGCGTAAGGAAGAAGCCGAATCGGCTGAAATAAAAAAAACTTCCCGCGCAAGCACCGTAAATACCTATCAACAGCAGTATGATCCATCTCGCTTTGGCTACCAGCACCGTCCGGCGATGGAGATCGCTGAATTGCTCCTTTTCATGAAGTTCATGACCCTTAGTGATTTTTCTGTAGAGGGTGCGAGTTACGATGTCAGACCAGGTGGAGGCATCGTCTTTCAATATTCCCATTCAATTGCTCCGGAAGTTGTAGTTGTTATGTTTTTTCTTCTTCGGGAAAAAACGGACTTTCTTAACAAGACAGGCACCCATCCGGGCAGGCGGGGCAGCAGGCAGAATTCTCAGGGGGCAGGCGGGGGCTACCATCCTATCGCCATCAGGAACAAGACAAGCGGATTTAACTATTATCTCTTACACCGTTCGGCACTGTCTCGTGTACGTTTGACGCATGAACAGGCCGAAGCTCAGCTCACGCGGCATAGTCGGCCGGTTTGTGGAAGTACTCGAACGCTGCTCTCAGCCGCTCCTTCTGCGCCTGCTCGACGCCATCGAACTCGACGCCGCACGCCAGGCCGTGCTCCTGGTTTCGGCACCACACTACCCGTGCCCCCACCTTAAACGGTTGCTGGCTGTTGTACTCGGCGAGCGAAGCGCAGGGGGTCATCACTTCGAGCAGTACCGGGTCGCCGGTGGAAACACCTGCCGACACGGGGATTCGAAGCTGCATCCCCGACATGCTGAAGTCGCTGCTGATCCCCTCGACCTTCGAGACCCCGTCCGGGAGATGCAGAAGCGTCAGCAGGCCATTATGTGCCCGCGGGTGGCGGCGTTTCTCAAGGCCGGCCGTGCGGACAACGGCGTCCTTGTTGAAGTGGAACCGCGCCATCATCGAGTTGAGATCGTGAGCAACCCGGTTGAGGTCGGCGCTGATGGTCGCAGTCACTTCCACTCTCGAGGTGCTCTCCCTGAGCGTCGTGGCGAGGGAACCGAGCGTTTCCTGGAACTGCGCGAGTCTTGCCATCTGCTCCCGGCTCTCCTCCGATATGCGCAGGTTCGCCGTCGCCGAGTGGCGTACCGAATCCACCATCCGCTCAATCACTGCGGCGGTTTCCTCGGACTTGCTCTCGCTCTCTTTCACCCGTGTAACGACTGTTTCCATGGTGCGGGTCGTCTTGTCCACCTGCCCTCCGAATTCATCGATGATGCGAGCTATCTCTTCCGTCTCTTTGGAGGTGCGGGCAGCGAGCGAGCGGACCTCGTCTGCAACGACGGCGAATCCGCGACCCTGGTCTCCTGCCCGTGCAGCTTCGATGGCAGCGTTGAGCGCGAGCAGGTTCGTCTGGTCCGCAATATCGGTGATGCTCACCACGATCTGCTGGATCTTTTCTCCCACGGACTGAAGCGCCGACGTCTCCGCCGCCGCAACGTCAACCTCCCGCACGGTGCTCTTCATCATCTCGATGTTGTCGGTAACGGCCTGCATCCCGCGTTCCGCCTCGGTCTGGGTTTCTCCCGCCTTTCCCCGCGCAGATTCCGCCATCTCCCTGATCGAGTCGGAGGTCTGCTGCAATTCGACGGTCGCGGAGGAAACGGCCTCGAAACGCTGCTGCTGTTCCGCGCTCACCTCCGAGAATTTCCCGGAGATGTCCGCGATCTGGAAGGAAGACTGCTCCATCTGAAGCCCCGCATCCTGCACCCCCGAGAGCACTCCGCACATCGATTCCTGCATCGCCATCATCGCCCTGAGCATCCGGCTCAGTTCGTTGTCGAACTCGATCTCCATCTGCCTGCTCAGGTCACCCTGGGACATCGTGTTCAGATGGCCGACCGCCCGCTGAAGCGGCCCGTCGATGGACCAGATATTGAGAGCGCCGAAGATCCCCCCGAGAATGATGAAGAGCGCGAGAGAGCCGTACTTGACGGCAAAGGAATCGAACTGGAAGGCGACTGCGGTGGCAACGATGCAGGCACTGTAGCAGATGCAAAGAATGGCGAGGCGCACTCTGATGGAGAAGTCGAGGTAGAAACTCCAGAGACGGTTCATGAGCATCCTTTCTATATGTTTAAATATATATTGCCGTTTCGGCAGCAACACCCTGCACTTGAGCCTGCTGGAGCTGACACGGCGAATGCCGGGCGGGGGGAGCTGGAAGGAGTTTGCTGCGGGAGGGTTTTTGGGGTGTAGTCAAATTCCTGTTTGCATCAGGCAGCCCATTGGCTATAGTAACCGTTACCAGCCTGCAGCAAAAGCTGCCAAGCGTGGCACCGCTGCTGTGCGATTTCTGCCATTGCTTCATGCGACTTGAAAGGTATCGATGACTCAGGATAAAGATGAACGCAAACGCCCCCCCCTGCGGCTTGTGGTGAACAATCCCGAAAAGCGGGGCAACCGATCCAAAGGGAAGGAAGAGGAACAGTTCATTCCTCTCGAAGAACTGATCGACGCCCGTGATGCGCTGCGCACAGGATTTTACCGTGGCATGGACCGTTGGCAGACAAAGGCATACCAGCACCTGGAGCGCTACCTGCAGAACCGAGAATGGCCGTACGGTCTCGATCCCAACCACGGACAGCTCATGGTGCTTCCTGCCGCCGTGGTCTGCACTGAAACGGCAGGGCACGGGGGATCACCCCAGGACGAGCTTCTCCTCTTCATCATGGAGGACGTGACGGGGGAAGGTCTTTGCCTCTCCCTGGAAACGATCCTTCCGTACTGGAGCGACGACGAAAGCATCATGGAGGAAGCTCTTCTCTATGCCCCGATCCATCAATACGGCGGGCTGTTCCTCGAAGAGAACAGGCACGACGGGCTGCTCGACCTTGTATACCGCCTGGCGCTCCCCCTTTACCCCCCCGCACCAAACGGAAAGATTTTCCGGCGGTTCTTCGGCATAGCCGCCCTGGAGCTAGCGGACACGCTTCGTCACCTTGCGGGAGAGTAACGTCAGGGTGTGATCCACCCCCATTTCCTGAATATCTTAGCCCCCTCAGGTGATGCTAGAAAATCAGCAAATCCCCTGGCCGCAGGCTTTCCCTTCCCCTGCAGGGTCAGAGCTATGCCGGTGTCGCGGTAGATGCGGTATTCCGGCTCCAGGGGGACCGTCTCTGCGAGCTCCCGGTTTGCCACCTGCCAGATATTCCAGATGAGCCACACGTCGATGTCCTGCCGCTCCATCCACATCTGACGAGCCTCTGCGCTGCTTTTAGCGAATGCGGCTATATTGCCCCGTATCGTTCGCACTGTCCCGATATCCCCCTTCCGCCCCGCCATATCCTCCCATACTCCGCTCTGCCCCGCACCGTTCACCACCAGGATCTTCACGTCGGGCCTGAGCAGGTCGTTGAATCCCTTGATCGCTCTCGGATTACCCGGGCGGACCAGCATCGACAGGGGCCGCAGATAAAGAGGTCGAACGTCGGTGTGAGAGATGATGCCTTCCAGAGCAAACACCAGATCCGTCATCATGGTTTCCGATCCGCTGTAGATAATGTCGGCATCCTTTTTTGCACGATCGACCCACTGACTTGACGGCCCTGCTGTAATTTCGATCTGCACGCCCGCCTTCTTTCCGAATGTCGTCGCCGCTTCCTTCATGGCAGGGGCAGGCCCTCCCGGCCCGTACAAACGGATCACCTCCTGCGCCTGTGCCGAAGTTGCACCGACCAGGAACCATGCGACTGCCGCCAGCATCAGTTTTTTCATGATTTCCCTCCTTTCAGGGCGACCAGTTTCCCGACACGCCGTTGATACATCCATTGTAACAAAAGAGATCAGGGAAACATGCGCCATCCCCTCGCAACAACGGGATATTTAATCTATACTATTGACCTAGCCCACTTCCGAAGCTAATAGATTGGTGTGGAAGCCATGCGCAAAGGAGGTTCACTATGGATGCACTTGAAGCTATCAGGACGAGAAGGAGTGTACGTAAATTTTCGAGTCGCCCGGTAGAGGCGGAAAAACTTGCCGCAGTCCTCGAAGCGGCCCGCCTCGCCCCATCCTGGGCCAACATGCAGTGTTGGCGATTTGTTGTGGTTGAGGACCCGGAAGCGCGCGCGCAGCTCAGCCAGTTGTCCAACGTGGAAAGCTACTTCGCACCCAGGGGATACAAGACCAACCCCGCCCAGAAGGCCTTGGCGGAGGCTCCGGTGGTGTTGGTCGCTTGCGGAGTGCCGGGAGACTCGGGTGACCTTCGGGGGCAGCAATACTACCTCTGCGATGTGGGGATCGCGGCCCAGAACCTGATGCTCGCCGCCCATGCCGTGGGGCTGGGATCGGTCTTCGTCGGGGTGTATGACGAAGAAGGAATAGCCGAAATCCTCGATATTCCACCCGAAATACGGATCGTAGGGCTCTTCCCCCTGGGGTATCCGGAAGGTGAGTCTAAGGGAGGCCCGCCGCGCAAGCCGCTGGAGGAAATCGTCTTCCGCGGAAAATGGAAGGCATGAAGCACCTCATACTCGGCACAGCAGGGCACATCGACCACGGCAAGACATCACTAGTCAAAACCCTTACCGGGATCGACACGGACAGGCTTCCCGAGGAGAAGGCGCGCGGGATTACCATCGAGCTCGGCTTCGCCCACCTCTCGCTACCGGGGGGCATCGAAATCGGCATCGTCGATGTTCCCGGTCACGAACGCTTCGTACGGACGATGGTGGCGGGAGTCGGGGGGATGGATCTCGTTATGCTCGTCATTGCCGCTGACGAAGGAATCATGCCGCAGACCCGGGAACACCTGGAAATCTGCCAGTTGCTCGGGGTGAAACGGGGGGTTGTGGCGCTTACCAAAAGCGACCTCGTGGATGCGGACTGGCTTGCCCTGGCGGGCGAGGAGGTTGCCGACTACCTCTCGGGCACCTTTCTCGAAGGAGCACGGATCATCCCGGTATCGTCCAGGACGGGTGAGGGGATCGATGCACTGAAAGTCGAACTGGCACGTCTCTGCGCCGAGGTGGAAGAGAAGAAGGCAGCGGGCCGGTTCCGCCTTCCGGTTGATCGCGTATTTACCGTCCCCGGGTTCGGGACGGTGGTCACAGGAACGCTCCTTTCCGGGGAGGTACGGGTGGGTGATGAGGTCGAACTACTCCCGCTGCACCGGGAAGGGCGGGTGCGCGGCGTTCAGACACACGGCATGAAGAGCGATGTTGCCTCTGCCGGTCAGAGGGTCGCGGTGAACCTGCAGGGGGTCGAGCACACGGAGGTTTCCCGTGGTGACATCGTGGTTCCACGGGGCATATATCACCCTACCTGGACTGTGGACACACGACTTCACTACCTCCCTTCCGCACCGCGGGAACTTCGACACCGGGCAACGCTCCGCCTTCATTCCGCTACCTACGAAGTGCCCGCCCAGGTCATCCTACTGGACCGCGACAGCCTGAAGCCGGGAGAAACTGCTTTTGCGCAATTGCGGCTCGGATCGTCGGCACTCCTTCTTCCCGGGGACCCTTTCGTATTGCGGAGCTATTCACCCCAGGCAACCCTGGGAGGTGGAAGGGTGCTCGATCCGGCGCCTCCCCGCCGCCGGCGCCGCAACGAGGATGCCCTCGCCCTGCTGGCCGCTCTGGATGAAGGGGATGAAGCCGACCGCGTTCTTTTTCTCGTACGGGAAGCTCTACTGTCGGGCATCTCTCTTGAGGAACTCTCCCAGCGAAGCGGCCTTCCCATCAGGCGGTTGGATGTTCTCCTGGCGGAGCTCCTGTCAAAAGGCTCAGTTGTGCAGGTAGTGCGGGAACCGAGGATCTTCATGACCCGCCCCACCTTCGACTCGCTGAAAGAGTTTATCTCATCCGAACTGGCAACTTACCTCAGGGAGAATCCGCTCCGCAACGGAATGGGAAAGGAGGAGCTCAAATCCCGAATCCCGAAGCGTGCCGACTCCCGATTCTTCGGGCCTCTTCTCGCTGCACTGGAAAAAGAAGGGAAAGTGGCGGTGGAGCGGGACCTCGTGAAGGCAACGACGGGAGAGAAGCCCTCCGATAATGGGTCGCGTCTCTCTGTCCCCTTGCAGGCCGCGCTCCGGAAGGCAGGAATCGAGCCCCCCACCGTCAAGGAACTGGCCGAGGCCGTCAAGGCGAAGGAGAAGGAAGTGCTGGACCACCTCCACCTCCTTGTTCGCGAGGGAAAGAGTGTGAAGGTGAAAAACGACCTCTTCTATGCGCCGGAGTCCCTTGCGCTTCTCCGGGAAAAGCTCGTCGGGTTCCTTAAGGAGAAGAAGGAAATAACGCCCGGAGAGTTCCGTGAACTGACGGGGTTATCCCGTAAATTCATGATTCCGGTCCTCGAATATTTCGACCAGGAAAAGGTGACAATTCGTGTAGGAGACAAGCGGGCGCTTCGGCGGGGCTGATGCTCACTGAAAAGGTCGTTGAAAAAACTCGGGTTGTTCAAAAATAGCCAGATAGTCGCACCCGCAGAAAGCCCTACGGAGGCGTAGCAACACTACGCCGCACACGGAGGTTTTCGAGGACGGCGGCGAGATGGCTGTTTTCAACAACCTTCCGATTACCAGACATAATCCTTGGCGATCTCTCTTTTATCCTTGCCGTAGAGAACGTGGAATACCCTGAGCTGCTTCAGCTTGACCGGGGACAGTGAGCCGAGGGGGATGTAGACGATCTTCTTGCCGAGCCTGGCAGCTATCTGCCGAAAATAGCTCCGCGGAGGTTTTGCCGCTGCATAGACCACGTGGGGCTCCCGGGAGTAGTCCAGGGCGGCAAGAAGCAGCACTTCCGGCTTGCTTCGCGCAAATGAATAGTCCGGGTCGTGCCACACATCGAGCATGCGGCGGGGCGGGTAGGAGAGGATAAGCCCTCCATACTCGCAGCGCGAGATTCCAGGCCCTACGATGTTGTCGCCGGGAGCGGTCCCGTAGAAGGCCATGTCCGACTCCTGCTCGTGCTCTCCAAGCCAGGTCATGAGGTAGGGGTAGCGGGAGCTTCCCCCGTCTTCGTCGAATATGACTACGACAGCCCCCACGCCTCCCTTCACCCGCTGGTTCTCCCGCACGTAAATCCTCCCCTCGTGCAGGTTGCGCAGAGTTTCCCGCATGTCGATCCCGTCAAGAAGCGAAGCACTGAAAGGTTCTACCCTGCTCTGCTCTTCAGACAGCTGCTTCGCGCCTTTCTTCTTCAGGAAGTGTCCGTACTGCTCGATGACGATGTCTTCCGGCGGATAGGAGCAGATGGAAGGATCGTCGAAGCCTTTCAGCCAGTCTCCCGGCTTTTTCTCCCTTTTCCGCTTCAGGAACTGGAGATGCGACAACCCCTTGCCGGGACGCTGCTGCCGCGGCCTGAACCGCAGACGGCGCGTACCTGCACGGAAATCCTCCGGTGAAAGTCTGACTGTTTGTACGTCGGAGGCCTCCTTCTGCCAGGGGTAAAAGGTAGCGAGGCGGAAAAGGGCGTAGGCGAAATTGTCGTCAACACAGCCGCGGGCACTTGCGAGCATCTGGAACAGGTCGGGAAGGAGTTGGCCGGACGCCAGCGCATAGTTGCGGGAAAACCTGAAGAAGGCGCGCTTCTGCCATAGATGGACCGGCTCGCCCGTCTCCTGCCTGTAGTGGCGGGCAGACTCCAGGAAGAGCCGGAGAGCAATCCGCTGCCGGTCGGGCATCTCCCTTTCCTTCCCCAGAAGGCGCGCGCTTCGCTCAACCGCTTCCCGCAGCACCTCCTCTTCGGGAACTTCCTTCTTTCCGCCGGAAATCAGTTCGAGTGCATTGAACCGCTTGCGCAGGGAGTATGCCTGCACCGCCGGAAGGGGAGGGAGGGGGTTGCGGCGCAGATCGTAAAGGGCATTGAGAAACGGGTACTCTCCCAGCACCTCCCGGCAGGAGTCCGGGTGAAGGTTGCAGAGCCGCACGTTGCTTCGCCTCGTTTTTTCCAGCGGCATCGCCTGAGGTTTGGCGAAGAGCTCCTTGATACGCGCCAGGTGGGCCATTCCGCAGATGAAGAGGATCCGCTCGTGCCTAGAGGAAAGCTCCTGAAGCCGGTAAGCCATCCCCTTCTCCCGGCGCAGGTCCTCCGGTTCCGGAACGGTGGAGGAGGTTGCGGCCGCGTACTGCTCGTAGTAGGCCGGCAGACCTACCCGGTGGATGGCGTAACTGTCGGGTACCGGCTCCCGGTGTTCCGGATAATCGTCCAGATCCACGTCGATCAGGTGGAGGGGAATTCCCCTCTCTACCGCCATCCTCCCTGCTTCGGTAACAGGATCCGCCGGCTCCAGGAGAAGGCAGACGGTTTCGGGCGCTGCCTGCCTCCCCGTCGTTTTTATTTCGTACATGAGCACGGACACCTGGGGCAGCCGGGCGATTCCCCTGCGGAATGGAGCATCGAGAGTTGCGGGGAGTTCGATGGCGATGCAGTCGGGCTTGAGCGACTCGACCGCCTGGCGCACGAGATGGGCAAACTCCATTCGGTAATGGAGTATGGGAAGCCCATGTACTGGTCCGAATATTTCGAGGTGAAGCCGGTGCGGCATTACGTGCTACCTCTGGAAAGTATGGCTACCTGAGATATCTCAGCGCCTCTTCACCGAGAATCCGCTCGACAGCCAGCGGCAGCAGATCGGCCGGCTCTTTTTCGGTGGCTGTCATCATCTTGAGGGCGTATCGGGCGATATTGATCCCGTCCCTCACCGAATAGAGCTCATCTGCGGCATGGGCGCGCTGGAGGAAGTCGACCACGTAGCGCAGAATCCGGTCGCTCGAAAAAGGAAGGTTCTCCCTGAGGATAAGGAGCTCCTCGTCAGCTTCCGGGAAATCGATGTAGATCTGCGGCTGGAGCCGGGAGTGGATGTACTCGGGGACCTCGAAAGTGGAGGCGTCCTCGTTCATGGTGACGACGATCCTGAAATCAGGATGGGCGGGGATGCGAAGCCCGGTGATGATCGACTCCACGTACCGCCGGTCGTCGAGGAGCGGGGCGAGAGACGCCCAAGACTTCTCGCTCATCCGGTTCCCCTCGTCTAGGATGAGCACCCCTCCCTTGACCATGGCGGAGACGAGGGACGATCCCGCGTACTGGATCTTCCCGTCCGGCCCCACCACGGGGGTCACGATAAGGTCCTCGGGGCGGGTGTCCATCGTCGCCTGGAAGAGGTAGACCGGCCGATCGAGGCGGCGCGCCGCCGCATAGGCGAGGGTGGTCTTCCCGACCCCCGGTTTCCCGATGAGACGCGGGTTGAAGGGTATATCCCGGTCGTCGATCACCATCCAAGCTGCAAGGAGCTGCCGCAGCAGTTCCTCCTGGCCGATCCATTTGAGAGGGAGCTTTACCGGACTCGCCAAAGAGAGCGTGATCCCATCAAGAGTGACTGTTTCCATCCGGTTTCTCCTAAAAAGTCCGATATGAGGTGTCCAGATTCGGCCCAGATTCTGTCGCGACCGAGGAAGCGGGCCCGCAGGCGTAGTACCCTCTGGGGCATAAACAGCGCTACGTCGAGGAGCCGGTGCCCGAGAAGCGGCGGAAGATGGGCTGAAGGTGGACGCCGATCAGGTGTTATATTCGTGGAGGTACATCATGGCCAGCTTCGCACGGTTCTCCAGACACTGCTGGCACAGCTCTCCGGCGTCGAGCCAGAGCTCCTCCGAAAGCCACTCTCCCGCCTCGACGAATACAGAACCTGACGAGTCTTCAGAAAACTCTTTTTTGCAGATGTGACACGTCTTCATGTTTACAGATGTTTACACGTTTACAGGTTTGTCAACCGGCAGCGTTTCCGCCTATACTCTACCACACCCCAGCCTAAAGGAGAACGAGCCGATGCTCACGATGCAGGAAATCAGGATGCATTATTTCTTCACCGAAGAGGATGCAGAGCTTCTGAAGGAGCTTCTTCCTCTCATGGCGGCAAACCAGGAGCGGATGGCGTCCGAGTTCTACGACTACCTCCTCGGCATACCCGAGACCGCAGAATACCTGAAGGATGACATGCTCCTGGCGCGCCTGAAGGCCACCCACAAGCACTGGTTCGTCTCGCTCTTCAGCGGAGCTTACGACAACCAGTACCTCCACACTCTGCAGAAGATCGGGCACGCCCATGTGCGCGTCGGCCTCAATGCACACTATGTCAATGCGGCAATGAACGTGGTGCGCCACTTCGTCATAGAGGTACTTCAGGAGAACTTCCCCAACATCCAGGAAAGGCGCAAGTATCGGAATGCGGCAGAGAAGATCATCGACATCAACCTCGACGTACTTAGCGCCTCATACCAGGAGGCGGAGCTCAGCAAAGTATTCCTATCCCACCGCCTCGAATCGAAGCTCATCCAGGCGACCGAACGTTTCACATACGGCCTGAATCTCGTACTGGTGCTCGCACTTGCAGGAGTCTCGATTTCGGTGGTGCTCCTGTTCGTCTGGGACCTCTTTCACATCTTCAGGGGGAACATCGAAAAGGGGATTCTCTCGGCACTCGGCTCCCTCCTCATCCTCTGGATGATGATCGAGCTGATCGACAACGAGATCAAGACCCTCAAGGGGGGAAGATTCAATATCCTCGTGTTCATCGGTGTGATCATCGTGGCGCTGATCCGGGAAATCCTCATCTCCACGCTGCGGCACGACGCTCTAGAAACTCAGATATTTCTTGCCGGTACCCTGCTAATCCTCGGCATAGTTTACTACCTAGTCGCAAGGAGCCAGAATCAGGGAGCGCCGGCAACGCATCACTAGCCGATCGTAGCGTGCCCCAGCGGCTGCGAGATTTGCCCCATATCGTCTCACCCGCAGGAGCGCCCGCGGAGGCGTGGCAGCGCCACGTCGCACAAGGGAGGGACGAGGACGGAGGCGAGATGGGGCGAAGATCGAAGCCGCCTATTTGACCCCGCGCACCAGGTCCGCCAGACAGTCTATGAAAGCAGGCGAACTATTGAGCGACGGGCTTCGCCAGAACTTGGCGTAGCCGATCTTGAACGCCTCTTCCGCCAGCTGAACGTCAATCTCGTAAAGCGTCTCGATGTGGTCGGAGACGAAGGAGAGGGGCACCACGAGCAGGTTCTTGGTTCCCTTTGCTGCCAGGTGCCCGAGCATTTCCTCTGTCGAAGGCTCCAGCCACTTCACCGGGCCGGCGCGAGACTGGAATGAGAGGTGGTGGTTTACGTCCTGGAACCGTTCCATGACGAGCCGCACTGTCTCCTGGATGTGGGAGAGGTACGGATCCCCCTCCTCGATGAAGGACTGGGGAAGTGAGTGTGCGGAAAAGAGGAGCTCCACCTCAGCCAGCGGGTGGAATGCCTGAAGCCCCTCCCGGATCTTCTCCTCCAGTGCATCGATATAGCGGGTATGGCTGTAGAAGCGATCGATGATCTTCAGGTCGAAGGACACCCCCGCCTCTCCCAGCACCCGGCGGAGCTCGTTTATGCTGGAACCGGTGGTAGCCCGTGAATAGTGGGGGTAGAGGGAAAGAGCGACGACGCGGGAAATTCCCTCCCGTTTAATTGCCGCGAGTGCCTCAATGGTTGAAGGCTTCCAGTAGCGCATCGCCACGAAACACCGGTAATCCGGACCGAGCACCTCCTCCAGCGCCCGAGCCTGTGCCTCAGTCAGCTCCCGGATTGGAGACTTGCCCCCGATCTTGTCATAGTAATCCTCGACCTTCGGTGCTCGCCGCCATGCGATGAAGCGCGCGATAACCGGCTGGAGCCACGCAGGCCCTATCCTGATGATGTCCCTGTCGCTGAAAAGGTTTATCAGAAAAGGCTTGACGGCGTCGAGGGAGTCGGGCCCTCCCATCTGAAGGAGCAGGATTGCGGTTTTTTGTGCCATCGGGATGACCTCCTCTTGAGTGAACTTTTTTGTGCGACTGTGACTACTTTACAAGGTCTGACAGCACCAGCACCGTCCAGTAAGGGGACGCCATAAGGACCGCGATGGAGATGATGTACGACGGCATGTAGTACAGCCCGCTGCGGAACACGGTACCGAGAGGGATGCCGGACATGCCCGAGACCACATAGCAGCAGATTCCGATGGGGGGCATGATCGAGCCCATTGTGGTGACGATGGTTATCACCTGCCCGAACCAGATCGGATCGTAGCCTAGCTGCGTAACTAGCGGATAGAAGATAGGGAGCGACACCAGGAGGAACGCCAGAGCATCCATGATGCATCCGCCGATGATGTAACACAGAAGGATTACACAGAGCACCATCCACTTCGGGAGCGCCAGTGTCCCGATCCACTCAGCTGTCTCATAGGGAAGTCGGGTGATGGTAAGGAATTTGGCGAAGATCACCGCTCCGGCCACGATCATAAAGACCATGCAGGAAATTCGCAGGGTATCGATGAACGCCCCGCTCAGCTTCTTCAACGTCAGTTTCCTGCGAACCGTGCAGATGATGAGGGCGAGGAAACAGCTGACGGCAGCGGCCTCGGTGGCGGTCACAACACCGGTGAAGAGAGCGAACATGATCACTGCGAAGAGGAGGAGTATATCGACGGCTTCGGGAAGCGCCGCAAACCGTTCGCGCCAGCTGCTCCTGGGCCCCGCAGGTCCCCATTCAGGATGCAGGCGGCAGAGGACTACGACGGTACCGAGGATGAGGGTGGTGAGGATGGCGCTCGGAATCACATTGCCGAAGAAGAGCTTGCCTATGGACTGGCCGGTATATAGCCCGTAGACAACCAGAACAATGCTCGGGGGAATCAATACGCCAAGGGTTGCCCCGGCGGCGACCGATCCTGCATTGAGGAGAGGATGGTACTTGTACTCTTTCATGGCGGGTATCGCCACTGCGCTCATGGTGGCGGCGGTGGCGGTATTGGAGCCGCTGATGGCGGAAAAAGCTGCGGATGCCATGATGGTGGTCATCGCCAAGCCTCCGCGACGGTGGCCGAACCACTTGTAGGTCGCGAAGTAGAGGCTGTTGTTGTACCCGGCGTAGTGGACGATCTCTCCTACGAGGATGAAGAGGGGTATCACCGTGAGGCCGTAGCTGGAGAAGCTGTTCCAAAGCTCTGAGCCTATCATCGCGCATGCCGCCTCGAAGGAGGTGGCTGCGGCCATGCCGAAGAAACCGACGAGAAGCATTGTGAACGCCGCAGGGATGCGGAGCACGAAGAGCATGAAGAACATCACGAGGATCCCGGTGACCCCCATCATCGGACCGGTCATTGGATCTCCTCGCGGTGGAAAATTGCGCGCATGCAGTCAAGGAAGAGCACGAGGGTGAGAAGGGCGAAGCCGGCCGCCACTCCGTACACGAAGGGGTAGTACCGGAACTGCAGGGTTTCCGACAGCTCTCCGGACAGGCGCAGCTTATCCCCCCAGACGACCAACTGCCAGCTGACGATGCCGAAGAGGATGCAGGTTACGGCGAAATTCACCACGTCGAGGAAGCGCTTTACAAGAAGTGGGAACTTCTCCGAAAGGATGTCCACGACGATGTGATCTTTCTTCCTCTGGGTGTGCCCGAGCGCACCTGCAATCACCAGCGACCCCAGGAACGATACGATTTCGTACGTTCCCGCGAAAGGAACCTTGACGATGCGCAGCACCACGTTCCCCGTCGCGAGCAGGACAAGGAGCAGCAGGGCAATTCCTCCTGCCAGCATGAAAAACCTTGATAGATAACTGACGAACCTGTCCATAAGACGCAACAACCCGGGAATCCGGCTAGATGCCGGTTCCCGGGTTCCGACTCCGACTCCTCGTGTTTATTTCTTCCTCGGTGCCTTCTTCCCTTGGGATTCGTACTTCGACTTGAGCGCCCGGACCTCGGCCACCAGCTGGTTGCCGTTCAAGCCCTGGGAACTTACTTTTTTCACGTATTCCTGGACCATCGGCGCCAGGAGGGCGTCCACCTGCTTCTGATCGGCAGCCGGAAGGGTATGGACATTATGCGCGTAATTCTTCTTCGACCAGGCCAGGGCCTCCTGCACGTGGCGATCTACGTATTCACCGGTCCAGACCGCCTGCTCGCGCGACAGGTCGTCGATCACCTTCTTTACGTCAGCCGGGAGGGAATCCCACTTTGCCTTGTTCATCACCACGGCGAAGGAAACCACGGGAAGATTGACAATCGTCGCATGAGGGGTGTAGGCGGCGAACTTGAAATCCTGGAGTATCTCCAGGGATGAAACCATCCCCTTCACGACCCCTTTCTGGATCGCCTCGGGGGTTTCCGACTGGGGCATTGCAACCGGCACAGCGCCAAGCCGCTTTGCCACTTCCGCGCTAGTCCCCGCCACCCGCAGTTCCATCCCCTTGAGGTCTTTCAGAGACCTGACGGGCTTGCTCGTCATCAGGTTGGTTGGAGGGCAGGTGAAGAGGGTAACCATCTTGACCTTCTCGAATTCTCTCGGCTTGTATTTCTGTACCAGGTCGAATAGTACTTGGCTCGCTACCTTGGAGCTTGTGAAGCCGTAGGGAAGGTCCACAGCCTCGGAAACAGGGAAGCGTCCCGGCTGGTAGCTCATGGCAAAATTGCCTATGTCGGCAATCCCGGAATTGACCCCTTCCAGCATGTTCTTGGCGTTCAGGAGGGTGCCTCCAGGAAAGGTCTTCACCTTCACCTTCCCCCCCGTCCGCTTCTCCACCTCCTTCGCCCAGCGCTCCATCTGAACGCTCGGAAAGGTGGCGGCGGGCGGGAAGTTGGCGTAAGTGAGTGTAACGGGGCCGGCAGCGTGAGCGCCGACAGTCGGCAGGAGCAGCATGGAGAGGGAAAGGAGCAAATTGCGCAATTTCATGGTTACCTCCTGAAACTAAAATCTGCCACAGAGGCGCGGAGACACAGAGATCAATCCAGTAGGAAAAACACCAGCAGATAAGACTGGAGTTTGTCCCAAGATTGCCGGAAAGGCACAAGCTTTCTCCGTGCCTCTGTGCCTCTGTGGCAGGTTGTCAGTTAAAACTTCCGATTATCGAAAATCCGCTTCGTCTTCCGCTCCGACCGCGGGAGGGTCCCATAGTCCAGCAGCTCGACCTGGGGAGAGACGAGCAGTGTATGTTTCACCCCGGAGGAAATCTTTTTCGCCACCTGCTCATCTGGTAGCGCCTCTCCGTTGCATGCCCGCTCCACCCGGATGAGCATGTAGTCACGGCCATCTGATCCGTGATCGAACAGCACCTGATACTCGCTCCCGATGCCGCTCACCCTGGTGAGGATCTCGTCGATCTGACCGGGATAGATGTTGACGCCACGGAAAATGACCACGTCATCCGAGCGCCCCAGGATCCGATCGTGACGCGGAAGCCAGCAGCCGCAGGGACATTCCCCATCGATTAGGCGCGTCAGGTCACGGGAACGATACCGGATGAAGGGAACCCCCTCTTTGTGCAGCGAGGTGTAGACCATTTCCCCCACTTCCCCGGGCGCCACCGGCTCCAGGGTCTCCGGGTCGAGCACTTCGAGGATGTAATAGTCGGGCCAGTAGTGGATTCCGGTATTGCAGCGGCACGAAAGCCCCGTACCGGGGCCGTAGAGTTCGGTAAGGCCGGTTATGTCGTAGATCTCCTCGACCCCCAGGAACTCTCGCATCGTCTCCAGCATGGCCGGGCTCGACCTCTCCGCCCCCATGATTATTTTTTTTACGTTGAGGGTACTCTTGAGTCCAAGCCGGTTGACCTCCTCGGCTAGAAGGAGCCCCATCGAAGCGGTGCAACAGAAGACGGTGGACTGAAGGTCCTGAAGAAAGGTTATCTGCAGCTCCAGGTTTCCGGGGCCGACCGGTATGGCCAGGGCGCCGAACTTCTCGCACGCCTGCTGAAATCCGACTCCGGCAGTCCAAAGCCCGTAGCCGACGGCAATCTGCACCCGGTCCTCCCTGGTGAGGCCGGCCATCTCGTAACAGCGGGCAAACATGTTCTGCCAGTCGTCCAGATCCTTCTGAGTGTAGCAGAGGACCTTTCTCTTTCCGGTGGTTCCGGAAGACGCGTGGATGCGGACCAGGTCGGCAAATGGGGCGGCCCGCAAAGCGAAGGGATACCCGGCGGCAAGGTCGTCGGCAGAAGTGAACGGCAGGCGGCGCAGGTCGTCAAGGGAGGTGATCAGGTCCGGTGTTATGCCGGCGGCAGTCAGTCTATCGCGGTAGAAGGGGGAATTGTTGAACGCGTGGCTGACGGTCCACTTCAGGCCTGCAACTTGATAATCGGCCAGCTCAGCGAGGGACGCAGGTTTGGGGGGAAAACGTTTGAGCATGAAACAGGAACTCCTTAAACATGCACAACCCGGAGGGGTTGCAATTAACCCGGATGCACGCGGATCAGGCAAGGCTGGAGGAAAAGCTCAGGCCGGCTCCACCCTCAAGCCTCAATCCCTGCACGCAGGGCGGCAAGTGAGTCCTCCAGCAGGGCCGGCTTCCGCACCAGCTTCACCCGTATCATCTCCTCCACTTCGCCGACACTGCAGAAAAGCCTTCCCGGCTCGGCAAGAGCCCGTCCCAGAACCATAAGATTCACCGCCTGGGGAGTACCCCGGGAGAGCGCCATGGCATCGGCATCGAGTGTCGCTATGGGGTGCTCATCCTCGACGACGGCAACAGAGGAGGCGTTACCGACAATCCAGCCTTCCTTCCGGAGGAAGTGGCGATGAAGCATGACATTCTCCGGTTTCAGTGCCAGGAGTCCATCAGCCTGCCCCGGCCGAACCAGCGGGCTTGCGAACTCACCCACCTTGAGGTGGGATATGACTATACCCCCCCGCTGGGCCATGCCGTGCGTCTCGGATGTCATTACCGGCAATCCCTTGGAGATAGCAGTCTCGGCTAAGAGGCGGGTGACAAATAGAATCCCCTGCCCACCGACGCCGGAAATGATGAGCTGCTGCGAGATCATTGCTGCTCCTTCCGCCTGATCGAGCGGGAGGGGCAGACGTCAAGACATACTCCGCACCCGCTGCAGATCAGGAGATCAACTTGGACCTTCCCGGTGGCCTCTTCGACGATGAGAGCAGGGCATTCGAACTGGCTCCTGCATATGCCGCAGCCGGTACAGGTGGCATCCACTTCCGCCTGAACCCGCTTTTGCCGAGGCATGTTCCTGTCCACGAGGCACGGGCTCTTTGCGATAACTACGGCTACGCTGTCGGTCCGCGCGAACTCCACCGCCTCCTTGACGAGCTTCGTGAATTCCGGAAGATCCAGAGGGTCCCCCGTTTTGCAGAACCGCACGCCGCAACCACTTACAACTGTGGCAATGTCAACGGCCTGTCCCGCCTCCGTTCCCATGGCGGGGGTAGGCTGGTTCCCGGTCATGGCAGTAGTCGTGTTGTCCAGAATGAGCAGTACGAAGCGCGAGCCCTGAACCACCGCGTCTATCAGTGGGGGTATCCCGGCATGAAAAAAGGTCGAATCGCCTACCGTTGCAATGATATCCCGCTGCTCTCCCGTCACACGGTAGGCATGGTAGAAGCCTGCGGCCTGGCTGACCGCCGCGCCCATGCAGAGCACCGTATCCACCGCCCCAAGGTTCAGGCCGAGGGTATAGCAGCCTATGTCGCTGGGATAGATCCCTTTGGGAGCGGCCCGTTTGATCGCATAGAAGCTTGCCCGGTGCGGACAGCCCGGACAGAGTGTGGGCCTTCGTCCCGCTGCCGCAGGTGGCTCCGGGACTGCCGGAGCAGGTATGCCCGCGAAGCCTGCGAGTATCTGCTCGACAAGCTCGGGGAGCAGCTCACCCGCCTCTGGTACCGCCCCTGAAATCTTGCCCCGCACCTTGCTGCGGTCGCGCAGCTGCATCTCGATAACGCCCGTAGTCTCCTCCAGCACCAGGATTTCATCGAAAGAAGAAAGGACCTCGTCCATAAATCCGGTATGGAGCGGAAAAGGCTGGATTACCTGATACAGGGGAAGTCGGTCCCACAGCCCGAGACTCTTCATCACCTCCCGGGTATGGCCTGCGACAGCCCCCGAGGCGATGACGGCCTTTTGGCCGGGGGAAGGAGAATTGAGAAGGCGAGGTGCGGTGGGGCCATAAGCCGCTATCTTGGCTAGCTTCTCGTTCAGCTCCAGGTGGAGCCGGTAACGGAACTTGGGGGTGGCCGCCCAGCGCGAAGGGTCCTTTATGAAATTAGCCTTCCGATCAAGTTTTGTGACGGGAGCGGGTGCTATATCCTGGCAGGCATGACAGACCCGCGTCGTAGGGCGGAGCATGACCGGCACCCTGAATATCTCTGACAGCTCAAAAGCCACGCCCGTAAGTTCTTTCGCGTGGGCCGGAGAGTCGGGATCGAGCACCGGAACCTTTGCCAGCATGGCAAGGAGCCGGCTGTCCTGCTCCGTCTGGGAGGAGTGTGGGCCCGGGTCGTCGGCGCTGATGACGATGAACCCCCCGGTGACGCCGAGATAGGCCGCACTCATGAAAGGATCGGAGGCGACATTCAGCCCGACCTGCTTCATTGCAACGGCGGCGCGAAGCCCCGACTGGCTCGCGGCATATGCGACCTCGAGCGCCACCTTCTCGTTCACCGACCACTCGGTATGCATGGAAAGGCGCTCCCCCTCCTTCCATGCCATCACCGCTCCAAGGATCTCCGATGCCGGCGTCCCCGGATACGATGTTGCTACAACGCAACCGTTTTCAACGAGCCCGCGGGCAATTGCCTCGTTCCCCTGCATCAGTTGCCGGCTCTTTTCGACCACCGCATATCCTCCGGGCACATCGATGTTTACTGCACGTTCCCCGCGGGAACGGGCCATTGTGTGGGGAGTATCACGATTTGTCAATATTAAAAAGAGCCGCTGTGGCAGCCATCGTCAGCAGACAAAAGCCGCGGCTGACGCCTCGCCGGGAGGAGCAACAAAGGGGGTTTGCAGTTAGGATATATGAAACCACTTCAGGAATGGGAAAATGGATGCATGCCGGCAGACACAGGTTCCCGCGATGCCCGAAGGAGCCTTACAGTGTCTCTGCCCGCCGGTTAACTTGTGGTGAATTCATTCCCGGCGCTGCCCGAAATACCTGGACGGTTCCGGTTCAGGAACATCCGTACCGCAAGATACACCACAGGAAAGATTCCTCCGACAATAAACAGCATGTCACCAGGGAATCGCAGCCACTCAAAGAACCTTACGAGCGGCTGCTTGAAGAAGTCCGGCTCCCGCGCATGCCAGTAGGAGCGGGAGAGGGCATCATTAAGCTGGAGCAGCCCCACCGGGAAAAGGTTTATGAAAAGCATCCATGCGAGCCCGATATTCATGCTCCAGAAAGCGCACCCCATGGCAAGGTCGCTCTTCCGGTCACGGGGAATGAAGTAGCGGGCGACGAACATGAAGAACCCCATGGCAAGCATCCCGTAAACCCCCATCAGCGCGCCGTGGCCGTGATTCGCGGTCCACTGCGTTCCGATCTCGTAGTAACTCACGATTGGAAGATTGATCAGAAAGCCGAAGACCCCTGCGCCGAGGAAGTTCCAGAAGCCGACCGCCACGAGAAACATAGCCGCCCACTTGTGGGGGAAGTCGGCGGTGCTGACACTAAAAATGGATATATCCCGCGCGGCCGGGGCACCCAACTGCATGAACCGCCAGGCCTCGTAGGTCAGCAGGACGAGGGGAATGACCTCCATTGCCGAGAAAAATGCCCCGAAAGCCATGTGTGCAGCCGGGGCGCCGCTGAAGTAGAGGTGGTGCATGGTGCCGATGACGCCGCCCACCGAATAGAGAATGATATCCAGATAGACGATGGTGGCAGCTACCCGTGGACGTACCACGCCGAGCAGGACGAAGATGTAGGCAACCATGATCGTGGTAAACAGTTCGAGAAAGTCTTCCACCCAGAGATGAACCACCCAGAACCGCCAGAAATCCATGACGGCGAAGTTCACGTTCCGTCCGAACACCATGCCCGCCGCATAGAAGAGGGGAATAGAAAGCGCACTGTAGAGAAAGAGCCATGGCATGTTACCGGGATGCTCCTCCGGAAGCCGTTCTTTGAGGCCCCGCACGAGGATCACGAGCCACAGGATCATCCCCACTGTGAGAAGCATCTGCCAGAGCCGCCCCAGATCGAGGAATTCCCATCCTTGCGCCCCCACCCAGAACCAGGCCAGATCCCCCGGCATCTTCCCCATCAGGCTTGCAGCTTCACCGGCAAGGCTTCCCACGACGACCACGACCAACGCGCCGAAGAGAAGCAGGGCAAGCTTGTCCTGGTGAGGCGGCTCCTTCCCTGCGATAATCGGGGTGATGAATATCCCCATTGCGAGGAAACTGGATGCCACAAAGAAAAGGGCCAGTTGCAGGTGCCACATTCTGGAAAGGTTGTAGGCGAGGATCTCCCCGATGGGTAAGCCATAGAAACCCTCCGGCTCCACGTGATAATGGGCATTCACTCCTCCGAGCAGCCCCTGGCAGAGAAAGAGCCCGGCGACTACCAGGAAGTACCAGGCAGTTGCCCGCTGTGAAGGTGTGAGGTTGACCTTGTCTACAGGCCTGAAAGACGCAGATGCGCGCACCCCCGGCTCATCACGATGCCACCCGAGCCAATGATACCGACCGAACGCGAATAGAATTACCCCGACACCACCCAGAAGCGCCACGAGACTCAGCACGCTCCATATGAGAGCATCAGCAGTGGGAACGTTGGCAGCGAGCGGATCGGGGGGCCAGTTGTTGGTATAGGAATAGGAAGTGCCTGGTCGGACCGCCGCACTCGTCCAGGCCGCCCATGAAAAGTAGGAGGTGAGCGCCCTGATCTCTTCCTGATCGCGCAGGTGGGGGCGCCGCAACCCCTGCTGCGTCTGTGGAGGGCCGAACCACTTACCGTAGTAATCGACCATGGACTCGAAGGCGCGGGCCTGGCCGCTGCTGAATGTCAGGGTGCCGGTTGCCGCGTCGTACGTATTGTTCTTCAATTCCCTCCTGACCCGTTCTGCCGCCTCAGCCGCGGAAACTCCTTCGCCCCTGTAGTATGCCTGCATCTCTTCACCGGCCAGGTGCAGGTATTGGGCGGTAAAATCTGGGCCGAGATAGGCACCGTGGCCGAACAGGGTGCCGTACTGCATGAGTCCGTACTTCTGGAAAAGGTGTTGCCCCGCCATTATTTCGGAGCTGCCGAAAAGCACTCTCCCGTCCGCGCTTACCACCTGGCTGGGAATGGGAGGGTGTTCCCGGTTGATGCGCATAGCCAGATAGCCGAGGATGGTAAAACCGGCTATAAATGTAATCACTGCAACCAGGAGCCACACCGGGGAGAGCATCATCTTCTTTTCCGGCATGATCATGGGACACCTCCGCGTCGGAAAATGAAGTAATCTACTGTTTCATCGTAATTGAGAACTGGGGGAAGTCAACGGGAGGGGAAGTTTGGCGGGACCTGGGGACGAATGTCAAACCTAGCAAGTATATCCCGAAAAAAAATTATTACCAGACTGGAAGTTTCAGATACTGGTCGCTATAGTTACATCAGGGTAGCTACCTGTAACGGCTGTTTGGAAGAAGGAGGATGCTTATCGAGGACACTCCACCGGACAGAAAAAACACATAGCGAAGTACCGAGCCGACTGCACCAGGAAGCCGGCAATGCCCCGTGAAAAGGGGACAGTTCAGAATGAAGGTCCGCGAACAATGCGGGCCTTTTTCATTTTCAATCCGGAATCAGCACCAGATCGAACCGCCCGCTCCGCGCACTCTTCCGCGGATAGTGCTGCGTGATGAGTCGCTGATAGCCGGGAGCCTGGACAAGTATATGGATGTGGGACGGGCGGGTCATGTAGGGTGGGGGGAAGTGGGTGACGAGCTGGTACCTCCCCCTGGAGTCCGAGATGATGGTGGCCCTATGCGCATCATCGTATTCCCCCTGGGGCCCCACCTGCCAGAATTCGATCCGGGCATTGGGAAGAGGACGGCAATCGACAGAGGAGCGGACAACGCCGGAGAGGACATACCCTGTGCCGATCTTCGACCTCAGAGGCGCGTTCGGCTTATAGAACGGTCCGACTTCGTCCGGCTCGGTGGGAGGGCAAGGGCCCGCAGCAGCGGACCCCGCCAGGAGAATCCCTACGAGCAGCACACGAACAGATATGATCTGGTTGCAAATTTTCATGTCGATAAGGCTAGCGCATTTCTACCAGGAAGCAAGAAGAGTCAGCTACCACATCTGAGACAGAACCCCATGGCGAAAGTCGAAAATCTGCCGCAGCCGCGCCGCCACGAAGGGAGCCGCCATACGGCCTGCGAGCCCGAATCCGAGAGCGTAGGTGACGGTATCAGCCATTTCGACTCCGCTCTCGGCCTGTCGGAAGTGGTGCTCGTGGTGCCAGAGCCGGTACGGCCCGAACCGCTGCTCGTCCACGAAGTAGTGGGGCTCGCTGACATGAGTGATCTCGGTCACCCATACAACGCGGAGCGGCGGGAAGGGAGTCACCGTGTAAGTTACCAGCATCCCGGGATACATTCGCCCAGGAAGCGGAGAAGTCACGCGGAAGCCGAGAGAAGGCGGTGTTATGAGAGGCAGGTTGGCCGGGTCGGAAAAAAAGCGCCATGCCTCTTCCACCGTCGTCCGAAGAAGCTGCACCCGCTCCAGGCGATACACCTTCATCATTGCCTCCTGATGGGATCCTTAAAGAACCACCGGGACCGGCTCCGCCAGTCGAATCTCCTCTGTTGTGATGGTGGTCCTGAAAGCAAGAGCCTCTACACCTGCTGAGACAACCTCACGCAGCGCTGCGCCGTACTTCGGATCGATAGAATCGGCAGGGGAAAACGAATCGCAATCCGTCCTCTGAATGACGAACAGTATAACCCCTCTCTTCCCTTCCGCCACCCCGCGACGCAACTCCGTCAGGTGCCGCCGTCCCCGTTCCGTCACCGCATCTGGGAAGGTCGCCCGGCAACCCTCCGCCAGCGTCACGCTCTTTACCTCCAGGAGGCAGTCCCCTTTTCCACCGGAGAGGAAGAAATCGAGGCGGCTCTCGCCATACGGGTATTCTGGACGGATGATCTGGTAACCGGAGAGGGAAGGTATGGCACCTTCGTGGAGCGCCTCGGCGACGACGCGGTTAGTCCTAGAGGTGTTGACGCAGACGAAGGTGGAGCCGTCCTGAAGAAGCTCCCAGGTGTAGCGGCATTTCCGTGTGGGCGAGCAGGAGTCGGAGAGATAGACGGTGGTACCGGGAGAAGAGCAGCGAAGCATGCTCCCCGAGTTGGGGCAGTGGACGGTGACGGTTTCGCCGGAAGGAAGAACCACGTCCGCCAGAAACCGCTTGTACCGCTTTACCAGAGTCCCTTCCAAAAGGGGAGGAAACTTCACCGCCCCTCCCGGTCCTTTACTAGCCGCGCAAAGGAGCGATCATAGCTCCGCTCGGCAGCGGGGGTGAAGAAACAGGCAGGGAACTCGTTCTTCGGCCTGTGGTAGGCGATGCAGGCGCAGCAGTTGCCGCGATTTTCGCACTGGTAGGTGCAGGCGCACTTGTCGGGATTTCCTTTGCATTCCATTTCTTGTCTCCGTTATCAGGATGAAGGGGAGCGGCACTTCACCACGTGAAGCGGGAGCTCTCCTGTCGCCTATTGTTCTATCAAAAGAAAGGCGGCCAACGGGCCGCCTCGTAACATCGCTTCAGAGAACAAGCTTTCTTATTTCTGCGACAACCTGTGCACGCATTCGACCATGTGGATCGCATTCTCCGGCGGGACCGTCGGGAGTATTCCATGCCCGAGATTGAAGATGTGCCCGGGGCGCCCTGCGTTCTCGTCGAGGACCCGCTTCACTTCCGCCTCGATGACCTCCTTCGGCGCGTAAAGAACCGTCGGATCGAGGTTCCCCTGCACCGCCATCTTCGGGCCAAGGATGTCGCGTGCCTTGCCGAGGTTGATGTGCCAGTCAAGGCCCATGACGTCGCCGCCTGCCTTCTGGACGATGTCGAGCATTGTGCCAGCACCCTTGACGAAGTGGATCACCGGGGTGTTCTGGCGGTTCAGGCCGTTGATGAGCTTTGTGGTGTAGGGGAGGACGTACTTTTCGTAGTCGGTGGGGGAGAGGACGCCGCCCCAGGTGTCGAAGACCTGGATGGCCTGGGCGCCGGCCTTGATCTGGGCGTTCAGGTACTCCATGTCCATCATGGTGACCTTCTCCATGAGGGCGTGGAAGACCTCGGGAGCGGAATACATCATCTTCTTGATGGTGGCCCAGTCTTTGGAGCCTTTCCCCTCGACCATATAGCAGGCGAGGGTGAACGGCGCGCCGCCAAAGCCGATGAGGGGAACCTTAGTGGCGAGCTCACGGCGAAGGATCTTGATGGCTTCGAGGACGTAGGGTACGTCCGCTTCCGGATCGGGTATGCGGAGCTTCTCCACGTCGGCCATGGTGCGGACCGGGTTTTCGAAGACGGGTCCGGGGACGAAGTCTAGCTTGAGCCCCATCGGCTCCACCGGCGTGAGAATGTCGGAGAAAAGAATAGCAGCGTCGACGCCCAGGATGTCCACAGGCTGTATCGTCACTTCGGCGGCAAGCTCCGGCGTCTTGCACAGTTCGAGGAACGTGCACTTGGAACGCACCCTCATGTAATCAGGGAGATAACGCCCCGCCTGCCGCATCAGCCACACAGGCGTCCTGTCAACGGGTTTGCCCCAGCAGGCATCGAGAAAACGAGTGTTCATCCAAAATCCTCCTCAGGAATTATTTGCTTTTGGAGGTTGTTGAAAAACAGCCATCTCGCCGCCGTCCTCGAAAGCCGCCCTTGTGCGGCGTAGCGCTGCTACGCCTCCGCGTGGGCTTTCTGCGGGTGCGACGATCTGACTGTTTTTGAACAACCTGATTTCACCAGCTGTTAGATGTTACCTTCGACTAAAACCACGGAACGCGAGATTTCGTCCAGATTGTCGCACCCGCAGGAGCGCCCGCGGAGGCGTGGCAGCGCCACGTCGCACAAGGAAGCGAGGAGGACGGCGGCAAGATGGGCGGAAGGTCGCGTTCCTTATCCGCGCACGCGGATAGGTACATAGTTGCAAAACGGTTCCTCTGCCATGTAATCCCCGTACACTGCGTCAGCGCGAGCCCTGCACCCTCCGCAGACGTTGATATACTCGCACTCCCCGCATTTACCCTTGTACGCCTTGAAGTTGCGCAGGTCCTTGAAGATCTCCGAGTTCTCCCATATCTCCCGGAACGGGGTGTTCTTAACGTTGCCGGCGGTGCGGTGGAAGTAGGAACAGGGCTTGACGTTGCCGAAGCAGTCGATGAGGCAAATGGTCTGGGCAGCGATACAACCCTTCCCTCCGCCGGTGGAAAAGGTGAGTGAGCGGCGCTCGAACTTCACCCCCTCGGCCTTCGCCTTCTGGGGGACAATCCGGTAATAATGGGGGGCGCAGGTGGGGCGCATGAGGATGTCGTCCTCAAGCTTCTCCTGGTGGTAGTGCCAGTCCAGAATCTCCTCGTAGTCCTCCTTGGAGATGAGCTCATTCATGATCTCTTCCCCGCGACCTGTGGGTACGATCATGAACATGTACCACGCCGTGGCGCCGAGTGACTTGGCCGTCTTGAAAGTGGCAGCGATATCGTGCTGGTTCCTCTTCGTGAAGGAGGAGTTGATGAGGAACTTCTGGCCGTGGCGGCGGAAGTGCTCGGCCGCCTTCACCACCCCCTGGAAGGCCCCGGGGCACTGGCGGAAATCATCGTGAACCTCTGCACAGGACCCGTCGAGGGAAAGGGAGACCATCTTGATCTCCGCCTTCTTCATCTTTTCGCAAATCTCGTCGTTGACGAGGGCGCCATTGGTGGCCATGCACATGCGAAGGCCGAGCGACGTACCGTATTCTGCGAGTTCGAATATGTCGGGGCGCAGGAGCGGCTCACCGCCGGAGAGTACAACCACCGGCTTCGAAAAGTCGGATATCTCCTTGAGAAGCTTCTTCCCCTCTTCGGTAGTGAAGTCCCCTTCGGAAGAGGTCATATCTGAGGAGCAGCGGCAGTGGACGCATTTGAGGTTGCATTTCTGGGTGGTTTCCCAGGCAACCCATTTCGGTATGAATTCTTCAGCCATGGTATCTCCGGATAAACTGTCGCAGGTCACAGCCCCCCAGTGCAACTCCTGTTGGAGGGAGAGGTTTTTTAATGTGTCAGACTACTATGAAAGGGGCGCGGAACTCAAGGAATTTCACCGCTCCTGAAGCCGGCGGGGCCGGCGTCACTCCTCGATCTTACGATTGAAGGTGTAGACTGCTATGACGAAGATCGCTATGGCCGTAATAGCTAAGAGTGTCATGTATCCGGGCGAGAGGGTACCGTAGAGCAGTGACTCACGAGCGCCATCGAAAATGGCGGTAGTGGGAAGAGCGGTTATTGCCGGTAGCACCGCAGGAGGGTATGAAGAAAGCGGGAAGAACACTCCCGACATGAATACCAGGGGAATGATCACCACCGCCTCGATACGTCCGATGTTTTCAGGCTTGTCGATGGTGGTGCCGCAAATGGTGCCTACGCAGGAAAAAATGATGGAGCCGAGGAAGATGTAGAGAAGGTAGACGAAGAGATTCGACGGAGGGAAGCGGAATGGGGTGAGGATGAAGATCACGACCCCTACGGCCATCCCCTTGATGACCCCCTGGGTAAAACCTGAAATGATCTTCCCGATGACGATATCGTAGACGGTGATTGGAGCTACACGGTATTCTTCAATAGTGTGCTGCACACGGCGATGGAACCACATGCTCCAGGCGCTTTCGTTGAAGGCAGAGTTGACGGCGGTCATGGAAATCAGCCCTGGAGCGATGAAGAGGGAATACGGGATGCCGTCGACTTCGTTGATATACCCCTTGAGGCCGATGCCGAAGGCAAGGTAGAGCGTGAGCGGATAGGCGATCACCGCCACGAACTCCGAAAGGATGCTTCGGCGCAGCACGAGCATGTCACGCCGCCAGATATTTATAGCTCCACTGAACATATGCCTCCGTAACCGTGCGAACCGGTTTCTATGAAACCCTTTGCGCCAACAGGTCAGGTCGCTCAAAAACAGTTAGATCGTCGCACCCGCAGAAAGCCAGCGGAAGCTAAACACCGATGCGGCATGCCGCTTCCTATGTCTACCAGCGGCGACAGATTCGCGATGATTCCGTCGACGGCGACGACCGATGGCCCGCAGGCGTAGCAGCGCTACGTCGAGGAGCCTGAGGAGGAGCCGGCGGCGGAAGGGCGCGAATATGGCGGCGCCTTCGACGAGGACGGCGGCGAGATGGCTGTTTTTCCTCGACCGGTTCTCACTCCCTCACCGTCCTTCCGGTGAGCTCGATAAACACATCCTCCAGAGAGGGTTCCCGCAGGCAGATCTTACGGATGTCGGAACTGCCGATCCGGTCCATGAGTGGTTTCAGCGATTCCTCATCGGTCAGGGTAAGTCGGAAACCGTTCCCGCTCCGCTCGACGTTCCGGACGAAATTCATCTCTTTCAGCATGGCCTCGTATCTGTCGGCGTCCCGGACGAACTCAAGCTCGTAAATATGGGCATGGGCCATCCGTTCCTTGAGCTCGGCGGCAGTTCCATCTACGAGGGCCTCGCCATGGTCCATGATGACGATCCGGTCGCAAAGGGCATCCGCCTCGTCCATGTAATGGGTGGTGAGAAAGATCGTCATCTTCTCCTTCAGGGACTCGATGTATTCCCAGACCGCGCGCCGCGACTGCGGGTCCAGCCCGGTAGTCGGCTCATCGAGGAAGAGCACCCGCGGATGGTGCACCAGGGCCCTGGCAACGACGAGCCGACGTTGCATTCCGCCGGAGAAGGTATCGGGAAAATCGTGCTGCCGCCCGGAAAGTCCGATCAGATCGAGAAGCCGGTCGATGTGCGGGTTGTACTCGGCTGGATGCATCCGGTGCATCCTGGCGTGGAGCACCAGGTTCTCCCGGGCCGTCAGGTAACGGTCGAGATTGTTTTCCTGAGGCACGACGCCGATGAGACCTCGAACCTTCTTCCCTGCCGACAACACGCTGTGCCCCTCTATCAAGGCATCACCGCTGGTGGGGCGGATAAGTGTGGTAAGTATCCGGATGAGCGTAGTCTTCCCGGCCCCGTTAGGCCCCAGGAGACCGAAGATCGTCCCCGTTTCGACTTCAAGGGAAAACCGGTCTACGGCCACAAGCGGTCCATAATGCTTGCTGACCGCTGCGATAGAAATGGCAGGACTCATTGATCGGTCGCTGGAGGATCTGCGGGAAAGAGAAGCGAGAAGACGCTTCCGCCGTCACGTGAGGCGGATGTCCAGACAAATCCGTGGTGCGCGTCCATGATTCCCCTCACGATGGCAAGTCCGAGTCCCGTCCCTTTAGACATGAATTCGGTCTTCCCGGAGGAGTGATAGGCGATATCGCCGATACCGTAAAATTTCTCGAACACCCTTACCCGCTCCTCAGGAGGTATGCCGATACCGCTGTCCCGGACATCGAGCCGGTAAAAGAGAGACACGCCATCCAGCAGATTTCCGAGCCCCGGATAGAAAGGCTCCAGCAACTCCTGTTCGCTGAGTAGCTCTCCCCTGCCGGTGAGACTTGCGGTAACTTCTACCTTTCCACCGTCAGGTGTAAATTTTATCGCATTCTCCAGCAAATTCCTGATAGCCAGCTTGGAAAAAGCCTCGTCGGCAAGCACCGGAGTATCGTCACCGGTGATATCAATCACCAACTGCCGTTTGGACAATGGGAGCGCGAAGGTATCTAGTATCTCCCGGCAGAGGGGGATCATCCTGAGGGAGCGCTTCTGCAGAATTATCCCGTCCGCCTCCAGTCGGGAGATCGAGAGGAGGTCGTCCACGAGGGTCTTCAGCTGGGTGACTCCCTCGTATACGGAGGTGAAGATATCGAGCTGCTCCGGCGTCATCTGCAGGCCGCTGTACTTGAGGAGGAACTCGACCCCGCCCAGAATCGAAGTGATGGGCGTTTTCAGCTCGTGGGACGCCATGCCGATGAAGCTGTTCTTGGCGTCGTTCAGCCGCTCCAGCTCGGTATTCGCCTCCTTGACGCGCAGCAGGTTGTCTTTCAGCTCCTGGCGGCTCAGCTGCAACTCGACGTTCTGCTCCTTCATCCGGTCGTAGAGGGTATGGTTCTCGATCAGTACAGCCAGCTGGCTGGCGATCGACGTAAGCAGAAAGACCTCACGGTCGGAGTAAGCTTTTTCGGCCTTGTGTGCCACCATCAGCACCCCCATCACCTCCTGGCCGATCTTCAGCGGCACCACACACCATGCCTGCATTCCCATGTCGCTGGCAGTCCGCAGCACATTGGCCGGCAGTTCCCGGTCCGCCGCCTTGGATTTGTAAGGCTTCCCCGAAAGCACCTGGCTAAGCCACGGAACGTAGTTGGGGAGTCTCTTGATGGCCGCTTCGAAGGTGCGGGAAAGACCGAAGGATGCCTTCAGCCTGAGAAAGTTGTCGTCGAGAAGATGGATGCTGGCGAAGTCTACCTGCAGGATGGTATGCAACTGGAGCAGGAGGTCGTTCATGATCTTGTTGGCGCCGATCTTCGAATTGAGCCGGAAGGCCACGGCATGAAGGGTGAGAAGCTCCCGATCGCTGATCTGCTTCTCCTCCTCCATTTTCTTGCTCTGGGTGATGTCCTTGATCACGTGCACAAGACCCTTGAGCTCCCTGGTTGTCGAGCGCATCGGACAGATCGAGACGTGGAACCACCCCTTGAGTGTCGGGAATGTTATTTCTTCAAATGTCTCCTGGGCCGTCGGCTGCACCTTGAAAATGTTCTGCTGCTCGGCGCTGCTCCCGTAGAAGACCTGCCCGATATTCCTGCCGATAAGCTCCTGGTAGTCGGTGTTGAAGTACTCGATGGACTTCCTGTTGCAGCGGATGATGGTGCCGTCTGTGCTGGTAAGGAATATCAGGTCCGAGACCGAGTCTATGACTGCCTCCCACTCCATCTTGCCCGCACGGATTGCGTTATCGGCATTTCTGCGGCTGCGCCGTTCATGGGCCTCCCGCAGTTCCCGCTCTATGGAAGGTATGAGCCGCGACAGCTTCTCCTTCATCAGGTAATCGTGAGCACCCTCCTTGATGGCGGCCGCTGCGAGCTCTTCGCCGATCTTCCCCGAAACGATGATGAAGGGGATGTCCAGGCCGCTCTCCTTCAATATCCGAAGTGCTGCGGGAGCACTGAACTGCGGCATCTGGTAATCGGAGAGGACGATGTCGTACGCAGAGCCCGCAAGGGCTTCCTGCATTTCTTCAGCCGTCTCCACACGCCTGCAGACGGGCCGGTATCCGCCTCGCTCTATCTCCCGAAGCAGAAGGCGCGCATCGTCTTCCGAATCTTCTATCAGCAGTATCTTCAGATCTTCACTCATTCGTCACCTTGTTCCCCTGCAGCATTACCACCGATGGTGAAGAAGAAGGTCGCTCCCTGCCCGGTAATGCCCTCCCCCCACACTTTCCCTCCGTGCCTGCGGATTACGCGCTGGACTGTAGCGAGACCGATCCCGCTCCCTTCAAATTCTTCCGGCCCGTGGAGCCTCTGGAACGGATTGAACAGCTTCCCGGCATAGTTCATGTCGAACCCGGCGCCGTTATCGCGCACGAAGTAGGTTGGCCCCTGATCCGAATTCAGACATCCGAACTCTATTTCGGCAGCATCCTTGTTGCCGGTGTACTTCCAGGCATTCCCCAGCAGGTTCGTCATTACCACCCGGAGCAGTCTCGGATCTCCATAGGCTGTAATGCCATCGCCGATGGAACTTACTACTTTCCGCTCCGGCTGGGCCTGCTGCAGTTCATTCATGATCGTTCTCGCCATGCCGCTCAGATTGACCGGCTGCCGGGTAATGCCGCAACTCGTCACGTTGGCCAGCTTGAGCATGTCGTCGATAAGCTGGTTCATCCGCACGACGGCGTGGCGAACCCGCTGGATGAACATCTTTCCATCGACCGGAAGAAGATCGCTGCAATCCTCCTGGAGCGCTTTGCTGTAGCCGTCGATGTGACGAAGCGGCGCGCGCAGATCGTGGGAAACCGAGTATCCGAATGATTCCAGCTCCTCGTTGGCCACCTCCAGCTCGCAGGCGCGGCGCTGAAGATCCTCGTTGAGGTCATGGATCTCCTGCTCGGCCCGTTTTCTGTCGGTTATGTTGCGGATGAACGCGATAAGCTGGTGATGCTGATAGGGGAGCAGGCGGATCTCGTAATGCTCCCCCTCCTCAGCCCCCTGCACCATATATTCGAAGGAAACAGGCTCCCCCGAAGCAGGCAGCGCTGCAACAGCTTCCCTGAACAGGAGCAGGGCACTCCCAGGGAGAATATCTCCGATTGCTTCAGGCTTGACGGAAGTGTTCTGGCTGCAGCCGGGGTGCTGGTAATCCAATATCCTCCCGTTCCGGTCGAGTTTTATGAATACATCCGGAAGCGCCCTGAAAATAGCTTCGAGTTCCTGGTTTGCCTCCCCCAGTTCTGCAGTTCTCTCCGCTACGCGCTGCTCCAGCTCGGAGTTGAGCTGCATGAGCCGCTGCTCGGAACGCAGGATAGCCGCCATGTACCGGTAGACAAGCCAGTAGAGGTAGGCAGCGGTTACCACCATGAAGAGCCAGCCCTTGTAGATCGAGAGACGCACGACGAGGGCGGGATCCCGTACCAGGGTGGACAGGATCAGGTCTGAAAGAAGAATCCAGGCGCAGCCGGCAATCAGGAATATGAGAGTTATCTTCAGCGGCGCCGCAGTCGTCCTGCTCACTGAGCGCGCCCTTCACGAGGTTCCGACGCAACAGGAAAGAGCAGTATGAAGGAGCTTCCCTTCCCATCCTTGCTCTCAGCCCATATATAGCCTTGATGGGTATCCATCACCTTCCGGCAGAAAGCAAGCCCCAGCCCGGTCCCCTTGGTCTTCCCTATCCGGCGGGTCCTCGCTTGTACGAAGCGGTCAAAAATGAGACCCAGGAGCTCGGAGGGGATGCCGATGCCGTTGTCGCGCACCGTGAGCTGCAGGTACTCCTTTTCAGCAAGGAGAGTGTCGGCCGGGTATGCTTCCGTCGCGATCATCCGCTCCCTCAGGTTCGGGAGATCTTGCGCCCGGTGCGCCGACACCTCGATCTCTCCCCCTTCCGGCGTGAACTTGAATGCATTGGTGAGAAGATTGCCGAGCAGCCTGGAAAACTTGTTGCGGTCAACTCTGATGGGGGGGAGGTTCGGGGCGAGGGTAGAATAGAGGTTCACCTGAGTGCGCCTCGCCACGGAGCGGAAGCGGGATAGCGCCTTCTGGATCAACTGCGGCGGCTCCTCCACCTTGAAATCCAGGACCATTTTACCTGCCTCGAACTTGTGGATATCGAGGAGAGTATCGATCAGCTCTACCATTTCGGCGCAGCTCTCTGTTGCGGATTCGAGAAACTCCTGCTGCTCCTCGTTCACCGGGCCGAGCCTCCCCTCGCGAACCAGGTCTATGGACCCGACCACGGCGGTGATGGGGGTCTTCAGGTCGTGGGAGAGCATGCTTACAAAATCCTCTTTCTCCTGCTCCAGGGCCTTCATCGCGGAGATGTCGCGTATGATCTCCACTGCGCCGATCAGTTTCCCCGAGCTGTCATGAAGGGGCGCGGCACTTGACAGAACGGCGATCTTCTCCTCCTGTCCGATCCGGAGGTTGTAACCCACGTCGAGGCAGGGGGAAGCGGTCTGAAGGGCGACCATGCAGGGGAGCCGTTCCGGAGCTATGTCCGCCTTCAGAACCGTTTCGACCCTCGCTCCGACCATTTCCCCACTGGGCTTTGCAAGGAGCTTCCCGGCCGTCCGGTTCACCATCATGACGCGCCCCTCTGTGTCCACCGCTACCAGAAGGTCCGCCATTCCCTGCAGGATCGTTTCCGTCTTTTTCTGCTCCTCGGCCAGGCGGAGCTGCAGGCGCAGGTTCTCCTGCTTTGTTTCGTTGAACTGGATCGCCCGCTCCACTCGCTTCAGCGCATCATCCGTGGAGAACGGCTTGGAGATGTAGTCGATTGCCCCCTTTTTCATCGCCTCGACGGCGATGTCCTCGCTCCCGTGGGCAGTCATCATGACGACGGCCACCTCCGGGTATTCGGTGTGCGCCCTTGCCAGCACCTGCAGACCGTCCATCCGCGGCATCTTGATGTCGAGGAGCATCAACGAGAATTTCTGCTTGGCGAGATAGTCAAGGGCCTCGATCCCGTCCCTCGCCCGGATGGTCCGGTACCCGGCATCCTCCAGCTGAAGCTTGAGAATGAGGCTGATATCCGGCTCGTCATCGACAATGAGAATCACGTCTTTGTTCATCGCTGCTCCTCGTAGACGGGGACGGTAAAGGTGAAGACATTTCCCCCCGCCGCCCCCATTTCGTAATATATCCTGCCATGGTGCCGCTCGACGATCTCCTTGCAGATGGCGAGCCCCAGGCCGGTTCCTCCCCGCTCGCCCCGCTCGGTATTGTCGAGCTGCTGGAACTTCTTGAAGAGCTTGTCACGGTCCGACCAGAGAATGACTTTGCCGTGGTCGGCTACGGAGATGGCTACATAGTTCCCCTGTCTCGTCGCGCTTACCATCACCACCTGGCCCGCTGGTGAGAATTTTACCGAGTTTGAAAGGAGGTTGGTAAGGACCTGCACCAGCCTGTCGTGGTCCCCATACACCATCGGTATCTCTTCGCCGACACAGTTTACAATGGAGATGTTGCGGCTCATGGCGAAGCTCTTTATCTCCTCGATGGAATAGATTACAAGCTCCCCTATCGACTGCGGCTTCATTGTAAATTCTATCCGTCCCGCTTCGATCTTGGAAATGTCGAGGATGTCGTTGATGAGCCTGATGAGCCGCTCCGTATTGCGCAGACACACGGTCAGCAGCTCACGCTCGGTGCCGGTGAGCCATTTACCCTTGTTCATGATGAACTGCAGGGAGCCTTTCATGGAGGTAAGGGGAGTCTTCAGCTCATGGGAGACGGTGGAGATGAACTCGGTCTTCATCCTATCCACTTCCTCCTCCAGCGTGACATCCCTCAGGGACATTACGACCCCTGCAAAACCACCCGTCTCGTCCAGTATCGAAGATACATTGACCTTGAGCTTCTTCCCCTTGACGGTCACCTCCTCCTCACCGCCGCTGAAACGTGAGTCGTCGCTCCTCAGCTTGCTGATGAGGTCGAAGAGGATGCAGAAATTCCCCGCCTGGCATACCTGCTCTATCGGCTGCTGGAACACGCGGTGGGGAACGATGTCGAGAATCTTCTGGGCGGCAGGATTGAAGAGGATGACCTGGTTGTCGCTGTTGGTGACGACGATCCCCTCCGCCATGCTCGTGAGGATTGCTTCCAGGCGTCCCATCTCCATCCGCAACTCAATGGTTCGTTCCGCCACCCTGTTTTCAAGCAGCTCGTTAAGCTCCTGCAGCGCATCCGTCTTACGCCTTATCGTCCCGTCCCTTTCAGCAAGAGCGCTGGCCATCCGGTTGAACGCATCGGCAAGAAGTCCGAATTCGTCCGCCGTCCTGACGTAAAGCCGCTGGTTCAGATCTCCCATTTCCACATTTTCCACGCCTGCGGCAATTGCCTTCAGCGGCTGCGTCAGGTGCTTCGAAGTAATGTATGCGATTCCGAAGGAAAGGATGATCCCTATCGTAGCCGAAAAGAGAATGTTCCGTTGGTTGTCCTTGCGGACCCTGAGATACTCTCCTTCCGGGATGGAAACGGAAAGCGCTCCGACCCACTCCTTGCTGCTGTTGAATATCGGTTCATAAACCGTACGGAATGATGTATCGCCGGTCTCCATCCTCCCCCAGTAGGGGAGGCCCTTCTGCAGCCGGTCCAGGATGGCTGTATCCAGTGAACTCCCAGGAGGCTGCTCCTTCAGGCTGCTGGCGATTACGATCCCCCCCTGGGTTATGGCAAGCTCCATCTCCTTGCCGAAAACATCGCGGATCATGTACGGCAGGTGCGATCCCTTGTTAAGGATCTCTCCAGCGATGATTCCGCCCAGGAGATTGCCGTCGGGGGTGAAGAGGGGCATGGCCACGGTAACCATCATGGCGTCTCCCTCCTTCTGGTTCACCAGCCCGAGGTCGGTCTTCCCCTCCCGGACAAGCAGCGAATGCGGCACAAGTTCGGTGGAAATGACCGGTTTCTTCTCCTGCACCGCCTTGTCGAGCAGGTATCCCAGCTCGAAACGGTCATTGTTGATGTCGTTGTTGACACGGGCAATGACTCTTTTCCGGTTGTCGATTATGGTAATGATATCGAGAAAGGGGATGGCGTTGCGCCAACGTTGAAGTGCATCCTTCAGCCATTCCTGGTCGCGGGCGACGAGGTGTTCACGCACAGGTGGAGCCTGCACCGGCTGAAGAAAGGAATGTTTGGCAAGTTCGGCACGGGAATAGTACTGGCTGCGGGCATAACCCAAATGCTCGCCCAGATCTTTGTTGACCTGCTCCTCGACAAACCTGCTCATGCTGTTGATCGTGGTGAACAGAAGGACCGAATAGGAGACGCAGAGAATGAGAAGTATGGAGAGAAACAGCTTGCTTCTGATACTCAGATGAGGTTTCATCACATCCCTCTTCTGTCCGCGAAGCTACCTGCCGTCGTCACCGGGTGTGCAACCGGTTGCCACGGCCGCCTGTCTGGAGGCGTTACAGGTCCTCTGCCTTGAGGTCTCGCGTCATCAGCTCGATAACCGCTTCACGGGCAGGCTTGTCCTCGTGAAGTATCCGGTATACAGCTTCGGTAATCGGCATCGATACGCCGAGCCTCGCGGCAAGATGGTAGGTAGACTCGGTTGTTTTGACCCCTTCCGCGACCATCCGCATTTCACCGAGGATTTCGGAAAGCCGCTTCCCCTTGCCCAGGGCGATACCCACGCTCCTGTTGCGGGAAAGGTCACCCGTGCAGGTGAGAACGAGGTCACCCATGCCCGCCAGCCCCGAGAACGTCCCGGGGATAGCCCCCATCCTACGTCCGAGCCTGGTTATTTCAGTCAGTCCGCGGGTTACCAGGGCGGCTCTCGTGTTGCTGCCAAAGCCCAGGCCGTCGGAAATGCCGGCTGCTATGGCAATCACGTTCTTGATTGCCCCCCCAAGCTCCACACCGACCACGTCGCTGTTGGTATAGACTCTGAAAAACGGTGTACTGAATATCTTCTGAACCTGCCGGCAGGATTCTGCCTCCTCCGCTGCCGCCACTACCGCAGTCGGCATCTCTTGCGCAACCTCCCGGGCAAAGGAGGGCCCGGAAAGCACCGCGAACCGCCGATACATCTCGGAAGGAAGAAGCTCGGCGTAGATCTGGGATACAAGCAGCAGTGTGGTGTTTTCGATCCCCTTTGAGGCACTTACGATCAAGGTCTCCGGGGAGAGCAGCGGGAGGAGGGTGTTGATGACCCCGCGGAGCACTTGCGTAGGTACGACAAAAAGAAGCAGGTCCTTGCCGGTTGCAGCCTCTTGGAGAGAGCTGGTGAACGAAAGCGAGGGACTGAGAGTAATCCCCGGAAGGAACACGCTGTTCACCCGGCTTTGCGCCATGTCCGAAGCCACTTCCGGCTCATATGCCCATAGAGTTACAGCGTGCCCTTTTTTCGCAAGGAGATCGGCAAGGGTGGTACCCCAGCTTCCCGCTCCGATTACTCCTATTTTCCGGTGCTCCATTTCAAACCCCGCTGGTGTCGGTGTCATTCCCATTCCTCGGCATCGTCCCCCTGCTGATCACGGAGATCATATCCTTCGGCGAGAGCTTCCCGCGCCACCTCGATACTCTCCAGGGCGATGCGCCGCAGGAGCGGATGAACATGACAGGGAAGGGGAGGTACCGGGAGACTGGCCGCGGCATCGATGGTGCAGTCGATGAGAGCGGTCTCGCGCCCTGCTTCCCGCATCAGGTCCGCCATAAGCAACAACCGATGCCTGATCTGCTCCAGGTCGGGGCTTAGGAGTTCCCGGCAGAACTGCTCCAGCAACTTGGCCTCTCCGCGCCTGCTTCCTGTCTCCTCGATCCTGCTCCACTCTTCGGCATAGTCGTATACCCTGCCGGTCGTCATGAGCCATCCGGAAAAGTAGTCGTCGTCAAGGATGGTAGAGGTGGCTGCCAGCCTGTGTGCAGGGACCGCGTCACGCCACACCTGCGAGCTGCTGCAGGGGGAGTAGGCGACCGGGGTAAGCTTCTCGTCGGGAAAGAGCCGCGGATAGAGCACGTAGAAGTCGGCGGGTAGGTAGAATCCACCTGAGCGATTCAGCTCCATCGCGTCGCGTATCAGCTTGAGTGCGTACTCGTGGGAAATGGCCACGAAGCCTTCCTGCTCGACCAGTTCCCGTAACCGTGCTTCCGTGTCTGCGGAGGTGGCGGCTCCCCCCCACGCAGCCTTGATTCCTTCATGGTCATGAAGATGCAGGTAAAGGGTCGCAAGCTGCTCGTCCAGCCAGCGTGACACCCAGAGCGAACGGCAGCCGTCTATATCCGGAGGGGTGATGAACACGGCATGAAAGGGGCCGGGCTCGGCAATAGGGGCATCTTGGGCGGAAACCCCCTGGAAGGAGAGCCGGCGAAGGCTTCGCTCCACCTCTCCCCGAACCTCGTCGTCCGCATGCCGGTAAAATGCGTCTAGAATTCGGGCTGCCCGCGGGTCCTTTATTTTCCCCAGCGAGGTAGCGGCATGCTTTACGATTTCCGCGTCGTCGAAACGGAGCAGAACTTCAAGGAGGTCGAGTATGCGAGGGTTGCCAGTGCCACCCAGTTCCTCGATCAGCTCCCGCTGCTCAGATCTGCTGCGGCAGATGAAGTCGTCCACGAAGAGTGAGAGTCCCTCATCTCCCATGTCGAGGACCCTGGTGAACACCTCGAGCGAGGCTCCCGCCTCGGCAACCAGCCTCGCAAACGGGGGAGCCGTAATATCGACTCCGTATCCCTTTAGCGCAGCCAGCAGCACCGCTTTTCCCTCCTCGTCCAGGTCCCTTCTCTTCAGGGCGATCTGAACGAGTTGATCGATCCAACCTTCCTCATCGAAAAAGTCTAGGAGATATGCATAGCGTGAAATTACATCGCTGTCGCGTTCCCGCCAAAGGTTTCGCAGGAGGGGAATCAAAGCACGGTCCCCCGACTTCCGCAGGCTGCCGCCTATCTCTTCCATCTCGTCGAGGGTGACACCGTTCTGCCTGAGCCTTTCGAGGAGCGATATGATCCCGTACCGCTCCTTGAGGCTGCGATCTATGTTTTGCCGGCGTTTCTCCATGTTCATCAAACCTCGCGTAACGCCCGCCCGTATTCCAGATCTATTCTTCTTCTCCTTCCACCAGATCCGCTTCAGGGATATCGTCCTCTCCCGCTCCCTCGTCGCTATCGTCCTTTTCGGCCAGACGTGCAACGGCAACGATCCGCTCCTCCGCCTCCGTGACCATCAGTCGAACCCCCTGGGTGTTGCGCCCGATCACCGAGAAGCCGGCCACCGACATCCGGAGGATCTTACCCTGGTCGCTGATGAGCATCAGGTCGTTCTCGTCGGTCACCTGGAGGATGTCGACCACGCAGCCGTTGCGCTCGTTGGTCTTGATGGTGATGACCCCTTTCCCGCCGCGGGACTGCAGGCGGTATTCGGTGAGTTCCGTCCGCTTTCCGAAGCCGTTCTCAGTGACGGTGAAGAGGGTGGAGCCGGAGACGTCGTTTATGATTTCCATTCCGATCACCACGTCGTCGTCCTCCAGGGTCATCCCACGCACGCCTCGGGTAACGCGCCCCATGGGGCGGGCATCCTCCTCCCGGAACCGGATCGACTTTCCATTTCGGGATGCGAGCAGGACATCCTGCTTTCCGTCGGTGAGGGCAATGGCTATCACCTTGTCCCCGTCGTCCAGATTTACCGCGATGATCCCCCCGGAGCGGATGTTGGAGTATTCCACGAGCGGAGTCTTCTTCACGACGCCGTTCCTGGTCGCCATCATGATGAACTTGTCCTCGGCGAACTCCTTGATGGGGAGAATAGTCGTGATCTTCTCGCCTGCCTGGAGGTTGAGGAGGTTCACGATAGCCTTCCCGCGGGTGGCCCTGCCCCCCTCGGGGATCTCGTAAACCTTGAGCTGGAAGACCTTCCCGGCGTCGGTGAAGAACATGAGGATGTCCTTGGTGGAGGCGATGAAAAGCTGCTCCACGAAATCCTCTTCCTTCGTCTTGATCCCCGTCTTCCCTTTGCCCCCCCGTCGCTGGGCACGGTAGAGAGAGAGGGAGCTCCGCTTGATGTAGCCGGAGTGGGTGACGTTCACCACCATGTCCTCCTCGACGATGGTGTCCTCAAGGGTTATCTCGGCGGTCTGATCCACAATTTCGCTTCTGCGCTCGTCCCCGAACTTCTCCTTCAGCTCGGTAAGCTCCTGGACGATGATGGCGAGGATCTCGCTCTCCGAAGAGAGGATCTCCTTCAGCCGGGCGATGAACTTGAGGATGTCGGCGAACTCCTGAAGGATCTTCTCACGCTCCAGGCCGGTGAGTCTCTGGAGACGCATCTCCAGGATCGCCTGGGCCTGCTTGTCGGAGAGGTGCGGCCGCGTCTCCTGGCGGGGGAGGGAGAGGCCGAATTTGTCGAGGAATGCCGGGTCAGCAAAGGTTCCCTGCATTAGCCCCGCCTTCGCCTCTTCGGGATTCTTGGATGCCCTGATCAGCTCGATCACTGCGTCGAGCCAGTCAAGGGCGATCTTGAGGCCTTCCAGGATGTGGGCGCGCGCCTCGGCCTTCTTGAGCTCGAAGATGGTACGACGGGTCACTATCTCCCGTCGGTGGTCGATGAAATGGCCGATCATCTCCCGCAGGGAGAGGACCTTCGGCTGCCCCCCGGCAATGGCGAGCATTATGATCCCGAAGGAGGACTGCATCTGGGTAAGCTTGTAGAGGTGGTTCAATATCACCTGCGGGTTTTCGTCCCGCTTGAGCTCGATGACGATCCTCATCCCGTCCCGGTCCGACTCGTCACGGATATCGGAGATCCCTTCGAGCCGCTTCTCCCGAACCAGCTCGGCGATTTTGGTGATGAGGTTCGCCTTGTTGACCTGGTACGGTATCTCGGTGACGACGATGGACTGCCGCTCGGTCTTCTTCTGGGTCTCCACCGAGGCCCGGGCGCGCATCTGGATGATGCCGCGGCCGGTGCGGTACGCCTGCCTGATCCCCTCGCGGCCGTAAATGAAACCTGCCGTCGGGAAATCGGGGCCGGGGACGAGTGAGATCAGCTCCTCGAAGGTGAGGTTCGGGTCCTTGATGACGGCGATGATCCCATTGATCACCTCCGAGAGGTTATGGGGGGGGATGTTGGTCGCCATCCCGACGGCGATGCCGGCGGAGCCGTTGACGAGAAGGTTCGGGAACTTCGCCGGGAGCACGAGCGGCTCCTCCATGGAGCCGTCGTAGTTGGGCCCCATCTCCACCGTTTCCTTGTCGATGTCGTTCAGGAGCTCATGAGCGAGCTGGGACATGCGGATCTCGGTGTATCGCATTGCCGCGGGGGAGTCGCCATCCACTGAGCCGAAGTTACCCTGGCCGTCCACGAGGGGGTAGCGGAGCGAAAAGTCCTGGGCCATCCGAACGAGGGTGTCGTAGACGGCGGTGTCGCCATGGGGGTGGTACTTACCGATGACGTCCCCGACTACGCGGGCCGACTTCTTGTACGGCTTGTTGTAGTCGTTGCTCATCTCGTGCATGGCGAAGAGGCAGCGCCGGTGCACCGGCTTGAGGCCGTCTCTCACGTCGGGGAGGGCGCGGCCGATAATGACCGACATGGCGTAGTCCATGTAGGACCGCTTCATCTCGTCTTCGATATTGACGGAGGTCTTGTTTACCGTTTCAAGCATTCTGTAGCATTCCCTCGTTGTAAATTAATCTCTCAAGATCGGTACGTGCCGAAGGTCGCCCACTGCGCGATATTTCCGCCACATGAGAAGTTACTGCAATTGCCTCGGATGATGATGTTCGAACGCTCCCTACGGCCGTGCCTGGCGGGGCTTCAAACTTCAACCACGGGGAGAAGATGGCGGGTCCTGAGATAAACCGATTGCAGACGATAACACAGTTAAGTCTCTATTAAAACCCCTTTTCCGTCTGCCGGAAACGCGGTTGTTTCGATATGCACGGATGACACAAGTGAGCCTTCATCAAGCGGTCCAGCCTGGAGGATGGGAGATGGAAAAGGCGGAACAGCTGAAGGGTGGGAAGCGGAACTTCAGGCAGTGGAGTGGGTATCGAGACGAGAGCTTGACTGAGACTTCAGCAGCCGTGGACAGTACCGGCCTCTATCCTGAACTCGGCGCCATCGCCGGTATTGCGCACGCTGATGCTGCCGTTCATGTTCTTCTCCATGATGTTCTTGGCCATGAACAGGCCGATCCCGGTACCCTGCGGCCCCTTCGTGGTGAAATACGGGTCGAAGATCTTGGGCATTATGTTGTCGGGAATGCCGCCGGCATTGTCCCTGACGGTAAGAACAGACGCCTCCCCTGTTGCGTATGCAGCTATCACGATCCGGGGGCTCTCGATCTTGCGTGCCTCGAAGGTATCCTTGGCGTTGTTGAGTATGTTGAGGACGACCTGGGCGTACTCGTTTGGGTAACCGCAGATGACGGGGTCCTCCCCGTAATCAATGGCTATGTCTATCTGCCGGCTCTCGAAGCTCCCCTCGATGAGTCTAAGCGCATTATCCACAGCCTGGCTGATCTTGAAGGCCGTCTTGTCCCTGTCCAGCCTGAAGAAATTTCTGAAGTCGTCAATGGTGACGGACATATGGTTGATCATTCTCATGGCGTTGGTGACCGACTCGTCAAGGAATACTTCAGTGAAAAGACCCTTCCTGTATGCCAACGGCATCTTCTGGATGATGAGCCCCAGCACGTTCAACGGCTGTCGCCATTGGTGTGCTATGTTACCGATCATTTCGCCGAGTGCCGCCTGTCGCCCCTGATGTATGAGCATCCGCTCCTTTTCTCTGAGGGCTTCTACAGCATTAATCCGTGCGACCATCTCCTCCTCCAGCCGGGCGAGGGTCTGGGCGAGTTCGTCGGTCCGCATCGCAACCTCCCGCTCCAGTTCGTCCTTTGCCACCAGAAGGGAATTTTCGGCAAGCTTTCGGTCGGTTATGTCGCGAAAAATGACAAAGGCGTGGGGCTCCTCTCCGCCGACGATAACGGAGGTGACATCCGCCGGAAAGCGCGTTCCATCCTTCCTTTTGAAGGTCAGTTCGCCCCTGGTCTTCCCGGTTCGGCGCCTCTCTTCCAACAATTCAATGACTGCCGGGTCATCCTCATCGACGATGCCGCCTCGTCCGAGCTCGCACAGTTCCTCCTCCGGCATCATGAAGATTTCACATGCAGCCGGATTGGCGGCAAGCATCCTTCCACCAGTGCTCGTCAGAAAAATCCCGTCCAGGGCACCTTCAAAGAGGGACCGGAAACGTGCTTCACTTTTCAGAACTGCCTGTTCGGCCCGCTTACGGTAGGTGATGTCGGTCAGGGTGACGATGCAGCCGATAACCTTGCCTTGACGATCGGTGAGCGTCCCGGCATTCAGGACGAAATGCCGCTCAGGAGAAGTTTTCCCTTCGAGCATCACCTCCTCGTTACGGATGGTCCTTCCCTGCAGAGGATCCAGGATACTGAAAATGCTACGGGAATCTCCCATCCTCAGCACGCACACCTCATCGAAGCGTTCACCGAGCAGGTTTTTTTCATACAGTTCATGTGCAAGCTGGCTTGCACGGATGATCTTGCCGTTCGCATCGCAGACGAGGATGACCTGACCGGCCTGCTCGATAATGGAGCCGGTCAGCTCTCCGGATGCTACTATCTCGTCGGCCCGCTTCTTCTCCGACAGGTCGGTTATTACGGCGGACAAGCCGTCTTTCTCCATTCCCAATCCGCGGCACGAGAAGAGGACCGGGACGTAGTGCCCCCCGCTGGTGACAAGCCTCACCTCGGCCCGGCACTGCTCTTTACGGCATCTCTCGAGAATGGCGGCAACAGTCGTGACATCCGGAGCGGCTGCGCGGGATGTGAAGTTACTTCCGATCAGTTTTTCCAGGGGAACCTGCAGCAATGTGGCAAGGCTGCTGTTGCAGTAGAGGATCGTGCCGTCGGATGCAAGGGTGGCGGCACCCTCGTTGATCGATTCCACCAGCATCCGGTAAGGGTGTTCTGCTCCTTCAAGGGTATATACGCGCGCACCATCGGGAGCCGAAACCACCAGCGCGTCCACCTCGCCGCTCCGGATCGCTTGAAGTGCTTCCTCCGCCTCCTCCAGGCGCAGGCGCAAATCCTCGTTCTCTGCACGGAGTTCTTCGATTGTCGTGTCACGGATTGCCATTCGGGTACCTGAGAAACCTATTTCTTTTTTTCGCGCAGGTCGAGACCCAGGAGGATTTTCTCCGTCTGCGACATATCGCCTATGAATTTCCGCAGTGGCGGAGGAAGCTTCTTGACCAGTGTCGGAGCGGCTACGATCTGCCCCTCCTTGGCGAAGATCGGCTGCTGGTAGATGTCTACGATCTCTAGTTCGTAGCGGCCCTTGAGGTGCTCCTCACAGATCCTTTTTACATTCTCGATGGCGCGCAGCGAATTTGGAGTCGTGCCGGTCACATATAGACGCAGGACGTAGTGACCCTGCTCCGTCTCTTGAATGGCCATCTCATATGCTTCCAGGGCACTGGGCGGTGCCTCTTTCTTCTTTTTCTTTCCCATTGATTTCTCCGGGACTCCCCCCTACAGGTTCATTTATACCGCCTGACGTCGAGCCCCACGAGAACCTTTTCTGTGTTGGAAAGGTCGCCGATGATTTTCTTCACCGGCTCGGGGAGCTTCCGTACCAGGGTAGGAAGGGCGAAAATCTGATCTCCCTTGGCGAGTTCTGGATTTACGAGCAGGTCGATTACCTCGATCTGATACTGCCCAGCCAGGTGCTCTTCGCAGATCCTCTTCAGGTTGGCAAAAGCGGTCAGGCATTTGGGAGTCTGTCCCGCCACATAGAGTCTCAGTAGCCATTTTTCGTCCTCCGGCCCACCGGTTTTCTTCTTGGCCGCGGTCATTTCTTCACCCCTTTTTTGCGGCTGTTTGCGGGGCCACCCACCGATGACGCTTTGTCCGCTTTCCGCGCTGATGCGATTTCCCGTCTTTCCAGGGCAAGAGTCTCCTCGTGCAGCTTTTCGCGAGTGACCAGCCTTTGCAGCTCTTCCCGCTCTATCTCAAATTCGGATCTGAGAGCGGCGATCTGTGCGTCCACCGCCTTTTTCCTTGAAACGATTTCCCGCTGCTTGCGCTCGACCTCCTGCTGCCGCTCGAGGGTTTCCGCCCGCTCCTTCGCCTCCTGTGAAGTACGCGCCGCGCCGGTCAGCACCCCTCCCGGCCCCACGTAGACATCGCGCAACTGGATCCCCTGATCGGTCAGGAGGAACTCCCTCACCTGGTTCGAATGGTCGATCCCCCGCGCTTTGAGGATGTAAAGGCCGCGGTTGCGCTCACCACTCGTCTCGATATTCTGGAGGAGAAGCCAGGCGTCCATGATAGAGGAAATACCCACCTCCGTATGTTCGAGACTCCCGGCACTGCTTGTCAGATCGGTGCAGAAGGCGGTGATCTGTTTCAACTTGAGGTAGTCGACAAGCCGGGAGAGCATCCCCTTGACCTCCCCAGCAGTAGCGGCTGAGATCAGATTGGATATCGGGTCGATAACTACGATCCCGGGGCTAAACGCCTCTATTGCCTTGTGCATTGCCACCAGGTGCATCTCGAGGCCGTACATGGTAGGGCGCGTGTTGTGGCAAAGGAGAAGGCCCCGCTTCACCCACTGCTCCAGGTCGATTCCGATGGAACGCATGTTGCGGATGATCTGGGTCTGAGACTCCTCGAAAGCGAAGTATACGCAGCGCTCACCCCGCCGGCAGGCGGCATCCACAAAATGGGCGGCCATGCTGCTCTTCCCTGTCCCGGCGGTTCCCGTAACGAGGATGCTGCTCCCCCGGTAAAACCCTTTTCCGCCAAGCATCGCGTCGAGGCGCGAAATGCCGGTGGGAACCCGTTCGGTGGAAGCCTGATAGTCGAGCCCGAGGGAGGTGATCGGAAGGACGGAAAACCCCTGCTCATCGATGAGGAACGGGTACTCGTTGGTTCCGTGGGATGATCCCCGGTACTTGATGATCCGCAACCGCCGGGTTGCGATCTGCTCCGACACCTTGTGGTGCAGGAAGATCACGCAATCCGCGACGTACTCCTCCAGTCCGTGGCGGGTAAGGGTGCGCTCTCCCTGCTCGCCGGTAATAACCGCCGTCACCCCCTTGTTCTTGAGGAACCGGAACAGCCGCCGCAGTTCTGCTCGCAGGATAGACTCGTTGGAGAGGCCAGAAAACAGGGCTTCTACAGTATCTAGCACCACACGCTTGGCCCCGATGGAGTCGATGGCGTGGCCAAGACGGATGAATAGCCCTTCCAGGTCATACTCGCCGGTTTCCTCGATCTGGCTCCGCTCTATGTGAACGTAGTCCATCGCGAGGGAGTTTTTTGCCAAGAGCGCATTGAGATCGAACCCGAGAGAAGCGAAATTCTGCACCAGTTCCTCAGGCCTTTCCTCGAATGACATGAAAACTCCCGGCTCGTCGTACTGCAGGGCCCCTCGTACCAGGAACTCCATCGCAAAGAGGGTCTTGCCACAGCCGGTCCCACCACAGACAAGGGTAGGGCGACCCTTCGGCAGCCCTCCGCCTGTTATCTCGTCAAGGCCCTTTATTCCGGTCGGCGACTTCTGCAATACCTGGGGGGCGGCCTTATTTCTTTTTTCAACTCTTGCCATCGGTCCTCCGCAACAGCTCCTTTTTAAATGAAGGGACTCAATATCACATCGTTAGGTAAATATCTATTAGTTAATAATATGAAACCTGCCCCTTATTGCAACAGAGTACCCGCATTGAGCTTGTCCGGCCTGTCCGCCCGGCTCCGCACGGAGAGGTATAAAAAAGAGAAAAGCCGCCTTCCCTTTCGGAATGGCGGCTTTGCAATTTTGCAGCGGTGATCCGTCCTGCCTGATCCTCTTTTTCAGATATCCAGGTTCGACACGTTCAGCGCGTTCTGCTCGATGAACTCCCGGCGCGGCTCCACCTGGTCCCCCATCAGAACTGTGAAGACGTTGTCGGCCTCAACGGCGTCCTCGATCTTCACCTGGAGGAGGGTCCGGTTGTTCGGTTCCATGGTGGTCTCCCAGAGCTGCTCCGGGTTCATCTCGCCGAGCCCTTTGTAGCGCTGGATGGAGAGACCCTTCTTGGCAGCCTCCATGAACCAGGCGATCAGCTCCAAGCCGCTCTTCGTGGTGAAAAGCTCCTTCTCCTCGCTGGAGACGACGGCACGGCCGTCACCGAACATCTCCCGGACCTTTCGGTGGCTCTCCGAGAGGAGTCCGTACTCATAGGACCCGATGGACGCCATAGCGTGGGTGTCGAGGGCGAAGCGCAGGTTGCCGAGCCGCAGGATGATCCGGTTGTCCTCCATCACCGTATAGTCGGCACCCGGCATCACTTCGGGGAGGCGGGTCATGAAAGGAGCCAGCTCCTCCAGGTCCTCGATCCCCGGCTTCACGCCTAGCCGCAGGCAGACCCGCACCACCTCCTCGTTTATCCCCTTGCGGACAACCTTGTCCAGGAGCGTGCGGAATTCCCCCAACTGGCGGAGGATCGGGATGATCTGCTTCCCTGTGTAGGTCTTGGAGCCGTTTTCGAGGAAGAGGGTCATATCCTCGGTCCCCTCCTCGAGGAGATAGTTCTGGAGCGCCTGCTCGTTTCGCAGGTAGAGCTCCTTTCTTCCCCGCTTGACCTTGTAGAGCGGCGGCTGGGCAATGTAGAGGTGGCCACGCTCCACCATCTCCGGCATCTGCCGGAAGAAAAAGGTGAGGAGGAGGGTAAGGATGTGCGAGCCGTCGACGTCGGCGTCGGTCATCACGATGATCCGGTGGTAACGGAGCTTTGTGATGTCGAAGTCCAGCTTCCCGATCCCGGTGCCCAGCGCCGTGATGAGAGTCCCGATCTCCTGGGAGGAGAGCATCTTGTCGAAGCGGGCCTTCTCGACGTTTAGTATCTTACCCTTCAGCGGCAGAATTGCCTGGTACTTCCGGTCGCGCCCCTGTTTGGCCGACCCTCCTGCGGAGTCACCCTCCACCAGGAAGAGCTCGCAGAGGGAAGGATCGCGCTCCTGGCAGTCGGCGAGCTTTCCCGGTAGGTTGGAGATGTCGAGGGCCCCTTTGCGGCGGGTGAGCTCCCTTGCCTTACGGGCGGCCTCGCGGGCACGGGCGGCATCGATCGACTTCTCTAGAATCTTCCTCGCCACCGCCGGATTCTCCTCGAGGAACATGGCTAGCTTCTCATTCATCAGGGTTTCAACGTACCCCTTAACCTCGGAATTCCCGAGCTTCGTCTTCGTCTGCCCTTCGAACTGGGGCTGGGGAATCTTCACCGATATGACCGCAGTGAGCCCCTCCCGCAGATCCTCACCGCTGATCGCCACCTTGACGTTCTTCAGGAGATTGTTGGCCGTAGCGTAGGTGTTCATGGTGCGGGTGAGGGAGGATCGGAAACCGATCAGGTGGGTTCCCCCTTCGTGGGTGTTGATGTTGTTGGCGAAGGTGAAGACCTTCTCGTCGTAGGAATCGTTGTACTGTATGGCTATTTCCATATCGACGCCGTTCTTTTCCCCGCGGATGTAGATCGGCTTCGGATGGAGCGGATTCTTGTTCTTATTGAGGAACTCCACGAAGGAAATGATTCCCCCCTCGTAGTGGAACTCATGCTCCTTCTGGGGGTCCGTCCGCTCGTCCGTAATCCTGATCTTTACCCCTGCATTGAGGAAGGCGAGCTCGCGAAGCCTTTGGGATAGGGTGTCGAACGAGAATTCGGTGGTCTCAAAGATGGTGTCGTCGGGAAGGAAGGTGATCTTTGTCCCACGTTTCTTCGTCTCCCCGTCCAGAGTGAGGGGAGTGAGGGGGTCGCCGCAGGCGTAGGTCTGGCGCCACACCTTTCCGTCCCGGCGGATTTCAAGATCCAGTTTTTTTGAAAGGGCGTTTACGACCGAAACGCCGACGCCGTGGAGTCCTCCCGACACTTTGTAGGAAGTATTGTCGAATTTTCCTCCGGCATGGAGAACCGTCAACACGACTTCAGCTGCGGAACGTCCCTCCGTTGGATGTATGTCCGTCGGGATTCCCCTGCCGTTATCCACGACGGTCACGGAGTTGTCGAGATGAATGGTTACCTGAACCTCGTCGCAGTGGCCGGCAAGAGCCTCGTCGATGGAGTTGTCTACGATTTCGTAAACCAGATGGTGAAGCCCCTGTACGGCTGTGGATCCAATGTACATGGCAGGTCGCTTGCGTACCGCTGCCAGTCCCTCCAGTACCTTGATCTTGTCGGCACCGTAATCTTTGCTTGTTTCGTCGGTCATTATTGCCTCGCGTCTACTACCCTTCCAGCCTCTATGTGGAAGGAGGGGTACTTTTCTATATCGTGGAGCTTGATGTTCTGCAGTGTCGTTGTGGTAATGAAGACCTGCATCTGCCTCGATTCCAGAAATTCCATCAGATTGCCGTTCCGATCCTTGTCCAGTTCCGACGTCATATCGTCGAGCAGGAGGACCGGAGGGAATGTGAACTTCGTACGCAGGTATTCGATTTCCGCCATTTTAAGGGCCAATACGAAAGTACGCTGCTGCCCCTGAGAAGCATGCACTCTCAGGAGTTTTCCATCGAGCAGAAATTCCAGATCGTCCCGGTGAGGCCCGATGACGGTTGTTCCTCGCTGAAGTTCTTCCCGTTCCCGCGCAAGCAGTCTTTCTGAAAAATGGGCCTCCGGATCGGGTACAAGCCGGTCCCGGTCGAGACAATGCGGCTGGTATGCTATTTCCGCTGATTCGTCTTTTCCTGCAATCTGCCGATAAAAGCCGCTGACAAGAGGGTTGATCGCCTCGATATACGTAAGCCGACTGGTTATTATCTTAGCGCCGGTCTCAACCAGCTTCCGGCTCCAGATATCCAGGGAGCCGGTATCTCCGCTTCTGAGCAGGCTGTTGCGATGGCGAAGCAGTTTCCCGTACTCATGGAAGTGCCGCAGATATGTAAGGTCGCTGCTGAAGACCGCACGGTCGAGGTATCTCCTGCGAGTCTCAGGAGCTGCCTTTATCATTGCCAGATCTTCAGGCGAAAAGACGACTACATTGAGGCTTCCGAAAAAGTCGCTCAAGCGTGATACAGCTTTTCTGTCAACACGTACCTTTTTGCCCTGTCGCTCGATCAGCAGCGTAATTTCCCGCGATACGCAATCCTTCTCGACAGAACCGCTAATCAGACTGCTTGCCTGGTCCCATCCGATCAGGTCCTGGTTCTTTGCAAGGCGGAAGGACTTCATCGTCCCGAGGATAAAGATGGCTTCGAGAAGATTCGTCTTTCCCTGGGCGTTATTCCCATGAAATATGTTGAATCTGCTGCCGAACGAAAGGGTGCTTTCTTCAAGGTTTCGAAAGCCTCGTACATGCAGTTTGATCAGTTTCATCGTCATGAAAAAGGCCTCTCCTGGGGGAGCGGCCTTCCTGATTCTCCGTATTGGAGACTGGTTCCGGTGCCGTTACAGCCGCATCGGCATGACTACCGACATGAAGTCATCGGAACCGCCCGGTTTGATAATTGCCGGCGACATTTCATCCTTGAGTTTGAGTTCAACAGATTCTTCCCCGAGCACGACAAGGACGTCTATGAGATAGCGGGCGTTGAATCGGGAAGTCATCGGCTCTCCAGCATATTCAACCTCTATTTCCTCGCGGGCATCCCCGAGTTCAGGGTTGCTTGACGAGATTTCAAGGCCTCCGGCGGCGATATCGAATTTGATCCCCTTGAATTTTTCGCTCGACAGGATAGCCATGCGCTTCAGAGAGTGAAGAAACTGTTCCCTGCGGATTGTTACTATCCGGGTGTTGTTCTGTGGTATGACCTTCGTGTAATCCGGGAATTCGCCATCCACGAGACGCATCACGATGACGGTATTCTCCTTCTTGAGCACGGCACTGTTGTCCATGAAGCCGAGGAGAATATCTTCATTTTCATCTTCCGTCAATTTTTTCAGCTCCAGGATGCCTTTCTTAGGGAAAATCACGCCCTTGCCCAGTTCCTGGGTTATTGATCCGGTAAATTCCCGCTCGGCTATGCAGAGGCGGTGACCATCGGTAGCGACCATGCGCAGAAGCTTCCGTCCGTCATCTTCGAGAGCTTTGACGAATATGCCATTGAGGTTGTACTTGGTCTCGTCATTGCACATGGCGTATGCAGTTTTCTCTACCATATCGCTGATTATCACGTTGCTCAGGTGAACGAAATTTTCTTCGTTAACTCGAGGGAAATAAGGGAACTCATCTGGAGACAGTCCAACGATATTGAAGCGTGCTTTGCCGCTTCTGAGGTCTACCCAGTCGTTTTCCTTCGTGGAGAAATGTATTTCCTCTTCTGAAAGCTCCTTGATGATCTCGTAGATCTTTTTCGCGGAAACCGTAATCTTTCCTTCGCGCACAACGTTGACTGGATACGAGCTGCGCATGCCGACTTCAAGGTCGGTGGCCGTTATGTAGAGCCGATCCTCAAGAGCTTCGATGAGGACATTAGACAGGATGGGCATGGTGTTCTTCTTTTCCACTATTCCCTGCACCTTCTGCAGGGCTTTCAGGAACGTCTCCTTATCAATCCTGAATTCCATCGATCCTCCTTTTTGCACATCGATTTGATACTATCTTTTTTATAAATCTTTTCAGTAGTAGTAAGCAGTTGGTTGTTGAAAACATCTATATCTACTTCATACCGTTGAAACCGTTGAGTTTTACCTGTTGAAAAAGGGTGTTGACCGGAGACGTACTTTAGCTCTTTTTTTCACAGGCTTCGAATTTATCAACAGACGTCCGCCGATATCCACAGGTTGTTCCCGGTCAACTCAACAGAGAACGCTTCAGGTTGTCGATGGTGCTTTTCAGGTCGAGGTCCTGAGTGAGCTGCTTCTCTATCTTCTTGACCGAGTGGATAATGGTTGAGTGGTCTTTTCCGCCGAACTTTTCCCCGATTTCAGGGTACGAAGCCTTGGTTAATTCGCGGCAAAGGAAAATGGCGATCTGACGGGGCACCACTAGCGTCTTAAGGCGTTTCTCCGATTTGAGCTCCGTCACCTTGATGCGGAACTGCTCTGCAACCGCTTTTTGAATGATCTCAACTGAAATGTCTTTGGATTTGTCGACGATGATATCCTTGAGTACATCCCGCGCCATGTCGAGTGTTATGGCGCTTCCGGTGAGGCTTGAGTAAGCGCCCAGGCGGATGAGCATCCCTTCCAGTTCACGAACGTTGCTCGTGGAGCTGGATGTGAGAAAGAGAGCGACATCGTCGCCAAGATCTATGCCGTCAAGCTCCGCCTTCTTTTTAAGGATCGCTATCTTTGTTTCAACGTCAGGGGGCTGAATGTCGGCAATGAGGCCCCACTCGAAACGGGAGCGGAGGCGCTCTTCCAGTCCCGGTATGTCCTTCGGGAATTTGTCGGAGGTGACTACTATCTGTTTGTGAGACTCGTAGAGCGAGTTGAAGGTATGGAAAAATTCTTCCTGTGTTCTCTCTTTACCTGCTATGAACTGCACGTCGTCTATGAGGAGAACGTCCATGCTGCGGAACTTGTTGCGGAACTGCTCCATCTTGTTGTAGCGGAGGCAGTTGATCAGTTCGTTCATGAACTTCTCGGAGGTGTAATAGCAGACCATCGCATTTTTATTCTTGTTGATGATATGGTTGCCTATTGCTGTGAGGAGGTGAGTCTTTCCGAGGCCGACTCCACCATAGATGAAAAGTGGGTTGTAGCTGGAGGCTGGATTGTTGGCAACAGCCTGGGAGGCGGCATGAGCGAACTGGTTGCTAGCTCCGCAGACGAAAGTATCGAAGATATACTTGCTGTTCAGGTTGGACGAGTATTCGGGGAGGGCAGGCTTAAGGAGAGGCTGCTTCCCCTTCTTGGGTGGAGATGCTTCTTTTTCGGGAGCGGTATCTGTTTCAGGGGTTTCGTGAACCTGAAACTCGATGGTGGGCGTCGATTCCGCCAATGACGAAACAGCTTCCTGAATAATAGGTAGATACTTCTCGATGATCCATTCTTTGATAAACTTGTTCGGAACCTGAAGGACCAGGTTGTTGTTCTTGGATTCCAGATATCGAATGGGCTTGATCCAGGTGTTGAACGTCTGGGCGGTCAGAACCTTAGCCATGTTCGATTGGGCTTGAAGCCATATTTTTTCCATAAACGTGAACCTTACATCGGCAATGAATGAAGCAAAAGACCACCGGAAGCGAACACCTTGGAATGCCGTTGGCTGTTCAGGGGCATACTGATTATCGCTCCGGGAATGGGAAACTACATGAAAATGCTGATGAATGTTATAAACAGGTTTTTCAACAACTGTTGATAAGAAAATTTACTTTTATACCGGATAGTTAGGGGAGTAATTTCCTTTATTTTCAGGATGTTGAAGCCTAACAGACGAAACGGCAATTTGCAAGGCTAAATTTTCAGCATTTAGTAAAAATAAGGTTGACAAATTATTCTCACCTATGCTTAATATCCGTTTCCTTAGTCAGCCTACTCAATGTAATCCATAGGGAGTCGAATAATGAAACGCACTTTTCAGCCGAGCAATGTTTCCCGTAAAAGGACCCATGGGTTCCTCGTTCGCATGTCCACAAAGAATGGTCGCCTCGTCATCAAGCGGCGGCGTGCGAAAGGTCGTAAAAGGCTTGCGGTAACCATCGCATCAAAATAGACTGTCCGATGACCTGCGGGTTCCCGAAGGAGGAACGCCTCCTCAAGCGCCCTGACTTCATCTCACTCTCAGCAGGCGGGAAGAAATTTCCTTCGTCGAATTTCCTGGTTATTGTGAGGAAAAACCACCTGGGTCATCCACGAGTGGGCCTAACCGTCAGCCGCAAAGTGGGCAACGCGGTTGTCCGAAACAGGGTGAAGCGGCTGATCAGGGAATTTTTCCGGATGAACAAGTCTCTATTCGACGAGGCTGATCATTCAATCATTGCCAAGCCAGGTGCATCGCACCTGGACTTCAGGACGGTGAGCGCCGAACTAGTCAAGGTGCTCTCCCGCGCACATGCAAAGCTATGATAACCGAAGCTTTGATATCAGTCATCAGATTGTATCAAAAGTACCTGTCTCCCTTTAAAGGGTCAACCTGTCGATTTTACCCCTCCTGTTCCCACTATTCCGTACATGCAATTAATAAACACGGTCTCGGCAAGGGCATACTTCTGAGCATCCGCCGTCTGGCGAAGTGTCACCCGTGGCACCCCGGCGGCTATGATCCTGCCTGAAATCCGGACTGAGGAGATATGATGGAAAAAAGAGTTCTCATTGCTGTCGTTTTGTCCATAGCAGTTCTCTATGGATACTCGTGGTTCATGCCCGCTCCTCCCAAACAACAGGGAAATGTACCGAAGGAGACGGCTGTTCAACAAGCCGTTGCACCTGCACCGGTCAATCCGGCTCCGACATCCCCGGTACCCGCGACTGCAGGTACGGAACGGGAAGTCACCGTAGAGACCGATTATATGACAGCGGTACTCACTACCCGAGGCGCAGGCATAAAGAAGGTGGTGTTGAAGCAGTATAAAGATTCAGCCGGCGCTGCCGGTAAGCCCGTCGCTATCGTCAGGGAGCTTTCCGGCTCGACCCTGGCATCTGCCGCCACCGGATTCGACATCCCTTCAGATCCGGTTTTCACCGTTACCGGTGACAGTCTTGTCGTCTCAGGGGATGAAACTCGAGAACTTGTGTTCACCTATGTGTCACCCCAGGGTCTGGTGCTCAAGAAGATCTTTACCTTCAAGGGGGCCGCTTACGGGATACAGGTCAGGGAGCAGGTGGAGAACTCGGGTGGAGCCAGGCAGAGCGGGAACCTGCGCCTTATCCTGACCTCCCGCATTGATACTGCGGAAGAGGGAAAGAGTTACGGTACTTATGGCGCGGTCACCTATGCCGAAGAAAAGCTTCTAAGCGATACGGTCAAGGACATTTCGAAGGGGGCCAAAAGCTACTCCCAAAGTGTCTTGTGGACAGGGTTCCAGGATACCTACTTCGTCACCGCAATTCTCTCCCAGAATGGTTCGATAGGAACCGTGCAGCTTCAGCGCGCCCCCGCAGACCATATCCAGAATGTCGTCACATCACCTCTCCTCACTCTCAACCCCGGTGAATCCGCCGCTGTTTCCTACAAGGCGTACCTCGGACCGAAGGATCTCGACATCCTCAAGGCGCAGGGAAACCGCCTGGAGGAGGTAATTGATTTCGGCTGGTTCTCTTCGCTTGCAAAGCCGCTTCTTTACGCAATGAAATACTTCTACAACTACACTGGCAATTATGGCGTCGCCATTATCATCATAACTGTCATACTGAAGCTCCTCTTTTTCCCGCTCACCCACAAAAGCTACAAATCAATGAAGGAGATGCAGAAGATTCAGCCCAAGATGAACGAGCTGCGGGAGAAGTATAAGAACGATCGGGATGCAATGAACCGGGCAGTAATGGAACTTTACAAGACCCATAAGGTGAACCCGCTCGGGGGCTGTCTCCCGATGCTCGTGCAGATCCCCGTCTTCTTTGCCCTTTACAAGGCGCTCATGTACTCCATCGAGCTGCGGCATGCACCTTTCATGCTCTGGATTGTCGACTTGTCGGCGAAGGATCCCTATTACGTTACCCCCATAATCATGGGGGTCACCATGTTCATACAGCAGAAAATGACCCCGACCAACATGGACCCGATGCAGGCTAAAATCATGCTTGCGCTGCCGGTCGTCTTCACCTTCATGTTCCTGAATTTCCCTTCGGGCCTTGTTCTGTACTGGCTTGTGAACAACGTGCTCACCATAGCCCAACAGGCTTATATCAACAAATCCCTCGGGACTGCGGAGGCGTAGAAGCAGGTTCATGTACGCAAAGGACACCATCGCCGCAATTAGTACCCCGATCGGCGAAGGGGGAATCGGGATCGTAAGAATCAGCGGAAGTCATGCGCGGCAGATCGCTGAGCAAGTATTCCGTCGAAACAGGAACGGTGGCTGGTATAGCCACCGTTTTTATTATGGTACGGTCTTAGATCCTGTTTCGGGAGAACATATCGATGAGGCCCTTGTCGTATGGATGCAGGAGCCACGTTCGTACACCGGAGAACATGTGGTGGAAATCCAGTGCCACGGCGGGTACCTTGTCGTGCAGCGGATTCTCTCGATTGTGGTGAGGCAGGGTGCACGCCTGGCCGATCCTGGAGAGTTCACGCGACGCGCCTTTCTCAACGGCAGGCTGGATCTTATTCAGGCCGAGGCGGTGATCGACGTCATAAGAAGCAAGACTGACGCCGCGCTGGCGCTGGCCCAGCGACAGCGGGAGGGTGTACTTTCCAGACGCATCGAAGAAGCTCGTGAGGGCATCCTGCATTCACTGGCACTGGCCGAGGCATTCATTGATTTTCCCGAGGAGGATCTGGACGACGCTTCCTATGCCGAAATGGGACAGAGTGCCGGTAAGTCACTTGCTATCTTGCGGCAGCTTCTGGACGGCTTCGATGAAGGGAAGGTCCTGCGAGAGGGGGTATCTGTCCTCATCATCGGAAAGCCCAATGTTGGCAAGTCGAGTCTTCTTAACGCACTTCTGAAAGAGAAACGAGCAATAGTCACTTCTGTTCCGGGAACCACAAGGGATATAATCGAGGAGATTGTCAATATTAACGGTCTTCCTGTGAGGCTCGTAGATACCGCCGGCATTCGTGATTCCGATGATCAGGTTGAACGGCTCGGCATAGATCTCGCTCTTGAGAGAATTCCTCAGGCCGACCTTGTCATCTTCCTTCTCGACAGTTCCCGCCCTTTTGATACCGACGACAGGCTGCTGCTTGATCGTCTCGAAGGAATAAGATATATCGTCGTGTGCAACAAGAAGGATCTTCCTTCTCAATTGCATCTGCCTCAGGATGTCGCTGCTGCAGAAACGGTATCAATCTCTGCTTCCGATGGTGACGGTATCGAGGATCTGAAAAAAGCCATATATCGTGCTTTTATTCAAGGCACCGTTACTGACAGCCGGGAATCTGTCGCCATTTCCCATGCCCGGCACCGGGATGCATTGAGAAAGGGAGTTGAAAGTCTGGTTGCATTCCAGACCGGCCTGGCCTCCGGAAATGAGCTAGAGCTTCTTGCTGTCGATCTTCGCGACTCCCTTCATGCTGTTGGTGAAGTGACCGGAGAGACCACCCCCGATGAAGTTCTAGACCTTATCTTCACTCGCTTCTGTATCGGTAAATAATGAATGTTTCACGTGGAACATACGCCGCAAATCCGCAATGCAGGCGGTCTAACGCTGGGATACTGTATCCTTTTCCTTGCCGGAGATCCCCTGTTGCTGGTGGTAGACAATGATCTGTTACGACAAGGTATATGACGTTATTGTGGTAGGTGCCGGGCATGCCGGCTGTGAAGCGGCTCTCGCAGCTGCGCGCATGGGGTCTGTCACGCTGCTTCTCACGATAAATCTGGATGCAGTTGCTCTCATGTCGTGCAACCCGGCAATAGGTGGGCTTGCCAAGGGGCATCTGGTTAAGGAGATCGATGCGCTCGGCGGCGAGATGGGAAAGAACATAGACGCCACCGGCATTCAGTTCCGGGTGCTTAATACGAAGAAGGGGCCGGCTGTGCGTGCTTCGAGGGCACAGGCTGACAAGCAGCAGTACCGGCTACGGATGAAGCGGATTCTAGAAAGCCAGCAGCGGCTCGACCTGAAACAGGGTGAGGTGACTGGATTGCACCTGGAGGATGGAGAGGTGCGTGGCGTCGATACCCGCGCGGGTGTCAGATATGCCGGGAGAACGGTAATCCTCACTACGGGAACCTTCATGCGGGGGCTCATCCATATCGGGCTCACCAACTATCCCGGTGGAAGGGCTGGAGATCTTCCGTCAATCGGTCTTTCCGACCAGTTGCGCACGCTCGGCTTCTCCGTAGGCCGCCTGAAGACTGGTACGCCTGCCAGGCTCGACGGACGCACCATCGATTTCAGCAAGCTCGAACCGCAACACGGGGATGATCCGCCGGTTCCCTTCTCCTTTTCCTCCACTCGGATCGAAAGGGCACAGGTGCCGTGTCACATCGCCTACACCAACGAACGTAGTCATGACATCATACGTTCGGGCCTGGACCGGTCACCCCTCTATGCCGGCATTATCGAGGGGGTCGGCCCGCGCTACTGCCCCTCCATTGAAGACAAAGTCGTGCGTTTTCCGGAAAAGCCGCGGCATCAGACCTTCATAGAGCCGGAGGGTTTGGATACGGTGGAGGTGTACCCGAGTGGACTCTCCACATCCCTTCCGATAGACATCCAGTTTGCTTTCTACCGTTCCATCGTAGGGCTGGAGCAGGTGGAAATAATGCGCCCTGCTTATGCAATAGAGTATGACTATGTGGACCCCGTTCAGCTTCACGCAAGTCTGGAAACGAAGAATGTGCGCAACCTCTACCATGCCGGGCAGGTTAACGGTACGTCAGGGTATGAGGAAGCTGCAGCACAGGGGTTGATGGCGGGAATAAATGCAGCCCTGCGCATAAAGGGAAAGGCACCGCTGATACTTGATCGAAGCGACGCCTATATCGGTGTGATGATCGACGATCTCGTGACCCTCGGAACCAAAGAGCCGTACCGCATGTTCACTTCAAGGGCGGAGTACCGGCTCCTTCTCAGGGAGGACAACGCAGATTTGCGCTTGCGAGAGAAGGGGTATGCTCTCGGACTGGTTCCGGAGGAGGAGTATAGTCTCTTTCTCGTGAAACGGGAGAGGATAAAGGAAGAGCTCCTGCGCCTGCGGGGCACCAAGATTCTTCCTTCGGCAGCAGACCAGGAACTGTTGGCGGAGTTCGGGTTATCGGGGATGCAGAACGCCCTTTCCCTGGAGCAGCTGCTGCGGCGCCCCGATGTAGGTTTTACCGAGTTGGAAAGGTTCGACCCACACAGCTCCACCATTGAACCCGCCGTCCGCGAGCAGGTCGAGACACAGGTCAAGTACCAGGGGTATATAGAGAGGCAGCTTGATCAGGTTGAGCGATCTCGGAAATTCGAGCATACTCAAATACCGAAAGACTTCGACTATGCGTCCGTTTCCGGTTTCACGGCCGAGGTGCGGGAAAAACTTCAAAAATGGCGTCCGGACACGCTAGGGCAGGCTTCTCGTATTCCGGGGGTCACGCCTGCAGCAATCAGTGTCCTTTCCATCGCCCTTAAAGCCCGGAAAACAGGATGAACGATAAAGCAAAAGATTATCTTCTCCGGGGTGCTGCCGAGATTGGCGTGCAGCTTTCCGAGAAGGATTTGACGCAATTTTCTCTGCTTGCGACGGAGCTCAAGAAGTGGGGGAAGAAGATAAATCTCACAGCCATACTGGACGATCCGGGCATAGCGGTAAAACATTTCCTCGATTCCCTGACGCTTCTGAAGTTCCTGGAGGGTGGGGGGCGGCTTCTTGATATCGGGTCAGGAGCCGGGTTTCCGGCGTTCCCGCTGAAAATAGTCAGAGGTGGTCTTGATGTGGTTACCGTGGATGCCGTCGAAAAAAAAGTCATATTTCAACGGAATGTCGCACGGCTTCTGGGACTCCACAATTTTGAAGCGTTGCATGCTCGAGGTGAGGAGCTTTCCGGGAAGTACCCTGAGGGTTTCGACTGGATCGTGTCGAGGGCTTTTTCAGAAATCACCTCTTTCGTTGAAATAGCTCTTCCTCTCGTAAAGAAGGATGGTCTTATACTGGCGATGAAGGGGAGGGGAGGAGAGGAGGAGGCTCGTGACGCTGAACCGGCTCTTTCCGAGATGGGGGTGAGCGTACACGATGTTGTTGTTTTTCAGCTGCCGATTGCCGGAGATGCCCGCTCTATCGTAATAATGAGGCCAAGAAGAAGCTAATGGCCGCCATAAAAGCCGCAGGTGGTCAAATTTCAGCTGTGCGGGGTTTTGGGGTGCTGAAAATGCTGCGGCCTGCCTTGATTCCGAAAGAATGGATAGAGGCCATATTTGGAGTTTCGCCCTCCGGAGCCCCTGTTGACAAGGCTTTACGCTCTGCCGGAGCGCGTGGGGGGGCTGGAAGTGCCAATATCATGACTTCCGGCTGCTGAAGGTTGCACCTGATGATGCGCATGTTATGCTAGGTGTCAGGTGGTTATTAATGTGAAAAGTCAACAGGTGGAGCAGAGTGAGGTGGTGCTATGAAAACAAGGCTTTCTATAGTCTCATTGATGATCCTGCCGTTATTTCTTCTTTCGGCCTGCACTTCCTACAAAACTCAATATGCAGGATTCCTTCCCCCAGAGGGCTACCCCAATTCCCAAAACGTGAACGGGCTTGTAATCGGCAGTGAAGCCTACGCCGATAAAAGGAGCGCAGAGAAGGCTTTCGGCTTCGACATCAAGGGTGCGGGGCTCCTGCCGGTCCAGGTCGTACTTGAAAACAAGAGCGGCAAGAGCGTTGAATTCGTAGCGTCACAAACATTTCTTGTAGACCGGGAAGGGCGGTACTGGAACATAATCCCTACACGCGAGGCTTTAAGCCGGCTGGAGAAGTCGACGCAGATGGCGGCTTTCGTAGGGAAGGGCGCAGGAAAAGGGGCGGTGCTCGGAGGCCTTGCAGGGACTGTTCTGGGAGCTGCGTTCGGAATAGTCTCGGGACGCAGCATAGGCGAAGCAGCCCTCAGGGGAGGAGCGGTAGGAGCAGCCGGAGGGGCGGTTGTCGGCGGAGCTCAGGAGGGAACATCGGGGGAAAGAGAGTACAGGATCGCAGACGACCTGAGGGCGAAGAGCCTCGAAGGCAAAGCAATAGAGGATTCATTTCTCGCTAATGGATTCCTCTTTTTCCCTGCAGAGGCAACCAGTGCGAAAGAACTGCGGCTCCAGTACAGGGAGAAGGAGACAGGAGCAGTGCGTACGATCAACCTCAGGTATCCTGAAAAAACGGATAAGTAGCTGCCTGCCTGCAGGCAACAAAGAAGGGAGAAGGCATGAATGTGCGTATGATTGTGAAGTGGCTGCTGATGTGGGCCTGCGGAAGTCTGGCTGCGTGTGCCATCATAACTGTCAACGTTTACTTTCCGGAAAAGGACGTGAAGCAGGCATACAAATCGCTGGATGAAATGCTGCTGAAGCAGGGGGACTCGCAGGAGGGGGCGCAGCCAGGAACAGGAAGCGGAAACGGTGCTGAGGGAGAGAACAAGCCGCAGAGCTGGCTGCTATATAAAGGGGTATCCCTCTTTCTGGTAACTGAAGCGCATGCCGAGGAACCCGTAGCGGATCAGCTTGCGATAGAGATATCGAGCATGCCGGAAGTTCTCAAGGCATATGACGAGATGAAGGAGCGTTTGTCGCTGATGGACAGGCTCAGGGAGAGCGGTGCAGTAGGAGAGACGAAGCAGGGGCTGGTCAGTGTAAGGGACAAGGGGAAGCTTGGAGGGAACCAGGCGGCGGTGGAAGCAGAGAATTCGAACCGCAAGACGATCATAACCGCCATGGCGAAGGCAATCCTGAAGCTCAATAAGCAGCCCCAGGACTCTGCCGCACTGAACCAGGTGCTGGGGAAGGCTGCTGCCAGCTACGCCTCGACCAAGCAGGAGGAAGCAAAGACGGGCTGGTGGATCGAGCTGCAGAACGGGCGGTGGGTCCAGAAGCAGTAGCAGGTACAGAACGTCAGCATGTCAGAAAAGCCCGGGAAACCGGGCTTTTTCTTTATCCAATACCGGAGCGTCATTTAGACCGGCGAGGAGTCGGATGCAGAAGCTTTTTTCTGCACTACTTCAAACGATGACCTGGTGCAGGTCCCTCCGCCGGTACCTCCAGGCAAAAGCAGTTGCGCGGAAGAGCCAGTCGATGAGGAACACTCCCCAGACGACGTACAGGGAAAGGTGAAACACTTCTGCTGCAAGATACGAGAGGAAGACGCGAATCCCCCACATGGCGAAGAGCGTTACGAGGAACACGTAGTGTGTGTCACCGGTGCCGCGTAGGCTGCCTGCGTACACGAAAGAAAGGGCAAGGGGTACTTGTGCGAAGGCCACGAGGCGCAGAAACACGCATCCCTTTTCGATAACTTCGGGATCTTGAGTAAAGAGCCCGATCAGGAGATGGGGGATAAGGAGAAAGAGCACTCCCATGATTCCCATCACGAGGATCGCGAGACGTAGAGCCTCATGGTGGCTCATCTTGGCCCGCTGGATCTTCCTTGCACCAAGTGACTGACCCATCAGCGTTGCCGCGGCGATTCCCATGCCTGCGCCTGGCATGAAGGATAGGGATTCTATGGAGAGACCGATTTGATGAGCCGCATACGCGGCTGTTCCGTAGCTTATGATGTACTTTGAGTAGAAGAGCTGACCCGACTGCTGTGCAATCCGTTCAAGAGCAACGGGATAACCAACTCGCCAGATCCTTCGGAAAAGCTCGGTATCGAAGGAGCCTATGCGGATATATCTCTTTCGCAGCGCCTGGATGAAGAGGTAGCAGCAGCCGAAGAGCTCCGAGGCATTTATCGCATAGGCGGCTCCGGCAACTCCGAATTGCGGAAGGCCGAATTTTCCGTAGATAAGGGGATAGGCGAAAAGCACATGGAGCACGTTGACCAGGATGACTCCCTCCATGGGAGTTCTAGTGTTCCCGGCGCCGTGCATGATGGCGGAAAGAACATTGAGGCCGGCTGTAAAGATGAAGAAGAGAAAAACCAGCTGGATGTACCTGGTAGCGTACTGGAGGACGTCGTTCTTCGCTCCCAGATATCCTGCCAGGTCGTTTCCGAACCAATAGCCCGCACCGCTTGCAACCACGGCCATGGCAATGCATGCCACCAGAGCGCTGAAAGCGGCCTTCTTGGCTTCCGTATGTCTCCCGCCACCCCAGAGGTGGGCAATGACGACGGTGGTACCGGTTGAAAGCCCCCAGAAAACGGTCATCACCACGAAGATCAAAAGCTGGCCAAGCCCGGTAGCCGCTATGGCTGCGGCGCCAAGGCCGCCCACTAGAAATATGTCAACTATGGAGACTAGCCTCTGGAAGAGGGAAGATAGGAGAACCGGGAGAGAGAGGTTCACCACGTTGCGGCGAAGTGATACAGGTTTACCCGGTCTTGCGGTAGGGTCGGGCTTCGATAGTCGAAATGGAAGCATCATGGTGTAGTGGCGGGAGGAGATCCTCCCGTGGACGAATTTCATTTGGCCTCGTGACGAGACCAGACCATTTGTAACACAACTGAGGCCCGATGCAAACCGCGCGGAAAAAAGAAGCGGCGCCTGCCGATATAGACGCCGCTGAGGGGGTGTCGCCCATAGGGCTAGCGCTTGTAAGACATGGTGTCGTGGCAGCTTGCCTTGCAGCTGCCGCCTTCGGGGGTTTTTTGAAACTTCACGGTGTATTCAACGCCTTCAATTCCAATTGTTCTGGGGCGGATCAGCTTCGGTTGCGAGGCAGAATGGACATCATGACAGACCCTGCAGGAATGGCCGCGGACATGTTCGAGGTGAAGATTGATCTTCCCGTCCCTGAAATCAGTTGCGGTTGTCTCTTTTTCGGTAATGCCCCTGCTGTCGTGGCAGGTAAAGCAGAAGGCGTAGGCGCTGTCACTGTAGGGAATCTGCATTTTATCAGGGTAGTCGGCAATGAGAAGCTTCGGGTAATCGCTACCATGGACGGAATGGCAGCCACCGCAATCACCGGAAGCTACAGGAGAGTGGATGGAGGTGCCGGTACCAATGGATCTGTCATGACAGTCGAAACATGCAAGAGAATCTTCGGCACCCTTCAGCAGCCTTCCGCGTTTCGACTGGTGGGGCTCGTGACATGAGAGGCAGTTGCCCGATTCTACAGGTTCATGACCAATTTTTCTGCTGAACCTGGCTTTGTTGTGGCACCCGAAACAGAGAGCGCTCCCTTCAGCCGTGAGAAGCTTCCCCGCTTGCGAGCTGTGTGCTGCATGGCAGGCAGTGCATGAACCTTCCTTCACGGGGAGGTGTACGACCTTGTCCGTCGCGAGATTGTCGTGGCACGAGTAGCAGAAGGTGGCAAGAACGGCAGAGTTTTCGGATGGAATCGCCTTCAGCAGCCCCTCTCTTTCGGATCCGTGGACCTCGTGGCAGCGGCCGCACTCTCCTGAAGCAACGGGGGCGTGTACCGATTTGCCCGCAGTCAGCACTTTCTTGTGGCAGTCGAAGCAGATAGGGCCGTTTGAAGGCTTGAGGAGCTTTTCGATTTTGGAGTGATGTGCGGTATGGCAGTCGAGGCAGTTACCCGACGAAACGGGGCCGTGGCCTATCTTCTTGCTGAACGACGATCTGTCATGACAGGTGAAGCAGAGCGAAGAGCCCGCGGCTCGCAGCAGCTTTCTGGCTGGTGCACTGTGCGGCAGGTGACATGCCCCGCACTCCCCTTGTGCTACGGGAGCATGCACACTTTTTTCGCGTGAAAGATTGTCATGGCATTCGTAACAGAAGGAGGCTGTCCCACTTGCGCCGGATATTTTCAGCAGCTTCGGGTTGTCGCCACCGTGTACTGCATGGCAGGAGGCGCATCCACCTGACGCGACTGGGGGATGGACCGAGACTCCCGACGCGATGGACTTGTCGTGGCATGTAAGACAGATGCCGCTTTCTGCAGGCTTGAGCAGCCTGGTCTGCGTTGACTGATGAGGTACATGGCATCCAAGGCATTCACCCGAAGCTACGGGTTCATGGGAGTATATTCCACGGGTAATGCCCTTGTCGTGGCAGTTGAAGCAGAGTTCGGAGCCTTCCTTCAGCAGGAGCTTTCCGTAAGGTGAACTGTGGGGGGCATGGCATCCGGAGCAGTATCCGTTTCTGATAGGGCCATGAACGGATTTCTGGAGCGACAGGTTCTCGTGACATCCGTAACAGAGTGCAGAGCCCTTTGCCTTTGGTCCGAACAGGCCTTTACTCTTGAAGTGATTTCCTCCCCCGGAATTATGGCAGGGCTCACACTCCTTTTCATTGACAGGTCCATGAAGGTGTGCCCCGAGAGTCTTGCTCACGTGGCACTGGTAGCACGGTTTTCCTGTAGCCAAGTCCGCTTCAGCAGGTAGAACGGAAAGCAGCAGGTGCGAAAGGATCGCGCTGCACAGGAAAAGTGCGCCTTTCATATTGACCTCTTGAGATAAGGGTGCTGGATACAAAGAGATGGAGGTTCCGCTGTTATCTAATCGGCAACGGCTTGTTATTCTTAAGGGATACTCAGGTCCGGCACCCACTGAAAGAGCCGTTGCCGGTGCGTGTGCAGCTCACGAAGTAGGCTTTTGATGCTGTATGTCGGTTCTGATTCGGGGCAGGCATTGAGGGTAGAGGCGATTTACAAATTCTACCAGACGTTCCCGGACGTGGCATCGAAGTTCCCACAGATTACCTGCATTATCGGCGCTCACCAGCGCCCGCAGCTCTATGGAGTGCTGGGTCGCCTCAGTAACATGCAGCGACCAGGCTTTGCCGTTCCAGAGAGGAGAGGCACCAAGGATGCGGTGCAGTTCTTCGCGAACCGCTTCGACCGGCAATGTGTAGTCGACGTGGAGCGTGACCGCGCCCACCAGGTTAGACGAGACGTGAGTCCAGTTCTGAAAAGGTTTTTCAAGGAAAAAGATTATAGGCACCACCAGGCGCCGCAGGTCCCAGATCCTCACTACAACGTAGGTAAGCGTTATCTTTTCGATTACCCCCCATTCCCCCTCGACGATTACTACGTCGTCTATCCGAATCGGCTGCGAGATGGCGATCTGGATACCGGCGATCAGATTAGCAATGGAGCGCTGAGCAGCTATACCGACTATGATCCCGATGATTCCGGCAGACGCGAGGATGCTGAAACCTACCTTCCTGATCTGGGGGAAGGTCATGAGAGCGACTGCAACGGCGAGAATAACCAGAACAACGAGTGATGTTCTGACGAGTCCGTTGATCTGGGTATGGACCCTTCGGGCTTTCAGGTTGTCAGTGACAACAAGGTCATACCTGCTGAGGATGACTTCGCGCAGGCCCAGTACCGTGTTGATGAGGAGCCAGGTTGCAGAGGCGATGAATCCGAGGGTAAGGATATGGCGGAGGACCTCCTTGATTTCGACGTGAAGCCATAGATATGGGGAGACAAAAATGATCAGAAGGAGAGGCAGCATCAGCCGTACGGGGCTGACCCAGCGATCCAGCAGGCGATGATCGATGGGAAGCCAGCCGAGCCTAGAACCGCGATCCAGGAAGTGGAAAGTGAGAGCGTGCAGAAAGATGCCGGAGACGATAGCCGAAAATATGAGTGCGAACGAGTAAAGCGTCGATTCCCAGGCTTTGAGTCCACCAAACACGTTCTGCAACATGAGTCGCCCCTTGCCCAGCGCTATTGTCCCATACGAATTGTACAGGGCTGCTGCCCGGGGTCAACGGAAGCATCCCGGCGACCCTGTAGCTAAGCGAAAAAAAAGGCCGTGAACATGGGGGTTCACGGCCGGCAGGTAACAGTCGCTAATGTTGAAGCTTAGAACGGAATATCGTCGTCAGGATTGAAGACCGGCTCTTCGTAGGCCGGCTCATGGGAGTCCTGTCTTCCTGCAGGTGCGCGGCCGCCACCGCCGTCTCCGCGGCCTCCGAGCATCTGCATCTTTTCTCCCACTATTTCCGTGGTGTAACGGTCCTTTCCATCCCGGTCCTGCCACTTGCGAGTCTGAAGCCGACCTTCCACATACACTGTCTTCCCTTTGGCCAGGTACTCCCCGGCGATCTCCGCGAGCCGACCCCAGAGGGTCACGTTGTGCCACTCGGTTCGTTCTTCCCAATCCCCACTCTTGTTTTTGAACTTTTCAGAAGTTGCAATGGAAAATCCGGCTACAGCGGTGCCGGAAGAGGTATACCGCACCTCCGGGTCCTTGCCCAGGTTTCCGATTAGCATGACTTTATTGAGGCTCGCCATAGAAGCTCCTTGATGGTGTTGAAATACCTGATCGTGAAGACGGGCGGTATCTTACCCGATTACCTTAAGGACGGGAAGGAAAACTTTCTAGGTCGAACCAGGTGAGAATGCGAGGCAGTTCTTACTGCATGAAGCGGCTGAACTCTTCGGCGGGGATGGGACGGCTGAAGAGGAAGCCCTGGATTTGATCACAGCGGTTGTCGTGGAGAAAACCGAGCTGGGCTTCGGTTTCTACACCCTCGGCAATGACCTCCATCCTCATGTTGTGTGCCATGGCGATTATGGCGGTGACGATGGCTTTGTCGCTGGGATCGGTCGTGACGCCGAAAATGAACGACTTGTCGATCTTGAGTTTCTGGATCGGCAACCGCTTCAGATGGCTCAATGACGAATACCCGGTGCCGAAGTCGTCGATGGCGAAGGAAACCTCCATCCCTGAGAGCCGGGTAAGACTTGGAATCGTGTGCTCGATGTCTTTCATGGCGGTTGTCTCGGTTATTTCGAGCTCCAGCAGTTTAGGTGGAAGACCAGTTTCCTGGAGCACGTTTCTAACAGTTTCGACGAGGCCGGGCTTGCGGAAGCGCTTGGCGGATACGTTTACAGTGACGCAGAAGGAGGGATAGCCAGCATCGAGCCATGCTTTGTTCTGGGCGCAGGCGGTCCTGAGGACCCAATCGTCTATTTCGGTTATAAACCCTATTTCTTCCGCCAAGGGGATGAACTCCATGGGGGAGAGAAGGCCCATTTCGGGGTGAAGCCAGTGGACAAGGGCCTCGGCGCCTACCAGCCGTCCCGTAGTAGTCTCTATCTGCGGCTGGTAGAAAAGTACGAGCTCGTTCCGTTCAACCGTCTGGCGCAGCCTGTTTTCAAGCCGGACCCGTTCCACCGTCCGCGTGTTCATTGCCGCGTCATAGAACTGGTAGGTATTCTTCCCCCGGTCCTTTGCGTGGTAGAGGGCGATGTCTGCGTTCTTAAGCAGCGTTTCGGCGTCCTTCCCATCGTAAGGAAAAATACTGATGCCGATGCTGATGCTGATGCGCAGCTCTACATCTTCGATGAAGAAAGGCTTGTTGAGGGCGACCAGGATTTTTTGCGCGACGGCTGCGGCATCGTCCACATGTGCGATCTGGTTGAGGAGGATGTTGTACTCGTCTCCTCCGATCCGGGCGACCGTGTCGGTTTCGCGGACGCAACCACGCAGCCGCTCCGAGACCGCCTTAAGCAGCTTGTCTCCCGTCGCATGCCCCAGTGTATCGTTGATCGACTTGAACCTGTCGAGATCGAGGAACATTACCGCCTGTGTCTCGTTGAAGCGGAGCCCCTGTTTGATCGACATGGTTAGATGATCCATGAAGAGAACCCGGTTGGCAAGACCGGTTAGTATGTCGTGAGTTGCCTGGAACCGTATTGCCTCCTCCATTTTCCGGTGCTCGGTGATATCCCGAACTATGTGGATCGAGCCCACGAGGCGGGTCCCCTCTCTGAGAGCGGAAGAACTTATTTCGACATCCAGATAGTCACCGCTTTTCGCGAGCATCGTGCCGGTGAACATGGGAGAACTGTCCCCACGTTCCCTCTTCTTGAGTTCTGCCCTGACTCGCGGAGCCTGTTCCGATGGAAACAGGTCGAGGATGTTCATCTGCAAGAACTCGTCATGTGTATAACCGAATATGTTGATTGCCCGGTTGTTGACCCCTATGAACGCAAGCTTGGGATCTATGACGAAGATCGGATCGTTGGCGTTTTGGAACAGGTACTTGTAGCGCTCCTCGGATTTGCGCAGCGCCTGTTCCGCCTGCTTTCGCTGGGTAATGTCCTTGAAGGTCATAACGGCACCGACTATCGCGCCCCCCTCTACGATAGGGTTGCTCGTGCAATCGACGGGGAACGACGTGCCGTCCCGTTTCCAGAACACCTCGTCGAGCATCCGGTAGTTGGTGCCCCGGAAGAGAGTGTCGTAGATCGGGCATTGCTCGAAAAGGTGTGAGGTGCCGTCGGGACGGGAATGATGGATCAGTTCGTGTACCCGGGTTCCGAGCAATTCGTCGGGCTGGTACCCTAGCATTTCGCAGGAAGCCCGGTTGAAGAACTGGCCGATGCCCTTGGTGTCGATGCCGAATATTCCTTCGGCGGCACAATCGAGAATGAGCTGATACTGCCGGCTCAAGCGTTCGAAATTCTGCTCCGCCCGAATCTGCTCCTCATAAAGCCTCGCGTTCTTCAGGGCAAGTGTGGCCGAGGCGGCTACCTTGCGGGCGAAGTCGTACTGAAGATCGGTAAACAGGGCTCCGGGAGAATGGTAGTGGAGGGAGAAAGCGCCGACAACTTCCTCGCCTGTAATCAGTGGCACTTCGATGACGGACTGGATGTGCTGCCTTTCGACGATGCAGCGGTTGATTCCTTCGCTGATGGTTATTGTGCGGTTTTCACCGACGTTGAGGCGGGAGAACTCTATCTCATCCCGTCCGAGGCAACCACCGATGACCTCTTCCGACAACCCGTGGGCATACCGCAGAACCCACCGATCGTCCTCCAGCAGGTATATCACGGCTGAATCGGCTCCTATGGCGCGGGTTGCCTCTTCAATGATCCTGGTGATTATCGTAGAGAAATCCTTTGATAAATCAATGATTTCATAGATGTTGTTGAGGGCGTCGCTCAGGACCTTTCCCTTGCGCACAGTCTCCTCGATCCGTTTGCGCTGGATCGAGTACCGTATGGCGCGGGATAGGATGTTCGCATCGATCTGACCCTTGACCAGGTAATCCTGGGCTCCCATTTCGACAGCGCTGCTTCCCAATTCTTCGTCGTGAAGACCTGTGAGCAGGATGAGGGGGAGGGTGGGAGCGACGCTGCGTAACGATCGAAGGGTGTCTAGTCCCTGGCTGTCGGGTAGCCCCAGGTCGAGAAGCACCACATCGAAGTTTTCGGAGGAAAGAAGATCTTTCCCCGTTGCAAGGCGTTCCACGTGCCGTAGCGTGCCCCAGCTACCCGGAGCATCTGAAAGCATGGCTTCGATAAGGGCTGCATCGTCCGGGTTATCTTCCACGAGCAGTATGTGTATGACGGGTACATCCATCCCGGCCCCTGACCAGCAAATATAAGACAACTTTAACCTCAGTTCATTGTACCACACGAATGTGTGAGCGTCCGCTGGTCGGCAGATGCCTGGGGAGACCCTTGACCTGACCCGCCCACGGCGTAATTTGTTTGACTACCCCGGTAAAAAAAAGTACCTTTACCCGGTAAAATCGCCCGGATACCATATGCTGAAAGCCTCTCTTTTCCTGCTCCTCTTCATCCCCCTTACGGGAGTCATTGCTGCAAGTGCCCTTGTATCGACCCTCGCAGACGCAACGGGAAGGCTTTACTACCGGCATGCGGTCCTTTGGGCTCGCCTTTCACTACTGCTGGCAGGGGTAAGGGTAGTGGTGGAGGGTAGGGAGAAGGTGCCCGTAGCTTCTCCGGTCATCTTCATGAGCAACCACCAGAGCAACTTCGATATCCTCGCACTATTCCTGGCCATTCCGGGGCAGTTCTCCTGGATAGCCAAGGAAGAGTTGTTCCGCATTCCGGTGTTCGGGCACTCCATGAGCCGGGCAGGGTACATACCTCTCGACAGGAGCGATGGACGCAGGGCGCTCAAAAGCATGGATGCCGCAGCCCGAAGGATCAGAAACGGTGAAAGCGTGGTTATCTTTCCTGAAGGGACTCGCACCGTCGACGGCTCGCTCCTTCCCTTCAAGCAGGGAGGGTTCCTGCTGGCCGGAAAAGCGGGCGTGCCGGTTGTGCCGGTAACCATAAACGGAAGCGGAAAGATCAATCCGAGCAAGCGGCTTGAGTTACGCAGCGGAGTTATCAGAATATCCTTCTCTGATCCCTTGCTTCCTTCAGGCAGTGCTCCCCAGGAGCGTGAGAGGCTCATGCAGCGGGTGCAGGATGCCATAGGAGCGGTGCTGGAGGCCGGAACATGAACTACTTTTATCTCGGACTGGTGATTGCCGGTGCCGCTGCTGTAGTGTGGGGGCTCCCTGCTGCTCACCGGTTGCGATCACCTTACGACGTACTTGCCGCCCTTGCTGTTCTGGCGGGAGTCATCTTGGCTCTTCTCGGAGTGCTTCTTACGGCTGTTCCGGAATTCTTCAACGGGTAGACAATGAAAAAGGCAAGGCCTATAGCAATCAACATCGCGGTGATTTCGGTGCTGATCTTCATGCTTATCTGGGGCAACACCTGGTATCGGCAGTGGAGCCAGTACCGCAAGGGAGAGACAGCTCTTGCTGCGGGTAATTACGTTTCCGCAATAGCCGGGTTCGAATCCGCCATCCACATGTACACCCCGGGAAGCCCATTTGTAGAGAGGTCAGCGGAGAAGCTCTGGGAGCTCGGGGAGATGTTCGAGAAGAGGGGGGATCTGGAGGGAGCAATTGTCGCCTATCGATCCCTTAGGAGTTCATTCTATTCCACCAGAGGAATCTTCCAACCGGGAGGCGAGTGGATAGCCCGTTGTGACGGGAAGATCGAACCTCTTGCCCGTATGCTCAAGGAGAGACAGCGGCAGTAACCATGCTGCCGCATCAAGCATGCCCCTGGACCCTGCGCTTTTTCGTGTGCGGAAGGTTAGGGGATGAAAGGCAGTATGGACGTATTCCCAACTGATTCGACCCTTAAAATAATTCCCCTCGGCGGGCTCGGTGAAATCGGCCTCAACATGGCGCTCTTCGAGTACGGCGAGGACATCATCATCATCGACTGCGGGCTGATGTTTCCCGAGCCGTACATGCTCGGCATCGACCTTGTCATCCCCGACATATCTTACCTGCTCGAACGAGCGGACCGGATAAGGGGCCTTTTTCTCACCCACGGCCACGAAGACCACATCGGCGCTATACCCTTCCTGCTCCGGGACATCAACCCCCCAATTTACGGCACTGCTCTGACCCTCGGATTCGTCAGGGAGAAGCTGAAGGAATTCAGGCTTGACGAGGATGCCTGCCTGAACGTGGTCCGTCCCCGGCAGAAGGTGCAGGCCGGATGCTTCGAGGTCGAGTTTATCCGTGTGGCGCATTCGATTGTGGACGGTTGCGGTTTGGCCATCGGCACCCCCGAAGGGGTCGTCATTCACACAGGCGATTTCAAGATCGACCAGACCCCGGTGGATGGGGAGCTAACGGATCTGGTCACCTTCGCCCGGTACGGGGAGGAGGGGGTCCTTGCCCTCATGTCCGACTCGACCAACGTGGAGCGGGAAGGCTACACCCTCTCCGAGAAGCTCGTGGGAGACGCCTTCGACGAGATTTTTCCGCAATGCGGCGGACGCATCATCGTGGCGGCGTTCTCAAGCAATATACACCGCGTGCAGCAGGTGGTGGACGCCGCCGCCCGATGGCGGAGAAAGGTTCTGCTCAACGGGCGCTCGATGGTGGCCAACGTCCAGATCGCCCGGGACCTCGGTTATTTGCGAATACCCGACGACCTGCTCATCGACCTGAGGGACCTTCCCCGGCTGCCGAAGGAGGAGGTGTGCATGATCACAACGGGCTCCCAGGGGGAACCGATGAGTGCCCTCACAAGGATTGCGATGGACGACCACAAGCAGATACGGCTTGAGGCGGGAGACACCGTAATCCTTTCTTCACGGTTCATCCCGGGGAACGAGAGAACCATTTCGGACCTGATCAACCACCTCTACCGACGGGGTGCGGAGGTCTACCACGAAAAGGTGTCGGAGGTGCACGTGTCGGGGCATGCAAGCCAGGAGGAGCTAAAGCTCATGCTGAACATGGTGCGCCCCAGATACTTCATTCCGGTGCACGGCGAGTACCGTCATCTCGTGAAACACGCCCAGCTCGCGCAGAAAGTCGGAATTGGGCGTGACAACTGCATCCTCGCCGTAAACGGTGACGTCATCACCTTCAGCGGAGGGCGGGGGTGGATAGACGAAGGGATCGAAACAGGCCGTGTTTTCGTCGACGGCAAGGGCATCGGGGATGTAGGGGAAATAGTGCTCAAGGACCGCCGCCATCTTTCCCAGGACGGCCTGGTTATCGTGATAATAGGGATCAATCAGGCGACGGGCGAAATCATCTACGGGCCGGACATAGTCTCCCGAGGCTTCGTGTTCGAGGATGAGAGTCAGGAGTTTCTGGACGAGACGCGAAAGACCGTCCTCGACACGCTGGCTGCCAAGAACGTAGAGGTCCTAGCAGACTGGAACGAGGTGAAGCAGGAGGTGCGCCGCGTCCTGCGTCGTTTCTTCAACAAGACTCTCGAGCGGCGGCCCGTCATACTGCCGCTTATCCTGGAAATGTAGCTGCCAGCACCGGCTGGGTAGCCGCCGGTGAGCTTTAATACCTCAGAGTGACATATGGAACCTCAGATCGACAAAAAACATAAGCTTGCAAGCGAGATCAAGGGTATGGGACTTGGTGCCGCCGGGCTCTTTCTCTTGATCGCCCTCGCTTCATTCCACATCGACGACCTCTCCTTCAACAGTTATTCCTCGGAGACGCAAATCCGCAACTATGGAGGCTACGTGGGTGCGCAGCTGGCCGACCTGCTCTTCCAGTTATGGGGAGTAGCCGGTTATCTGGTTCCTTTTGCTCTTCTCTACCTGGCATACCGCATGCTCCGGTTCAAGGAGATCAGGTGGCTTGCATACAAATTTTGCGCATTTATCGGACTTCTGGTAGCGGTCAGTTCCCTGTTCGCCTTCAATATCCAGTTCACGGAGATCTTTGGGCAGCGGGTTCCCACCGGTGGAGTGGTTGGATTTAAAACCTCCGATATCCTCAAGAGCTATCTGGGGATCAGCGGGGCGCTGTTGCTCCTGTTGCCGATGCTGGCTGCATCAATCATGGTCCTCTCCCGCTTTTCATTCGTGCTCTACGCCGACTGGTGGATTAACGTCCTCGGCGACCGCTGGGAGAGATACCGTGAAAAACGTGCGCTGAACCGTGAGCTTCTCGAGAAGGAACCGCGTCCTGCCGGGGCTGCTGCCCCGGTCATAAAGCCGCTTCCGGTAACGGTACCGGTGCCCGAGAAAAAGAAGGAGAAGGAAAAGAAGCGGGAGAACGAGAAGATCGCTCCGGTCCAGGAAGCTTTCGAATTCATCCGGGCAGACGGGTCTTTCCGGACTCCTCCGCTTTCGCTTCTCGATGCACCGCCGGCGGCCGAGCGGCGGGTGGACCGGGAAGCTCTCACCATGAACGCCCGGCTCCTGGAGAAGAAGCTGAAGGACTTCGGTGTGGAGGGGGAGGTGGTAGAGATCTGCCCCGGCCCCGTAGTCACCATGTACGAATTCGCCCCCGGCCCCGGGATCAAGGTGAGCCGCATAGCGGGCCTGGCGGATGACCTCTCAATGGCGCTCCAGGCTCTTTCCATCCGCATTGTCGCTCCCATTCCCGGTAAAGGGGTGGTGGGCATAGAGCTTCCCAACCGGGACCGGGAGATGGTTGCCCTGAGGGAGATACTTGCTACCGACGAGTTCCATACCGGCAAAATGAAGCTCCCACTCGCTCTCGGGAAGGATATCGCAGGCGCCCCGCTGGTCACCGATCTCGCACGGATGCCTCACCTGCTTGTTGCCGGCGCTACCGGAAGCGGCAAGTCCGTTTCAATCAATACGATGATCCTGTCGCTTCTCTACACGGCGACGCCCCGCGACGTGCGCATCATCATGGTCGACCCGAAGATGCTTGAACTCTCGGTCTACGAGGGGATCCCCCACCTTCTTCTTCCGGTAGTCACCAATCCGAAGAAGGCATCGCTCGCCCTTCGCTGGGCCGTGGAGGAGATGGGACGCCGCTACAGGCTTATGGCCGACAAAGGTGTCCGGAACATCGACTCCTACAACAAGCAGCTGGAGCGGGAGGAGAAGGAGCTTGCCGAGAACCGCGCGCGGGACACGGTGGTGGTGGACGAAGTTGAGGACCCGACAGATGAGGAAGCTGCTGCAATCGAGGAGTTTCTCGACAAGGAGGAGGAACTGGAGCACGGCCATTTACCATATATAGTGGTAATAGTGGACGAGCTTGCAGACCTCATGATGGTGGCAGGCAGGGAGATAGAGGAGTCCATCGCCCGTCTGGCCCAGATGGCGCGTGCTGCGGGGATACACCTGATCCTCGCCACCCAGCGACCCTCGGTGGACGTAATCACGGGCCTCATCAAGGCAAACTTCCCTGCTAGGATATCCTTCCAGGTCTCTTCCAAGACCGACTCGCGGACAATCCTCGACTGCAACGGCGCCGAGGCGCTCCTGGGGATGGGAGACATGCTATTCCTCCCCCCGGGAACCGCCAAGCTTATGCGCAGCCACGGCGCCTTCGTTTCCGATGCGGAGGTGCAACGGGTGGTGGAGTTCCTCAAGAAGCAGGGGAAGCCGGTTTACGACAAGCGCATCCTCGAAATGAAGGAGAGCGATACAAAAGGGGGAGGCGCCGAGGACGAAGAGGACGACCCCCAATACGATTCCGCCGTGGCCCTTGTTGCCGAGGCGCGCCAGGCTTCCATTTCAATGATCCAGCGCCGCCTTCGGATCGGCTACAACCGCGCCGCCCGAATCATTGAGAAGATGGAGCAGGAAGGCATCGTCGGCCCCTCCGACGGGACGAGCAAGCCGCGGGAAGTGTTCATCAACAAGCTGTAGCTCTGAGGAAGGACAGCCGCCTTTACTCTTGTTCAAGGCGGCTTTTTCAGTAAGGGAGCTGCCCTTGACTTTTCGATGTAAATAGTGGGTCTGCCTGAGGCTGACAGTTGGACAATCGAATAACTTATGGCTAATCTTGCAACAGGTGCGGCATGAGCGATATATTCAAGCAGGTCCTTCGGCTGGTTCAAGGAGGGGACGTCAGGGTTTCGGATCACGGCTACGATGAATTGGCTGCTGACGGCCTTTTTGTAAGAGACGTGATCTCATCTTTTGCAGATGGCCAGGTGGTCGAGGAGTATCCGGATTACCCCAAAGGCCCATGCATTCTGGTCTTGCAAAAGAATCGTCTGGGAGAGCAAATGCATGTGGTGTGGGAAATTCCAAGGGGCACGTTATCTCCGGCTGTGCTCGTCACTGCATACCGGCCAGACCCGGACCGATGGGAGCCGGGTTACCTGAGGAGAAAGAAATGATTACGAGACATTGCACAAAGATGGTGCATGAGGGCAATTATGTTGCCGAAGTAGAAGTGGATTTGGTTTTGTCCGACGAAGGATGGTCCCCCTATCTGTCTTTGGAGGACGCGTACAAACTCGATGATGTTCGGAATGCGCTGAGACATGGCGATGTGAAATCGGCAGCAGCGCTGGCCCGGGTTTATACCCTGACCCCCGTTGCCATCTGACCCGGCAACTGCCTCTTGTCTCGCGACAGGAGATTGCAGTTGTGGAGGGGGCGGCAATGAGCAGGTCAACACAGATATCGAGGCTCCAACCTCCGGTCACTGAACTCGTCGGCCGTATCACCTCCATCATCGAGAGCGCCCGCAACCGATCAATATAGTTATGGACAGTGAAATGGTTGCCGCCTTTTGGCAGGTCGGACGGGAGATTATGGAGGACGAACAGAAGCGGGAGAAGCGCGCCGAGTACGGAAAAGTCGCCTGCTGCCCAAGGCTTGCGACCCATAGAAAACTTGCCGAACTGTAGCGTTAGGCTATAATAAGCAACTCGAACATCGAATCACGAGGAACCTCATGAACGCATCACGTACCGAAGGTCTCGCCCATTTCGCCGTCACCGTCATCAGCAAGGACCGCCCTGGCATCGTTGCCGATACAGCGGAAGTCCTCTTCCGGCTCGGGTGCAATATCGAGGACTCGAGCTGCACCATGCTCGGTGGGGATTTTGCGATGATTCTGATAATTTCCCACCGGAAGCCGTTTTCAAAGTCGCTCCTCGTCGAGGAGTTCCGGCGGCTCCACGAGGAGAAGGGGCTGGCGGCCTTTGTGCGGAAGCTTGCTGACGATGAGGTGCGTTATCGGCAGCCGGAAGGGGAACTCTGCCTTGTTTCCGTCTACGGCTCCGACCAGCCGGGGATCGTATATCGCGTGACCCGGGAGCTGGCGAACCGCGGGATCAACATAACAGACTTGAATACCAAGCTCGTCGGTACAGAGGAAGAGCCGGTGTACGTACTTATGCTCGAAGCGGCCCTGCAGGAAGGTATTTCCGTGGAAGATGTTTCGGCTCTGCTGGAAAATCTGAGGAAGGAGCTTAACGTGGAAATCGGGGTTCGCAGCATCACCCCTGTTTCTTTCTGATACCATGCCTGTCCAGAAGATCCTTCTCTATCCCCATCCGCTTCTTAAAAAGATGGCTCATCCGGTCCCGGAGATCGACGGTGAAATATCCGGATTGATCGAGGATCTCCTCGATACCATGCGTGGCGGTCCCGGTTCCGTTGGTGTCGCGGCACCACAGATAGGTGTCTCGCTGCGGGTCTGCGTCGTGGACGTTTCCAACAGCAAGCTTGGAAAGGAAAACAACCATGGCCTGCTCGTGATGATCAACCCTGAGATAACCGCCAAGGAGGGGAGTGCAGTGATGCGGGAGGGATGCATGAGCATTCCTGATTACACCGGAGACGTAGAGCGGGCGACGAATATCACCGTTACTTTCAAAGATGCCGCAGGGGAGGCTCGGATAGTGCACGCCTCAGGGTTCGAGGCAGTGGCAATCCAGCACGAGATGGACCATCTCGATGGAATCCTCTTTCTCGACCGTATCATGTCGCTCAAAACCGGGTTGTTCAGGCGGAAGAATTACAAGTAGTCACCTTGTCCTGAGGTACTCCACTGCCTCTTCGGCGGTGCGGTTGGCAGCCGCCACGCAGTCGTTGAGCCCGATCCCGCGGTACGAGTTGCCGGTCAGGAAAAGACCCCGGTATGGTTTCCCTCGCTCTTCAAGCGCTTCCAGCCGCTTTCCGTGCCCGACGACGTACTGAGGTATCGCTTTCTCGTGGCGGAAGATGCGCACGAAATCAGGGGCCGACTTGATCCCCATTATCGTCTGCAGGTCCCCTCTCACCCGATTCGTCACTTCCTCATCCCCCAGCTTTATATAGTCCGGGAAGCAGGCTCCTCCCATCATACTGCGAAGCAGGACATGGCCTTCAGGCGCCCGATTTTCGAAAATGCTGGAATCCCAAAGGGTGCCTAGGGTATTCATTCCTTCTTCTTTGGGAATAAGGTATCCGAAGCCGTTAAGATCATGAGCGATCTTTTCTCTTGCGAAGCCGAAGCAGACGACGGTCATGGTGGCGTAGGGTATTTCGCGAAGCACAGCGGTTAGATCTGCAGCAGTTTCTGCAAGGAGATCTGCGGTGGCGTAAGCGGGGGTCGCGAAAATGACGGCATCAGCGTCCAGTTCGCCTTTCTCCGTCAGCAGCCTCCACGGAGCGCTTTCTCCCCGTTGGAGCTTGATGGCGCCCACTCCCTTCCTGAGAGAAGATGAGCCGACATTTTCGGCTGTTATGTCGGTGAGGGACTGGATGCCGTCCCGGAAGGAGGTGAGAATGCCCCCGGGACCAGCCGCGCTCGCAACCGCCTTTCCCTCGGCGATCTCCTGCTTCTTTTTCTTTGCTAGTTTCACCATCGCCTTGATCAGGCCGCCATACTCCCTTTCAAGCTCTGCGATCCGCGGGAAGCATGATTTCAAAGACATGGTCTCCGGGTTCCCGGCAAAGATCCCGGAAACCATGGGGGCGATCAGTTTGCGAAGTGCCTCGTCACCAAGCCGCCGCCGGCCGAAGGCGGCCAGAGTCTCATCCACCCCTTCCGGCGCCTTCGGAGCAAAAGGCTCCATGGCCAGGCGGAGCTTTCCAGGCCATGAAATCAGCTTGCTTTTCAGGAATGACGGACCGTTTTCAGGAAGCCGGTTGAGTATCCCGCCCGAGTAGATGAAACGCTTACGGGCATTGTCGTTGCTGCGTAACAGAAAGCGGTCTGCACCCAGGTCCCGGCACAGGTCCAGGGTCTGCGGCTTGTTGTCGAGAAAGCCGTTGGGCCCCCATTCACAGAGATACCCTTCCGCCCTTATGCTCCAAATCTTTCCACCGAGTCGCTCCTCTTTTTCAACGAGGGTAACTTCGATGTCGATGCCGGCGGCCTCAGCTTTCTTTTGCAGCAGGTAGGCGGTGGACAATCCCGAAATGCCTCCTCCGACCACGACTATTTTTTTCATGGTTTTCTCCTTTGGGAGATGCGTTTAATCCTGCTTTTCGAGGGACCCCAGAACTTCCGCCAGCATTTCAAAAGCCTGCACAAGCCGCTCCTGTTCCACTTCAGGCAGTTTTTCCAGCAGGGTCCTGTAGTTGTCGAGAATACCCCGTTGCAGTTCCAGGATCACTTCAATACCCTTTTGCGTGGCGAATATCGTTACCTGTCGCCGGTTTTCCTCATCAATGACACGGGTCACGAGCCCTATCTGCACGAGCCGGTCAACCATCTCGCTGGCAGAACTCATGGCTATGCCCAGTTGGCGGGCGAGCTGGTTCAGTGAACAGCTGTCACTGTCGGAGATTGTCAGCAGCATTTTGTACTGATTGTAGGTCAGGTCCATCCCCTCATGGACGATGCTGCGTATGCGACTCATGCCGTGCATGATTGCAGGGTACAATTTTGCGATTCGTTCGATATTTTCCATAAAAAACCTTTGTTCGGGTTCCTAAATATTAGACTTTCGAACAGTAAGTGTCAAGAAGGTAATGCCTGCGGTTGACAATGTGAGGATGAGCCATTACATTCATCACGTGAAAGGAGAGGATGGCCATGGCTCCCAAAGACTACTACCAGCTGCTTGGGCTCAAGAAAGGAGCTTCGGCGGAAGAAATAAAGAAGGCTTACCGTAAGCTGGCGGTGAAGTACCATCCGGACAAGAATCCGGGGAACAAGGAAGCGGAGGAGCGCTTCAAGGAGATCAACGAGGCGTATGCGGTCCTCTCAGACCCCCAGAAGAAGGAGCAGTACGATCAGTTCGGATCGGCGGGGTTCCACCAGAGATACTCCCAGGAGGACATCTTTAGAGGGTTCGATGTGGGGGACATCTTCAAGGATATGGGGTTCGGTACGGACGATATCTTCTCGCGCATTTTCGGGGGGGGCGGTGGATTCCAGCAACGTGGCGGCTTCGGTTTCGGTGGAAGAAGGAAAGGTGAAGACTTCAGCATGGAAGTCTCGATTCCGTTGCGTGATGCATTTACCGGGTGCGAAAAGCGGGTCGCTTTTAGGCGTAACGGCAGTCGCGAGGAGCTGTCAGTCAAGATTCCAGCCGGAGTTGACACCGGTTCCCGACTCCGGATTCCTGGCAAGGGTGGAGAGGGAGCAGGAGGGGGGGCGACAGGCGATCTCTTCCTTGACATCAGGGTAACACCTGATCCTCTTTTTGCCCGTGAGGGGGACGACCTTGTAGTTGAACGGCGAATAAGGTTTTCCGAAGCTGCCCTGGGGACTACCGTAGAGGTGCCTACAATGGAGGGGACGAAGCGCATCAAAGTGCCGGCCGGGATTCAGCCGGGTACCAAGATACGCCTTAAAGGCTTCGGATTTCCTCATATGGGGAAACAGGGAAGGGGAGACCTTTTTGTCAGGATCGGAATTGGTGTTCCGGAACAGTTGACCGCCCCGCAGCGTGAACTGCTGGAGGAACTCGCCAGGAAAGGGCTGTAAAAAAAGGGAGGAGCCTGTCGCCCCTCCCTTTCTTGTGCCCATGTCTGCCAGCTGCTTTACTTCTCATCATTCCGTATCTCTATCGCCGCATTTTTTCTCAAATCTTCAAGCCACTGATTGAATCGCTCATCCGATTTCTTTTTATATAGCAACTCCTCGATCTCTCCCTTCACCTGTTCGAAGGGTTTGACGGGAGCGCTGGAACGGGTTTCCAGTTTGATGATGTGGAGCCCGGCTGGCGAGATTATGACATCGCTGATATCTCCGGGTCGCATGCCGGCGAGTGCTTCGTCCACTTCCGGCAACATCTCCCCTCTCTTGAAGGTGCCAAGATCGCCTCCGTCCGTAGCAGCCCGGGGGTCGGTCGAGTGTTTTTTTGCCAGCTCGGCAAAATCCTTTCCGCTTCGGGCCTCATTCAGCACGTTCAACGCAGCGGCCATGGTTTCCTTGGTTTTCTGGGGAGAAGGATCCTTCCCCAGCCCGAAGAATATCTGCCGGGCGTGGAAGAGGTCTTCTCCTCCAAAGCGGGTCTGGTTGGCTTTGTAGTAATCCATCATTTCCCGCTCACCCACCTGGATCTTGGACCTCACCTCCTGGCTCATGAGGCGCAATCGTTCCAGTTGCTCACGGAACTGCGCACGGTACTGATCAAACGTAAGACCCTGGGCGGTGAGAGCGGCGACAAGACTATCCTGGGACAGGTTGTTCTGTTTCTTTATTTCTTCTATGGACTGGCGTACTTCCTCTTCGCTTACCCTGATGTTCAGCTCTTTGATCTTTTGATCCACCAGGTGCTTGTCGATCAGCTGGTTGAGCGCTGCAGTGCGAAGCTGCTGCCTGGTTTCGGGAGTGACCGCACCTTTCTTCTCGGCCTCTTTCAGGAAAGGGGCCATCTCCTTCTCGACCTGGAAACGGGTAATCGGTTCGTCATTTACGATGGCGGCGATGCTGTTGATCACTTCGGCGGCCGCCGGAATGGAAGCGGCCGGCAGAGCGGCAAGTGATAAGAGAAAAATAAGCAGTGTTCTCATGTTGATGTCCTGTCGTTTTCTTCTAAACCGGAGTAGATAGAAAAAAAGGCCGGGGAAACCCCGGCCCTGTTATAGGATCAAGCTCTACTTTCCGGAAGGGGCCGGTGGTTGAGCGCCTTTTGGGCTGGGACTGGGAGAGGACTCGCCTGCTCCCCCCAATTCCTTGAGGGCATCTTCCTTGATGGTGTACTTGGAGCTCTTTTTCAGGTCTTCCTTGAGCTTCTGGAATACCTCCTGCTGCTTGGTCGGCAGCAGTGCAGCCTGCAGCTGCTCCTTTACCTCATCGTAAGAGCGGATGCCTGCAGGGCGTTTACCTGTGACCTTGATGATATGATAGCCATACTTTGTTTTCACGACCCCGGAAGTCTCTCCCTCCTTAAGGCCGAAGGCTGCCTTTTCGAATTCCGGCAGCATCGCTCCCTTACTGAACCAGCCGAGATCGCCCCCTTTGGTATTGGCTGCATCCATCGAGTGCTTTTTCGCAAGTTCGTCGAAGTTGGCGCCGCTTTTCAGCTGGGCCAGGATATCCTGAGCTTCCTTTTCCGTTTTCACGAGGATATGGCTGGCTCGCACCTGCTCTCCGCTGCGGAATTTCTCCTTGTTCTCGTTATAGAACTTCTGCATGTCGGCATCGGAGACCTGTGCCTGCTCCTCAACCTTTTTCTTAAGGTAAGCCTCGACTACGAGCCGTTTCTTGAGCTCTTCCAGCTTTTCGGCAACCTGCGGGCTCGAATCGACGCCCTCCTTTTTGGCCTGCTGCAGGATCAGCTCCCGAATAACCATTGTCTCGATCAGCTCCTTCTTTCCTTCGGCCGTCTCCGTCATCGGCTTCAGGTAAGGGGGAAGCGTATCAAGTTCATTGTTGAAGTCTTCCGTGGTGATTATGGTGCCGTTGACTTCGGCGAGAGTTTTGCCGGAAGATTTGCCTTCCTTTTTGTCGGCGGTGGGGGTCTTGGGTCCGCACCCGGCGATAGCCATAAGGGAAAGGGCAACGAAGATATGCTTCATGAATTGTTTTTTGTGCACCAATGTGCTCCTTTGCTCCTAAAGTCTGTAACTACCTGTGAATCCTGGAGACGCTAGCATATCATCCCAGCCTTTTCAAGACATTTCTGGCTTCCTGGATGACCCCGTCGAAGGAGGTGTCGGAGGCTTCCACAATGAGTCTGAACTCAGGCGTAAACTGGTATTTTTTCGGGTGCTGGCGGATCAGGCCGATGATCAGGTCGGGGGACACCGGCGTCTTCTGGTGGAAAGAGAAGATGATTCTTGTGCCTGCGCTCTCGACCTCTCTGATGAGCATACGGCGCATCTGCAGCTTCAGCTTCATAACGTCGAGGAGATACAGCGCCGCTTGCGGAAGCTTTCCGAAACGGTCGGCAAGCTCTTCATGAACATCGTCAATCTCCTCTACGTTTTCGGCCTGGGAGAGTTTCTTGTAGATTATTAGCCGCTGATTCGGGTTCTGAACGTAATCCTCCGGGATAAAGGCGGGCACGCGGAGCTTTATTTCCGGATCAACACGTTCCGGGAGATCTTCTCCCTTCAAGGTCCGGATGGCTTCTTCCATTAGCTCGGTGTAGAGCTCGAACCCCACGGCGGCTATATTCCCCGACTGCTTTGCCCCCAGGATATCTCCGGCGCCGCGAATTTCCAGATCATGGGTGGCGATGCGGAATCCGGCTCCGAGTTCCGTGATGTCCTGCAGGATTTTCAGCCGGTCGCGGGCATCGGTCGATATGGCCCCTTCACCCGGAATGAGGAAATAGGCGTAGGCACGCAGCCGTGAGCGGCCAACCCGTCCGCGCAGCTGGTAAAGCTGAGCAAGGCCGAAGGTGTCGGCCCGGTTGACTATGAGGGTATTGGCGGATGGTATGTCGAGACCGGATTCAATAATGGTCGTGCAGAGTAGGAGGTTGTACTCGCCGTGCATGAAGGCGAGCATAATCTTTTCAAGCTCTTTTTCATCCATCTGCCCGTGAGCTACGGCCACTTTCGCTTCAGGGACAACGCGGTGGAGGTGTTCGGCCATGGCGCCTATGCTCTGAACACGATTATGGACAAAAAATACCTGCCCTCCGCGCTGGAGCTCACGCATTACGGCTTCACGGATGACTTCGTCATTGAAGCGAGCAACGAAGGTCTTGATGGCGAGTCGATCCACCGGAGGCGTGTCGATGATGGAAAGGTCGCGGATTCCCATGATCGACATGTAGAGGGTTCTGGGAATTGGAGTAGCCGTGAGTGTCATGATGTCCACCACCGCACGGAACTTTTTGAGTCTCTCCTTGTGTACGACACCGAAGCGCTGCTCCTCGTCCACGATCAGGAGCCCCAGATCCTTGAACTGGACGTCTGACTGGAGGAGGCGATGGGTCCCGATTACGACGTCCACCTCCCCCTTCTTTACTCCTTCCAGAATAGCCTTCTGCTCCTTCGGCGTCCGGAAACGTGAGAGCATCTCTACCGTGACCGGGTAGCCGTTAAAGCGGCTGCGGAAAGTTTCCAGGTGCTGCTGGGCGAGAATGGTTGTCGGTACCAGGACCGCTGCCTGCTTTCCATCCATTACCGACTTGAAGGCTGCACGAAGCGCCACCTCTGTTTTGCCGTATCCGACATCTCCGCAAACGAGCCGATCCATTGGCTTAGAGCTCTCCATGTCCCGAAGCACGTCCTCGATCGCGGCAAGCTGATCCGGGGTTTCCTCGAATGCAAATGACGCCTCGAATTCTCTGAAGAGATCGTCCGGAGGCGAGAATGCATGCCCTTGCTGGACCTCTCGCGCTGCATAGATCTTCAGCAGCTCGTCCGCCATCTCCTTCACCGCTTCGCGGGCACGAGCCTTCGCTTTTTCCCACGAGGAGCCGCCGAGCTTGTCGGTCTTCGGCTCGAGCCCCTCAGCTCCGACGTAGCGCTGAACGAGATTGATCCGATCAACGGGGAGGTAGAGCTTGTCGGTGCCGGAGTATTCGAGAAGGATAAAGTCTCCTTCGATGTCACCGAGGCTGAGGTGCTTGAGCCCCTGGTAAACTCCCACCCCGAAGTCTATGTGAACCATATAGTCACCCGGCTTCAGCTCTGCCAGGGAAGAAAGGATCTGCTTCTGCCGAACCTCGGAGACGCCACGCCGTTTGACCCGTTTTCCGAAGATCTCTTCTTCGGCTACCACTACGAGCCCTTGGTCCGTTAGGCGAAACCCCCGGACGATGTCACCGATGAGGATGTCGATCTTGCCATCGCGACGGGTGAGTTCGACGGGGAAGGAGCGGTCCGAAATGTTGAGGGGAAGGCCGTACGGAGCAAGCAGCTCGTAGAGGCGCTGGGCCTGCCCCTTCTGGTGGCATGCCACCATGACCCGTCGGCGTTCGGAAAGATCAGTCCGCAGCCGGTCAACGAGTGGCTTGAGTATCCGCTCCCCGTCCGGAGCGGGATCTACCTTGAGGTCAGCCGTACTCTCCGTGGTGAAGCGGCAGACGGTTGCAGTGGCGGGGGGACTGAGTTCCAGAACCGGCACATCTATTCGCCTGTCTCGTGAGAGGCTTTCCGACAGCTGGTCGGGAGGGAGGAAGAGATCGTCGCGCCGGCACGTGATCAGGTCTCTTTCGAGCGCTCTCTGTTCTGCAGCGTTCAGATCGCCCTGAAAACGCTCAGCGGCTGCAGTGACCCCTTCAGGGTCTATTACGACGATAGCCGCACCGGGTCCTGCATAGTCGAAGAGGGTTTCCAGTTCGGGGTGAAAGAGGGGCTGCAGATACTCGATTCCAGGCGGAAACAGGGACTGCTGGACCTGTTCGAATATTTCCCTGCGTCGGTCGGCGGGGATGCCGGTGTCGTCACAGCGTTTCTTCAGCCTGCCGGCAAATCCTTCCACCACATCTTCGGAAAGGATGATTTCCCGCGAGGGGAGAAGGACGAGCTCGGGCAGGGGGTCGCGTGAGCGCTGCGTTACAGGGTCGAAAGATCGTATTGTCTCTACGAAGTCGCCGAAAAACTCGATTCTTACAGGAGACGGAAGATTGGATGGAAAGATATCCACGATCCCGCCGCGGACGGAAAAGGTGCTTCGATCCTCAACGAGGCTGACAGGGGCGTAGCCAAGCCTGACAAGCTTGGCGATAAGCGACTCCCGATCCGTTTCCTCTCCGGTCACCAGGTATTGCGAGACCTCACCCAGCGTGCGGCGAGGAAGCACCTTCTGGGATAACGCCGTAACCGAAGCGATGACTGTTTTTGCCTTTCCGTCGAGAAGCCTGAAAAGGGTCGAGAGGCGCTCCCCGGAAGTATCGGGGTGAGGAGATGTGCGGTCGAACGGAGTAGTTTCCCATGGGGGGAAGAGGAGAATGCTCTCCGCGTTCCCGCTATAAAAGCTAAGTTCGCGATGCAGTTCTTCAGCAGTGTCATGGTCAGGAGTTACAACCAGGAACGGAAGGGAGAGCTGTTCCCGCAGGCGCGCCAGGATAAAAGCAGGTGACGAGCCGCGCAGGCCGGCAAGAACCAGGTGTCCGACTTCCCGGCGAAGCACTGCTGATGCATGCTCTATGAGGGGGGTGATTTCAGCGGTCATTGACAAGGTATTGAGGCAGGGGAATAAAGGCCGCTTAAAGAATAACAAAAAACATTGAGGGAATCCAGCGGGAGCTGCGGATTAATGTTATGGAACCGCGCGCCCTCTGTCTGCGTTGGTGCGGTGGCGGGGCAGCGGGGTATACTTTTCTTAATACACCGACACAGGGGGCAAAGATGATTTTTGTCGAAACGATCGCAGAAAAGACAGCGGCAGAGCAGCGGGTGGAAATTGTTGAGAGGAAAGGCAAAGGTCACCCGGATAGTATGTGCGATGCGATCATGGACGCGATTTCGGTGGCGCTCTCGGCGGTATATCTTCGGGAGTTCGGGATGGTGCTCCACCATAACATCGACAAGGGGCTCCTGGCGGCGGGGAAGGTCGAGAGGTGGTTCGGTGGCGGTCGTGTGATCCGGCCGATGGAGCTGGTGATCGGCGACCGTGCAACCTTCGAGGCAGAGGGCCGAATTATTCCGGTGGTGGACATTGCTCTGGATGCCGCAAAAAAATGGCTGAAGTCCAACATACGACGCATCGACCCGGAGCGGGATCTGTCATACCGGGTTGCCCTTGCTCCGGGATCTGAGGAGCTAACCGGCATTTTCAAGCTTGCCGGAGACATCATGGTAGCAAACGACACTTCCGCGGCGGTCGGGTATTATCCATTTACGCCTACCGAACAGGCTGTTCTCGGACTGGAAAAAATGCTCAATTCCGAGTCGTTCAAGGAGCGTTTCCCGGAGACGGGGGAGGATGTGAAGGTTATGGGGGTACGCACGGAGGATCGCCTTGACTTGACGGTAGCAATGCCACTGTTGTCAACAGAGGTGATGTCGGTAAACGAATATTTCGCGAGGAAGGAGGTTGTTGTCGAGGAGATGCGGAAGTTCATCGCAGATAACACTCCGTTTCCGGATTTCCATGTGCACTATAATGCGCTTGACCGTGCGGGCAGGGGGCTGGAGGGGGTGTATCTGACGCTTCTCGGAACGTCCGCGGAAGATGCGGACTCGGGGCAGGTTGGGCGTGGCAATCGTGTGAACGGCCTTATTTCCGTCAACAGGCCGCTAGGAACCGAAGCTGCCGCCGGAAAAAATCCGACGAGCCATGTGGGGAAAATTTATAACTTTTTGGCCAACAGACTTGCTAAAAATATATACGGCGATGTCGCAGGACTAAAGGAGGTACGGGTGCTTCTGTCGAGCAGGATCGGCCTGCCGGTTAATGCACCTCCCGTGGTAGCCGTGCAGCTTTTTGCCGAGAAGGGTTTTCATGATGGGGTGCCGGAAGAGGCGATTCGGGATATATGTCTAAGGGAGTTGCAGGAGATAGGTGGGCTCTGCCGGGAGCTCGCAAGGGGTGAGCACTCAGTTTGCTGACAAAGAACAAAAGGCGGTACCACACGGTGCCGCCTTTTTGCCGATACTCCCAAAAGGGGATGGTCATTCTGCAAGCAACCTTTTGATCGCCGCCTCTATCGCTTTTTTCGTGTCGTCTGAATATCCCATGTACTTCTCTGCAACAATCCCTTTTTTGCTTATCAGGTAAAGGGTTGGCACGGAGCGCAGTCCGTACTCCGTCTGAAGCTCCTCGCTCGCCATGGCTACCGGATAGTTGACCTTTCGTGCGCTGATGAAGCTCTTGACTGATTTCTCATCCCCTTCATCGACGCTCATCCCCAGGATCTGGAAACCCTGTTTGCCATACTTCTCGTTCAGTTCCGTGAGATGCGGAATTGCCTGGGAACAGGGAGTGCACCATGTGGCGAAGAAATCGAGAAGCAGAACGTGCCCTCGATAATTAGCCAAAGTGATCTGCTGCCCGGAGGTGGACACGACCTTTATCGGAGGAGCCGCCTGCCCCTTTTGCAGAATCGCTGCTGCAGGTGAGGCGGTTATCAGGAGCAGGATCAGGGCACTGGCTGCCCGTAAAGTTGAGCATCTGCCGGGACTTTGCATGGTAGTCCTTCTTAATGTTGTGAAGCGAAGGTTCCAAGGAGCGTGTGGCCGATCACAGTGCCTTTTTCAGCAGAGCTTCAAGCTGGGTCTTCGGTACGGCTCCGACTACCTGATCGACAACCTTGCCATCCTTGAAGAGGATAACGGTGGGAATGCCGCGGACACCATATTTGCCGGGGGTGCCGGGATTGTCGTCCACATTGACCTTCCCTACCTTTACTTTTCCGTCATACTCTTCAGCAATGGCATCGATGACGGGAGCGATCGCCTTGCAGGGGGCACACCAAGTGGCCCAGAAATCAACGAGAACCGGAACGGTGGATTGGAGCACGTCCGTCTCGAAATTACCGTCAGTGAGGGTGAGAACTTTGTCGCTGGCCATAAAATCTCTCCTTTAACCATTACACATAATGTCAAATCTGCTCTCAACTATAGCCAAGCAAGGGAAAAAATCAAGAATGAATTCTCCGGCTCAGTCCTTGTAACGTGGCGGTTTTGCTCTTGCAGCCCACGGAAATGAAGTGATATAGTCATTTCCGTATTTTTGAAGGTAACCTGTTCGCGAAGCGGCGCTCCGGGAGGGGCATGCGGTATTTTCCGGTGAATCTCGATCTCCGAAAGCGTCCTGCGGTCGTTGTGGGAGGGGGCGCCGTGGCTTTGAGAAAGTGCGGTTCTCTTCTCGAAGCGGATGCGTCCATAACCGTCATAGCCCCCCGCCTGCATCCGGCATTGAGGGAGTTGGGTGAGCAGGGCCGAGTAAAACTGCGTGAACGCACCTACGCTTCGGGAGATCTGGCAGGCGCAGCGATAGTATTCACCGCCACCGGTGACCTGACGGTGGATATGGAGGTTGCGCGGGAAGCGAAGGGACTGGGAATCCCGGTGGACGTGGCTGGTTCGCCGGATCTAGGGACTTGTGTCTCCCCTGCCGTAGTAGCCCGGGGAGACCTGATCATCACGGTATCGACAGGCGGGAGGGCACCAGCCCTTGCGGGCCTCGTACGCCGCGAGATCGAGGAGCGTTTCGGAGAGGAATATTCCGCTGTGGCGGCACTCTTTGGTGCGATTCGTGAAAAGCTGTTGACTGAAAATCGAGGCGCCGCGTACAATAAATGCCTTTTTGAAAGGCTCGCAGGACATGACATGCCGCATCTGTACCGGCAGCGCGCCTTTGCTGAAATAGACCGCCTTCTCCTGGAGCTGTTAGGCCCCGGATATTCTCATGCCGAACTGGGAGTGGTAGAAAAGGAACCTGAATGAATGTTCTCTTCAATGTTACCCTAGGCTGCTATTTCATCGCCACGGTCATGTACCTGATCTATCTGGTCCGCCCTGGCCGCGCACTCGGGCAGGCTTCCCGCTGGATCGTCTTCGGCGGGTTGGCTGTGCACTGCGCCTTTACCGTCAATCGGTACCTGGCAGCAGGACATACGCCCATCACTAACCTGCATGAATCTCTCTCCTTCTTCAGCCTCGCCATCGTCGGCACATTTCTCGTGTTCGAGCGGAAGTACAAGGTAAGTATCCTCGGGTCCTTCGTGATTCCGGTGGCACTCATCCTGCTGCTGGTTTCCACCAACTTTTCATCGGCCATCGCTCCACTCAATCCGGCCCTCAAGAGTAACTGGCTGGCGATTCATACGATACTTGCCTTTCTTGGCTACGCAATGTTTGCCGTCGCTTTCGGGGCGGCAATCATGTACCTGATCCAGCAGCGCTTTCTCAAGCAGAAAAAGCTGGGTTCGATGTACCAAAAGCTGCCGTCTCTGGATGTCCTGGATGAAATAAACTACCGCTGTCTTACTTTCGGGTTTCCGCTGCTCACCCTGGCCATTATTACCGGTGCCATCTGGGCCGAGACCGCCTGGGGCACTTACTGGAGCTGGGACCCGAAGGAGACCTGGTCCCTCATTACCTGGTTCGTGTACGCCGCGCTCCTCCATGGGCGGCTCACCACCGGCTGGCGCGGAAAGAAAGCCGCTATCCTCTCCATAATAGGCTTCTTTGTACTGCTCTTCACCTTCCTCGGCGTGAACTTGCTCCTGCCGGGACTGCACAGTTACAAGTAAAGGCTGGCGACACATGAACATAGTTGTAGTTGGGCTCTCTCACAAAACCGCCTCCGTCGATATCCGGGAGAAAGTAGCTTTCGCCCCGACGCAGATGGAGAAGCCGCTTCATGCCCTCGTTGCACTTGCCGACATTACAGAGGGAATTATCGTATCCACCTGTAACCGGGTGGAGATCTATGCCGCCACTCACGACGTAGCGGGAGGCATGGCGCGGATAAAGAGGTTCCTGGCCGACTACCATCACCTTTCCCTCGAAACACTCGAGCCGCATCTTTATGCCTTGCATGGGGAGGCAGCCATACGTCACGTTTTCCGGGTCGCCTCCAGTCTCGACTCCATGGTTGTCGGTGAGCCCCAGATACTCGGCCAGATCAAGACCTCCTACGGATATGCCGCCGAGTTCAGGTCGTCCGGCATAATACTCAACCGGTTCCTTCACAAGGCCTTCTCCGTAGCGAAGCGGGTACGCACTGAAACAAAAATAGCCTCTTCCGCCGTATCGGTCTCCTTCGCTGCAGTCGAGCTGGCCAGGAAGATATTCGGCGACCTCTCGGACAAAACGGTCATGCTCATAGGGGCCGGGGAGATGTGCGAGCTGGCTGCGAAGCATTTTCTCAACAACGGTGTGCGCGGTGTGATGGTTACCAACCGCACCTTCGAGCGGGCCGTAAAGCTGGCAGAAGAGTTCGACGGGAAGCCCATCCAGTTCGAGGACCTGTTCGACCAGTTGCACAAGGCCGATATCATCCTCTCCTCAACGGGAGCCACCCACTTCATCATCAAGCCCAGGGATGTGGAAGAGGTCATTCGCCGTCGCAAGCTCAAGCCGATGTTCTTCATAGACATCGCGGTCCCACGGGATATAGATCCGAAGGTCAACGATGTCGAAAACGTCTATCTCTACGACATGGACGATCTCCAGGGGGTCGTTGCTTCGAACCTCCAGCAGCGGGCGGAGGAGGCTAAAAAAGCCGAGGCGATCATCGAGCAGGAGATCGGCCAGTTTTTCAAATGGCTCTCGTCGCTGAACGTAACTCCTACTATCGTGGCGCTACGCTCCCGTTTTGAGGAGATACGGCAGGCGGAGCTTGCGAGGACCCTTGCGGGATGGAAAGACCTGCCTCCGGAAGGGCAGAAGCGCCTTGAAGCATGTACTGCCGCGATCATCAACAAGCTTCTCCATCAGCCGATCAGCACTCTCAAGCGAAGCGACCAGGGGAACAGAAACGATCTTTACGTGGACGCCCTGCGCCATCTTTTCGAGCTGGAAACCGAGAACTCCGATGGCGGAGGGCTTGCAGAGCTGGAAGAATAAAGAAGAAAAACCTAAAAAAGGAGAATATACATGGCGTTGAAACAGTTGCGCATCGGGACCCGAGCGAGCCAGCTTGCCCTCTGGCAGGCAAACTGGGTAAAGTCGGAGCTGGAAAAGCGGTATCCCGGGATGGAAGTAACCCTTACCAAGATAAAGACCATCGGTGACAAAATTCTTGACGTCCCTCTGGCTCAGGTTGGAGGAAAAGGACTGTTTGTCAAGGAGATAGAAGAAGCTATGCTCCGGGAGGAGATCGATATCGCCGTCCACAGCATGAAAGACGTGCCGACGGAGTTTCCGGAGGGGCTTGGACTCTACTGCATCACCGAGCGGGAAGACCCGCGTGACGCGGTCATTTCACGGGGAGTGAAATTTGCCGACCTGCCGAAGGGGGCGAGGATAGGCACCAGCGCCTTGCGACGTCAGGCCCAGCTCCTCAAGGTGCGCCCCGATCTTGAAATGGTCATTATCCGCGGCAACGTGGAGACTCGCATACGAAAGCTGAATGATGAAAATCTGGACGCCGTAATCCTGGCGGCCGCCGGGCTGAAAAGGCTGGGCTTCACGGAAAGCGTGACGGAATACCTCCCGGTCGACCTGTCACTCCCGGCAATCGGCCAGGGAGCCCTCGGCATCGAGTGCCGGCTTGACAACGAGGCAGTCAAGGAGACGATAGCGTTTTTCAACCATCCCGACACGGCCCATGCGGTGCGTGCCGAGCGGGCGCTTCTCTGGCGCTGCGAAGGCGGGTGCCAGGTTCCCATCGCTGCCCATGGTGAGGTCGTCGGGAATCAGCTCAAGCTCACCGGGTTCATCGCTTCGGTAGATGGTAAAACATCGGTGAAGGGAACCATTTCGGGCGCTGCCGAAGAGTGCGAGAAACTAGGGATAGCCCTAGCAGAGCAGCTCCTGAAAGACGGAGGCCACGAGATCCTCGCCGAGGTGTACAAGCGGGAGGTGTCGCGGGAGAAGGAAATTCCTGTCTAAACCCTGAAACCCCTACTCATGTCCGAAAAGCCACAAAAAATAGGGCGCGTCTATCTGATCGGCGCCGGTCCGGGAGATCCCGGCCTCATCACCGTCAGGGGGAGGGAATGTCTCCGTAGAGCCGATGTCGTGGTCTACGATTACCTGGCTAACGAGGCGCTACTGGATTCGGCTCCTTCCGGTGCGGAGTTGATCTACGCAGGTAAAATCGGGGGGCTTCACAACCACGAGCAAAGCCAGATCAACGAACTGCTGGTGAGAAAAGCGCTCGCCGGACATGTGGTGGCGCGCCTTAAAGGGGGGGACCCTTTCGTCTTCGGCAGGGGAGGGGAGGAGTGCGAAGCCCTTGCCGCTGCTGGAGTTCCCTTCGAAATCGTACCCGGCGTAACTGCAGGAATCGGTGCTGCCGCTTACGCCGGCATACCCCTCACGCACCGGGATTTCACCACCTCCGTCGCCTTCGTCACGGGACATGAGGGAGCCCATAAAGACGCTTCCGAAATCGACTGGCAAGGGTTGTCCCTTGGAAGCGGCACCATCGTTTTCTACATGGGGATGAAAAATCTTCCGCTGATCGCTCAGAATCTCATCGGCTGCGGAAGGCCACCCGAAACTCCCGTAGCCCTTATCCGCTGGGGAACGCGCGCGGAACAGGTGGTTCTGACCGGGAACCTCGGTGACATAGCGGAAAAGGCGCGAAAAGCTAATTTCAAGCCTCCGGCAATAACCGTGGTCGGCGAAGTAGTCTCCCTGAGGGATAAACTTCGCTGGTTCGACAACCGCCCATTTTCCGGAAAAGGTATCCTCGTAACACGGGCGGCCGACCAGGCTGGAGAATTCAGCAGCATGCTCGAGCGCTACGGCGCGAAGATATTTGAATGCCCCACCATCAGCATTTCGCCGCCGGAGGACTGGCTGGAGGTCGACACAGCCATTCAGGCGCTCTCCGGATTCGACTGGACGATCTTTACTTCCGCAAACGCCGTCAGAATGTTCTTCATGCGGCTCGGCGACAAAAAGCTTGATACAAGGGCTTTCGGCTCATGCCTTGTCTGTGCGGTGGGTCCCAAGACCGCTGCCGCTCTTTCCGCCTTTGGGATCAGGGCTGACCTCGTACCCCCTGATTACAAGGCCGAAGGTGTAGTGGCCGCTTTCAAAGCAATCGGGATCAGCGGCAAAAAGATTCTTTTCCCGAAAGCCGACAGGGCCCGTGAGGTTATTACCAAAGGACTGACCGCCCTCGATGCTCAGTTGATCGCGCCGGTCCTTTACCGGAACATCACCCCAGAATCGGTGCCGGAGAAGGTTCTTGCTGCGCTTGAAGAAGGACAGATAGCCTGCGCTACCTTCACATCATCTTCCACTGTCGAGAATCTTGCTGCTATCCTCGGAGAGAACCGGATGCTTCGCCTCCTGAGCAATGTCGCTATTGCTTCAATAGGGCCGATCACGTCCCGGACCTGCCGGGAGCTTGGGCTTCACGTTGATATCGAGCCAGCGGAATACACACTTGAGGCATTGACGGAGGAGATGCTCGGCTTCTTCCGAAGAAGCAACTGAAAGACCTCTTGTCGAAACAAGCGCCCGGTCAAAAGGGCAATTCAAAGGAGCCAGCCATGTTCTTTCCAACATTCAGATCACGCCGAATCCGGGGGAAGGAAATATTCCGGACGATGGTCCGTGAGACTTCTCTGTCGGTCAACGACCTGATTTATCCGATGTTCTCCGCCTTCGGGAAGGGTATCCGGAAAGAAGTTTCTTCGATGCCCGGAATCTACCAGCAGTCCATCGAGTATATCGTGGAGGAAGCCCAGGCGGCTTACGAGCTCGGAATCCCCGCAGTGCTCCTCTTCGGCATACCCGAGACGAAGGATGCCATCGGGAGCGATGCCTATTCCGATACCGGGATCATTCAGGAGACGATCAGGGCTCTGAAAAAGCAGGTGCCAGGGCTCGCGGTGATTACCGACGTCTGCATGTGCGAGTACACCGATCATGGGCATTGCGGTATCATCACCAATGGGGATGTGGACAACGACGCCACGCTGGAACTCCTCGCCAAGGAAGCTCTCTCCCATGTGCAGGCGGGCGCCGATATGGTGGCACCTTCGGACATGATGGACGGAAGAGTTGCCGCCATCCGTGACCGGCTTGATCAGAACGGTTTTGGTAACATCCCTCTCATGAGCTACGCAGTCAAGTATGCTTCGGGCTATTACGGGCCGTTTCGGGAGGCCGCCGAGTCGACGCCGCAGTTCGGCGACCGCCGCTCCTACCAGATGGACCCGGCAAACCGGCTCGAAGCGATCAGGGAAGCGCAGATGGATGTTGAGGAGGGTGCGGATATCATCATGGTCAAGCCGGGGCTCCCCTACCTGGATATAGTCCGCGACCTCCGGAACGAATTCAACCTTCCCGTGGCGGTCTACAACGTGTCCGGCGAGTACAGCATGATCAAGGCCGCGGCCAGGATGGGCTGGATTGACGAAGAGCGGGTGACCATGGAGACGATGTACTCCTTCAAGCGTGCCGGTGCAGACCTTATTCTCACCTATCACGCCATGGAAGTGGCGCGGCTTCTTCACAAGGGGTACGAGGCGGACCGGGCCTCCCGCTGCGGGTGTCCTTAGTATTCCGAACACTATTCCTTCGCTGTCGCCCCCTTTGCCGATTGCCGGCACTGGGGGTTTCTTTTTGCAAGAGCCACTTTTATATCGAGTGTTCCGGTTACTGCTGTATCCTTATGCCATGCGACTCCCTTTCCGCTACATTGAACCCACCTTTTTTGCGGGACTCTTCGACGACCCGGTGCTTCTCGTCCACGTCAGGCCCTGGGGGAAGAGCCTCCTCCTGGATTGCGGACAGATGCAGCACCTTGCCAAACGAGTCCTCAAATCTGTTGCAGCAGTTTTTGTGAGCCACGGACATATGGATCACTTCATGGGATTCGATAACCTGATCAGAAACGTGCACGTATCGCCGCGGACGGTTGAGGTTTACGGACCGCCGGGCCTGGCAGAGAAAGTATGCCATAAGTTCGCCGCCTACGACTGGAACCTCACCGAGCGCTCCTGGTGTTCCTTCCTTGTCCACGAGCTGGCTGACGAACGGACAATTTCATATATGCTCGCCGGGCCGGAGGGCTTCACCTGCCGAAAAGAAGCGGAACAACATCGATCTGGCTCCCTTGCATATCGCAACGAATATGTCAAAATGTCGGCGGTCTCCTGCGATCATAAAGGGATCGCTTCCATGGTATATCGGGTGGATGAGCTGCCTGTATTTTCGGTGGATGAGGAGAAGCTGGAACAGGCGGGATTTGTAAAAGGGGAGTGGCTCCACGACCTGAAGAGGGCTCTCTGGCAGCCGGAGGATCAGGGAAAAGCGGTGCGGGCGCTGCGTCGCAGAGGAGAGCATTTAAGCGAGGAGCCGGTTCACGATCCTGCGGCGTTGTACCGGGAGATAAGGAGAGAGCTGGAACCTGCCTCCATCGGATACATGACCGATATCGGCTTCACGGAAGACAACAAAGAGCGGATCGAGGAGCTGTTGTGCGGGGTGACTCTCCTTATTGCAGAGTGTTCCTTCCTTGTGGAACACCGGGATAAGGCACGACAGTCATACCATCTCTGCACAGATGATCTCAACGAACTGGTCAAACGGATTCGTCCGCGGTATGTACTGCCTATGCACTTTTCCAAAAACTACACAGGGCGTGGCGAACTGATTTACGAAGAGCTGGATTTCCCTTCCGGTACGACACTGTTACGGCTCCCTGAGCGAATTCCCCCTCGGCCTTTCCTTCGGGAGGAGGGGGTAGACCTGCTCAGGATACGAGGGTCGTGATTCTGCCAGACTGCTGCAATGCACGACGGGAGATTGCTTCCGTGACCCCGTGGCTATCAGGCAGGTGAAAAACAAAAAACGGCAGCCCCCGTGGGAGCTGCCGTTTTTTGTTTCAGCTGTTACCGTTATCTCAGAACTTGCTGAGGAGCGGAACAATGAGAAGCGACACGATGTTGATGATCTTGATCATCGGGTTTACGGCCGGGCCTGCCGTATCCTTGTATGGGTCGCCGACGGTGTCGCCGGTGACTGCGGCTTTATGGGCGTCGCCGCCCTTACCGCCATGGTGGCCGTCTTCGATGTACTTCTTGGCGTTATCCCAGGCGCCGCCACCGGTGGTCATGGAGATGGCGACGAAGATACCGGTGACGATGGTGCCGACGATGACGCCGCCGAGCGCCTTCGGGCCGAGGGTGAAGCCGACGACGATTGGGGCGAGGATCGGGATCAGGCCGGGGATGACCATTTCCTTCAAGGCGGTCTTGGTAACGATGTCGACGCATGAGGCATAGTCCGGCTTGCCGGTTCCTTCCATGATCCCCTTGATTTCCCGGAACTGGCGGCGCACTTCGACGACGACGGCACCGCCTGCCGTACCGACGGCTTCCATGCACATCGCCGCGAAATAGTAGGGGAGCATCCCACCGATGAACAGGCCGACGATGATGTACGGATCGGAGAGGTCGAAGGTGATCGATTGACCGGCCAGTTTCAACTCGTCAACGTACGAGGTGAAGAGGATGACTGCGGCGAGGCCGGCGGAACCGATGGCGTACCCCTTGGTGACCGCCTTGGTGGTGTTGCCGACGGCGTCGAGCGGATCGGTGACGTCGCGGACGGACTTGTCCAATTCGGCCATTTCGGCGATGCCGCCGGCATTGTCCGTTATCGGGCCGTAGGCATCCATTGCGACGACGATGCCGGTGAGGGAGAGCATGGAGACGGCTGCGATGGCGATGCCGTAGACGCCGGCGCACTGGAACGCAACGATGATGCCGGCGGCGATGACGACGACGGGAGCAGCCGTGGATTTCATGGAGACGCCGAGACCGGCGATGACGTTGGTGCCGTGTCCGGTGGTTGAGGCCTGGGCAATATGGCGAACCGGACCGTACTCGGTGGCGGTGTAGTATTCAGTGATCCAGAAGATGGCACCGGTAACGACCAGTCCGACAATGGCGGAGATGAAAATATTGACGGCGCTGAAATTGTCACCAGCGGCGTTGGTAAGACCCTCGGGGAACATTGCGCTGGTGACGAAGTAGAAGGCGATACAGGCCAGGACACCGGAGGCGATTAGCCCTTTATAGAGGGCAGGCATGATCTTCTGGCTTGCTCCGAGCTTGACGAAGAAGGTGCCGATGATGGAGGCGATGATGGAGATGCCTCCCAGAATCAGCGGATAGCTGACAGCGGCCTGATTATCGACGAATGCCATGGCTCCCAAAAGCATGGCGGCTATCAGGGTTACGGCATAGGTTTCAAACAGGTCGGCGGCCATGCCGGCGCAGTCGCCGACGTTGTCGCCGACGTTGTCGGCAATGACGGCGGGATTGCGGGGGTCATCTTCGGGGATGCCTGCTTCCACTTTGCCGACCAGGTCGGCGCCGACGTCGGCTCCTTTGGTGAAGATGCCGCCGCCGAGGCGGGCGAAGATGGAGATGAGTGAGCCGCCGAAGCCGAGGCCGACCAGCTGACTTGCCACTTCCTTGACGGAAGAGCCGATCATCAGTTTCTGCAGGATGAAGTAGTAGCCTGCAACGCCCAGGAGGCCGAGCCCGACGACCAGCATGCCGGTGATGGCGCCCCCCTTGAAGGCGACGTTAAGAGCCTTGTGAATGCCGGATTTCGCTGCTTCGGTAGTGCGGACGTTGGCGCGGACCGACACGAACATGCCTATGAAGCCTGTAAGCCCGGAGAAGATCGCCCCGATGGCGAATCCGATGGCGGTTTTGGCCCCCAGGGTTGCGAAGAGCGCGACGAACATGACGGCACCGACCAGGGCGATGATGGTGTACTGGCGCTTCATGTACGCTCCCGCCCCTTCCTGGATGGCTGCAGCGATCTGCCGCATCCGGTCGTTACCTTGCGGGAGTCCCAGGATCCATTTGGCAGAGACGAGGCCGTAGACGACGGCTGCCGCTGCGCATGCCAGGGCGAAAATTACTGCATACTGTTCCATTCTTGGTGAACCTCCTCGTTATTTGCCTTTAGAAGGCTAAAATCCAGATTTATAAGGATTTACGGCACAAAAACGCAAAATAGTTACAGGAAAAACCATACCTTGTCAACCTATTAATAACGCTCGGGTTAACTTCTTGCGAATCGGTACCCGAAGCTGTATTATGCCTCAGGTGAACCATATCGAACTTAAATACGGCACCACAGCCTCTCCGCTTGGCATGTCTCCCGATAAGATACGTGGGGTGATTCGCTACGATCAACCTCCTCCGGAAGAATCTCCGGAGCAGATAATCTCTGCTTCGCTGGATGAATGCAGCAGTCTACTCAGTTCTTTCCGACCCGGGCAGAAGGTAGTTATCATTACTTCCGACATCACTCGCTATACGGGCAGCGAAATATATCTGCCGCTGCTGGTGGAGCGTCTTAACGCCTGCGGGATCAGCGATGAAGAAATCGAGATCGTCGTGGCCCTCGGAATCCACCGGAAACAGACCGAGGCGGAACATCGGAAGATAGTCGGTTCTCTTTACGGAAGAATCGCGGTCTCGGACCATGAGTGTGATGATCCCGGAAAGCTGCTGTATTTGGGGAGAACTTCCGCAGGCCTTGAGATCGAGATCAATCGGAAGGTTGCCGAGGCCGACCGGGTTATAGCTACGGGCACAATCGGCTACCATTACTTTGCCGGGTACGGAGGGGGGCGCAAGAGCATCCTGCCCGGAACCGGCAGCCGAAAGTCCTGCATGGCGAGCCACTTTGCCGTTCTCAACCCTGGCGAGGGAACGGGCAAACATCCGTTTGCGGCAACCGGCATTCTTGACGGAAATCCGGTCAATCAGGCGCTAGAGGAAGCCTGTGCCATGGTTGAACCTGCCTTTATCCTCAACACGGTCCTTTCTCCGGACAAACGTATAATCGCCGCCTTTTCGGGTCACTGGCGGGCGGCCCACCGTGCAGGATGCGCCTACTACGCTGAGCGCTTCTCTTATCCTCTGCGCGAGAAGGCGGACCTGGTCCTGGTTTCATGCGGCGGTTATCCCAAGGACATCAATTTTATCCAGGCGCACAAATCCATGGAATATGCCAGCCAGGCGCTCAAGGATGGGGGCGTGATGGTGCTGCTGGCGCAGTGCCGGGACGGGTACGGGAACTCCACATTTTTCAACTGGTTCAGGTTTCACGACTTGCGGGAGTTCGAAGCCGAGCTTCGGCGTAATTATGAAATAAATGGCCAAACGGCATATTCGACGCTACAGAAGGCAAAGCGCTTCCAGGTTGTCCTGGTTTCTGATCTGCCCGCGGAAGAAGTCAACGCAATGGGGATGATTCCTCAGCACTCCCTTGACAAAGCATTGGAAGTGGCGGAAGGCCTTCTTCCCGCCGATTATTCTGCGTATGTAATCCCCGAAGGGGGAACGGTGCTGCCGGTGGTTGGATAAATTACGGGTCGGCCATCAGAAGCCTTCAAATATTTAAGTATAAGGGCAGGGTAATAAGACGCAAGATGATCGACTCTAAAATTATTAAGAACCTTCAATCCATCGTCGGCGCTGAAAACGTTGCTACCGACCGGCAGGAACTCATCTGCTACGGCTATGATGCTACCCAGTTCGAATTCATTCCGGATGCCGTGGTGCATCCCGGCTCACCGGAGGAGGTGGCGGCCGTTCTAAGGTTGGCCAACGCCGCAGGATTTCCCGTATTTCCTCGCGGTGCAGGGAGCGGCTTTACGGGGGGAGCTCTCCCCCGTGGCGGTGGGGTAGTCCTTGTCATGACAAGGTTGAACCGCATTCTCCGGATCGACACGGAGAATCTGATCGCGGAGGTGGAGCCGGGAGTTGTGACGGAACAGTTTCAGGTTGCGGTTGAAAAGCTGGGTCTATTCTATCCGCCCGATCCGGCCTCATTGAAGTTTTCCACGCTTGGCGGAAACGTTGCCGAAAACGCAGGTGGTCCGAGATGCGTGAAGTACGGCGTCACCCGCGATTTCGTGATGGGGCTGGAAGTGGTGCTTCCGACCGGAGAGATCATCCGGACAGGAGGGGAGACGTACAAGGGTGTAGTCGGTTACGACCTGACCCGCCTCCTTTGCGGTAGCGAGGGGACGCTGGGAGTCATCACGAAGATCATCTTCAAGCTTCTCCCCCTCCCTGAGGGGAAGAAGACCATGCTCACCATCTTCGACTCCATCGATGGTGCCGCAAAGGCTGTTTCCACCATAATCGGCAACAAGATCATTCCCACGACGCTGGAGTTCATGGACCACGCCACCCTGCAGTGCGTCGACCGACGCTTCAGCCTTGGCCTTCCAGCCACGGCGCGTGCGGTCCTGCTTATCGAGGTCGATGGTGATAAGGAGCTGATCGAGCGGCAGGCCGCGCGAATTCGGGAGCTGGTGCAGCCGCTGGGTCTGGTGGAATGCAAAATGGCCAGGGACGCCGCCGAATCCGAACAGCTGTGGAGGGTCCGCCGCCTGGTTTCTCCGTCGCTTCGTGACGTGAATCCCGACAAGTACAACGAGGATATCGTCGTCCCTAGAAGCAAGGTTCCCGAGGTCATCCGGCGCATTGACGGCATCCGCCGGAAGTACGACATTCCCATTGTCAACTTCGGCCATGCCGGAGACGGTAACATCCATGTGAACGTCATGATCGACAAGAGTATCGAAGGGATGGAGGAGAAGGCCCACGAGGCGATCGAGGAGATTTTTCAGGCCGCCCTCGATCTCGGCGGCACCATGTCCGGCGAGCACGGTGTCGGGCTCGCCAAGCAGCCGTACATACATCTTGAGCTTAAACCTGAGCAGGTGGCGGCGATGCAAGCCATCAAGAAGGCGTTGGACCCTAACAATATTCTTAATCCCGGAAAAATGTTTCCGGTGAGGTAATTCTGCCACGGAGGCACGGAGACACAGAGGCGCATGAGTTCAGTTTCTCTGCGTCTCCGTGCCTCTGTGGCGAAAGGTCTTTGCAGTGGATCCTTTGAAACGAGTAGAAGCTGAACTGAAGAAGTGCGTGAAGTGCGGCGCGTGCCGGGCGAATTGTCCTGCCTTCGCTGCTTTCCAGCGTGAGCCGGCTGTGGCCCGGGGCAAGGTTGCCATCGCACAGCACATCCTGAAAGGGGATATCGAGCTCGATGACGCTACATACTCAGCCATGTCCAAATGCCTTCTCTGCGGCAGTTGCGTAGAGAAGTGTCCCAATGACGTGCCGACCGATGAGATCGTCATGTTCGCACGGGAAGCACTCGCCCGGCAGCGGGGGCTGACGACCTTCCATTCGGCTGTAGGACGGGTGATCCGTAACCGCTCATTGATGAAGTTCGGTGCAGCGGCAGCTCGCATACTCGGTCCGCTCTTCTTTAACAAGGTTCCCGAGACCTCGGGACTGCGGCTCCGCTTTCCGCTTCCCTTCGTCGGGGGGAAGCGACACGTCCCTCCCTTGGCTAAGAAACCCTTTCTGGAGCGTCATCCGGAAGTCATTCAGGGTCAGACCGGCAAGCCGAGGGTAATCTACTTCGTCGGCTGCATGACGAACTTCTGTTACCCCCAGGTGGGGGAGGCGGCGCTGGCACTGTTCCGCCATCTCGGCTGTACCGTCATCATCCCGAAAGATCAGCAGTGCTGTGGCCTTCCGGGGATGTCGGGTGGAGATCTTGACACCGTGCGGGTTCTTGCGGAGCAGAATCTTTCCATCCTGGAGCGCTACGAGGCGGACTATGTAGTTACTGCCTGTGCCACATGCGGCGGTGCCCTCCATAAGTTTTATCCGGCGGTGCTTGGAAGAAGGCACCCGGAACTCCTCGATCGCGCAAAAGCCCTGGCGGCCAAAACAGTGGACGCCGCCCAACTGCTTCACAAGCTCGGCCTCAATCCGGCTGAAACCGGTGCAGGGGGGGAGGGCGCCATTACTTACCACGACCCGTGCCATCTGCGTACCCGAAATATAACGAGTCAGCCTCGCGAACTGCTGCGCGCCACCCCCGGCATATCACTCGTCGAGATGCAGGGAGCCGACAAGTGTTGTGGCCTCGGGGGTACCTTCAATGTCTATCATTATGACACCTCGATGCAGATCAATGCAGGTAAGAGCGAAGCCATCATAGCCACAGGGGCACAGGCTGTTGCCACCGGCTGCCCCGGGTGCATGATGCAGCTTTCCGACGGCCTGAAGCAGAGGGGTAGCCGGATCAAGGTCTTACATTCGCTAGAGATTCTGGCACGTTCCATTCGCAGGTAATCCCGTTTCAGGTCAAGATCGACAAGCTGTTTTACACCACAGTCGCCCTCCCTCAAGCTTTTAATTTAGCTAAACAATTTTCACTATTCCTTGAATTTTTGCCGAAGGTGCGCCATGAAAAATTTCTGGTTGACAGTGGGTACCCATTTCTGTATTTTTTAGCCAAAATAAAAATAAGTTTTATTTTGCCGTCTTCGGTGGAGAGTAATGACCGATTACAATATCGGAGCAAAGATAAAGAAGCTGCGCCTGGCAAAGAAGATGACGCTGCAGGCCGTGGCGCGGGAGACTGGTTTTTCTCCCGCACTCATATCGCAGATCGAGAATAATAACGTCTCCCCCCCCATCGCTACCCTTTCCAAGATCGCCAAGTTTTTCGATGTGAAGATCGGCATGTTCTTCACCGAAGACGAGGAGGAGCACCGCTACGAAGTGGTGCGCAAGGGAGAGCGGAAGCAGATACCCCGGGTTATCTCCCGTTCGGGAACAAGCCAGGGGTATTCCTATGAGTCGCTGTCGTTCCGCAAGCAGAACAAGAAGATGGAGCCTTTCCTTCTCACCGTGACGGAAAAGGCTTCGGAAGAAAACACCTATAGCCATGATGGGGAGGAGTTCCTTTTCATCATGAAGGGTGTCGCCGAGCTACTGCTCGACGAAGAGCGGATAGCCCTCGAAGAGGGTGATTGCGTCTATTTCGATTCATCCATGAAACATCGTCTCCTAAGCAGGGACGGCACTGAAGTCCAGGTGCTGGCGGTCGTAACGCGATAACCGCTTTCACGGTTGAGCTCTCCGGGCAGGGCGGCGCTCTGTTCCCCCGGAGTTCTGTTTGTCTCCAGACGCGTTTTTGAAGCAAGTAGCTAGAATTTCCCATTCACCCACTACTGGTGTTGATAACCCTATTTCGGAAGGATGACGGAGATGTCTATGAAAGAAATCAAACCTTCACTGAAGAACCCCTTTGATCCACCCGAGAAGGTCGAATTCACGATCCCCGGAGAAATATCCAGGGCTACCGGCGGATATGAAGAAGCGATGAAGGAAGGCTTCGACCTGATCCAGCGCCCCATCAAGTCGGTGAGCATAGACCAGATCGAAAAGCAGCACTTCAAGAAGCGTATGACCGTCTGGGAGAGAATACGCGTCCTTACCGACAAGGAGCCGAACGTTCTCTACCAGAACTGGGGCAAAAACCTGGATGGTGCATCTCTAGTCACAGCCATCATTAATGTTGGTGGACGCGACGTCGCGCTTTACGGTCACGACTTCACCGTCCGCGCGGGCTCCATCGACGCCACCAACGGTAACAAGCTGGCCCGCCTCTTTTACATGGCAGGGGAGAAGGGGATACCCCTTATCGGGATGAACGACAGCGCCGGCGCCTTCGTTCCTGCAGGGGTCGGCGGCCTCGACGGGTACGCCGAGGCATTTACAGCGCTTCGCCGGATCAGCGGCGTAGTCCCGAGCATCATGTGCATGTTCGGCTTCAATGCCGGCGGAGGCTCCTACCTCCCGCGCCAGGGGAGCTTCGTCATCCAGCCCAACGATACCTTCTTCGGCCTCACCGGCCCGGGCGTCGTAAAGAGCGTCCTCGGCGAGGACATCACCCCCGAGGAGCTCGGCGGACCGAAGGTTCACGGGAAGTCAGGCGTGGCCGATCTGACGGTTCAGGACGAAGTTGCAGCACTTCGCACCGCTGCTCGCCTGCTTAGCTACATCCCGGACAACAACTCCATCGCTCCCCCCTTCCAGGAGACGAGCGATCCCCTCGACCGGAAGACCTGGGAGATCAACACCCTTCTCAAGAAGGCGTTCAACTCTCCAACCGGGTTCAACACCCCCTTCGACGTCTCGATCATCATCCAGCAGATATGCGATCACGGCGACTATTTCGAGCTGCAGCCGGAAAGGGCACGCGAGGTTGTGACCGCCTTCGGCCGCCTTGGTGGAAATGTCGTCGGCTTCGTCGCCAACAACAGCGCAGTGGCCTCCGGCCAGATCGACTGCGACTCTGCAGTGAAGATCGCCCGGTTCGTACGCTTCTGCAACATCTACAACATTCCCATCATCTTCATGGAGGACACCACCGGGTTCCTGCCGGGCCGGGAGCAGGAGTCGCGCGGCATCGTCCAGGCCGGACGCTCCATGCTCGATTCAATCGTGGATGTGAGAACCCCGCGAATACTCCTCATCCTGCGAAACGCTTTCGGCGGTGCGTACGCCTCCTACAACAACTACCCGACCGGCGCCGACCTCGTCCTTGCGCTTCCCACCACCCGCCTTGCCGTCATGGGTCCTGCAGGAAAAGAGTTCGTGTACAAGGATGAACTGCGGAAGATCCGCGGTGCCGTGCCTGAAATGGTGAAAAAGGGAGCCCAGGAAAGGGTCGCTGCCGGCATGAACGGTGACGAAGCTAAAAGAGATGCCGAAAAGGAAGCTGCCGACTGGCTCAAAGCCCAGGAGGCGGCCCTCAATCAGCGGTACGAGAAGGAGCTGATGAATCCGAAGGAGGGTCTCGCCCTTGGTTCAATCTCCTCCATCGTGATGCCTACAGACCTTAGAAAGGTGCTGGGAGAAAATCTAGGCTTCCTCCTGCGGCACTACAAGCCCGGCCCGATGGTTGGACCCCAGAGGGAGTTCCACTAAGCGCACTGCGATGGAAGATTGGGACCACTCAGCTTCCGTTCCAGTGATCGAATCAGTTTTCTAATTTCATGAATTGGAGATAGAGATCGATGACAGAGAATAACGACCTTTACATGCACAACCCGCTGATCCACCGGGATCGCCGCCTGGGGCTCTCCTCCTCGGAGTGGGTGCGTTCCTTCGCCTGTGAGGACCTCAAGCCCCTCATCGTCTGCCGAGGGCCCATTCGGAAGGAGGCAATGGACGTCTTCGAAGAGATGGGAATGACCCACTACGGCATCCTTCTCTCGGAAAAGGACTCCATCACGTACCCCAATGCCCTTGCCCCGGAGCTGCGTCAGCTAACCGACAACAGCCGTGTCCACCGCGTACCCGATTACACCGGTGCGAGCAAGGAGGAGAGGGTCGAGCGGATCGGCCAGATCATCCAGATCGCCAAAGACAACGGCTATGACTCCATCTTTGCCGGCTACGGCTTCATGGCCGAGGACGAGGAATTCGTCGCTTCCATCGAGAATGCCGGCCTTACGTTTATCGGCCCAAATTCCCGCACCCAGGCCGATGCCGGCAAGAAGGACGAGGCGAAGCGGACTGCACTCCAGGTCGGGGTGAGCGTGACCCCCGGGATAAACAACGTCACTGCGCGAACACTCGTAAAGAAATACCCAACCCGCGAGAAGCTCCTGGCGCTTGCCCAGGCACAGGAGCTGACCATCGACAAGAAGATCCTGGACGACAAGAAGCTCTCACTCGAAGATCTTGCTGACGAGATTCTCTATGCCTCCTACGACAAGGGGCTCGACCTTTACTCGATAGAAGAGCTGTCCGCCCAGGTGCAGTTTGAGGTGGAGGAGATGTTCCGCCAGTATCCGGGGAGCAGGATCAGGCTAAAGGCGATCGGCGGAGGCGGCGGCAAGGGGCAGCGCATTCTCGGCGCTTCACTCCTGACAACGAAAAAGCCGACGGACAAGCAGGTGAAGGACGCTGCAGCCGAGGCGCCGGCCATGGTTCGCGAGGTTCTCAACGAAGTGAAGGCGACCGGGATCGGGGATAACAAGAACGTCCTGATCGAGCTGAACATCGAGCAGACCCGCCACAACGAGATCCAGATGCTCGGCAACGGCGACTGGTGCGTTACCCTCGGGGGGCGAGACTGTTCGCTGCAGATGCACGAGCAGAAGCTGCTGGAAGTCTCCGTTACGCAGGAGGGGCTGAAGGACGCCATAGCCAGCGCAAAGAAGGCCGGCAGGAAAGCTGAGGTGGCTGCCCTTGAGAGCGATCTCAAGGTTCTCACCCGAATGGAGGAGGATGCATCCCGCTTCGGCCAGGCCGTTGGTCTCGACTCCGCATCCACCTTCGAGTGCATAGTTGACCGCGACCGTTACTACTTCATGGAGGTCAACACCCGGATTCAGGTGGAACACCGGGTCTCCGAACTCTGCTACTCGCTCAAGTTCACCAACCCGAAAGACAAGAAGGACTTCTTCATCGTAGAGTCGCTCGTCGAGGCGATGGCCCTTCTGGCCCGCCACAAGAAGCGGCTCCCCAAGCCGGAGCGGATACCGCGCTTCGGTGCATCGGTGGAAGCACGCCTCAATGCCACCGACGCATCCCTCTCACCCCACGCCGGCGGCTACATCCGCTACTGGTCGAAGCCGATCGAAGGAGAGATCAGGGACGACCAGGGGATCTGCATCGTAAATCCCGACACCGGCCAGTTCATGCGGTACCATGTGGCTGGAGCATACGACTCCAACATCGCGCTGATCCTCACTAAAGGTGACGACCGCGAGGCTTCGTACAACCAGATGTCGAAGGTCCTCGGGTCCATGAGCATCCGTGGAACCAACGTCGCGACTAACCTGCAGTTCCAGTATGGACTGACAAACTGGTTCATCGGCCAGAATGTGCTCGCCAAACCGACGACCCGGTTTGTCGTCCCTTACCTGACCCTGGTCGGTCTCCTCAAGGAGGAAGCCAACAAGCTGGACACGGTCTACGCATTTCTTCAGGCGAAGAAGGCATATGCCAAAAAGGCTGCCGAGGAGTTCCCTGATGATCCCTCGGTTTCCAAGAATTACTCGAAGATCCTGGACCGGAAGGGGCTTCTAGTTACCCGGCCCATGGACAAACTGCTGGAAGACCCGCACCTCCTTTCTGGTTGGCTCTCCCTCAACAGGAATAATTTCACCCTGGAGAATGGTAAGGTGGTTTGGCACGACAATCCCTTCGTGATCCTTGCCGACACGTACAACTATCTGAATATGGGGTACGATCCGGCCGCGCCCGCAGCCGAGGTGATCTGGCAGCATGACGATCAACTCCTTCAGACGGGACTCCGTTTCTACAGGACACTTTCCGAGCGCTTCAAGCTGGGGCTCCACGAGTTCGACAAGCTGTCTGCAATCCTCGCCAAAGAGAAGCCGCAGGGAGGTTTCTCAGCCGAAGAATGGAAAGAGATTCAGTCCTCCCATCTCGGGTTCGAGGCGGGGCTTGAACTTCTCGGCATGCTCTTCATCATCGCAGAGAAGGTCAGGTTCTGGGAGCTGAAGGTGGAAGACGACCTTGAGGTGACGATCCCGGCTTTCCTGCACGATGCCGAACTCCAGGCGCGGATGAAGAAGGTTCTTGTGCCGCCACCGGTAAACAAGGCCGATGAAATCGTAGCCATGTGCGGCGGCATGTACTACGGGCAGGAAGCTCCCGGAATGCCCTCCTTCGTACACGAAGGGATGCACTTTGAAAAGGGGCAGCCCCTCTACATCATAGAGGTCATGAAGATGTTCAACACCGTCCGTGCAACCTTTGCCGGGACCATCGACAAGATTATCATTCAGGGTGGGGACGGAACAATAGTGCAGAAAGGGCAGCCTCTTTTCAAGATCACGCCAGACGAGCAGTTCGTGGAGATCGATCCGGCGGTGATCGAGAAGGAGCGGCGGGATCGTACTTCTGAATACCTGAAGGCCGTTCTCTAGCCTTCTGCTGCAAGGACAATGAGATGGGACGTGACGGGGGCCGGCACTGCCGGCCCCCTCACGTCGAAGGAAAGTCCCCTGCTGCGACGGGGATTGTTTTGGGGTCAGCGGCCGGTGTAGTTGTAGTCGTCACCTTCCACGCATTCAGACGTTGCCTCCAGGAACGATTTTTCCTGGCTGTCCTTGATGATTTCGATCACCCCGTGGTTCACGGACCAAGTCGTGCCGCAGATGCTGCATTCGACGATGTCTTCCGTGAAGCCTTCTGCGTGGAGATCGAGGTCGACCTGCTCGTGGTTCTTACATACGGGACATTGCATGGTGTGTCTCCTTTCGGCCCTTCAACACTCTTCCTGCTTTAAGTATAGGGCATTGGTATCGTTTGCAACCGGAAACATCCGGAAGTATGAAAATTCGGCAGTTTATTCGCTATTCCGTTTTGATCAATACACCGTCATTCAGAATCAGCATGTTTTTTTTAGTTCGGCGAATGCGGCTTTACCTTGAATAAAACTTAACGTGATTCAAGGTGCAAAGCCTCGTTTCTGCTAGTTAAACCCCTAATTTAACGGGACAAGGAGCCTATGATGAGCCTCAAAGAGAAGAAGAAGTCGTGGCAGGAATCGGTAGTGGCAAAAAACATTGCCAAGGCGCCGGAGCGGAAACCTTCTTTTACGACCACATCGGGGATCGAAATGGAGAGATGCTTCACTCCAGACTTTGAGTACCCCCAGTATGAGGATAATCTCGGGTTCCCGGGGCAGTACCCGTTTACGCGGGGGGTACAGCCGACAATGTACCGGGGTAGGTTCTGGACTATGCGCCAGTATGCGGGCTTCGGAACGGCGAGAGAATCCAATGAGCGCTACAAGTATCTCCTCTCAGCGGGCCAGACTGGGCTTTCCGTCGCCTTCGACCTTCCGACCCAGATGGGGTACGATTCCGACCATGCCATGAGCCAGGGTGAAGTAGGGAAGGTCGGAGTCGCCATCGATTCCCTAGCCGACATGGAAGTCCTCTTTGACGGGATACCTCTCGACAAGGTCTCCACTTCCATGACGATCAACTCAACCGCCTCAATCCTCCTTGCCATGTACATCGCCGTGGCTGAAAAACAAGGGGTAACAGCCGACAAACTTCAGGGGACCATTCAAAACGACATCCTCAAGGAGTACATGGCGCGCGGTACTTACATCTACCCTCCCAAGGAGTCGATGCGGATCATTACCGACATCTTCGCATACTGCAAGGATCAGGTGCCCAAGTGGAATACCATAAGCATTTCCGGCTACCATATCCGGGAAGCAGGCTCCAGTGCGGTTCAGGAGGTAGCCTTCACTTTGGCTGACGGTATAGCCTATGTCGACGCAGCCATAAAAGCCGGACTTGACGTTGACGAGTTCGCACCCAGACTTGCGTTCTTCTTCAACGCGCACAATAACCTTCTTGAGGAGGTTGCGAAGTTCCGGGCTGCACGCCGCATGTGGTCAAAGATCATGAAGGACCGTTTCAAGGCTAAAGACCCGAAGTCGATGATGCTTCGCTTCCACACCCAGACAGCAGGATGCACCCTGACTGCGCAGCAGCCCGACAACAACATCATGAGGGTTACCATACAGGCACTGGCTGCGGTGCTTGGCGGAACACAGTCGCTTCACACCAACTCGCGCGATGAGGCACTTGCCCTGCCCACGGAGGATTCCGTCCGCATAGCACTGCGCACCCAACAGGTTATTGCCTACGAATCGGGGGCTGCGGACTCCATTGATCCGCTTGCCGGAAGCTTCCTTGTCGAGTCCCTCACCGACCAGATCGAAAAAGCTGCTTTCGAATACATTGAAAAGATCGACCAGCTCGGTGGGGCCGTTGAAGCAATCTCTCGCGGGTTCCAGCAGAAGGAGATACAGGACTCGGCTTATGCTTATCAGCGTGCCATAGAGACCAACGATATGGTGATCGTCGGAGTGAACAAATTCACAATTGAAGAGCCTCCCCCTGCAGACCTTCTCAAGATCAAGGGAGAGGTGGAAATCGCCCAGAAGAAGGCTCTCGGGGAGATGAGGCAGAAGCGGGACGATGCCAAGGTGGACACGGCTCTCAAGGCGCTGGCGGGAGCTGCCCGGGGAACCGAGAATGTAATGCCTTTCATACTTGATGCAGTGAAGGCGTATGCGACGCTGGGCGAGATTGCGGACGTGTTCAGGGATGTATTCGGCAAGCACCGGGAGACCGTAGTTCTCTAGGGCTGCAACCAGGAAAGGAGCGATGAATGCTCGAAAAAATAAACCATCTCGGCATTGCCGTTAACTCCTTGGACGAGGCCATTCCCTTTTACCGCGACAACCTCGGGATGGAGTTTCAGGGAACCGAGGAGGTAGCGGAGCAGAAGGTAAAGGTGGCTTTTCTCAGGGTTGGCGAGTCGAAGATCGAACTGCTGGAACCGACGTCACCCGAGAGTCCGGTTGCCAAGTTTCTTGAGAAGAATGGTCCCGGTATCCATCATGTGGCTTACGAAGTTGCCGACATCGAAGCCGCCATTGCCTCTCTGGAGCAGGAAGGGGCTCGAATGATCGACCGTACCCCCAGGAAGGGCGCCCATGGCGCCAGGATCGCATTCGTCCACCCTAAAAGCAGCGGCGGTGTACTGACGGAACTCTGCCAGCCGGGACATTGAGCAGTAATGCGATAAACGGAGCTCAGGCCCCATGCAAGCAGCGTGGGGCCTTTCTGTATACGGAAGTCGGTTTTCAAATGAGAAGTTTTTTCTTGACTTTTGTTTGGAAAATCATATAGTGATCGAAATTTTTTAGAACAATGTTATTGGGAAAGAGAAGGTAGAAACACACAAGTATCCGTAAAACAAGAAGAGACCGGCAGTAGCTGTTCTACTCAAGTCAGAGCAAATCAAGAACCGCAGGTGGCAATGATCGTTTCCTCGAGAAATACGAATTCACCTTTTGGTTGCTTCAGGAGAAGCACCGCATTCCGCAGCCCTGTTTTCACCGTGACACGTGTCCGGTAAACAGGGCTTTTGTTTTGGAGGGGGGACATGCAGTCAAATCTCACAGGAAAGGTGGTGGTTAGGCGAAAACTAAATTCTTGCTATGGACTGAAACACTGATGCGTTTTTATCAACAATGAAGGAGGCAAAAATGAGTATGAAAAAGAAGCTTGTCGTAGCTGCAGCTTGCACGGCGCTGACCGCGGGAGCCGCTGTTCCGGCTATGGCGCTTGAGAATGAGTTTCATGGGATGTACCGTTTCTTCGGGTATCAGACAAACGTTTTTAACGGCCTTCAGGCAAACCTGTCACGAGACGCCCACTCAGGTTTCTTCGCTGAGCAGCGGGCACGGCTCCAGTATATTGCCAAGGCCAACGACAACTTGAAACTGGTGACGCATTTCGAACTCGATTCAAGGTTTGGCGGCAAGGTAGCTACCGCTCCGGGTAACGGCTATCTTGGAGCAAATGATGACGCCGGCAACCTGGATGCCGATCAGCTCACCCTTGAGACCAAAAACGTCTATCTCGACTTTAACACCTTCGACACCAACTTCAAGGTCGGTATTCAGCCCTGGAACGATTCCTACAAGAGTCTCTTCCTCCTTGCCGATATGACCGGTGTTGCGGTAACAAAGAAATTCGACCCGATAACCGCTTCTGTCGCCTGGTACAGATTCGACGACAATACCGTAGCTGGCACTGCTGATCCGGGGCGGGATACTGCCGATCTCATCGTTCTCGATGGGAAATTTGCAGTAAGCAAAGACCTTATCCTCGGTGCTAATTACTACAACGTGCAGAATGATAGCGGCCTTACTGCATTCGAGCTTCTCCACATGTTCGGCGCCAATGCATCCATGAAACTCGGTCCGGCAGCAGTGGACGTATTCGCTGCATACCAGACTGGTGAGTTCAACGCTACGCAGGATCTCAAGGCATACATGTTCGGCACCACCGGCAAAGTCAAGGTGGGTCCGGGTGCCGTCAACTTTGCCGGATTCTACCTGTCCGGTGACGGTACCACTGGTGCAGGCACTGGTGACAGGGGTGACTTCCAGACCATCTCCAACAACACTACCTACTTCAACCCCGCCAACATGTGGCTCCTTATCCGTAGCGGCCAGGCTATCAACAGCTCTACTTCTGTTCTCGGCAACGACATGACCGTTGGGGACCGTGGTATGTGGGGTGCATTTGTCGGTTACGAAGGCAAAGTAGACAAAATGTTCTACAACGCAAACCTTGGTTATGCAGAAGCAGCTCATGCGCGTAACGCCAACGAGAAGAAGTCCCTTGGAACTGAGGCTAACCTTCAGGTCGGTTACAACATCTACGACAACCTGCAGGTCAGCGTTGCTGGCGCCTACCTCCTCCTTGGAGACGGTCTCGGCGGCAAAGCAAACGAGATCCTCGCTGGTAGTGGTGCTGTCGACGCCGACAACCCCTACATGGCAAACGTTCAGCTAAGCTACACGTTTTAATCCCTGATGCACGGAGCGGCTTGCGAAACAGCCGCTCCGTGGTATACTGCCCAAACTGTCAATACGATAAGGAGGTCTTCGATGAAAAAATTTGCCGTGCTGCTTTGTGCAGCGTTCATGATGTCTGCTGTACCGGCACTTGCCGCCGAGCCGACGAAGGACCAGAAAAACGAGTGCCTTCTCGCCTCGAAGAACTGCGCTACCGAAGTTGACACCATCCAGAAGAAGATGAAGAAGCTTCAGGCGGAGATCAAGAAGGGTACGAAAGTCTACAGCCCTCAGGAGCTCAAGCAGCTTGAGGAGAAGCTGAACGAGGCAGACAAGATGCTGGACAACCTCCTCAGGCCGTAGCCTGTGGGGAGATAGAAGCAGAAAAAGGCGAACCTGCGGTTCGCCTTTTTTCATTCGGTCGTTTGACGTTGTACCTGCAGAGTAAACCTGTAACTGGCAAGAGGTGAGAATGAAACGGTTGATCTTGAGTATGTTGTTCCTGATGACCCTGCTGAGTTCCTTAGCAGGAGCTGCAGCGCCGACGGCTTTCGTCGAGCCCTTCAAGGTGGTAGGGGCGGGGGACGCTGAACTGTCCTCGACTTTGCAGACGCTTCTCGTTTCAAGGTTAAGCGGCGGAGGTGTCCCGGTGCAGGACGCTGCCAAGGATGCGGATGCCGTTGTAAAGGGGATCTACATCCAGCTCGGAAAGGTCTTCAGCGTAGACGTGACGGTGCGGGACCGTAACGGGGCTGTTCTGGCGCGGGCTTTCGAGCAGGGAGAACGGCAGGAGGAGTTGCTTGGTGCGATTACGAAAATCGCGCAAAAACTTCAGGAAGGACTGGCGGGTACATCATCTCCTAAAGTGTCAGCTCCCGCCATTCCGACAGTTACGCCTTCTCCGACTTCCGAGGCGCGACCTGCAACCGATGTCGTTAAGAAAAATACTGCCGGAAGACAGATTAGCGGGGTCCTTCCGCAGCGCTTGCCGGGAATATACGTGGGGATGGCTCCGGCTCACGAGAAGGATGGGGGAAGGGAAATCTTTCTCATCAAGGAACGCAGCCTCCATGTAATGCGTGCTGACGGGAAGATGGAACAAGTTGCGGAAGCTGCTTTGGCTTCCGACGACAAAGCCCTTTCGGTAGATACGGCAGATCTGGATGGGGACGGGGCTCAGGAGGCATATCTGACTGTGTTCCGTGGTAATGAACTGGCCTCTCAGGTTTGGGCATACAAGGAAGGGCGACTGGTGCGGGTAGCGGAGAATCTTCCCTATTTCTTCCGTGCCGTTGGTCCATGGAAGTCGCGTCGGCTGTATGCACAACAGATGGGGCGGGCGGAAGATTTTTACGGACCTGTTCACATTGTTAAAAAAGCGGAATCGGGATATGAGCTGGCAGACCCGATCAAACTTCCGAAATTCGCGAATATCTTTAACTTCAACCGCTTTCAGGACAGGGACGGAAACCTGAGGTTTATTGTTCTGCATCCTGACGGCTTTCTGGTAGTCTTCGACGCTTCAGGCGAGGAGCTGTGGCGCAGCAACGACAAGTACGGCGGATCTGAAGCCTACTTCAGCCGTGATGATCAGGAGCGGATCCGCATTACCGGTTCGGCGGTACGAAAGGTATTCATCGAGCAACGTATAACAGTAACAGGTGATGGAGAGATAATAGTTCCGCAAAATACGGGATTCTGGGTTTTGGGTAACAGCCGTTCCTATTCCAAGAATGTTGTCTATGGGCTTGCCTGGAATGGGGTGGCGCTTGAGGAAGTATGGCAGACCAACGTGAGCCAGAATTACCTTTCAGATTACTTGTATGACGAGGTGCGCAAGCAGCTGGTGTTACTGGAGGTGGTCAAGAAGGAAGGGTTCGCGGAAAAAGGTGCAAGCGCGGTATCCGTAAAGACGGTCGAGTAAAAGCTGTCCGTAAGAAAAAGGGTAAGGGGGCGCAGGCGTTGACTGCGCCCCTGTTTTATGAAGAATTGACCACTGGTTGCTGCTCCGGAAAAAGTCGCGCGCGACTCCTGGCGCGGTGTTCAGCGGGTGCCTGACCTTAGGATAATTCGTTGACATGTGCCTACTATATTGCTAGGATTTCAGCCGTTTTGCGCGCACTTACACCCTCTTGAAAGCACCAATGCCCCAGGCTGGCCGGGATTGACCTTGATCGAACCATCAAATACTGAAGCCCCGCTCCCCAAAGGAGTAACTGATTTCCTTCCCGAGAAGGCCGGTAAGATCGGCCATATCGAAAGCAGAATCCGCGCAGTTTTCCAACAGTGGGGTTTCCGGCGGATCATCACGCCACTTCTCGAGTTTCACGATGTAATGGCGTTGGGAATGGGAGATGATCTGAAGGAGAAGGCATTCCGCTTTGACGATCGGCAGACGGGAAAGCTCCTTGCCATTCCCCCGGATATTACCCCCCAGATTGCCAGAATCGTGGCTACGCGGATGCGCGGTTATCCGCTTCCGCACCGGATCTGCTACTATGGGAGAGTGCTGCGCCATGCCGAGCTCCAAGCCGGGCGGAGCCGGGAAATTTTTCAGGCAGGAGTGGAGCTGATAGGGCTTGATTCACCGGAAGCCGATGCGGAAATGATCGCAATGGCTGTGGAAGTCCTGAAGAGCCTCGGGATTGAGGACTTCAAGGTGGACATCGGGCAAGTTGAGTTCTTCCGGGGGATCATGGCTGCGTCCGGTCTAAGTGACGCGGTGCAGCGTCCTCTTCGGGAAGCTATCGCCAAAAAAGATGCCTCTGCCGTGAGAGTTATACTTGACGCCGCAGAGGTCGCCGACGCGGTAAAAAATGAAATCGCAGCCCTTCCCCGCCTTTTCGGAGGAAGGGAAGTTCTCGGGGATGCCGGCAGGGTTGTGGCCAACGACAGGTCGAAAAGGGCTCTGGACAATATAAGCCAGGTTCTCGACATACTCGATATTCATGGGGTGTCCAGCTACGTTACGCTCGATCTGGGTGAGATCCGAGGTCTCGACTACCACACCGGGGTGACGTTTGAAGGATTTGTTGGCGGACTTGGCGAGCCGGTATGCGGCGGGGGCCGCTACGACAATCTGACTGCCCGCTACGGGTTTCCTGCCCCTGCGACCGGTTTTGCCTTCAATATACTCGCTCTGCTTTCGGCCCTGGAGCGACGTCCCGATTTAGAGGCGAGTGCGGAGCGGGATTTCCTGCTTTTCAATGTAAAGGATGACAGGCGGGAGGTTCTCGAAATAGCGCAGGCTTTGCGGAGGAACGGGTTTTCAGCTGCCCGCGACATAATCAGGCGGGACCTCGAAAACTCGCTGGCCTATGCAAAGCGCATGAACATCAGGCATATGATGATCATAGGTGATCCAGGCTGTTCCGAAGATGAGGTACATGTCATCCGGGTTGCGGAACGGACGAGTATGACAATCAAGAAAGCAGATATTCTTAACGGGACGTTTTCGCCCGGAACAGATGCTCATTAAGGAGAAGAAGATGGCTAACGTAGTCGTGGTGGGAGCACAGTGGGGTGACGAAGGCAAGGGTAAGGTAGTAGACATCTATACCGAATTTGCCGACGATGTGGTGCGGTACCAGGGAGGAAACAATGCCGGCCATACCCTCGTGGTAGGTGACGAAAAGGTGGTCCTTCACCTTATCCCTTCCGGTATTCTCCACCAGGGCAAGCGCTGCATCATCGGCAATGGTGTAGTGCTCGATCCCGAGGTCTTCATCAGGGAGATTACAAACCTGAAGCGAACCGGGCGTATCTCCGACGACAGCTGCCTGTTGCTGAGCGAGTCGCTCCACATCATCATGCCGTATCACAAGCGGATCGACATCGCCCGTGAGTCCAAGAGCGGGGACAAGAAGATAGGCACCACCGGCCGTGGTATCGGTCCCGCATACGAGGACAAGATCGGCCGGCGCGGCATACGTCTCATGGACCTTCTCGACCGGGAGGTGTTTGCGGCGAAGCTGCGCGAGTTTCTGGAAGAGAAGAATTTCCTTCTGGAGAAACTACTGGGCGACAAACTCTTTACCTTCGAGGAGATCTTCGAGCAGTACTGCGGGTATGCGGACGTGCTCAGGACATATGCCGCCGACACGACCCTCGTCCTTCACCGTGATGTAGCAGCAGGCAAACGTCTCCTCTTCGAAGGCGCCCAAGGGACGCTGCTCGATGTCGACCATGGAACCTATCCCTACGTGACCTCGTCATCCACCTGCTCCGGCGGGGCATGCACCGGTACCGGCGTGAGTCCCCGCAACATCGACGAGATCATCGGCATCTCCAAAGCATATGTTACCCGCGTCGGGAGTGGACCGTTTCCGACGGAACTTCTGGATGCCGATGGCGAAGAACTCAGAAAAACCGGGAGCGAGTTTGGTGCTACTACCGGCAGACCACGCCGGTGTGGCTGGTTCGACGCGATGGTGGTAAGGTACGCGGTCCGGGTGAACGGCCTTACCGGAATCGCGTTGACCAAGCTGGATGTCCTGGATGGCTTCGATACCATCAAGATATGCACCGGGTATATCTACAATGGGAAGAAAGTGGACGAGCTTCCCGCAAACCTGGCCGTATTCGAGCAATGCACGCCTGTGTATGAAGAGATGCCCGGCTGGAAGAGCGACATAACCAACGTAAGAACATTCGATGAGCTGCCCCTCAATGCACGGAATTACGTGAAGAGGCTCGAGGAACTCGTTGGTTGTCCGATGGTGCTGGTCTCGGTTGGACCTAGCAGGGATGCAACGATAATGCTGAAGAACCCTTTTGCATGAATTGTAAAAAAATGGAAAAAAAGCTTGACGGTGAAGTTCAACCCTAGTATAAGAGTTTACTTGTCACTTCGAGCCGCTAGCTCAGTCGGTAGAGCACCTGACTTTTAATCAGGTGGTCGTTGGTTCGACCCCAACGCGGCTCACCATGTCCCCTTCGTCTAGCCCGGCCCAGGACACCGCCCTTTCACGGCGGCGACGGGGGTTCAAATCCCCCAGGGGACGCCAAACATTAAAAAGCCTCGGAAGAAATTCCGGGGCTTTTTTCATGCAGTGGCGACCTCTACGCTAAACCCTCAAGGTGGACATGAACTTTTCAAAACATTTCCTTTACAAGGCACTGCGTCCGGTAATCCTGATTCTGCTGATTTCTCTCCTGTGCAGTCAGTTCGTACCGGAGATTGTGAGTGCCGGGAGCGACAGTAATGCTCCGGCATCGGTACAATCGCAAGTGTCTGGGCAGATGTCGGTGATGCCGGATGTGATAAATGCCGATCTGGACAAAACGGGCCGAAGGCTGACCAATTCGGGGCTGAAAGTGGTAGTAAGGCGTGATAGGCAGGCGTTGCCCCTCCCGAGGGGAGCGAAGCGGGATCTGGTTCTTCCCGAGGTCGTACGGCCATTTCGCCCATCCGAGTGGAGTCACCTGATAGCTGGCCAGGAACCTGCAGCGGGTACCACGTTGCGTCCCGAAACCGTTGTTACGCTTACTGCCGGTATCCATCATGGGGCAGGTCCATACCGTCCATGGCTGGAAACACATGGGGGCGCCGTGAAGCGACGGGGCGAACTTCGCTGCCGAGACTGCCATGAGCAGAAGTACTGCTCGGGGTGTCATAACGCGCTCCGGCAATAAAAAAGCAATTAGCCCCGCCCATCGAAAAAAGTGCTCCAGAGCCGACAATAGTGGTATGGTAGCATGTCCGTCTTCCCCTTCTCCCGTACGCCTTCAAACTCTTACTAAGTGCCATTGTGAAGAACATCGTGAGGAGCATGCCCGCTGACACTCACGGCTGTGGCCGGAATATAAGGCGCTAGCTCGGCGAGCAAGGAAAAGATCGGCCGCGTAGCGGCCTTCAACAGGAAGGGTTGCCAATGCTTAAAACCTTCGACAGGTTTCTGCCCCGCCCCCGCCTCAGCGCCACGGCAGCCAATTTGACCGCTGCGCTTTTTCTCGTTCTATGTGCTAATACTGCCTTCTGGCAAGCTTTGACAGCGAAACTCAAGCCTGCTTCCTACGGCCACTGGATGTTTATTTTCATACTCGGCATCTCCCTCATTTTGGTGTTCAACCTTTTCCTGTCGGTAGTCTCATTCAAGCCTTTCCATAAGCCACTCATGATCATCGTGCTGCTCACGGCGGCTGTAGTAAGTTACTTCATGAGCAGTTACGGCGTGATCATCGACAAGCAGATGATCCAGAATATCCTGGAAACCGATACCCGTGAGGCATCGGAACTACTGACCTGGTCGTTGCTAAAGCACACGGTCTTGATGGGACTTGTGCCCGTCGTGCTTGTTATTAGAACGCGCGTCATTTATCATCCCTGGCGGCGCGAAATCCTCTTGCGGGGAGGAGTGATCGTCGTCAGCTGCCTCCTGCTCGGTGCGGGTATTCTGGCAAATTTCAAAGAACTTTCACTTTTTGGTCGGGAAAACAAGCACCTGCGGATGTACATCAACCCGACTTATCCGATTTATTCGTTGACCAAGGTAATGAAGAAGAAGTTTGGGACTCAGGAGAGCCAGCCTGTACGGATCGTGGCGCCGGATGCACTACGAACGGTTCATGGCCTTCGCAGGGTCGTGGTTCTGGTAGTCGGCGAAACGGCACGGGCAGAGGAGTTCTCGTTGAATGGCTATGGCCGGAACACCAACCCTGAAACGAGCGGAAAGGGGGTCTTCAACTTCACCCAGGTGCAATCCTGCGGAACGGAGACCGCCGTATCATTGCCCTGCATGTTCTCACATCTGGGAAGGGAGAATTTCAGCCGCAGCGAAGCCGAACGGTATGAGAACATCCTGGACGTGTTGCAACGGACGGGAGTCCGGGTGATATGGCGCGATAACAATTCCGGCAGCAAGGGTGTGAGCAAGCGTATTACCTTCGAAGATCTCGCAAACATCAAGGAGGACCCCCTCTGCTTGTCGGGAGAATGCTATGACGAGATCCTGCTCAAGGACCTGGAGACGATGTTAAACCGGGGGGATGGAGACATGCTCGTCGTGCTTCACCAGAAGGGGAGCCACGGCCCCTCGTATTATAAGAGGTCACCTCCACAGTTTGAGGCCTTTACTCCTGAATGCAGTACCGACAACGTTCAGGATTGCGACCGTCAAAACATCATCAATGCCTATGACAATACGATCCTGTACACGGACCATGTGCTGGCGAAGCTGATCGATATCCTCGCCGCACAAACATTTCCAACCGCAATGCTGTACGTGTCGGACCACGGCGAATCGCTCGGCGAAAACAATATCTATCTGCACGGACTCCCGTACATGATTGCCCCCAGTCAGCAGAAGCATGTACCCCTGCTTTTTTGGGCTTCAAAAAATTTTTTCCATGAGGCTGAAATAGAGCCAGCGCTGTTGAAGCAGCACCAGGCGGATCAGCTAAGCCACGATAATCTCTTCCACACCCTGCTCGGCCTTTTCGAGGTCAGGAGCGAAGCCTACCGTCCTGATCTCGACTTCATTTCCCGTGCACATCGTAGCGGGGCGTAAGGGGGCGAGGTGCATGCGGCCACTGGAGGTACCGTGACAGGAAGTGAACTCGTCAACATGATTGAGCGGGTCGAGCCTGGAGTTGTCCTGCTCGATGCCGACTATTCCATTTCCCACATCAACCGGATGTTCATGCTGATGTTCAGCGCGATTCCCCGTGAGCGTCTCTTCGAAAGCGACATTCTCGGGTTTCACCGAGAGGAGAGCCGTGCGAAAGTTGCAGGAAAGCTTCGCCTTGCTGAAGAAGCCCAGCGTCAGATTCCCCTTTCCCTCAAGATAATCAACCAGGACGGACAGGATCGTTACCTGCTGATCAAGATAACTCCTCTAGTAGATCGAAACGAAGCCGAAAACCGGCTCTGCGCGCTCTTCTACGATATAACGCCATTCATTTCTGCAGAGCGCAGACTTACGAGAATTCCGGTTACTGCCGGAGGAGAAATAAACCTCCTCAGCCCCGAGGAGATCGTATACCTGAAAGCCGACAACATCTATTCCCGGGTATACACTGAAAACGGCGAGTATCACTGTGACTTCTCTCTGGGGGAGATCACAAAGCGCTTGCCTCCCGAACAGTTTTACCGCATACATCGCAGCTACGTCGTAAGCATCCCCAAGATCAGAAAGGTGCGGCGTGAGACGTCGGAATGCTCAGTTAGCATCCGGGAGAATGACGTACGGCTTCCAATCAGCCGGGAGAAGCTGCAGCACTTCCTCGTGGAGCTCGGCCTGAAGTAATAACCCAGCTTCCTTCATTCCTCTATTCCTGCCATTTACAAGCCCCATCCGCAGTTCACAAGACAGCTCTTACCCTGACAGCTTCAAACATATACGATCACCTCAGAAAAGCACCATCTTGAGGAGGCCGTAAATGTGCGACGGATGCGGTAAAAATGATTATAGAAGTGCTGATCCGGCTGCGGTTGAAATGCTGGAGATAGCCGACCGGAAAGGGTACGAAACGATATGGAGCCGCTTTGAGAAGCAGCAGCCCCAGTGCGGCTACGGACAACTTGGTACCTGCTGCCGCATCTGCGTTATGGGCCCCTGCCGGATTGATCCTTTCGGCGAGGGGCCGACACAGGGAGTGTGCGGCGCCACAGCAGACACCATTGTTTCCCGGAATCTTGCAAGGATGGCGGCGGTGGGTTCCTCGTCACATTCGGACCATGGCCGCAAAGCCGCGCTTCTTCTGAAGGCAGTGGCGACGGGGGTGAATACCGATTATCGCATCACCGATTCGGAAAAGCTCCTGGCCGTGGCGCGAAAACTCGGAATCCAGACATCCGGGCGCGGATACTCCGAAATCGCCGGAGACGTGGCCGACGCCGCCATCAATTGCTTCGGGAAGCAGGACGAGGAACCGATTCTCTTCCTTGAGAAGTTCATGCCCCGCAAGCGCCTGCAGCATCTGAAGAACCTGGAGAAAACGCTAAGGGAGACTACCGGTGCGGTAACCGGGTTGCTCCCTCGCGGTATCGACCGTGAGGCCGTCGATATACTCCACCGCACCCACTTCGGCTGTGACGCCGATCCACTTTCGCTTATCGCCCAGACAGTCCGTTGCTCCCTTTCCGACGGCTGGGGGGGATCGCTCATTGCGACCTCTGTCCAGGATATTCTGCTAGGTACCCCATCGGTGAAGGCGGTAAAGGCTAACCTCGGCGTGCTGGAGGAGGAGAGCGTCAACGTGGTGGTGCACGGTCACGAGCCGATTCTGTCGGCGAAAATAGTGGAGATGGCGCTGGCTCCCGATATGTTGCAGGCGGCCGAGGCGGTCGGGGCCCAGCGGGTTAACGTAGTGGGCCTCTGCTGCACGGGGAACGAGGTGCTTCTGCGCCAGGGAGTGGGAATGGCGGGGAACGAGGGGCATAGCGAGCTTGCGATAATGACGGGCGCGGTGGACGCCATGGTGGTGGACGTCCAATGTATTTATCCCGCCCTTGCCGACCTGGCGACATGCTTCCACACAAATCTCATCACCACAAGTGAGCAGGCGAAGATACCCGGGGCTCGACACATCCAGTTCAACGAGCAGGAGGCCGATTCCATAGCAACGACAATAGTGCAGGAGGCCATCGCGGCCTTCCCTCGCCGCAATAGGGCTCGGGTCCACATTCCACAGCATTCCTCGACGGCACTAGTCGGCTTTACGGTAGAGGGTGTGCTCGCCGCACTAGGCGGCTCACTCCAGCCCCTGATCGACCTGATCCTGAAAGGAACCATAAAGGGTATTGCGGGGGTTGTGGGTTGCAATAATGTAAAGGTGCGGCAGGACTCTTTTCATCGTGCGCTTACCTCGGAGCTGATAGAGCGCGACATCCTCGTCATCGGCACCGGCTGCTGGGGGATCGCCGCCGCAAAGGCTGGTCTGATGGACCCGTCCGCGGGGAAGATGGCTGGACCTGGCCTTCGAGCTCTGTGCGAACAACTGGGCATCCCCCCTGTCCTCCACATGGGGTCGTGCGTCGATTGCTCCCGAATGCTCCTTTTGGCCGGGGCAATTGCCGATCAGCTCGATCTCGACATCTCACAGCTGCCGCTGGTCGGATCGGCACCGGAATGGACAACGGAGAAGGCTGTCGCCATAGGTACCTATTTCGTCGGAAGCGGCATCCCCGTTCACCTCTGGCCGCTTCCGCCAATCCTCGGCGGTCCGCAGGTCACCCGAATACTCACACAGGATGCCAAGGAGATATTTGGCGGGTATTTCTTCGTTGAGGAAGACCCGGTTGCCACCGCCGACACGATGGAGACCATCATTATGGAGCGGCGAGCGGCTCTCGGCCTCTAGCTTAAAAAGGAGCGAAGCAAGATGTGCAAACCTAACAAAGGCTTCAGATTAGTCATAACAGGAAAGGGGGGGGTAGGAAAAACAACTCTTACCGCATGCCTCGGCACCGCACTGGCTCGCGACGGCATCAACGTCCTCGCCGTCGACGAGGACCCTCAGATGAACCTCCCTTTTGCCCTGGGTCTCGGTGTTGAAAAAGGCTCCAAGATAGTGCCACTCAACATGAACGGGGATTACATCGAGGAGAAGACCGGCATCCGCCCAGGCAAGAGCGGCTGGGGCGCAATGTTCAAGCTGAACCCGAACGTGGCGGATGTGGTGGAGCGGTACGGGATGAGATGCCGGGAGAACCTGAGCCTGCTCGTGATGGGAACCGTGAAGCAGGCAGGGGGCGGTTGCCTCTGTGCCGAGAATGTCCTCCTTGATTCGACGATCCGTCACCTTGCGCTGCGAAGAAACGAGGCGATTCTTCTCGATACACAGGCGGGGGTGGAGCATTTCGGCCGGGCGCTGGCAAAGGGCTTTCACCACTGCCTCGTGGTTTCCGACATTTCCTTCAACTCCCTCACTGTCGCTTGCCATTCGGCAGCCCTCGCTCGGGAGACGGGGATCGAGAGGGTGTCGCTCGTTGTGAACCGGGTGAAGGAGGGGGGGGAGGAAAAGCTTGCACGCTTCGAAAGGGAAACGGGGCGTGAGCTGGCAGAGCAGTTCGATGCGATCTTCATGCTTCCACTGGAATCCCGCTTCGAGGAGCTGGAGCCTGACGTGACGCGGGTCATGGAGATGGATGGCAGCGATTACGCCGCTGGGGTTGCCGCTCTGGCCTGGAGGCTCAATCACGGGGAATGCGGCTGTGGCCCGGCCCACCACCATCCCCATGAAACGGAGAACCGCCGATGAAGCGGATATTGGTCGATTACAAGAAGTGTCTCGCCTGCAAGGGTTGCGAAACAGCCTGCGCCGTCGAGCACCACCCGTCCCGCTCCTTCTTCGGAGCGCTTGGAGACAGGAAGACCGAGATCAACGTTCGGGTGCTCGGGGTCGAGCAGGAGGCTTTCCCCCTTTCCTGCCGCCATTGCGATCCAGCCGATTGTCTCAATGCCTGTCCTTCGGGAGCTCTCTGCCGCGACCCGGAGACCGGAGCCGTTGTCCTGAACCCCGATCATTGCAAAGCTTGCGCGATGTGCGCAATGGTCTGTCCTTTTGATGCCATAGCATTCAAGGAAACCCATCGCTCCCGCTACGGAAGAGATGTGGCTCATAAATGCGACCTTTGCAGCAGCCGGGTGAAGAGGGGGGCTGATCCGGCCTGCGTGGAGGCCTGCCACTCGGGCGCACTGATTTTCGGTGAGCACTCTGTGGTACGTGCGGGTAGGGCTGTCAAGGGTTTGCGCAGCTATCTCCTCGGAGAGGGAGAGATGCTGCAACCCCTGATGGAGCTGTTTCGTGAGCTGCGCCGCAAGGAGTTCGCGCGGCGACGGAAAGGTGAATGATGAAAGTCGTTACGGTCGGCACCGGAATGGCGGCTGCGGAGTTCGTACAACGTCTGAGGTTTGAGGGCTTTTCGGGCGAAATAACCATGATGGGGGATGAAGATTTTCCCCCGTATTCTCCATGCGTGATCCCTTTTTACCTGGCCGGGGAGCCCATGGAGACGGTCTACTGGAAGGGGAGCGACTTTTACGAACGCTACCGGGTGACAGCGCGGCTCGGCGACCCTGTGGTGGAGGTCGATCCGGAGCGCCATCTGGTAAGGAGCGCTGGCGGGCATTGTGAGACTTATGACAGGCTCTTCTTCGCTACCGGTGCAAGGAGCTGGTATCCTCGTCCTGAATGGCTCGATACACATGGCGTCTTTGGGTTCAAGACGCTGAGCGACATGGTTGCCATTGACCACTACATTCGCGAGAACAGCGTCACGGAGGTAGTGGTGTTCGGCGGCGGCTTCATCGGCGTCGATGCTGCCCTGGCGCTCCGGCACCGCGGCCTCAGGGTTGTGCTCGTGCATCGCAACACGCGGGTCCTGTCTCAGATGACCGACGAGGAGGGGGGGCTGTTTGCTACAGCCAGGCTCCGTGAGAAAACAGGGATCGACATCCGGCTGAAAACGATGGTGGAAGGCATCGTCTCCTGCAACGGAGCACTCAAAGCGGTAACCTTATCCACTGGCGAGAGCATGGAGACCTCTCTCCTGATCCTGGCCATAGGTGTGTCGCCTAACTCGGAGCCGTTGAGCGGCAACGACAAGGGAATTGCAGGCAACGCTCAAATGATGGCTGACCCGTCCATATATGCCGCCGGTGATGTAGCGGTCACTACCCATGCCGTCAGCGGTGCCACCGGAATCTACGCCACCTACCCGAACGCCATGCTCCAGGCGCGTACCGCCGCCCGGCACCTGGTCCACGGCGAAGGCTGTTACCTCGGTTCCATCAACACTAATATATTGAGGAAGCATATCGAGTTTCCCATCGTTTCGGCCGGGAGCTTCAATGGAGAAGCGGTCACATGGACGAGGGGGGACATCTGGCGCAGGGTCTACCTGACAGACGGGATGATCAACGGCTATCTCGTCATCGGCGATATGCGTATGTCCGGATACCTTTATCAGCTCTATGTAGCGCGCAAACGTGTCGACCGCACGATACGACAGGTGCTTTTCAGTCCGACCCACGACGGCTATTACCGGGAGATGCTCGGAATCGAACCATTAAGCCGACATGATCAGGCCTGAAACCTTTCCATTTTCCTCCGGCTGTGATACTAAGTGTTCATGAAATAATGCTACTATTCAGAGTCGGTTCTCTCTGCCCATGAACGTGCTTATCCTTAATTGCTGGACCTCTTCCATTGCGTTCCACCTCCTCGATGGAAAGAAAAAAATCCGACTCGCAGACGGCACAGTCGAGCGGGTGACACTTGACGGAGGTTCCATCTCTCTGCGTCGCCCGGGGAGGGAAGTGCATGAAAGGAAGCTGGAATGCCCGACCCACGCCTCCGCGGTCGAAGCGGTCCTTGCTCTCCTTGCCGATCCGGACGCCAAACTACTGCAGAATCCACACGAAATCAGCGTCGTTGCCCACCGGGTGGTCCACGGTGGGGAAAAATTTCACTTCGGCTGCGTAATAGATCAGGAGGTCCTGGGCTCGCTGCGGAAGCTGCGGGCGCTGGCTCCCCTTCACGCCCCCTCCAACATCGCGGGGATAGAGGCCGCGATGAAACTGCTGCCGGGGGTTCCTCATCTGGCATTATTCGATACTGCTTTTCACCATACGATGCCTCCCGAGGCATACCTCTACCCGCTTCCTTATGACTGGTACGAACAAAGGGGCATACGCCGGTACGGCTTCCACGGGCATGCTCACCAGCATGCCACTATGCGGGCTGCTTCCATTCTCGGAAAGCCGCTGGACTACTGCAACCTCATAACCATTGCCATAGGCCGTGGAATTTCCGTCTGCGCCGTCAGGAATGGAAGGTCCATCGACACCAGCATGGGGCTCACTCCCCTCGAAGGTGTGGTGATGGATACCCGCTGCGGTGACCTCGACCCCGGGCTCACGACATTCATGATGGATCGCCTGAACTTGTCGCCTCCCGAGATCCACCGTGTTCTCAACGAGAAAAGCGGCCTCTATGGAATAGCCGGGAGTGGCAGCAGGATCGAGCTGATTGAGAGGGCCGGGCAGGGTGAGTACCGTGCGCAGTTGGCACTCGATATCCAGTGTTATCGCTTGAAGAAACAGATCGGCGCCTATATCGCGGCAATCGGCAAAACCGATGCGGTTGTATTTACCGCCGAAGAGGAGCTGACCGACTGGCGGCTGCGTGAGCAGGTCCTGAACGGGCTTGAGCTGATGGGCATAATAATCGACTCTGAAAAAGCTCGCCTTGCGCTTCCGCGAAAGGAGGAGGTGATTTCCGCCTCCGGGTCGCCTGTTACAGTGATCAACGTTCCGACACACCTGGAGACGGTGATGTGCGAGGAAGTTATGCAGATTCTTTCAGCATGAAGCTGAGTCCTCTTCAGCGATTCCTCCGCCCGGTATACTTGGCACCCATGTAGCCGCAGTTCCATCCGAAGTTCCTTCCATCCCCCTTCTCAACCCTGCCTCACATTGCTCAACCATTCACATGTGTTAGAATGACTTCATGCTGCAGCGCCGCAACCCCGGCTTTCCCATGCCACTGAGGCATTCCGTTCAATACTTTTTCCGGGATTTCAAATGACTCCATCTACTGATGAAACATGTGTGGCAGAGGGTCCTGTCAGTCCCGGCTGGAGACTCAATATCGGAGGCATGGTGCTTCCGTGTGGAGCCGAGTTCCGTGTATGGGCTCCGAAAGCGAAGAAGCTGGAAGTCGTCCTCAAGGCGGAATGGGGGGAAAGGCTGTTTCCGCTGCGGGAGGGAGAGAAAGGCTACTTTACCGGCATCATCCCTGAAGCGGTGAGCGGGAACCGGTATATGTACCGTATCGATGGAGCCCTGGACCGTCCGGACCCCGCCTCCATGTTTCAACCTGAAGGCGTCCATGGCCCTTCACAGCTGGTGGACCCACGCGGGTACGAATGGCGGAATCCTGTCTGGCACGCTCCCGCACTCTCAGACTACATAATTTACGAGCTGCATGTAGGTACCTTTACACCGGAAGGCACGTTCGAGGCAGTGATAGGGAAGATCCCCTATCTTCTTGAGCTCGGGGTGACGGCAGTCGAGCTCATGCCGGTGGTCCAGTTTCCGGGGGACCGTAACTGGGGGTATGACGGTGTTTTTCCATATGCACCCCACAACGGCTACGGGGGTCCCGAAGGGCTGAAGCGCCTCGTCGATGCCTGCCACGGAGCAGGTCTGGCAGTTATCATCGATGTGGTTTACAACCACCTGGGCCCCGAAGGAAACTATCTCCGCGATTTCGGTTTCTATTTCACAGATCATTACCGCACTCCGTGGGGGGATGCCATTAACTTCGACGGTCCATGGAGCGATGAGGTCCGTGCCTATTTCATCGACAACGCCCTCTACTGGATCACCGAATTCAGGGCCGATGCCCTGCGGCTCGACGCCGTCCACGGCATCTATGATTTCGGGGCCCGACATTTTCTCCGGGAGTTGGCCCGAGCGGTCCGCAAAGAAGGGGAGTCTTCCGGGCGGAGGGCATACCTGATAGCGGAGAGCGACCTTAACGATGTCCGCCTCATCACGGAGCCGCAACGAGGAGGATACGGTCTGGATGCACAATGGCTGGACGACTACCATCATGCCGTCCACTCCATCCTCACCGGAGAACGGGACGGGTACTACCAGGACTACGGAGTAGAGAAGCAGCTGGTGGCTGCGCTGCAGGAAAACTACATCTATTCAGGTCAATATTCGATGGCACGAAAAAGGAGACACGGGAACAGTGCCGCCGAAAGCCCGTCGAAGAGCTTCGTTGTATTTTCCCAGAATCACGACCAGGTGGGAAACCGGATGCTGGGTGAGCGGCTTTCGAGTCTCATTTCGTTCGAATCGCTTAAACTGACTGCGGGCCTCATAATCCTCTCCCCGTTCATTCCGCTCCTCTTCATGGGAGAGGAATATGGTGAAAATAACCCCTTCCTTTACTTCGTGAACCACACGGATCAGGAGCTTGTGGCAGCAGTGCGGGCGGGAAGGCGGGAGGAGTTCAACGACTTCGCCTACAGGGGTGAGCCTCCCGATCCTGAGGACATGGCGACATTCGAGGCGTCCAAGCTCGACTGGCGCAGACGGACAGGGGGAAGCAACCTGACCCTGTACCGGTTCTATCAGCGTCTCATAGGGTTGCGGAAAAGCGTGCTGCCGCTGCGCCCGGAATCCGGGAGGGAGGCCGAGCTGGTGGGGGATGGACTTGTTCTTCTCAAGCGTAGATCGGGGAGGGAGGAAGCGATCTGCCTCTTCAACCTCGCAGAGCAGGACCGGGAAGCGGAATGGAGATTGCCGGGGGGGTGGGTGAAGCTGCTCGACTCGTCGGGAGAGGAATGGGGAGGGACAGGAAAGGTGCTGCCGGATCAGCTTGGCCCTGGAAGGTTCGTCATGAGGGGGCGCAGTTGCGGTGTGTTCCAGAGTCATGACAGGCCAATTTCCGGAATGTAATTCATGGGAGGAGCATGGAAAGGAATCACTTCACCGGACTGCGGATTCCGTCTGCTACCTATCGCCTTCAGTTCAACGGGGGATTCGGCTTCAGTGCTGCGGCAGATACGCTGCCGTACCTGCAGGAGCTGGGAATAACCGATGTGTACGCAGCCCCCTTCTTCAAGGCTAAGGCAGGCAGCACCCACGGCTACGACATTGTTGATCATAACGTCATTAATCCGGAAGTTGGGTTTGAGGAAGATTTCGACCTTTATATCCGCCGGATCTCGGAGCTGGGGATGGGGCAGATCCTCGACATCGTGCCGAACCACATGTGTCTCGAAAGCCGCGACAACAGATGGTGGATGGACGTGCTCGAAAACGGCCCGGGGTCCATCTACAACAATTTCTTCGATATCGAATGGTACCCTGTCAAGCATGAGCTGATGAACAAGGTGCTCCTCCCGATCCTCGGCGACCAGTACGGAGCAATACTGGAGAACCAGGAACTGCAGCTTGGCTTCGAGCAGGGCTCTTTCCATCTCCACTACTGGGAGCACCGTTTTCCCCTGGTGCCCCAAACATATAGCTCTATCCTCTCCCATCGCCTGGAAATTCTGGCCGGGATACTCTCTTCGGAGCATCCGGACTACGAGGAACTGCTCAGCATACTTACCGCTCTGGAGCATCTTCCGTCATATACGGAGCGGGACCGGCACAAGGTGGCCGAGCGCTGCAGGGAGAAGGAGATCATCAAGCGCCGTCTCGACAGGCTCTACCGTGAGAGCCCCCGGGTCAGAGAACATATCGACGGCAACGTGACCATATTCAACGGCGAAAAAGCGGTCCCCGGGAGCTTCGACCTGCTGGAAAAGCTCCTGCGGGATCAGGTGTACCGCATATCCCATTGGCGCGTCGCCACCGAAGAAATCAACTACCGTCGGTTTTTCGATATCAACTCGCTGGGGGCCATCCGGATGGAACTCCAGGAGGTTTTCAGCGAGACGCACCGCTTCCTCTTCAGCCTGATCCGGGAGGGGAAGGTTACGGGCCTGCGGGTGGACCATGCCGACGGCCTCTACAATCCGAGCGAATATTTCCGCAACCTGCAGAGCGGATGTTTTCTCCAGCTTTGCCTGAAGGCGGTGCAGGGAGAAGAGCCCGTTCAGGAAGAACAGGTTATGCGGGACTACTATAAAGAAGTTCTCGGCATGGATCCGAAGTTCAAGCCTTTCTACATCGTGGGGGAAAAGATACTCACCAAAGGGGAAAAGCTGCCGGAGGACTGGCCGATCTTCAGCGATACCGGGTATGGTTTTGCCAATCTGGTCAACGCTCTGTTTATAGACAACAGGAACGCCAAGGCCGTCGATGCCATATACAGCCGCTTCACCAAGACCCGCATGAATTTCCAGGATGTAGCATACGAGAAAAAAAAGCTCGTGATGCAATCCTCGATGGCAAGCGAGATCAACACCCTTGGGCACCACCTCAACACAATTTCCGAGAAAAACCGCCATACCCGTGACTTTACCCTCAACAGCCTCGTCAAGGCCCTGGTAGAGGTCATCGCCTTCTTTCCCGTCTACCGGACATACATAAACTCGTTCGATGTGGCCGAACGCGACCGTCAGTACATCGAGTACGCAGTATTGAAGGCGAAGCGGAAAAATCCCGCCACCAACGTATCGATCTTCGAATTCATCCGCGACGTCCTCATGCTGCGTTTTCCGGAGAGTATCGACTCGCACCAGCGGCGCGAGTGGCTCGATTTTACGATGCGTTTTCAGCAGCTGACCGGGCCTGTGATGGCCAAGGGTGTGGAGGACACGGCCTTTTACGTCTACAACCGCCTCGTATCGCTCAATGAGGTAGGGGGAAACCCGGAGCGGTTCGGAATTACCATAGAGGCCTTCCACGGCCAGAACATAGAACGAAGCAAGGCGCGCCCACACAGTATGCTCGCCACTTCCACCCACGACACCAAACGGAGCGAGGACGTGAGGGCACGCATCGACGTGCTGTCGGAGATACCCGAGCTTTGGCGGGAGGCGGTGGTGCGCTGGAGCAGGTTCAACCGTAAGAGCAAAGTAGTGGTGGAAGGTCAGGCGGCTCCGGACCGGAATGAGGAGTACCTCCTCTACCAGACGCTGCTGGGAGCGTGGCCTCTCGACCCCGAAAAGGACCCGGGGTTGGAGTCGTTCAGGCTGCGCATCCGGACGTATATGCTTAAGGCGCTGCGGGAGGCGAAGGTGAATACGAGCTGGATCAGCCCGAACGTACTCTACGAGGATGCGGTGCTGCTCTTCGTGGATACCATACTTACCGAACGTGCCGGGAACCAGTTCATGGGTGACTTCGGCAGATTCCAGCAGCTCTCTTCGCTGTGCGGCATGTACAACTCCCTCTCCATGACACTTCTAAAAATCACCTCACCCGGTGTCCCGGATTTCTATCAGGGGACGGAAATATGGGACCTGAGTCTCGTGGACCCGGACAACCGGGGACAGGTTGACTATGCACGTCGGAAGACGATGCTGGCCGAGATTAAAAAACAGGAAGTTCGTCGAGGGCAGCTGGCACTAGTAGGGGACCTGCTGGAGCGGTGGAGGGAGGGGGGAATCAAGCTCTATCTCCTCTACAAGGCCCTCAACTTCAGGCGAAGCAGTCGGGAGCTGTTCAGGGGGGGGAAGTACCTGTCGATCGAGGTGAAGGGGTCACGGCATGAGAATCTCTGCGCATTCGAGCGCTGTGCCGGAGAGGAGACAGTTGTGGTACTTGCTCCCCGTTTCTTCGTCGGACTGACTGATGGAGGAAGGCGGCCCCCCCTGGGTTCGGAGACGTGGGGAGATACTTCATTGGTGCTTCCGTTCGACGTGCCGGGAAGCATCTACCGGAATGTCTTTACCGGCCAGGAGCATGTAGTGAGGGAAGGCGAGGGTAAGCCTGTATTGCCGGTGGGAGAGGTCCTGTCCGCTTTCCCGGTAGCACTCCTCGCGCGCTCGGGGAGCGGTCGGCAGGATTGCTGAGCTACGGGAGAAAACGCCGGCTGTTACAGAGAGCCTGGTAGGCAAGTATGTAAAGAGCGGCATTCCACGACTGTCCCGGCATGCCTAGTGCCTCCCCGGTTCGCCCGTGAAGCCACTCGTTGAACTCCCAGCCGTTGAGGCTGCTTGCCCGGGCGAGCCCTTCGAGGCAGTGCCACGCGGCGCGTGACATGCCCAGTCTGTCAAGCAGCAGGACGAGAAACCCTCCTGCGAAGGGCCAGATGCCGCCATTGTGGTAGTTCCAGGGGAGATTCTGCCGGTGACGCTGCATGTAAGTGCGCCAGAGCGGGTGGCCGACGGTAAGGGGAGATCCCACCACCCGGACGGGAAAGGGAGTATCCGCCTGCATGGCAATGATTGAGCGTGCGATGGCGGCGGCGCGTGACGTGTCCGCAAGCCCGGTGAGTCCCGCAAGGATGTTCCCGAGGATATCCTGCTCCGTGCCGCAGACGGAGAGGTTGACGAAGCTTAGGTAGAATGGGGTGGGCCTTCTGTTCCTGCGGGTGTAGTGAACGAGTAGGCGCATCCGGCGTTCATCGGGCAGGTGCGTTGCGAAGGGATGAAGAAGGTGGTTGGCGGACCGGTGCGTATCGGAGGCGGAGGGATCGTCAACCAGCCGTTTCAGCCATCGCCAAAGGACGTTGGTGTAAAGGACGAAGCCGGACCGGGGCATGATGTCCGCCCAATCGCTCGCCTCGTTCTGCTGGAGGAGCCGCCATGACTGGTGCTCCTGGCAGGAAAGCCACTGGATTGCGGCAGCCGCCGGGTTCGCCAGCTCTTCCCTCAAGGGGATGCCGGGGGCGATCCTGTCGCAGACATGAAGAGCGATAAGCCACCAGATAGTGGCGTCGATACAGCCGGTGTACCAGAAATCCGCTTCGCCATCTTCAGGTCTTACGAACTTGGGGATCTGCCCGTTGGGTGCCTGGTGATTGCCGAGAGTCATAAGACCTGCCCGGGCACATTCGATCAGGTCCGGTTCGCCTGAGGCCGCCATGCCGAGCGCACAGATTGCCGCATCCCGGCCGAAGATGCACGTATAGTTCCGCCGGTGGGCACGGGATCCCGGCGAGGCCGCGAGAATTCCGGCGGGGGTGCTGTTCATACGCAGCAGCTCTACGGAACGCCGGTAAGCTTCTTCGATGAGCCTGATATCGGTGGACGCTGGGTTGTTCATAGGGAGCTATAATAAATAAAATGAAGAGTAGCTACAGGATCATACATCGTGGGTGGGGCGATCGCAAGTGACCTCGGTCACAGATCGAGGAAGAGCAGGTCCTGAGGAGGCCTCGGGACGAACCCGAACAGAGGAGAGTTCGATGGAAGCTCAATATGACAAAGGCGCAGCATTTCCTGCGGATGGGCGAAGGCGAGTTGTGATCGAAAAGGTGGCTCCGGAAGTTGACGGGGGGCGTTTTCCGGTCAAGCGGATATCGGGTGACCGGGTAACCGTCACAGCCGATATCTTCGGCGACGGCCACGACAAGCTGGCTGCTGTGCTCCTCTACCGCAGGCAGGAGGAAACGTCCTGGATGACGGTACCGATGAGTTTTGCGGGAAACGACCGGTGGAAGGCCTCCTTCATTGTGGAGGAGCCGGGGGTATACTGCTACACCGTCAGGGGGCGGATCGACCATTTCGAGACATGGCGCCAGGACCTGTCAAAAAAGAGGGATGCGGGGCAGGATATCTCGGTGGACCTGCGGGTGGGGGCTGAGATGATACAGGCGGCGGCGGAACGTGCCCAGGGGGGGGACCGGGATGAGCTGCTGGCGATGGGGACATCCCTGAATCAGGGAGCGGATGCCGCGTTCGCAGCGGCCGGGAATCCGGCGCTGGCCCGCCTGATGGATACCTACGACGACCCGGAGTTGAGCTCCTGCTATGAACGGGTACTCACCCTGGTCGTCGAACGGCGAGAAGGCATGTGCGGAGCGTGGTATGAGCTCTTTCCACGCTCATGCACATCGTCAGGTAGCCATGGTAGCTTTGCCGACTGCAGGAACCTCCTGCCTAAGGTGGCAGCCATGGGATTCGACATCGTCTACCTTCCCCCGATACACCCCATAGGCCGAATCAACCGGAAAGGGAAAAACAATTCCACCACGGCTGGGGAAGGAGATCCCGGCTCGCCGTGGGCGGTAGGGGCCGCCGAAGGGGGGCACAAGGCGCTGCATCGGGAACTCGGGACGATTGAAGATTTCAGGAAGTTCGTTGCCGACGCGAAAAGGCTCGGCATGCAGGTGGCCATCGACGTCGCATTCCAGTGCGCCCCAGACCATCCGTACGTAAAGGAGCATCCCGAATGGTTTCGGTGGCGCCCCGACGGCAGCGTCCAGTATGCGGAAAATCCTCCCAAGAAGTATGAGGACATCATTCCCTTCGATTTCGAATGCAATGACTGGCGTGCGCTCTGGGAGGAATTGAAGAGCGTGTTTCTTTACTGGGTGGGGGAGGGGATCACGATTTTTCGAGTCGATAATCCCCATACCAAGCCCTTTCCCTTCTGGGAGTGGGTGATAAGGGAGGTTAAAAATGTGCATCCGGAGACGGTGTTCCTCTCGGAGGCATTCACGCGGCCGAAGGTCATGTACCGGCTCGCCAAGCTCGGCTTCAGCCAGTCGTACACCTACTTCTCATGGCGAAACACGAAGTGGGAGCTGGAGCAGTACGTGAACGAGCTGGCAGGTCCTGAGCTGCGCGAATTTTTCCGTCCCAACTTCTGGCCCAATACACCCGACATCCTCCCGGAGTTCCTCCAGATCGGCGGGAACGCCGCCTTCGCCATACGCTTTCTCCTGGCGGCTACCCTGTCGGCGAGTTACGGCATTTACGGTCCTCCGTTCGAGCTTTTCGTCAATGCAGCGGTTCCGGGTAAGGAGGAGTACCTCGATTCGGAGAAGTACGAAGTCCGCCGCTGGGACTGGGAGGATCCGCAGAACCTGCGGGAGCTGATCACACGGGTAAACAGGGTACGGCGGGAGAACCCGGCCCTCCAGTCAACCTGGAACACCCGTTTCTGCGACTGCGACAATGACAACGTCATCGCCTACGTCAAGATTAGCGAGGACCGCTCGAACATCATCCTCGTCGCGGTCAACCTGGACCCCTTCGGAAGTCAGGGGGGTGAAATACGTATTCCTCTGGACGACGTCGGTATCCTTCCCGGCCATCCCTATCTGGTGCACGACCTTCTCGGGGGAGGAATGAATCTATGGCATGGGGAGCGGAACCGGGTCGAGTTCCACCGGCAGGAGCTGCCGGGAAGGATATGGCGCCTCTACCCACGTCTGCGCCGTGAAAACGATTTCGACTACTACATGTAACCGGGGGAGCGTATGGCCGATCTGCCACTCGACGACAATCCATTCTGGTATCGCGATGCCATCATCTACCAACTCCACGTCAAGGCCTTCTCCGACTCCAACGGTGACGGGATAGGCGACTTTCCGGGGCTGATCGGAAAGCTCGACTACCTCCAGGACCTGGGTGTGAGCGCAGTATGGCTCCTTCCTTTCTATCCGTCACCGCTCAAGGACGACGGCTACGACATCTCGGACTATTTCAATGTTCACCCCAGCTATCATACCCTCAAGGACTTCAAGGAATTCATGCGGGCCGCCCACAGCCGCGGGATACGCGTCATCACCGAACTGGTCCTCAATCACACCTCCGACCAGCATCCGTGGTTCCAGCGGGCCCGTCGCTCCCACGCCGGGTCCCGCTACCGGGACTACTACGTCTGGAGCGACAAACCGGACAAGTACCGGGAAGCCCGGATCATATTCCAGGATTTCGAAAAGTCGAACTGGGCATGGGATCCGGTGGCGCAGGCATACTACTGGCACCGTTTCTATTCACACCAGCCGGACCTCAATTTCGACAACCCACGCGTGCAGCGCGAGATGCTGCGGGTGATCGACTTCTGGCTGAGCCTGGGGGTTGACGGCATGCGCCTGGATGCCGTTCCCTACCTTTACGAGCGGGAAGGAACAAACTGTGAAAATCTTCCGGAAACCCATACGTTCCTGAAGCTCGTCAGGGCTCATATCGACAGGTCGTTCCGCAACCGGATGCTCCTATCCGAGGCGAACCAGTGGCCTGAGGATGCCGTCTCCTATTTCGGGGATGGGGACGAAACGAATATGGCCTTCCATTTTCCCCTAATGCCCCGCATGTTCATGTCGATCATGATGGAGGACAGGTTTCCAATCATCGACATCCTGGACCAGACCCCTGCCATTCCCGAAAACTGCCAGTGGGCGACCTTCCTGCGCAACCACGACGAGCTGACCCTGGAAATGGTGACCGACGAGGAGCGGGACTACATGTACCGGACGTATGCCATGGACCCGCAGGCGCGGATCAACCTCGGCATCCGGCGGCGGCTCGCTCCGCTCATGGGAAACAACCGGCGGCGCATCGAGCTTATGAACATCCTCCTCATGTCGCTGCCGGGGACTCCAATCATCTACTATGGCGACGAGATCGGGATGGGGGACAACTACTACCTCGGGGACCGCGACGGCGTGCGCACTCCCATGCAGTGGAGCCCGGACCGGAATGCCGGATTCTCCCGGGCGAATCCGCACCAGCTCTATCTGCCGGTCATCATCGACCCGGAATACCATTACGAGGCGGTGAATGTGGAGACCCAGGAGCGGAATTCCACTTCGCTTCTCTGGTGGATGCGTCGATCGATAGCGCTTCGCAAGAGATTCAAGGCATTCGGCCGCGGCAAGCTGGAAATGCTCTCCCCCGACAATCCGAAGGTGCTGGCCTTCATTCGAAGCCATGAGGAGGAGAAGGTCCTTGTTGCGGTGAATCTGTCCCGCTTTTCTCAGGCAGCGTCCATCGACCTCTCCCGTTATGCCGGGATGATCCCCGAGGAGCTGGTAAGTTCCAACAGGTTTCCCATCATCCGTGAGAGTCCCTACGTCTTCACCTTCGGCCCCCACGACTACTACTGGTTCGCGCTTCGGGCCGGTGAAGCCTCCATCGAGGTCGTGACGGAGGGGCCGAAGCTGAAACTGAAGGAGGGGCAGAACTGGACTGACGTAATAACAGGAAAAGCGGGAAATCGGTTTTTCGACACCGTCATACCCCAATATCTCCACCGGGTGCGCTGGTACCGCAGCAAGGGGAGGGTGATACGGCAGGCAAGCCTCTTGGACTCGTACCAATTCCGCCGCGGCGACAAGACATATCTGCTGCTGCTCATCCACGTGGCTTACACCCAGGACAACCCCGAAACCTATGTCCTGCCCGTGAGCTGGCTGCCGCTGGAGCGGGTTCCCGGAATAGCGGGAGAATCACCACAAGCTATCATAGCTCCGCTCTTCATCGGCGAGGAGGAGGGTGCCCTCTGCGATGCCCTCTTTGAGGAAGAGTTCAGGGAATTCGTACTCACGCTCATAAGCGACCGCAGGAGGCTCAGGAGCGAATCTGGAGGAGAGCTGACAGGGACTCCGGCTGGGACTCTCCGCAGAAGGACCAAGACCATGGAAGGGCTCTTTCCCGTCAAGCTCCTTTCCGGCGAACAGAGCAACACCTCGCTTCAGTACGGCGACAGCTTCATGTTGAAGCTCTACCGGAAACTGGAGGAGGGGGTGAATCCGGAAATCGAGATAATACGGTTCTTCTCGGAGCGCACACGGTTCAGAAACGTCCCCGCCTACGCCGGCGGCCTGGAATTTCGGAGCGATGGAGGGCAGCCGTTGATACTCGGTGTAGTGCAGGAATTCATACCGAGCCATGGGGATGCCTGGAAGACGACCCTGACGGTACTTTCGCAGCTGGTGGAGCGGCTTCTTTCCTTGCGGGTGACCCTCCCCGATCCCCCCGCGCAGCTGCCGGGTCTCCTGGAGGCGGCAGCCGAAGAGCTGCCCGAGAACTACAGCGAGCTCATGGGGGGATTCTACCAGCAGATGGTGGGGGTGCTCGGAAAGCGTACGGCGGAGATGCACGCCGCCCTGGCTTCGGTAACGGACGATCCTTCATGGGCCGTGGAGGAATTCTCAACCCTCTATCAACGATCTATATATCAGTCGATGCGGAGCCTCGTTCGGAGAAACCTGCAGCTGCTGGGGCGGATGAAGGCAAAGATGAAGGAGGAGGACCAGAGCCTGGCGGAAGATGTGCTGGGGGCGGAGAAGGAGATACTCGCCTGCCTTCACCGCATAACCGGAAAGCGTCTTCCCGCGGTGAAATGCAGAGTGCATGGAGATTTTCATCTGGGGCAGGCCCTGTTTACCGGCAAGGACTTCGTCATCATCGACTTCGAGGGGGAACCGGCGCGCAGCATGAGCGAGCGGCGCCTCAAGCGCTCTCCTCTCATCGACGTTGCCGGCATGATCCGTTCATTCCACTATGCGGCTAAGGTTACACTCGGCAGCCATGGGGAGAATCACCCGGCCGACCTGCCGTTCCTCGAACCGTGGCTCGACGTATGGTACGTCTACACGAGCGGAGCGTTTCTCCGCTCCTACATCGAGACGCTGGGTGAATCTAACCTGATCCCCCGCGACCGCGGGGAACTGGACATTATGCTGCGTTGTTTCCTCATGGAGAAAGCGGTATACGAAGTAGGATACGAGCTAAACAACCGTCCCGAATGGGTGGGCGTCCCTCTGCGGGGGATCGAGATGGCCCTTCAGGAGTGCAGAGCAGAGAAGTGAGGCATCGGATGGAACTGAACTGAAACGGCTGCTTAGATTGCCTGGCTTGAAACGACCTGATGTGGAAAGTTTTGCCGGGGAAGAAGCCATCCGGTGGGATGACGGAAGGGGCTGCCGGCGGTGCGCGACTGCCGGCAGCCTGCATGCTTGAGCCCTGCTTCTATCTCATCGCCGTTTGCTGCCTTACGGCGGCCAGACGCTCCGTTTCCAGCGGGAGTACCGCTATCTCGATCCGGCGGTTGAGTTTCTTGTTTTTAGCACAATCGTTGGCAGCAGCCGGCAGATAGCATCCGTACCCGGCCATGGCCAGGAGTTCCGATTTCACCTTCCCCTTGCGCTCCAGATACTTCAGAACGTTGGCTGCACGGGCAGCCGAAAGATCCCAGTTGGTGGGATACTTGGCGGAAATTTTTCGTCCGATGGGCACCGTGTCGGTGTGCCCTTCCACTATGATCTGATTATTGTCTATCTTGTTGAGAACCTTGGCCATGCGATTGAGTGTCTTCTTTCCGCTCTTGGAGATCCTTGCACTCCCCGAGTCGAAGAGCACCTGTTCCTTCAAGGTAATGATCAGCTTGTCGCGGTACTCCTTTACCACGACCTCACCCGTCTCCATCTCGTCCGCGAGGAGTGCACGAATTGCGACGAGAGCGCTCTGTTGCTCTTCGCTGCCGCTTCTCTTTACGGAAAGCTCCACTGCATCCCTTTTCATCATGGCGACACGTGTTTCCAGATAATGAAGGGAGTCGGTCAGGTCCTTGATATGCTGTTCCCGCTCGGCCAGGGCCGTTTCAAGCATGGGTACTTTCCGGATGGCTTTTTCCCGGGCAGCAAGGGTTGCGGTTAGTTCCTTGATCCTCACTTCAGCGTCCGAAAGCTTGGCGGTCAGTAACGCGAGCTCATTTGAAAACTCCATCTGTTGAAGGAGGAGAACCGGCCGCACCGGTCCTTCATCTGATGTCGCAGTCATCGCCTTAGTTTTAAGGAGTTCATGCTCTTCCTGGAGCTTCGCCAGGTTTTGCCTTGTCTTCTGCAGCTCCGTCTCGATTTCCTTCCGCACCCTTTCCGATTTTTGCAGTGTTTGCTCCATTGAAGCTACTTCTCCGTTGAGCCCTCTGATCTGTTCGACCCGTTCGTTGTATTTCGACAAGGAGACGCATCCACAGGCGAGCAGGGAGACGAAAATAAGGCTGCACCATCGTAACGTGCGCATGCAACACCTCCTTTTAATAAGACGATCCGGCAGGGAACCAGGATCGTGCTGAACTCATCAGCCCTCAAATTATAAAACACTTTAATGGTGCGTCAACGATACCTCCGGCAGTCGTCCGGGTGTGACGGTGCGTATGGCAGGGCTCCATCTGGGATTTCGTCTCAGTTCTGCTACACTTGTAGCGAATCGGGACAAGGAGGAAAGTCATGAAAGTGCGTGTGCTGGTGGTTCTGGTAACGACATGGATTCTGATTGCTTCTGCAGCGTGGGGGAAGGTGACGGGGCGCGAGGTTGAGTATCGTTCAGGAGATACGGTGCTCAAAGGCTACCTTTATGTGCCCCAAAAGACGAGAGTCAAGGGTCCTCGTCCAGCAGTCATGGTGGTGCATGAATGGTGGGGGCTTAACGACTATGCGCGGAAAAGGGCGCGGATGCTGGCCGAGCAGGGCTATACCGCACTGGCGGTCGATATGTTCGGGGATGGCAGGATCGCTTCCTATCCGGACGATGCCGGGAAGTTCGCCAACGAGCTGATGAAGAACAAGGCCGAGGCGGAGGCCAGGTTCAATGCCGGTCTCGATTTCCTCAGGCGGCAGCCGTCCGTAGATCCAAGCCGCATTGCCGCCATCGGGTACTGCTTCGGAGGTGGAATAGTTCTTCATATGGCCCGGCAGGGAGCGGACCTGAGGGGGGCGGTGAGCTATCACGGTACTCTGGCCACCGATGAACCGGCCAAGCCGGGGAGGGTGAAGGCACGGATTCTTGTCTTCAACGGAGAGGCTGACAAGATGGTGCCACCTGAGCAGGTGGCTGCTTTCAACGAGGAGATGACAAAGGCAGGCGCACGCTACCGGTACGTGGGTTACCCCGGAGTAAAGCACAGCTTCACAAACCCCCAGGCGGACACCTACGCGAAGCAGTTCAACCTCCCCCTTGCCTACGACCCGAACGCCGACCAGAACTCCTGGGCACAGACCCTGAGATTCCTGAAGGAGATATTCAGGAAGGGGAAATAGCATCGCTCCTGTCCATCAGGCTCGCTACTGCCGAGCGGGGAAGAAGCAGTTGACAACCCGTGCCCCGCTCGGATACCCTCTGGCACGGCCGCACCTAGCCTCCGGATCGGCATCCGGGGAGGCTTCAGTCAGCGGTAGCAGGCCATTCAGGGGGGGTGTCTCATGCTGTCAGCTAAAACCATTGTTCCCGCGCTAGTTTCTCTTGCTTTGCTCGCTTCGGCTTCCAACGCGGTGAGTCAGGCATGCCCTTCGCTTTCGCTGGCGCCGGCACCCTTGCCCCCGGCAGTAGACGGCACACCGTACGGCTACACCATCTCTGCCTACGGAGGGGAAGCGCCCGTCGGTTTCATGGTGACACGGGGGGCGCTGCCTCCGGGGATAACAATTTCCGCCGCAGGAAACATCACCGGTACCCCTGTTGCTTCCGGAACGTTCGGATTTACCGTCACCGCTACCGACAGCTGCCGCAGTGGGAGGCAGCGGGCTGAACAGCAGCTGACCCTGCAGGTCCTTCCACTTGGAACCGACCCCTCCTCGGCAGCTCCGAAGATGAAGGTGAGGGCGCCCCTCAAGCTGAGTGCATCCGTTTCGCCCGCAACACTTCCTCTCAAGGCCACACCTGCTCCCGGTCGGCAGGTAGTTTACAGGCTGGCGGCGCAGCCTCCGGAGACGGCAACGATGGAATCACCTGGCGGCACTTTTTCGGCGGGTGGACGGGTACTCGGATCGGTGCCGGCTCCCATAACGGTTGTTCTGATCAACGGATCTGGCTCGGCGGAGGAATCGATTCTGGTTCCCGATAAAATCATTCGGCAGGCCAAAGAAACCGGCGCCGCCACATTGGTGTACAGCCGCCCCTTCAGCGGCCGCGGTACGACGGCGCTTGCGGTCGTCGAGTTCCCCCTTGGGGGGGAAGGGGTTTTGCCACCTAAACAGTAGTACGTGCGCTCCGCACCGAAGGCGGTATACTTCATCAGGTACCCGGATACAACTGAACCTGAATGGAAAGGGGGAACTGCCATGGCGGAATCTTGCGACACCAGGATCTGGTGCGAGGAGTGCAAGCGCAGCGATTACACCGATTCCGGCGACAAGTACCTGTGCAACGGGTGCGGGAAAATCATCAATCTCGACCATGAGGTTCACCACGAGATTTTTCCCCACATTTCGGGCGATACCGAAAACATGTCCTGACGGATCAGGTGAAAAACCTGTTTTCCTGCTCTGCCACCTGAATGAAAGTGGTGCGTTTGGTGAACTCCCGGAGCGCTGCGGCGCCTACATAGGTGCAGGCGGAGCGGAGTCCGCCGAGGATGTCCCGTACCGTATCGGTCAGAGGTCCACGATACGGGACTTCCACCGTTTTCCCCTCCGAGGCCCGGTATTCCGCTACCCCGCCGGCATGTTTCGCCATGGCGGTGGTGGAACTCATCCCGTAGAAAAGCTTGTACTGCCTGCCATCGCGCTCGACGATCTGTCCGCCGCTTTCGTCATGCCCTGCGAACATTCCGCCGATCATGACGAAGTCCGCCCCGGCGCCGAATGCCTTTGCGACATCGCCGGCGCATGTGCAGCCGCCGTCGGAGATGATCCTGCCTCCGAGCCCGTGAGCGGCGTCGGCGCATTCGATTACCGCCGAAAGCTGCGGATACCCAACGCCTGCCTTGACTCTCGTGGTGCAGACCGAGCCGGGGCCTATTCCGACCTTGACCACGTCCGCCCCTGAAAGAAGAAGCTCTTCGACCATCTCCCCCGTCACTACGTTTCCGGCTATGATCGTGCGATCAGGGTGAGCTTCCCTCACTCTGGAAACATACTCAACGAAAGCCTGCGCGTAGCCGTTCGCCACATCTATGCAGATGAACTGAACCTGAGGGTGGCTGGCGAGAACCTGCCCGAGCCGGAGAAAATCTTCCTCCGAACTGCCGGTGCTGACCATTATGCGGGAAAATATCTCCTCATCTTCCACGGTCAGGAATTCGCGCCATTCTTCCAGGGAATAGTGCTTGTGAATGGCGGTCAGCATGAGGTGGGACGCGAGCACCCTTGCCACGGCAAAGGTGCCGGTTGTATCCATGTTGGCTGCGATGACCGGTATCCCTGTCCAGGTTTTACCGCTGTGCAGAAACGTGAAGGTCCGGTTGAGGTCCACCTGCGACCGGCTCTTGAGATTGGAGCGCTTTGGTCTTATAAGAACGTCCTTGAAGCCGAGCTTCAGATCCGACTCTACGCGCATGATGAACCTCCCCCTCTGGAATTGCAGGCTGTGGATCAGTATGCCGCAGCCGCCCTGCTGAAAGCTCGACGCTGCCAAGGCTCAGGCCTTGTCGTCTCGAACGCCCGGCATCCTGCGCTGAAGTTTTGCAACAACCTGATAGGTACATCTGAATTTTCGTGGTAAATATGCAGAGTGTCAACAGGGGCCGGTGCAAGAATTACCGACGGTGAAATCATAAGTTTCGGAAGGACAAGATGGACAAATCGATGCATCCGTTCCATTCCCTTACGCCCGCCTTCATAATGGACGCGGTGGAATCCCAGGGGTTTCTCTGCGACTGCCGCACCCTCGCGCTGAACAGCTACGAGAACAGGGTGTACCAGGTGGGAATCGAGGAGGGGGAGCCGCTTATCGCCAAGTTTTACCGCCCCGGCCGCTGGAGCGATGAGCAGATAGTCGAGGAGCACCGGTTCTGCCTGGAGCTGGCAGAGCACGAGCTGCCGGTCGTGGCGCCGTGGGTCAACTCCGCCGGTGAAACCCTCTTTCGCCATGACCGGTTCCGGTTCGCTCTTTACAGACGGCAGGGGGGGCATGCACCTGAGTTCGACAATCTCGACAATCTGCAGATTCTCGGCCGCGTACTCGGGCGGATGCATCGCATCGGGGCGGTGCGCCCCTTTCTCCATCGGCCGGTTCTCGACAGCGTGAGCTTTGGCCATGACAGCGTACGGCTTGTAACCGAGCGATTCATTCCTTCCGAGAACCGGGAGAGTTATGTCGCGGTTACCGCACAGCTGCTGGCGATGATCGACAGGATATTCGAGGAGACGGGGCCGGTGCGACTGATCCGGGCCCACGGCGACTGCCATTCGGGCAACATTCTGTGGCGGGGGGGCGCTCCCCATTTCGTGGATTTCGACGATGCCCGAACCGCCCCGGCAGTACAGGATCTCTGGATGATGCTGTCAGGAGACCGCCACCGCCAGTCTGCCCAGCTGGAGGCTCTCATAGAGGGGTACAGCGAGTTCTTCGACTTCGACCCTCGGGAGCTGCGTCTGGTCGAAGCGTTGCGGGCGCTGCGCATGCTGCATCATAGCGCATGGCTTGCACGGAGGTGGGAAGACCCTATTTTCCCGCAGACTTTCCCATGGTTCAACACGGTCAGGTATTGGGGGGAGCAGATACTCGCGCTGCGTGAACAGCTTGCGGCGCTTGAGGAGCCTCCCCTGGAGCTGCCATGAAAGAGAAGATGGTGCAGCACGCCTCTGCCATCCCCCAACCGTATTTTACGCATCCATGCTGCTGATCTTTCCTCCTGTAGCCAAGCCCTCGGAACCTCCTGCGGGGATTGCCCGGCTTGCCGGAGCGCTCCAAGCGCACGGAATCCCCTGCCGCCTCCTCGATGCCAATCTGGAGGGTCTCCTTTGGCTCCTGGGCCAGCCTGTTCTGGACTCGGATACCTGGACCCGACGGGCGGAAAAAAACCGCTTCCGGCACCTGGCCGCGCTTGGGGATCCGCACACCTGCCGCGTCCCCAGCCGCTACAGCAGGGCTGTACATGACCTGAGCCGACTGCTCTCTGCAGCGTCGGGAAGCGCTGTGCGGGTCGGGCTGGCCGACTACCAGCACAGTCAGCTCTCCCCACTGAAAAGTGAGGATCTGATAGCTTCAGCCGAATGTCCTGAAGCGAATCCCTTCTTCCCCTATTTCAGTGCCCGCCTTACAGAAGCAGTGGAGGGAGGGGAGGCGGCAGGGCCATCAGGTCCCACCGTCGGTTTTTCCCTTACCTATCTGAGCCAGGCCCTCACCACTTTTGCCATGATCGGATTTCTCAAGAGGCGATTTCCTTCGGTGGCAATTGCTGCAGGGGGAGGGCTCGTGACGTCATGGGTGCGGAGTCCCCGCTGGCGAAATCCCTTCGGCGGGCTCATCGACCACCTGGTCGCCGGACCGGGGGAGGGGCCGTTACTGCAACTTCTGGGAGGAAAGGTAGAATCGAGGCTGCATCATCTTCCTAAATACGATGGGTTACCGCTGAAAAGCTACCTGTCCCCAGGGTTCATTCTCCCATACAGCGCGTCGAGCGGCTGCTGGTGGAACAGGTGCTCCTTCTGTCCCGAACGGGCTGAAGGAAACGGGTACGTTCCGATCCCTGCGGAACAGGCGGCTGCGGGCCTGCACAGGCTTTCCGAGCAGCACCGGCCGGTGCTGCTTCATCTGCTGGATAATGCCTTGGCGCCGGCGTTCCTGGAAAAACTGATCCGGGAGCCGCCAGGTGTACCCTGGTATGGGTTTGCGCGTATCTCCCCCGAGCTGGCGGAACCTGATTACTGCCGGGAATTGAGGAGATCGGGATGCGTGATGCTGAAGCTGGGGCTCGAGTCGGGGGACCAGGGTGTCCTCGACACGCTGCGGAAGGGGATTTGCCTGGGGACGGCGTCGAGGGCACTGGCTAACCTGCGGGAGGCGGGAATAGGCGTTTACCTCTACCTTCTTTTCGGCACTCCGGCGGAAGATGAGGCCGCCGCCCGGCGTACGCTCGATTTCGTCGAGCGGCACCGGGAAGCGGTGACGTTTCTGAACCTTGCGCTCTTCAATATGCCGCTCGAAGGGGAGGAGGCGGCGGAGTACGAGACGGAACCTTTCTACGCCGGCGATCTCTCCCTCTATACGGGTTTTCGCCACCCCGGCGGGTGGGATAGGAACCGTGTCAGGGCCTTTATCGAGCGCGAGTTCAAGCGTACTCCTTCCGTGGCCTCCATCCTGCGAAACGATCCCCCCGTATTCACCTCGAATCATGCCCCGTTTTTTTGCAAAAGCTGGGCAGGACCGGCTACTTCCGGATGACTATCCCGCAGGCGATCCGATCACCTGAATTACCGGAAGGGTCTGTTTTTTCGTCATCGGGACCGGCATGAATCATCAGGGCCGTCCCCTGCTCCTTTAGAAGCGATGCAGCGCCTTTCGACAACGTTGCTCCCGCGGCGACGGCGGTAAGCTCACCTGTCCCGTCAGGTTTCACGTCGAGGTTCGGAAGGTCTCCCGCATGCTTCCCTTCCGGGTTCTTCGCCCCGTGGCGTTTGGTAGTCGGGTTGAAGTGGCCTCCGGCTGTGGAGAAGCCCGGAGGGTCGCAAGCGCCCTTCTCGTGCAGGTGAATGCCGTGCTTGCCGGGAGGGAGTCCCGCCACCTTGACAGAGACCTCCACGCCATCATCCTTTTCAGTAAACGTTGCCGACCCGACAACGGTTCCGGATGCGTCTCTCATGGTGGCCTGTGCGGTGATGGGCTTCTCTGCGGCAGCCACCGTTGTTGCGGCGGCCAGAAGCACTGAGCATGTGACTATCCTGAGCATGATCGATCCTCCCATATAAAGTGATTTCGTCCGGGAAAGTGTAGCGGGTTTGGTTTTCCTGTCAACGCCGCGTGTTCGCATGCCGCAGGTTATCCTGAGCTGCCGGAGAGGAACCTGCGAGCCCTCCCTTCCTCTACAGGATCTGCACCAGCTGCAGCTCATATGTCAGATCTTCCCCGGCCAGGGGATGATTGGCATTGAACGTAACCTCCCGGTCCGTTACCTCGATGACCGCGACACCCATCTCTTCGTCTTCGTCGTTGGAAAGCACCATCTCTTCTCCCACCTGAGGATCGAAACCCTCGGGCAGATTGCTGCGAGGCACGGTAAAGATTTTTTCGTCATCGACTTCCCCGAAAGCCTCAGCGGCGGGTATCATAACTTTTTTCTTTTCCCCCGGGCTCATTCCCACAAGAGCTTCCTCGATCTGCGGAAAGAGCTGCCCCGCTCCGATGGTGAGCTCCATGGGCCCCTCGCCGCAGCCGCAGCCGCAGTCTCCCGAGGCATGTTCATCCGCATCGCACTCGTCCGAGCATCCGTTTCCAGTTTCGATGGTTGAGTCAAAGACGGTGCCGTCGCTGAGCGTCCCGGTGAAATCGATGATTACCCTGTCTCCTTGCTGTGCATGTGCCATGGCTATCCTTCTCCTGATAATGAAGTGTTGATCATACAGGCTGGGCATCCTATGCCTGTTGCAGGTCCGGCGTCCAGTACATTCTGCTGAACCAGTTGCTGTCGTGCCTGTACCTCCCCGAGATAATGATACCACCTCTGTTCTCGGCGAACAGGCCCATCTGCAATTTCCCTTGTGAGGGAATGGTGCCGTCAGGTCTTCTGGCTGAAGCAAATATCCTAAAATAGACCCGCGGCTGCTGGAAAGTTGAGATTGATATTCTATAATGAAGTGGTCGAAATTACCGCGGTGAGGAGGGGCATGTGAAAACCGAGGAACTTATCCTTTTTTCGAAAGCGGTGGCGCCCGGCACCAGGCGTTATGTCCGGCATACCAAGAGCAGGCGCGAAGGAGTGGTGCTCTACCTTGACCACGAGGAGGTGGAAGTGCAGGTAGGGGGGCGGCGGGAGGTATGGAAGGCGGAGGAGTGCGAAGCGGTGGAGGAGGGAGGAACGGCCTGACTGGCGGCTCTGCCGGTCGATGCAGGCATGTCGGCCCTGCAGTGCATGACATCCGTTAAAAAGGTCATGCTTCGTCACGGTCATGCGTGCTATAAAGGAAGCACTGCATGATGAGATGAGGGGACGGATGTTCAGGGCGATTTTCTGGGACAACGACGGTGTGCTCATGGAGACGGAGCACCTTTACTTCAGGGCCAACGCCGAAGCATTGGCCGGAGCCGGTGTCGATCTCACACCGGAACTTTTCCGGGAGATATCGCTCCGGCGGGGAGAAAGCGTTCTCGAATTGGCGGGGGAGAAGGAGGAGGTGCTTCGGCCGGTCCGTGATGCGCGTTACCGTGAGCTGCTTTCCGCTGAAGCGCGGGTTTTTCCGGGGGTGCCGGATACGCTGGCCCGGCTGAAGGGGAGGTTGCCCATGGCGATCGTCACGAGCTGCCGCCGGGAGAATTTCCTGCGCATGCACCAGCGAAGCGGCTTGCTCACCTATTTCGATTTCGTTCTGACCAGGGAAGATTACGCCGCCTCCAAGCCTGACCCGGAACCGTATCTCACTGCATGTGCCCGCGCAGGGCTTGCTCCGGAGGAATGTCTTGCGGTTGAGGACTCCGAACGGGGTGTTAAGTCAGCCCTGCGGGCGGGTCTGGCGGTGGCGGCTATTCCCGGAGAACTGAACGCCGGCGGGGACTTTACGGCGGCGCGGTGGCATCTGGAGAATGTAGCGGATCTCCTCCCCCTCCTTGGACTGAACTGACAGTCTTAGTTTCTGCAGCGCCTCTCCGGGCTTTTGTACAAGGTTCGGAATGAAGAAGGACCTTGCCAGGCTCTGTTCGGCACCCACCCTTAGGACGTCTATTTCCTGCTCCATGTTTTACATGCTTACGCGGTTGGACTCTCGGCGCCATTGAATTATTGATGAAGCCTTCCCTCCAGCCGCTACTCTGAATTGGAGCATGGTGATTGAGGTCGATTCGATTTTCAAGGAAGCCGGACCATCGGCACACCCCGAAGGATTTCCTGTACCGCTGCCACGGAGAGGCTGTTGCCGATGAGGTGCCACTGTTTCCGCAGGGAGACTTCAGAAGGGAAGCTGAAGGTGTCGGGGAAGTGGAGAAGCCGTGAGATCTCCTGAGGCGAAAAATAGCGGACTCTGTCGCCGCAGCGCAGGTAGGAGCCAGCGTTTACGATGGACTTTCCGTATCCGGATGTGAAGCAGGTAGTATAGGCCGTCGGGTCTTCCCGATCCAGAATCCGGAGTCCCGACCCGAACTTCTCGATGATCTCCGGCGCAAGCAGAAGATGGTGGGGGACCTCATCGGTCCGTGGGAGGTATGAGCCTAGCAGTCGGGGGTTCGTGTTTACCGGTTGGAGATCTGCCAGGGGGAGCCGGGAAGCGGTAAGGTAGTATCGCGGGCGTCGTGACGGCACCCCTAGCTCGGAAGGGCACAGGAGGCGCTCCCGAAGGTAATAGCCCCGCCCTTCGAGGATTGAGACCAGTTGATGGCGCGCATTCGAATCGGCAAAGCCGGCGACGTTTTCGAGGGCGATACTCTGCGGAAGGCACTCCACAGCCATTGCACGGAGAATTTCCATCAGCCGGAGAAGGCTCCTGGCGCGCGAGTCTTGCAGGTCGCGCCTGATGCCTCGTTCACAGTAGGGCTGGCAGGGGGGAGATAGCCACCAGAGATCCGCAGCGCATGTCGTGAGTTCCCAGGCGGTTACCCGTTCCAGGTCCACCCGGCGCGCCTGATGCCCGGGGAAATTATGGCGGTAGACGGCAAGGGCCTGCGGACTATGGTCCAGAGCCGCTACTACCCGCACGTTGCTTCCCTCTACTGCCGCGGCAAACCCGCCGATTCCGCAAAAAAGCTCAAGTGCCCGAATGGCCCGGGCAGCCGGCTTTACCGGCTCAGTACTGCTTTCCGTAGTGGTCATAGCTGCGCCGATTCTAAGGAGCTCCCTCCCGTTCTGTCAAGTCCGGCAGATAAAATTCATGCAAACGTCTGAGGGTGCTGTTATACTTGCTCTTCCGCAAATGAAAGGATGGAGCGCATGTACCCGGTCCTCAACGACATAGAAGTACGGATTCTCGGCTGTCTAATCGAGAAGGAGCTTACGACACCCGAGTACTACCCCCTCACCCTCAATTCTCTAACCACCGCATGCAATCAGAAGTCGAACCGCGACCCCGTCATGAACATCGAGGAGGGGGAGGTGGTCGCCGCACTCGACAAGCTGCGCTTCAAGGGAATGGCCCGGCTTTCGGGAGTAGGTGGCAGAGTGCCCAAATATTGCCACTCGCTGGCGGAGCGTCTGCGCCTGGACGAGCCCGAACTGGCCGTCCTTGCCGAACTTCTGTTGAGAGGTCCTCAGACCATGGGAGAGCTCCGAAACCGTGCGGACCGCATGTCCCGTTTTCCCGACATGGGAGCAATAGAAGCGGTGCTCAAGGAACTGATGGACATCGACCCTCCCCTCGTTAAGCTTCTGCCTCGCCAGCCGGGGAGAAAGGAGCAGCGGTACGCGCATCTTCTTTCAGGTGAACCGGTGGTGCCTTTGGAGGAAGTAGATGGACGTACTGCGGGGGCTGTCGGTAGAGGTGGGGAGTCCGAGCGGATGGCAAAGCTTGAGGAGGAGGTGTCGTTGCTGCGGAACGAAGTGGCCGAGCTTCGGAGGCTGGTGGAGGAATTCAAGTCCCAGTTCGAATAGGAGGCGCCATGGAAAGTGCAATTGCAAAAGCTATCAATCTTAAGTCTTATCCCGTGGCGATCTTGTGGACCGACGAAAAACCTGAAGGAGCCGCTCAATTCTCCCCCGGCAGTTGGGGATGTGTCATGGCGATGCTCGGTGCGGCGGCGACCAAGGCGAAATCCGCAGTATTCGACAGGGACAGCTTCGGTTGCGTCGGCGGCGGGTACGGACTTGGCTTCGGCAACACCTACGAGCAATTCCCCGGCGGGCTAGAAGGCTTCTCCCGGTTCCTTTCCAGCGGCAACGCCGGCTGGGAGCCAGGCGAGCGGATTGCGGAGGGAATGCGAGCCGGAGGGGCACGGGGGGAGTTTGTCGATCACTTCCTTCACGGCGAGCGCTACAAAAAGGACCCGGAGACGGTCCGCCGTTACCTGGAGGCCCTTCCTCCCATGGAAATACCCACCCGATATGTGGCTTTCCGTCCCTTGACACAGGTGGCGGAAGGTGTGGAGCCGGTTGCGGTGTCGGTGCTTGTTGACCCGGATCAGTTGGCTGCCCTTGTTGTCCTTGCCAACTACGACCGTCCGGGGTTGGAGAACGTGGCGATCCCATTCGTGGCCGGATGCCAGGCCGTAGCTCTTCTTGCTTTCCGGGAAGCTTCCTCTGAACATCCACGGTGTATCGTGGGGCAGACCGATCTTTCAGCGCGGAAGTACCTGCGGAGCCAGGCGGGAAAAGAGATTACGACCTTCACTATGCCGTTCCGCCGGTTCCGGGAGATGGAGTCCAACGTTCCGGGAAGTTTTCTTGAAGGCGATACGTGGCATTCGCTTCAGCAGTAGGAGTTGCCTTTGAACTGTGCAGGTGTAAACTATTCTGATCTCAGGATATGACGAGGAGGAATTATGCAGGAGCGTAGAGGAATCATCACTTTCAAGGGAAACCCGATGACGCTTCTCGGCCCGGATTTGAGACCTGGAAATCCAGCACCCGATTTCAGGGTCGTGGACAATTCTCTGGCCCCGGTGACGCTGCGCACCTATGAAGGAAAGATCAAGGTCATCAGCTCAGTCCCGTCTCTCGATACCCCTGTCTGCGATCGGGAAACGAGGCGCTTCAACGAGGATGCCGCCCGCCTGCCTGAAAATGTAGTGGTGCTGACCATAAGCCTCGATCTTCCGTTTGCCCAGAAGCGCTGGTGCGGCGCAGCGGGGATCGACCGGGTCATCACTCTTTCCGACTATCAGGACCGCTCCTTCGCAGAATCCTACGGAGTCTTGATCAAGGAACTGAAGCTTCTCTCCCGCTCTCTGTTCGTAATCGATACCGAAAACATTATCCGGTTCGTCCAGCACGTTCCCGAAGTCACCGAAGAGCCCGATTACGACACGGTCATATCGGCAGTGCAGGGGCTGCTCTGACAGAGATACTTACTGGAGCTAAGTCCTTCCCTTACATGCTGAGCATTGATAAGATAAAAACCCGGCTGGCAGCCCATGCCCCGGCGGTTCTTCCGGTAGATGATCGGGTGCGTGCCGCGGTTGCTCTCGTCCTGCGTTGCACGGAGCGGGGTCCTGAAGTCCTGTTCATAGAGCGGGCACTCCGCACCGGAGATCCCTGGTCCGGGGATATAGGCCTGCCTGGTGGAAAGGTGGAGCCATCCGACCCGGACGGTAGAGCTGCAGCCGAACGGGAAGCTGTCGAGGAGCTTGGACTCGATCTCGGACCAGCGACTTACCTGGGTTTTCTGGGGGAAATAGCCGGGGCGACGTTGCCGGTCCGGGTGGGCTGCTACGTTTATCTGCTCGAAGAAGTCACAGAACTTGATCCGGGAGACGAGGTAACGGATGCATTCTGGGTCGCTCTGACCGATCTTCTCGATCCTGCCCGCCATGGCAGCGTTTCCATAACGTTTCAAGGTGAAAGCCTGCCACGCCCTTCCATCCGCTTGCCGCAGACCGGTAAGCCGCCTCTCTGGGGGCTCACCTACAGGTTGATTGTCGAGCTCATCCAGCTGCTCGAACCGGAGCTCCAGTTCCCAAAACAGATTCGTCCTACCATCATGGCGTGATGCGGGCGACTCCGCATCAAGTTCTTTTACGGTGCCCTTTTTTTCCAGTTCCCGCAGTTTGCCCTGTCTTCTTCTCCCAGGTAAACTACTTTCATACATGAGAAATCGATCTTTGATTTGCTTGCTCAGGGGCGGCAAATCGGGTATCTTCTCGCGCATCGGCAACTGGTAATACGCCGTTGTTCAAGGTATCGAGGGGGCGTGTGGACGTCATATATCACGACGATCATCTGATAGCTGTCAACAAGCCCCCGGGTATGCTCGTCCACAGGACCAGCCTCGACCGGCAGGCAACAACATCAATTCTCCAGCAGGTGCGCGACCGGATCGGGAAGAGGGTTTACCCGGTACATCGTCTGGATCGACCCACATCCGGCGTGCTTCTCTTTGCCCTTTCCCCGGAGACGGCGGGGGCTGTGGCCGCGCAGTTCACCGGGATGGAAGTTGTGAAACGGTACCTGGCCGTTGTCAGGGGTTTTATTCCCGAGGAGGGGGTCGTGGATTATCCGCTGCGAGACGATCCCGCTTCCTCTGCAGTCGCAAAACTTTCTCCGCTCCGCGAGGCCGTCAGCTTGTATCGCAGGATCGCCACGACCGAACTGCCGATTGGGGTCGGTCGCTATCCGACCAGCCGGTACTCGCTGGCAGAAATGCGTCCCATGACAGGTCGCCGCCATCAGTTGCGGCGCCATCTCAAGCACATACTTCATCCCATTATCGGTGATACAAACTATGGCGAAGGTCGACACAACCGCCTTTTCCGGTGTGAGTTCGGCTGCAGCCGGCTTCTTCTTGCTTCGGTGGAACTTTCGCTGCGCCATCCGGTGACCGGGGAGAGGCTAATGCTTAATGCTCCCGTCGGATCCGAATTTGCCGCGGTAATGGAGCGTTTCGGGTGGCGGCAGGCGCTGCCTGACGCATGGCTGGATACGAGACTGTAACCTGGATAGCGATCTCACCCCGGCAGGAGGACGAGCTATGGCTAGCGCGATCAACTGGTTCGAGATCCCGGTTTCCGACATCAAGCGTGCTGCAAGATTTTATGCCGCCGTGCTGGCTACCGAACTCTCGGTCCACGAGGTGATGGGGCGGCAGCGGGCGCTGCTCCCGTTCAAGGACGGTATAGGGGGGTCTCTCGTGGAGGGAGCGGGATACGTACCGGGCAGGGAGGGGGTGCTCCTCTATCTGAACGGCGGGGATGATCTGGATGTGCCGCTCCGGCGGGTGAAAACTGCCGGTGGCCGGGTACTGCAGAACAAGAAAGCAATCGGAGAGTACGGATTTACTGCCATCTTCCTCGATACGGAGGGGAACAGGATAGGTCTTCACTCCAAGGGGTAGGAGCCTGAAAGGATTGGTATGGCATTACGGGAAGAACTGGCAGCTTCGGTCGACGAGGCGCGCTGGGAGTGGATGAGGGCGCATCTTGAGCGAGGAGGGCTGATTGTGGTGGCTGCTGATCTCGACCTTGCTTGGGCGGGGGAACGGGTTGCAGCCGATGATGCAGCCACCGTAGGAGGATGGATAGAGTCAGGCAAACTTGCCAAACCCTCGACCGAACAGATAGCGGCATGGGATGCTGCGTCGGACAAGCGGTTCCGTATGTTGATCGTGAGCCCCTACATACTGGTTCAGGAAATGGAATGATCGTGACATCCGGCAAAGGAGAAATGGCATGACATCTGGAGAAGAAGTACCATTGTCCTGCTCACGGTGCAGCGCCGTGTGGCAGAAGCAGGGCATGACGAACTGCTGGAGCGGCAACCCGGAAACCGCTCCTCCCCGTCCGGGAAACTGTCCATCCGCCAGGTATGGTGATGAGATCGGCGAGACCCTGGAACTTTATAAGGGTGACGAGGACGATGCGAAGATGGCGCGAATCGCGGCGCGGGTGGAGGGGCTCTGCTATCAGCCGGTCCCTGGAAGCGACGCTGTGAATGCGCGCTGGACGAGAGTTGAAGACACCATCGCCTTTGCAAAGCTGATGGGGTACTCCAGGATCGGAATAGCCACCTGCATAGGCCTTCTGGACGAGAGCGAGCGGCTTGCATCGATACTCCAGGCCCAGGGGCTGCAGCCTATGAGTGTCTGTTGCAAGGCCGGGAGCATAGACAAGCTGGAGATCGGGCTTAAGGAAGAGGAAAAGGTCCGGCCCGGGACGTTCGAGCCGGCATGCAACCCGGTGGCGCAGGCGGAAATCTGCAACCGGTGCGGTACCGACATGAATATCATCGTCGGCCTCTGCATCGGCCATGACATGCTCTTCACCAAGCACTCTCAAGCTCCGGTAACCACCCTCGTAGTTAAGGACCGGGTGACGGGCCATAACCCGGCGGCAGTTCTTTACGGGCAGAACTTCTATTACAAGCGCCTGCAGAAGCAGCCGGTGGCAGTGCCGTCACCTGCGGAGCAGCAGACATTCTAGTCCGGCACGCTGAGCGGGTAGGTGGCTTCCCGACGGTGCACGGCTCCTTTTTCTGAAAGGATGCTGGAATAGAGGTGAAACTCCTTTACGGGGAATGGAGGCAGGCTGAGCTCCCTATGACGACTCTCCAGGCGCTCGACGGCTCCTGGTGGCGTCTCTTTTAAACGGGCAAGGGTGATGTGAGGAGAGAATTTTCGATCCTCGGGAGGAAGGTCTGTAAGGCTGAGCGCGGATTCCACCGATTTCTGAAGCATTGTCAGGTGCACGCATTCATCAATGCCTACCCAGAGGACCCTCGGGTGTCTGCCGGGGGGGAAGTGCCCTAAGCCCCGCAGGGAGAGAGTGAAGGCGCATCCTGGTACTTTTTCCAGCACATTTCTGACGCGGGAAAATGTGGCGCCGTCCACCTCTCCGATGAATCGAAGTGTCAGATGGATTTGATCTGCCGGCACCAGCCGCGCTCCCGGCAGGTCAGCTGCAAGCCCCCCGATCATCCTCCGCACCTGATCGGGCAGGTCTACCGCCACGAAGAGCCGATGCATGCATTTCCCCTTGTCAGCGCACCTGTCACCTTATGACACGAGCGGTTCTGAGCTCTGGTAAGGCTAGCCATCTTCCCCCGTCGCTGACGATTACCGTGCCCATCCCGGCAGAAATTTTTGCTATGTGGTCGATTACTCTTTTCCCCCGGCGACCCGAAAGCGCCGCAGGCTGTAGTTTCACCTCGCTGTTCAGCACGTTGAGAGGCAGAAGCTCGACCTCCTCCACCCCCTCGTCTAGCGTGATGCGCGCAATGACGCTTCTGTCCGAGCGAACGCTCGAGCTTGCGAAAGCGAAGTTTCCGAGGCTATAGAGAATCACCCCGTTCTTGTAATGTTCGATCCCCTGCAGCACATGGGGGTGATGCCCGAGTACCAGCACCGCTCCCGCATCGATGGCAGCCCGGGCGGCCGCCGCCTGGGTAGGCTTGGGCAGCGCTGCAAGCTCGTCCCCCCAGTGAAATGATACCACCACGTGGTCGGACTTGGAGCGCGCACGCGCAATATCTTTCTTGATGTATCCGGGGAAGCCGGGAGCAGTGCCGCCGCGGAAGGGGGTGGCAAAGAATTCGGCGGGGAGGGTCAGGGAGTAGGCCAGAAAGGCTATGGTTTTGCCTTTAACGGAGATGAGGGCCGGTTGACGGGCGCTGCTCAGGTCGGCACCAGCCCCTGTGAATGATATGGCTGCCCTGGAGAGATGGCTCAGCGTATGTTCCAGCCCGGCGATTCCATAATCAAGAATGTGATTGTTGGCCAGGGTGACGAGAGAAAATCCTGCATTCCTGAGTGCTGTGGCCGTTTTCGGGTTGCACCTGAAGCGGAACCTCTTATTGCGGAATTCCGTACCACCTGAGGTGATCGGCGCCTCCAGGTTTCCCATTGTGATGTCTGCGCTGCGCAGAAGCATCGCGGTGGCCGCGAAGGGGTAGTCGTAGCCCCGCTGCCGGAGAAGCTTAGAGCCTGCGTTTCCGCCGAGCATGACATCGCCGACGGCGTTTATTACAATCTCGGATGCGGTGGTAATGGAAGGCTGAAACAGCAGGAGCGACAACAATAATACGGACAGCCGCATGGGTGGGGAAATCCTCCTCGAAAATACTGCCGGAGCTCAAGGGCCGATTCCCGGCTTGCAGGGATCATTCCTGTTGACTGCCGGGGAAGATAAATGCTAAACACTATAGCTTTAATAAAGGAAATGTAAAGGGTTTGCTAATGCTTGATGCTAGGTTTATCCGTGATAATCTTGAACTGGTGGAAGCGCGCCTCAAGACCCGCGGCGAAGGGGTGAATCTGGAGCAGTTCAAGCTGCTGGACACACGCCGGCGAGGGCTTCTCCAGGAAGCCGAGTCGCTGAAAGCACTCCGCAACTCTGTCTCCGAAGAGATCAGCCGCATCAAGGACAAGAGCCAGGCGCAGGGCCGTATTGCTGAGATGCGGGAGGTTTCGCAACGGATAAAGGGATTGGATGAAGATCTGAAAGGGGTTGAGGCGGAACTTGAGATGCTTCTCCTTACGATCCCGAATCTTCCCCATGCAGCCATACCTATCGGGACATCGGAAGCGGACAATGTAGAGGTGCGGAAATGGGGGGTGCTGCCGGAGTTTTCCTTTGCCCCGAAGCCGCACTGGGAGATAGGCGAAAGCCTGGGCATTCTCGACTTCGAGCGGGGGGCAAAGATTACCGGGGCACGCTTCACTCTCTACCGTGGGCCCGGTGCTCGTCTGGAGCGAGCGCTCATTAATTTCATGCTCGACCTCCACACGGGGCGGCACAATTATGTTGAAATGCTTCCACCCTTTATGGTAAACAGGGAAAGCATGACCGGGACCGGTCAGTTGCCGAAGTTTGCCGATGATCTCTTCCATCTGGAGGGGGTCGATTTTTTTCTGATACCTACGGCTGAAGTACCGGTCACCAACATTCATCGCAACGAGATTCTGAAGGCGGCTGATCTTCCGCTTTGCTATACTGCGTACACTCCCTGCTTCCGTAAAGAGGCGGGTTCATACGGGAAGGATACGCGAGGGCTTATTCGCCAGCACCAGTTCAACAAGGTCGAACTGGTGAAGCTGGTTTCCCCTGCAGAGTCGTATGCGGAACTGGACAAACTTCTAGGGGACGCCGAAGAAGTCCTGAAGCTCCTTGAGTTGCCATACAGGGTTGTCGAGCTTTGCAGCGGGGACATCGGATTTTCAGCTGCAAAGACTTACGACATCGAAGTATGGCTGCCGGGGCAGGACACCTACCGGGAGATCTCTTCCTGTAGCAACTTCGAGGATTTTCAGGCACGCAGAGCTGGTATCCGCTATAGAGCGGACGAGAAATCGAAGCCAGAATTTGTGCATACCCTTAACGGTTCCGGACTGGCTGTCGGGCGAACACTGGTAGCTATCCTTGAAAACTATCAGCAGGCGGATGGTTCGGTGCTGATCCCAGAAGCGCTCAGGCCGTACATGGGGGGCCAGGAGAGAATCGGCTGATTTCCGGAGGGATGGCCGAGTGGTTTAAGGCGGCGGTCTTGAAAACCGTTGAACGAAAGTTCCGTGGGTTCGAATCCTACTCCCTCCGCCACTAGCTTTATGTTGAAGGTTCAGGTTTTGCGTCAGGATGTTCTTTAGAATTTGACGTGCAGGTTGAGGAGAGATGGCCGAGTAGGTCGAAGGCGCTCGCCTGCTAAGCGAGTATACTGGGAAACCGGTATCGAGGGTTCGAATCCCTCTCTCTCCGCCACTACCCGCACACTGTCAGGATCGGCATCGGTGGATGCTCCAGGAGGATGAGTGAGACGAGCAGTTACTGTTTTTGCCGCCGCGGTAGTGGTTGTCGTGGCTGTAGTGGGTTGCAGCAGAAAGGAAGAGCAGAGGGAAAAGGTTTCTCCTTCTGGGCAGGTGACGAAGAAAGAGGCGGTAGTTGTAGTTCCTGAGAGCGTCAAAGGGAAGTGGAAAGCCGTAAAAATCGCCGTTACCGACAAAACGACCAACAAAGAATCCGTCTATACCGTTAATATAGGTTCATCCTTCACGATTCCGAATTCGGATCTGTCCGTAAGTGTCGTGAATTTTCTTCCGCACTTCATGATGGAAGGTACAACCCTGACGTCGCAATCCAATGAACCGAAAAACCCGGCAGCTCAGGTGAAGATATTGGAAGGCGGCAAAGACGTTTTCAAAGGATGGCTGTTCACGCTCTACCCGACGACACATGCGTTTCAGCATCCCAAGTATGGTTTTACTCTGGTGGACTTCGTTCCAGCCGGTTAATACGCGCTCGTAGCTCAGCTGGATAGAGCAACGGACTACGAATCCGTAGGTCGGGAGTTCGAATCTCTCCGAGCGCGCCATTTTTTTTGCAGGAAGTAATGAAGGACGATTCGTACTGGATGGGGATTGCGCTTCGTGAGGCCGTTAAGGCCGGCGACCGGGGTGAAGTCCCCATCGGCGCTGTAGTGGTGAAGGATGGGGCGGTCATCGGCCGGGGGTTCAACCTTCGGGAAAGCAGGAACGATCCCTCTGCACATGCCGAAATGGTCGCTATCCGCAAGGCGTCCCGGAAGATGGGAAGCTGGAGGCTTTCCGGGACCACGCTTTATGTAACGCTGGAACCGTGCATCATGTGCATGGGGGCGATCCTTCTGGCCAGGATCGACAGGGTTGTGTTCGGGTGCTTCGACCCGAAAGCGGGCGCCGCCGGTTCATTGTACGACTTGTCCAACGACCGGCGCCTCAATCACAGATTCTTCCTGCAGTCCGGCGTCCGGGAAGCCGAGTGTGCAGCGTTGCTGAGCGGTTTTTTTGCAGACCTGCGGATGCGAAAGAAAACCGAAGCAGCTATAGAAGCCAGTTTGCGGAGAGATGGCCGAGAGGTCGAAGGCGCCTGACTCGAAATCAGGTATACCCACCGGGTATCTAGGGTTCGAATCCCTATCTCTCCGCCACAAAATAAAGGGGTCACGGCATTTGTCGTGGCCCCTTTCATTTTTACCGTGAGACGATACCTCGGCGTATTGGACGTAGCTGCAACCTTTCGTGCCATCGCTACAAGAACAACCCCTCGCCCCCCCCAGTATGAGCAGGCATGGAAGGCTTCCTCTGCATCAGCCGCAACGGGATCAATATCCCTTTTAAGGTATATTCCTCATTTATTCCTTAAAAGGTATATCTTGCTACTTTTCTGGCTATTGGCTGCCAGTTATGGCCATTAGTGGCAGAAACTGTCGATATGAACACGTCTCCATCCGCTACAGGCACTGGTTAACGACTGCACGGAGGAGCAAAGTATCCCCTGCGGAGATGGCGCTCATAGTCGATGAAGTCCTAGATCGAATGGACGATGTGATTACGGCTGTCGAGTCAGGATTGCCCCGTGATTTCCCCGAAGAAGTCGCTGCCGGCATATTTGGCGGGATGTGGCAGTCACGAGACCGGTTGGCGTCGCAGAAGCACGAACAGTGACATGTGTGAACAATCCGCAAAGCGCTGTAGGACATATTCGCGGCACAACAACGATGGATTAGCTGATACCCTGAATCGATCTCTCGGGATCATTGGTTCATTCGTGAAAGGTCTTGTTTCTCTTTCACCTATTGCATGGTAGGGAGTTGTTATATTCCTGAATATTCATTGAATCTTTGTTGACCCTCCTCCCGGATCGTTATATATTTCGGGACATTTTAATCCAACTTGCAATCCCGACCCCATTTGTTCCCCTCGACGGCTGAAAATCCTAGATGAGGAATGCAAACCGGCATGTCATGCTCTGCGGACTATTACAGCGTCAACGCAATTGCCTTTTTCGACGATACGGTCGGCGTTGACATGTCCGCTATCCATGAGCGGTTTCTTGCGCTTGTCCCGAAAGGCGGTCTTGTGCTGGATGCCGGTTGCGGCTCCGGCCGTGATGCCAGGGAATTCAAGCTGCGCGGGTATCGCGTGGCTGCATTCGATGCTTCGCCTGAACTGGCAGCGCTGGCCGGCGCTCATATCGGGCAAGAGGTTTTGGTCCGCACTTTTGCCGATGTTGATGAGGTCGGGCTTTATGACGGGATCTGGGCCTGCGCGAGTCTGTTGCATCTGCCTTCGGCAGAATTGCCCGATGCCCTCAAGCGCCTGTGGCGGGCACTGAAACCGGGTGGCGTTTTTTATCTCAGCTTCAAGGAAGGCAGGGGCGAGCGAACCAAAGATGGTCGGCACTTTACGGATTTGACAGAACTTGAATTACGCCGAATCATCAATGAATTGCAGGATGTGTTCAAAATTGATTGCTGGCAGTCCCGCGATGCCAGACCGGGTCGTAGCGATGTATGGCTGAATGCCCTTGTCCGGCGCAAGCACCATAACGTTAGCCGTCTGATCACCGGCGGCAGCCAAAATCCCTTCCTCCCCTCCCTCCTTGAAGGCATCCGTCAGGCTACCGAAATCGAAATGACGGTGGCGTTCATCAAGGCAACCGGTCTGCGCCTGCTGTTTGCCGATCTAAAAGATGCGCTCGCTCCCTCGCCTGAGAGTAATAGAGCCCCCGCGAGGCTACGCATCATCACCAGCGATTACCTGGATGTCACCGATCCTGAAGCCATGCGCAGTCTGATGCTGCTGCAGGAACGGGGTGCGCAGGTCAAGGTGTATGAATCCGCCGGTTCCAGCTTCCACATGAAATCGTACATTTTCGTCCGCCAGGAAGGCAACGCCTTGGCGGGCATGGCCTTTGTCGGCTCCAGCAACATCAGTGCTGCGGCGCTCAAGGACGGTCTGGAGTGGAATTATCGCATCGATGTTCCCAACTGGAGCGACTCTCCCGATTATGCAGGTTTTGCCGAAATCCGCAGCCGTTTCGAAGAGCTGTTTGCCGATCCCCGGGCGGTGCCACTCACGCACGACTGGATTGACGGCTATGAGCAGCGGCGACGGGTGCAGGCTCTGTCGGTCGCTCCGGGGAGCCACGAAAGCGAGCCGCCGCCATTACCGACCAGCATTCAGAATGAAGCGCTGCTGGCCTTGACCCTTACGCGGCAGGAAGGCTTTCGGCGCGGCCTCGTGGTCATGGCGACAGGCCTCGGTAAGACCTGGCTCGCGGCATTCGACAGTCATTTCATGCAAGCGAGGAGGGTACTGTTTGTCGCCCATCGCGAAGAGATACTGTTCCAGGCGGAAAACACCTTCCTTCGGATTCGACCCCACGCGCGAGTCGGCTTCTACACCGGCCAGGCGAAGGATGAAGAAGTAGATATCCTCTGTGCCTCGGTACAGACCCTGGGCAAGCTCGAACACCTCATCCGATTTCCTTCCCGCCATTTCGATTATGTCGTCGTGGATGAATTCCATCACGCGGCAGCTGCTACGTACCGGCGCTTGCTCAGTCACTTCGAGCCCCGTTTCCTGCTCGGCTTGACGGCAACTCCCGAACGTTCCGATCAATCGGATATCCTTTCCCTGTGCGACGACAATCTGGTTTTCAGCAAGGATCTCTTTGTCGGTGTCACCAGTGGTCTGCTGGTCCCGTTTCATTACTACGGGATTTTCGACGAAGAGGTCGATTACCGCGAAATCCCGTGGCGCAGCGGCAAGTTCGATCCGGAGCAGCTTTCCAATAAACTGGCGACCCTGGCCCGTGCCCGACATGCCCACAGGAAATGGCAAGAGCTCTCACAGGAGCGCACCCTTGCATTTTGTGTCTCGATTCGTCACGCACAGTTCATGGCGGAGCGGTTTCGGCAATTGGGGGTAAAGGCCGAAGCGGTTTACGCCGGTTCGGCCATGGCGCGCAGTGAAGCGCTGGAACAGCTCACCGACGGGCGTTTGCAGGTGATCTTTTCCGTTGATCTGTTCAATGAAGGGGTGGACCTGCCGGGGATCGATACGGTGATGCTGCTGAGGCCGACTGAATCGAAAATCCTGTTCCTGCAGCAGATAGGTCGTGGCCTGCGCACTGCACCCGATAAAGATCATCTGGTGATCCTCGACTTTATCGGCAATCACCAGAGTTTTCTCCACAAGCCGCAGGCACTGTTCAAGGTTGCGGCTAATTACAAGGCGCTGGCCCAGTTTGCCCGGCAGGTTGAACAGCAGCGTCTGACTTTGCCGGAAGGGTGTTTCGCCAACTATGATCTGGAGCTGATCGACTTTCTCAAACAACTGGACAGCGGCGGCGCACAAAAGGAATACGAGGCGCTGCGTGAATCCCTGGGACGTAGGCCGACCCTATCGGAGTTCTACCGCAGCGGCGCCCTGGTCAGTCGGGTAGGGCAGCAGTACGGCAACTGGTTTTCGTTTGTTGATGCCATGGGTGATCTCGGGGCCGATGAGATAGCTTGCGCAGAGCGGCATGGCAAGCTATTCCGCGAAGTCGAAATCACCCCGATGACCAAATCCTTCAAGATGGTGCTGCTCGAAGCGCTACTGGAGCATGACGGCCTGATAACAGCCCCTGCTCTGGATGTTCTGGCTGCACAATCGTTAGCCATTTTCCAGCGACGACGCCGGCTTATTCAGGATATCAGGCAGGATCTGCAAAATATCGATCAGGTGAAACCTGCCGACTGGCGGCAGTATTGGGACAGCAACCCGGTCAATGCCTGGATTGGCGGTAATCGCCCCGGGACCACCGACTCTTTCTTTCATGTTGTAGACGGCAGGTTCACGCCCCGATTCAAGGTCGCCGCCGATGAACTGGAGACATTGACGGCACTTCTGCAGGAGTTGGTCGATTTCCGGTTTGCTTCGTACGAAGCCAGAAGCGCTCCTGCATTACCGGGGAATGTCGTGCCGCTGAAGCGACCGGTTGACAGAGTCGAAGTTCCTTATTTCCCGAACATCCAAATTGCCTGCGGGCATTTCAAGTCGGGCAATGCCGACGCAGAGGAGTATCGCAGCCTCGGGGCTGGTCATGGCAAGCTCGATCCGGCACGGCACTTCATCGCACGGGCATCGGGCAACTCGATGAATGGTGGCAAGAATCCGATTCATGACGGCGATTATCTACTGCTGGAACGGATCACGCCGGGAAGCGCCGGTTCGATCACGGGTCTGATCATGGCAATCGAGAGGCAGGATGCCGGAGGAGACAATCAATACCTTTTGCGTATGGTGACCAAACCGAGTGCAGGGCGCTATGTTCTCAAGGCGACCAATCCGGACTATGAAGAACTGGAAGCGAATGAAGAAATGCGCACCTTCGCCCGGTTGAAGGAGATTCTTGATCCGCTTGATCTGGCAATTGGCCGGTCCTTTATCCGGGAAGACATCCCGGCGCTCTTCGGTGAGGAATACAACCCCGGCAACTGGAATGTTGGCCATGTTGTACTAAAAGATCGGCCGATTCATGTGCTGCTGGTAACTCTCAACAAACAGGGAAAGGCGGAAGAGCATCGCTATCACGATTATTGGATCGATGAACAGACGTTCCATTGGCAAAGCCAGAACAGCACCAGTCCGGAAAGCAAGCGGGGGCGCGAGTTGATTGACCATAAGAAGATGGGGATTGCCGTGCATCTGTTTGTCCGCGACGGGAAGCTGGCTGGGAATAAGGCTGCGCCATTTACTTATCATGGTGAAGTTACCTATGCGGGGCATAAGGGGAGTGAGCCGATGAGTGTTGAGTGGCGGGTTGATTGAGGGAAGGGAATTGCACGGCTTCAGGGGGTGATGGAGGTCGATCTCCAGGTTGATGTGCCGAGCGGATTGTCCCGTGTCAAAGGCAGCCCCCCACTGTCTTCTTGAGTTAATAAGCTGTATCAACCGCTGTTGCAAAATAAGATAAGAGCGTCCCCTTGCCTCCACTTGCCTCCACGCAAAATAAGATAAGAGCGTCCCCTTGCCTCCACGGATGGGCTACCGCTTACATAGGAAAGACCTTCCTGGCTGACCAGACATCGTGCTACCTAAGTATAAGGCAGAGATTTTCGTACATGGCTGCTTCTGGCATAGGCATAGTCGTGTATAACGGGGTCGGACCAAGCTAACCCCTTGAGGAGCCAACGAGATATTCCCAGAAATACCCATCCTCTGGCCTTAGAGCCTTGTTTTTGTAGTTAAAACAACAGTAATGCTCTGGTGGCACCGCAACTGGGGGAAAGCATACGTAATTCGAAATTCCTCCCTACCGAACAGCGACGAGTAGGTGCCTTCCGACATGGGACGAGAGGAGAGGAAAATTTTCGTTACCGTAGACGTTACGAAAAGATAACGCCAGAACTTTACGCTAACATTCGACGTATGGCGGGGCTTCGGACCAAGCTAACCATCCCAGAGACACCCATCCTCCGGCGCGGAATATAGGCTTCAGTGCCCACCTAAACCAATCTCCCGAATCCAATGCCGCTTCAAGGCTAGGGTCAGCCCCGACATGAAAAGGCACCATGCAGGGTCAGCCCCCGACATGAGACATTGGGGATAGCTACAAAGCCTCTCAAAAACTGGCAGTGATTACGAAGCTTGAAATGTGAAAAATCACTTGCCACCAACTTTTCACTTAAAAAACACATTTAAGTAATGTATATTTTACTAAAAATGATATTTTAAGGCGATTCCGTGATTGCAACATCCTCCGAACTCATCACCGTACTCCGTCAATACAACCCCTGGTGGCGCGGTGCCCCATCAGCCGATCTGCCAAGCTGGCGACGGCGGGCCTTTCACGACATCCTTACCTGGATGCAGTCTCCCCCCGCGCCACGGGCGCTGCTCCTTTACGGCGCGCGCCAGGTCGGGAAGACAACTCTCTTTCTCCAGGTAATCCAGGAGCTGATCGACAGCGGAGTCCCTCCCAACAAAATTCTTTACGCAACCTTTGATCATCCGCTGCTGAAACTGCTGGGACTTGACGGACTGCTCAAGCTGTGGCGGGAATTCGAACCGGAGAGCGACGGCATCGAATACCTCTTTCTCGATGAAATCCAGAGCGTCCGCGACTGGCAGACCTGGCTGAAGCTGCAGGTGGATTTCGAGAAGAAGCGTCGCATCGCCGTAACCGGCTCGGCCACTCCGCTGGTGACGGAGGGGCAGGAGTCCGGCGTCGGGCGCTGGCACACCCTGCGGCTTTCGACCCTGTCGTTCTTTGAATATCTGCAACTCAAACAGATAAACGTGCCACCGCTGCCGGAAATCAATTCACTCGCCCGGCTTTTTGAATGGAAACCGGCAGAGTTTGCCGCCGTGGCAGCGGATGCAGCGCCGCTGGTGGCTCATTTTCATGAATACCTCCTGCGGGGCGGTTTCCCGCAAAGCGCACTGATGGGGAGCATAACCGCAGCGCAGAAGCTGTTGCGCGAAGATATCGTGGACAAGGTGCTGAAGCGGGACATGACGGCGCTCTTCGGTGTGCGCCATGTGCTTGAGCTTGAACAGGTCTTTCTTTACCTCTGTCTGCACGGCGGCGGGTTGTTGGATATGCAGGTGCTGTGTGGCGATCTGGAGCTGAAGAAGCCGACGGTGAATAACTTCATCAATCTGCTGGAGTCGACCCATTTAATCTACAAACTTCCCCCTTTCGGTTACGGCAAGGAGATTCTGCGCGCCCGTTACAAGGTCTATCTGGCTGATGCTGCCATCTCTCCATCGGTGCTGCTCAAGGGAACTTCACTTCTGGAAGACCCTCTTGCCTTGGGCGTAGCGGTGGAGACGGCTTTTTTCAAGCACATCTTTGCCCGCTATTATTCACGCAGTGTGGGCTTTTCCTACTGGCGCGGCAGGAATGAGCGGGAGGTTGACATTGTCGCCGAGGTCGAGGGGCGACTGACGCCGTTCGAGGTGAAATACCGCTCACAAAGTACTGGTGCGGGGGAATTGAAGGGTCTTACGGAATTTTGCGAAGCACGCAAGGCTCCCCACGGCTATGTGATCACCAAGGAGATGCAGGATTTTTCCCTCCTTTCTCCGGGGAAAAATGTGGAAACCGGAAACGGGCAAGTGGCGATCAGTATAGCCAAGATACCAGCGCCACTGGCCTGTTACTGGCTTGGGAAGACCGAACTGGATGAAATGCCCGAATATACCTAACCAACCTTCAAGCCTCCCCTGGCCCACCGGCTCAACGCCGCTGATGCTGGCGCCTATGCAGGGGCTGACCAACCGCGCCCTGCGGGCTCATTTCATCGAGCAGGTCCGCCCCGACGTCGTCTTTACCGAATTCATGCGGGTAAATGCGGCGGCGGAGGTGAAGCGCCTCTCGGTGGTGGATCTGCGTGGGATTGCAGCTGCTGAGGAAGGAGTGCCACTGGTGGTCCAACTGGTCGGGCACGGCCGGGAACCGCTGGTGTCGGCAGCCCGGGAGGTCCAGGGGGCGGGCGCTGCGCATATCAACCTCAATATGGGGTGCCCCTATGGCCGGATGACCACCGGCCTCACCGGGGGCGGCATGCTCCGCAAGCCGGAAGAGCTAGCCGGGATAATCTGCCCGCTGCGGGACGCGGTGCGAGGGACGTTTTCCGTCAAGCTGCGAGCCGGATATGATGATCCTGAACTGGTGTTAGAACTGCTGCCGTTGTTCGAGGCGGCCGGGGTCGATTTTCTCGTCCTTCACCCCCGCACCGTTGTACAGAAATACACCGGTTGCGCCGATCACACCGTCACGGACAGGGTGGTTCGGGAGACCCGGCTGCCGGTGATCGCCAACGGGGATATCAGAACAGCGGCCTATGGCGAGCAGGTTCTGCGGGAGACCGGTGCGGCGGGGTTGATGCTGGGACGTGGAGCTATTGCCGACCCGCTGCTGTTCCATCGCCTGCGCGGAAATGCGCCGGCTGTGCCGGGGCTGGCGGAGCAGCGCACGGAACTCCGGCGTTATCTGCAGGCGATGCTGGTCCGATATGGCCGCTTGTTTTGTGGAGGGATGCAGGTTCTGGCCAAGCTTAAAGAGATAACTTCCCACATAGATACTCCTGAACTGGCGAAGCCTCTCAAGGAGCTGCGACGGGCAAAGACCCTGGAAGCTTTCGAAGCGGCGCTGGCTCTGCTTGACTGATCGGATGGACAGCATGGAGTTCGGCAAGGGGGAGACTGCAGCATCATGAGATGGAACGTGTACATCATACTCTGCTCCGACGACACGCTCTATACGGGGATCACCACCAACATCGATCGACGCTGCCGCGAGCACGCGGCGGGAAGGGGCGCCAAGTATTTCCGGGGGCGCCAGCCGCTGCGGATCGTGTACCGGGAAGGCGGGCACACCCGGAGCAGTGCCGGGAAGCGGGAAGCCGGGATAAAATCGCTGTCCCGGGAGGAAAAACTTCTCCTCATAGCTTCTGCGGGCACCGGGAGCCTGTCGGACGCAGGAAATCGTAGCGAATTGCACGATATGTCGTGACATGCTATGGTGCCTTGCTTCCGAGACGCCTTGGCGGCAGGCATAGTTGAACGGTCCACTTCTGCACGACCGACAGATTTTCAGGGATTACATATGAAAATACAGAAGGTGACCGAAGAGCATCACCCGAAGATCGACGCGCTCCTGCGCAGCGCCTTTCCCGGCAGCGAGTACGAAGCCGAGCTGGTGCGGCAATTCCATGCAAACGGAAGACCCGTGCACGAGTGGGTCTGCCTGCATACCAACAGGGTCATCGCCTACATAGCTTTTTCCAACGCCTACCATGGTCGTGATGTCTGCGGATTGCACCTTGCGCCCATGGCCGTGGCACCCGACTTCCAGGGGAAAGGGGTCGGTTCGGAACTGCTCAGATTCGCCCTGCGGCAGGAGCCCATAAAAACCCGGGCGCTGTTCGTGTTGGGGGAGCCCGGATATTACGGGAGGTTCGGCTTCGAACCGTGCAGCCAGCCTGCCTGCCCGTACGACAAGAACAACTCGCACTTCCTGAGTATGAGGAACACGACCACCATCCCGTTTGTGGTAGGGTATGAGCCGGAGTTCAAGACAGCGGAGAAAACGCCGAAGCCCCAAGGGAAGAAGCGCCCTTGAGGACTCCCCAGGCCCCGACACTCTATCTGCTGGATGGCTCCAGCTACATCTACCGCGCCTATTACGGGATCCGTGACGGTGCCACCTCCGGCGGGATGCCCACCAATGCCATTTTCGGTTTCACGCGGATGCTCCTGGGGCTTCTGCAGGAGAACAAGCCCGACCGTCTGGCCGTCGTCTTCGACCCTCCACGTGAAGAAACCTTCCGCCGTGACATCTATCCTGCCTACAAGGCCCACCGTGACGCCATGCCCGAGGATCTGGTGATCCAGGTCCCGTACATCAGAAGGATAGTGCAGGCCCTCAATATCACCGCCGTCGAAGCTCCCGGGTTCGAAGCCGACGATGTCATTGCCACCCTGGCACGGGCCGGCGCCGCGGAAGGTTTCGAGGTCACGGTCGTCACCGGAGACAAGGATCTGCTACAGATCGTCACCGACAGGATCGGCCTCCTTGATACCATGAAAGGCATCCGCTCCGGGCCGCAGGAGGTACTGGATCGTTTCGGCGTCCCGCCGGAACGGGTGGTGGACGTGCTGGGTCTGGCGGGGGACGCCGCAGACAACATTCCCGGTGTTCCGGGCATCGGGGAGAAGACCGCTGCCGGTCTCGTCCAGCGGTTCGGCTCCCTGGAAGGGGTGCTGGAGTGGACAAGTCTCGTCAGCGGGAAAGCCCGCCGGGAAAGCCTCCGTTCCCACGCCGGGCAGGCCAGGCTTTCCAAAACGCTCGCTACGGTCCGTTATGATGTCCCGCTCGGGTTGTCCCCTGCCGACCTGCAGAGGCGGCCGCCGAACCTTGCGGAGCTGATTCCCCTGCTCCGCGAGCTGGAGTTCGCGCCCCTTGAGGCGGCATTCACCCCGCCACCGCCGGGAGTGGTGGAGATATACAGCGACGGGTCGGGAAGGGATTCCGGGCCCGGCGGCTATGGCGTCATTTTGCGCTACGGAGCGCATGAGAAAGAACTGAGCGGTTTCGAGCCGGAGGCAACCTCCCAACGGATGGAGCTCATTGCGGCGATCAGGGGGCTGGAAGCGCTGAATGCGCCGAGGAAAGTGCGCCTCTTCAGCGATTCCCAGTATCTGGTCCGGGGGATGAGCGAGTGGCTTCAGGGATGGATCCGCACCGGCCGACTTGAGACCCCGGATGCGCTGAAAAACCAGGATCTCTGGCTGGAGCTTGCTGCTCTCTCCCGGAAGCACCAGGTCACCTGCCAATGGGTGCCCGGTCACGCCGGGCATCACTTCAACGAGAGGTGCGACAAGCTGGCAAAGCGGGCCGCCGAGGAGGGTGCGCGGGCGGCCGTGACGGCACAGCCGCCGAAAGAAGTCCTCGAAGTTGAGAAAGCCTTACCTCTGCCAGTGGCTCTCGATTCCCACGATCCGGGGTGTGGATGTGAAGTGACCACGTTTGAAGCCGATGCCGATGGTCAGCTCACTTTCTGCTAGCCCGTTGCTGAAAACGAAGTTTCAGCGAAGCTAAAAACAGCCATCACGGCGCCCTCCTCATCCGATGAAACTCGACCCACTTCCAGTATTGCCCGATCTGAACCCCATCCCACCCACAAGCGACTGATCCTGCTGTCTCACACCGTAGAGGACTCTTCCCCCATTTTGCATCTGACGCTCCGAAGGAAGAGGAACATGAGAGGTGGGAGGGTGAGCGAGAAGGCGAGGAGTAGCGCCTGAAATGCCCTGTTGACTCCTGTGGAGTCGGCAAGCTTTCCGAGAAGAGGTCCGGTGCATGCAAAGGCGAGCCTGAAACAGAGCGACTGCAGCGAGAGGATGCTCGCCCGTCTTCCTGAAGGGATCTCACGCTGTGAATGAGCGAGCATCATCGGTCCCCGCATTCCCCTCACGCTCGTCAGCAGGTAATAGAACAGGAACCCCCAGATCCAGACGGTGAAACCCAGCCCCAGATATCCGGCCATGATCAGAATCAGAAAGAGGATCAGAATTCTGCGGTCGCCGAGCCCGCCGGTTATCCTGTGACTGACGACGGCGAAAACGGCCACACTCAGATTGGCGCCTGTCCAGATGGGGCCGAACCATGCCACGGGAACGCCAGCATTCTGCATGTATGGCTGTATCAGCCAGACCGGATAGAACGATGCAAGTCCGAGCACTGTATTGAGCAGGATGCTCCATCGCAGAAAAGCATTCTCGCTGAACGCGTAACGAGCCGTATGGATTGCCTCGGAAAGATGGTTGACGATAGGTGCGTGGTGCCGGGGAGGTTCCACCATGGATCGCGTCAGGAGCAGGGCGCACAGCCACACGGCCACCTGCAGGATGAAGGGGAGGAGTGGAACCCATGAATAGAGCATGCCGGCAAATATGGCGCCGAACGCTTCGCCGAATTGACCGTAGCCGCTCATGCGTCCCTGGTGTCGGGCATACTCCTGCTCGTTTTCTTCAGCCTTGAGCGTTTCGTATAACAGCGCACTGTCGGAGCCGCTGATGAACGCGAGGGAGATGCCGAGCAGGATCTCGGCGATGAGCACCCCCGTGAAGGAGTCGGCGAAGGAATACATGCCCCATCCGGCCATTCCCATCACCGACGCAATGTTGAGTGTGACGCGGTAGCCGACCCGGTCGCTTACATACCCGGTGGGATACTCCATCACCACCATCACGATGGAGAGAATGCTCTGCAGGAGGAGGATCTGGGTAAGCGAGAGCCCGATCTGGTCTTTCCAGAAAAGTGTGATGATCGCCATGGGGAAGAGCGTCATCTGCAGGAAGGAGAAGGCGTACAGTTTCCTGGTGTTCCGGGAGAGAGATTTCATCGAGGACTGTTCCTGTTTTTCAAGCTTTGCGAAGCATATGGCACAGTAGCAGATTTACGTTGTAATCACCTCCGATTTGATCGGACGCGGTTATTGTGCTGTTGCTTCATCTGATCGCATGGGAGTAGGGGGTGATGTTCCTGAAGGTTTATGAGGGGAGTAAAAAGGGGGTCACAGCACCAGCCGTAACCCCCTCGCCTTGCCTGCTTTGCCGCCGGACAAGCTTCAGCGAGCAGCCTGATCCAGCAAGTAGTTCATCAGGTCCACGGAAGATTTAATTTCCTGCTTGTTCATGTTGGAATCGGGCTTACGCATCATCTTTATTCCGTAGGCTTTAGTTTCGCTGCGGGTGAAAGGCTGTCCCGTTATGGGCGCGACCCCCGTGGTAATTGCCACGACTGTTCTTTCCATTGTGTGACACTTCACGCACTTCACCTTCATGACCTGAAAGTTGGCTTTCATGTCGGGCGGGTAAGCGGATGGATCGAAGGTCATGGTGTCCCCCTTGCCTACGATTTTCAATCCTGCGTGCGCTTCAACTGCGGCCAGGCTAAGCGCCGCGATCGCCCATACAATGTGTCTTCTCACAACTAATCCTCCTGGAGCATGCCTTTAGAAGCTGAACGTAATGCCGATCTGTCCAAGTCTGTTGGTCGCCGGCGCTGATATTTCATGCTTGTACTCCGCTACGAGCCGTATATTCTGCAACGGTGCATAGGCTACCGCAGGTATATACCGGCGTGTGATCCCGGTACCGTCATCCTGATGCTCGTAACGAAACGTCGTGATGACTTCTGAGCCTATGAGCAATTCGGCTTCCGCTGCCATTACCGTTGAGTCCACCTCCTGCGGCACCGATATGAAATCGGGGTTGTCATCCTTCCCCTTTACACCCGACAACCTCAGCCTGAGGCGCTTATAGCTCAGATCAACATCGGCGCCCGCCCGATAGAACTTATTGGTCTTATCGGCAACGGATGCTATTACAGAAGCGTTACGTCCATAATATCCGTAGACCCCGCAGGTAAGCATGAGATAGTCGAAGATGCTTTCCTCCTTCTCGAAGTCTATCTCCGGCTCGTTTCCGACGAAGTCTGCTCCTCCTACCTTGAATGATACGTGGCCGTATCCCTCCTTGCTGTCCTGCCCGTTCCTGTCAACTACCCCCGCTGCTACAAATAGGCGGTTCGCAAGGACCGCATTGGCTTCGAGTGCATCGGCGGGAGAATCCAGAGTGAACTGTGAACGTCCGACCCTGTAAACGTGAGGTGCGAAGGAGGTGACGGTTGCCCTGTTGCTCGATTTCCAGAGGCTTAGCTTTGGCTTCAATCTTCCTATCCTTATGTTTACCGGTGTGTCAAAGGCATGACGCCATACAAGAAACAGTTCGCGAACTGTCGACGAATTGTTTCCGGGAACGTTGCTGGTGAAGGGATCATATCTGCCTTCCGTGTAGAGGTTGAAGGTTCCGAAAAAACCTGCCTTGTCACGGAAGGCGCCTCCAACCTGAAGCACCAGCGCACGTGTAGCCAGATCCAGTTTGTCCGCCGCGTTGTCGTCATAGGCTATGTCCTGCGAGGCGGAGAAAGAGATGGGAAGAAAGTCGGGGATGCCGGAAAGCAGAATGGCCTCATTCGTTTCCTTGGCTGTATTGCCTGACTGTGGAATCGCCGCATTGCGCTTGAGGAATTCCAGCTGGGACGGATCTCCTTCCCCCTGAATCGCCGGTAGTGCGGGTTTCTCAGCTGCCCGATGGTTCACATAAACGTACCCGTTTTTGAGGAATACCTCACCGTATTCATTCAGCTCCGGGTAGATGGTGTGGCATGTGGAGCATTCCGTTTTGTACTGCCTGGTGAAGGCGGGGATAGCATGAGCGGAGTCGAAGGGAATCAGCGGCGCCATTGCTGCCGCAATAAGGACTAGTTTATGGAACTTCTTTTGCATTTAGTAACCTCCTGAGTTGCCCGCACGAGAACTGGCCATTCCAGAGTGCACAAAAGATACCATCTTCTGTCTCAATGACAGTGCCATCAGCAGGTATAAAAGAATAATTAGAGTCAGCTATGTCAGCCAACTGAATGAGAGATGGAAGCTATATGGTTGTACTGCAAGAGCCAGTTATGGTTATGTATGAAACGGAGCGAAAAACGTGAAACCAGTCTCATTGATGTCTTTAATGCTGCTTGTCCCATTGGCTTTTACAGGATGCGGCAATACTACTGTTGAAGTGGGGGCATCGTCCGCTCTGCTTGATTCGGAATCCTGCACAAGTTGTCATGACACTGCAATATCCCGTGTTACCGGCGAACTCGTGGCGGAACAATGGAAGCGGTCGGTCCATGCAACCAGGAACGGTGCCGGATGCCGCGACTGCCATGAGCCGGCGCCCGGCCACCCAAACAGCTGCTGGGGGTGCCATGGAGGCATCCCTGCCCCTTCGTCAAGAACTCATGACGTGGTCCAGAATCCGGACACCTCCCTGAAGTGCCTGGTCTGCCACAGCGCCCAAACCCTCGGCGCGCCCCACTTCAGCACGGTGACAGTTCTCAATGCCGGAACAGCCGCTTATCCTGCTTCCTTTGCCGACGGCCGCTATGTGGGAAACTGCCTTGCCTGCCACGACCCCCACGACCCAACCACGGAGATGCCGCTGACACGCCAGTGGGCTGCGTCTGGGCATGGCGAAACGACAGCCGCTGCATGGGCGGCACATGATTTCAAGGCAAGGGGCACTTCAGGTGCGATCCCTGCCGCAAGCGTTGCAGAGGATTGTGTAAGGTGCCACACCACGACCGGATACATAAACTACGTAACATCCGGGTTCAAAAACATCTCCGGCTGGGGCCGGCAGAACCTCGTAAACCTGCCGGATGGTAACGGAACGCCAAACCATTTCAATGCTTCGGACCTGACAAAGCAGGTACTGGCTTGCAACGGTTGCCATGATGATGGAAGCGGGAACGCCTACAACTGGAAAAGGCTGCGCAGCGTGGGAAGAGTACCTGCATACGTAAATTACTCCTCCAGGTTCGGAAAGGTGCTCATCAACGATCTGCTACCTGACCTTGCCGCTTCGAACACCTGCGTCCCCTGCCACACGAGCCGCCAGAGCGGCAGGTCGATCAAAGCACTGGAGACGGCGGAAGCGGCTTCCGGTGTCTTTGCGGTCTTCTCCTCGGCTGGAGGACTTCCCTTTGTGGATGCCCACGATATGACAGCTGGTTCGACCGTCTACAGAACCTCGGGTTACGAATATGTCGGGCGGGATTATACGAATCTGCCTCATTACGAACATGATGAGATAGGTCTTCGCAGCTCCGGCCTCGAAAGCAACGGAACCGGCACGAACGGCCCCTGCATCGGATGTCACATGACGTCGGCGGAAGGGCACTCTCTTAAGGTCGTTCAGGAAGAAAATGACGCAGCCAAAGTTTTGACTGGAGGTGTGGGGATTACGGCGATCAGCAGCCGGATGTGCGTAGTATGCCATTCCGGAGCGGATGCACGGACTGCTTCCTCAATGCAGCGCGAGAAAGAAGGCTTCAACGCCGCTCTGGCTGCGCTGGCAAAAGCGTTGAAAAACCGCGGGTTCGTGTTCCGTGGCAATCCGGCGAGCTTCAGCAACAAAAACTGGCAGACCGACAGAGGGGGGATAGGCGGTTTTGGAGCGGGAACTGGTGGCAGAACCCTTGGAGCTGCCTTCAACTTCAACCTTCTCCGCAGGGATACGGGCGCTTATGTGCACAACAATATTTATGCGAAACGCCTGATTCACGACTCGATCCATTGGATCGTCAATGGCCCCAACGGTGCCGTATCCGTTGAAAATGCCATCAGGAGCCTACCGAACGACCCTGCTCTTATATTCGGACTGGACGGGAGCACCATCAACTTCGACAATGCGGTTAAATCCGCAGCCATCGCCTATCTGCTGGGGACCGATCTTAATCCCACAGGTACCGGAGGCGCTCGCCCGTGAGGTGCCCGGTTACCTGCCGGGAATGACGGCTGTTTCCTGTATCAGCCAGCGGCCGTTATCATCAACCAGGGTGTATTCCATCAGGTACAGGAAATCCTTTACGTCATCCTTACGCTTTTCCGTCCTGATGTCGCTGTAGGAAAAATCCCACACTTCCCGGGTCCTTACCACGGCCTTCCTGTCGGAAAGATCCATCTTCTCAAAATCGATTTGCTTCAGGTGCGAGAGCATTCGCACTCCACCTTCGCCGAGTGCCGCCATGTGGTGGTAAGCCTTCTCCGCCTGGCGTACGGACGCGACCTCCTGAAGGGGGTTCATGTTGAGGTTTTGGTACCCGTAGGCCAGCAGTTGGTTGTAACGCATGATCACCTCTTTTACTCGGGCCTCCGGATCGGCAGAAGTGGAGGGATTCCCGACCGGAGATGCCGGATTCTTAACCGGCGGCGCGGGTTCCTTGCTGCAGGCGGTGAAAAGCATGCTGAGCGCGATGAGAACAACCAGCGGACGGGTCATTTGAAATACTCTGAATGAATCGATGAGCTGAGAAGCGGAGTCAAAAACTTGGCGGCGACCGCAACGACAAATGCAGCAAACAGCAACCCGGCGGCCTTTTCCTCCCTCCAGTTGAAGAAGCGGCGGAGGTGCAGATAAATCCCCATGACCCCCCATGTTATGAGTGACCAGGTTTCCACCGGGTCCCATCCCCAAAAACGTCCCCAGGATTGATAGGCCCATATGGAACCGGCAAGCATGCCCGTTGCCCAGAAAGTGAATCCGAAACCCGCGAAACGGTAGCTGAGAAGGTCCGCGTCCGACGCGTCCGGAAAGCGATCCAGCCACGATACGTTCCGGTGTTTTTTCAGCAGGAACACAATGGCGAGAGCGAGGGAAATGACGAGGGTTCCGAAGGCTATCTTGTAGAAAAGGACATGTATGACGAGCCAGATGCTGCGCAGCGTGGGAGGCAGGTTGTGGATCTCGGGTGCGGAAAACAGGGCCAGCGCTGTCATCAGGAACGTTGAGGGAAATGCCACGAGAGCAGCAGGTTTAAGGCGGGGGAATTTCCGGCAGAAGAGGAGGAATGTCGCCATGAGAACCCAGGCATCGGAAGAGAGGACCTCATGTCTGGCCATGTAAGGTCCGTGGCCGGTTACGCTCCACCAGTAAATAAGGACTCCGCCGTGAAGGATCAGCCCCGCCGCGGCTATCTTGACCGAGAGCTGTCGCGCCTTCTCCTTGTCGAAAATGTGCCCTGTCACGTTGAATATGAAGGCAGCGATGTAGATGACCACTGCCCCCCAATGGCCGGTGACACTCACCGCGAATAGATCGTTCATGCCGTTTCTCCGTTACCGGCAGAGTGAAGCACCCTCGCGCACTCCTCCCGGTAAAGCTCGTACGCATTCGTGGCGCCCCATGAAACCAGAATGCCGGAGCCGCTTTGCCTGAAGAGGCATTCGAGTGGAGGTGTGAAGTAGCTCAAGCCGGCACCGATGATGATACCCAGAAACCCGATGAAGACGCCAGACATTCCATGAATCCTGGTGAAAGTGAGTTTCGTCCAACGGGAGGCTCCGACGCACCGGACCTGGTAGGGGCCGAGCCCTCCTTCTGTTCCTATGCGGAAGGACGCTTCCCCTGCAACTTTTCCCAGATCAACAAGGCGAAGCACGAGCAGCGGATCGATTCCGCTCATGGAACTGCGGGCGGCATCGGCATAAAACTTGGCTTTGATCCTGTGACCAGGCAGGTTGAAGTTGCCGTAGGAGGCCTTGTCGCGACGCGCCGGGTTCTGGAGAAGAAAAGTCCTGTATATAGGTTCCCCCGCCGGAGGAACGAATTCCAGGTGGAAGGCGGTTCCGTGGTCGGCCGGCTGATAGAGGGTAATATCGTTGCGCCGCAGAGGGTTATTGATAGACAGGGTCTCTTCTTCCCTCGCCCCCTCGGCGGTCTGAAATGCAACATTGGACGTAACCTGCTTCAAGTCGTCATTGCTCCAGAACTCGGGCATAACCTGATTCAAGGTCACAGAGTCGGGAAGTATGAGCTTCTTCGCAAGCAGGCCCTTTTCCTCGAAAGTCCACTCCGCACCGGATGGAAATGTCTCTCCCTCCACCAGCTGCACGGACCCCCGCTGCTGGGTCAGGGTTATGACGAGTGATGCAGCTATCGTGACTACCATTGCGGCATGCAGAACCGTTCCGGCGAAATATCCCCAGGGATTCTTTACATACTTCGTTACCCCCCCGTTGGTTGCTGCTGGGCGAAATCCGGCCCGGCGCAGCCGGCTTGCGAACCCGGCTGCATCGACGGCTGTTTCCGCTCCCGAGATATCCGCGGGACAGGAACCAAGGCGCTGCAGCGCGCGTCGGAACTGTTCCCCCGAGGAGACCAGAAGGCAGAGGGTAAACAGTCCGACGAGGATTGCGAACCAGGGGGAAGTATAGATGTGATCAAGTGCCAGAGGTTCTCTGAGGGCTTCCCAAAAGGGGTGAGAATCATACCAGTCCCGCACCTTTTCCGGGTTTGTCAGGAAGCGCTGGGGGAAAATGAAGGTGAGTCCGAGCGATGCGACGAGCAGCGCGGTGAGGGCCAACACGGTTCTTCGCGAAAGTAGGAATTTATTGAGTGATGTGAAAACCTGCATCGGCCTTGATTGTAGCTCCTTTGGTAACGAAACGCGAACTTCCATTCACATTATGTCTCTTGTTACCATGCCTCTCCCGCAATGTTGCTGCTGTGGTCTCCGCAGCTGCCATTGGTCGAATAGCAGTCGGACTTTGAGTAATCCCCACCGGACTGCTTTATGAATTTGTTGATATAGATCGTCCCCCCGTTCTGGCCGTTGGGGGAGTAACGCGGTACCCGGCCGGCGGAGTTGGTGTTGATGAGCCGCGACACCTTCCCCCCGTGGGGGACCCTGATATGGCACCCGACGCAGGGAATGACCTGGTGGGCCGCCTTCGCGTTGTGGGCGTTATTGTTGACGGCATGGCAGTTGAGGCAGAAGAGGCCGTCGTTGGTTCCTTGGTTGTCGGTCTTGGTATCGACCGTCCAGAATGTCCCGGCTGTTCCGCCGTTGTTGGCGGCTCCCTTGTAAGGCCAGGCCTTGTTCGCACCCGTCAGCAGCCACTTCACCGATGAACCGTGCGGCCCCTTGGCTGCGGGGGAATCGCCGGCATGGCAGTCGCTGCACGTCATGGTCGTACCATGCGACCAGCCTCCTGCCATTGATTGAGGCAGGACGGAGGAGCCGCTCCCGGCCGAGTTCAGGGCCGCAACCACCGGATGAAAGGACTTGTTTTTCGGGTTGAACTCAAGCCCCAGGTCGGTCCAGGCTTTCGCACTGGGTGGAGTCGCTCCCCACATGGTGACGTTTGCATTGGCCCCCGAATGGCATTTGAAGCAGATCTGCCATTCGGCCGTAGCGGTGATGAGGGGAGCCGTGGTGGTGGCGGGATTATATGTGGTAACCCCTGCCCAGTTCGCTCCCCAGGTGGTTACCCCGACGCCGGTAGCCCCTCTGAGCACTCCGGCGAAGGCTCCGGGAACTGAGGCTTTGAACGGCACCGGAAATGGGAGCACAAGCCGCGAGTCGGTTGCACCGTTCCCCCAGTACATTGTCATCGTAGCGAAGTCGGTCCCTGATGTTTCGAATGTTTCAATCTCGACTACCAGCTTGTCCCCCGGAAGGAATGTGAGCGTGCTTCCTGGATTGAAGGTGACGGTGTTGGTGTAGACGGTATTGGCAACATTGTTACCAAATTCATTTGCTATCGTGGCTGGAGCGCGGAGCACGGTTGTGCTGCTATCCGACGCGTTAAACCGGTACACCGCGTACCGCAGGAACGGGTTAAGGGAGGTGCTGGATTGCGCGCCTCTGACATAGAGGGTGAATGTGTCGGAAGTACTGAAAGTGGCGCTCCTTGCAAAGGGGGGCGAGACGAACTGCCCGAATCGGTAATAGCGATTTGTCGCCGCACCGAAGGGCAGACTCTGAGCCGTCGAGTCTGCTGAGCTTCCAGCTCCGGGTGACATGGACATCGCCCCGTTGAGCGTGGCGTAGGTCGTGGTGCCGGCATATGACACCGAGTTGGTGATGAACGCATTCGGTTTCGGAGAGGTTGCAGCGGCGGTTTTGAAGTAGAGGTTTGCGTCGGAGACTAACGCTTCTCCGTGAAGACCTGATCGGGCCGCATGGACATTATGGCAGTCGGCACACTCGACGTGCTTGTTGTCGGTGATGTACTGCCGCGTCTCGTCCGTCGGCGACGGCTTGTGGACGCCGTTGTAGAGGTTCACGTTGTGGCCGTTTCCGGCCTGGCCGGGGTCGGCATAGGCGAATGGAACCGCCACCGGGAGCGTCAGGTTGCTCGGGGCATTCTTGCCGAAGTAGAAGGAGGCGGTGTAGGGGCCGGTCCGTAACGACGTTGTCTGGATCGTCAGATCGACTACGATCTTGTCGTTTGCATGAAGCGTAACCGCGGGAACGCTTATTCCGATGGTCCGCACCAGCCCCGGTGCCGAGTTTACGGGAAGCTCGCTCGTGAAGGTCCGAGTGGAGACGATCTCCTGGTCGAAGCCGCCGGCGTTCCAGGTGTAGATCCGGTAGCGTATCCGGGCGTTCTGATAGAAGCTGCTTTCCCGGGAGAAGAGGTTTATCACCCAGGTTCCCGCGGGGATGGGGGTGTCCGAGGAAACTGCCGGAGATGTGAAGGTGCCCATCTGCCAGTACCTGGTGCCGATCTGGTTGGTGGCTACGTTCTTCGTTTCGTATGCCGTGCTTGGCGTCCAGGGCGACATGGAGCGCTCCACCCAGGCGCCTCCGGCAAAGGCATCACCTGTGTTGTGCCCCGCAGGTTTCGGAGCGGCGGGAGTTTCCGCCGCTGCCGGCTTGAAATAGAGCCGTGATGTCGTGCTTGTAGTCGGATTCGCGGGACGATAGGAGGTGAGGAGCGCGGTGGTTATATCCTCGGCAGCCGCCGACATGCCTGCATACCCGTACCAGTCCTTGCCTGCTGTCGGTTTGGGTGGCCCGCCGCCGGGGTCGGAGTCGGTGGTCTTGCTGTGACACCGGATGCAGATCTGCTCTTCTGCGGTTTCGCCTGCGCTGGAATCGAGCTCTCCCTGCAGCCGCCTGATGCCGCCGTTGTGGTTGCCGAACTGCCACCTGGCGGTGTAGCCCTGGAACGTCGTGGACTCGTTGAACTTGGTGTTATGGCACTTGGAGCAGTTGCCGTAGAAGGTGCTGCCGTCCCCCATCATCGTAGAAGGCACCGCATACTGGTGTGCGCTTCCCGTGTAGCTGTCGAAGCTTATCACCGGCGTGACCGTTGTCTGCTGTGCCGCCGGCTGCTCGACCCTACGCCGGACGGTGTCCTTGGTCCGCTCCTGATAGTGGCAGCTTATGCAGATGCCTCCGTTATTGGGGCCGGAACCTTTGATGAAGTCGGCGTTGTAGTAGCCGCTGGCGAGACCTGGTGCCTGGGCGGCATTGGGTGTGACCGTTATCCCGGTGCGGAGGTTCGCTGCCCGTCCAACGTTATTGTTGCCGTTGAGGAACGGGCTGAAGATATTGTGATCCACGTGGCACATGGTGCAGCGCCTCGAATTGTAATTCGTCCCATTGTCCGAGCTACCGCTGGGGATGCCGGTGGGATAGGCCGCTGTTTGAGCCGACGAGAAGTTGCGCATGGCGTGGTGATAGCCGGTGGTGCTTTGCATGTCGATATCATGGCAGTCGATGCACTGGTAGGAGTTGTTCCATTTAACGCTTGTTGTTGCCTGGGTCTTTCCGAGTCCCACCGGATGGCAGGAAACGTTCGCACAACTTCCTGTTCCGCCTGCGGTGCTGAAGTTGATGGTGGTCGTATATTCGGCAAAGGCGACGTCGTCTCCGCTTTTGTAGGTGCTGGTCCCGCCGCTGACGTCGTAGGTTTTGTCTACGTGCTTTGTCTTGTCCTCGATGGAGGTGTTGGCTGTAGTGGTCTCGTTGTGGCAGTGGCGGCACTGGATCTCCCCGGCGGGTGAGGCGGTTACGGCGATGTGGAACTGGTGGGCGTTCCCTTTCGGCGAGCCTGAAGCATAGAGGGGGGCAGCTTTCCGGTAATCGCTGTAGGTGGTCTGCCCGTGGCAGCTGTTGCAGGCAAGGGCGCCGGAGCCCCAGTTGACACCTGTTGCTGGGGCGGGATACGGCTGGCTCATCGCCGTGCCGTTGCTGTGGCAGTAGATGTTCGAGCAGTTGGTCCCGGCGTTGACGTAGGCATTGCCGTCGCTGTTGGTGGCGTCCCACACGATGTTTTTCGTCTTGTTGATGTGAAGCCGCTTGTCGGCAATGCTGCTCCCGTCATTGGTGGTGCTCTGGTGGCATTTTCCGCAGCTGTATCCGTAGGTTCCGGCGTGAATCCCGTGTTTGCCGGTGGCGATGGCGGTGTAGGGGTGGCAGGAGGCGCAGCGGACGGCCGGGTCTGCGGTTCTGGCAGCGGTTGCCCAGTTGACGGCGGTTGCACCGTTGCCGCCGTTTCCATTGCTGTGGCAATAGGTAGCGGTGCAGACCGCGCTGCCGTTTGACCACTCGAATCCGTTGTCGGAGGTGCTCGGTGCCACTCCGTAGGAATAGACAGGCTTTTTCCCGGGGGAGGTGTAGCCGAAGAAAACCTGTGCTGCACCGTTGGCATGGGCAGGGCCGTTCAAATGGACGGCCAGGCCGGCTCCCGGAAGATGGCACGAGGCGCAGGCGAAGCGGTAGCTTGCAGCGGTGCCGATGTTGCCGGTTGTGGAGTCGGAGTAGGTGGCGGCAAGCGTCGCATCTTCCCAATGTAGCTTGTGTGCGGTGGATGCGTTCCAGGGACCGGTATTACCGGCGCTGTGGCAGGAGTCGCAGGCGGTGGTCCCTCCCCATGCGGGGGAGGCGGCGGTGCCGTGGCAGTATGTGGCGGAACATGTACGTGCTCCGGAGTCGTACACGGCATCCTTGCTGTTACCGCTCAGGTTGAAGAAGATGTCGTTCCTCGTGTTGTTGACGTGGAAGCTGGGGGTGCTCCTTATGCTCGTTCCCTGTTTCGTGGTCTTCTCGTGGCACTCGCCGCAGGAGATGGCGCTGCTTACGACATGCTTGCTATGGCTGTTGGAGGTGACGCTGCCGGGAGCCCCGGAATTGGGATAATCGGGTACTCCGCTGGCGGTGGAGCGGCCATGGCAGGCGTTGCAGGCGAGGGTGCCGGACCATGCCGGAGAGGCGTAGAGCGAACCCCCATAGGCACCTGGAAGCGTTCCCGGATCGATGGCGGGATCGCCCAGGCTGTGGCAGTAGACGGTGCTGCAATTGGGGGTGCTCCAGCCTGCGCCGGGATTGTCTCCGTCGAAGGAGACGTCCTTCACTTTGTCGGCATGGATCCGTTTGTCCGCGATGCTGCTGCCGTCGTTGGTTGTGCCCTGGTGGCACTTCCCGCAGCTGAAGCCGTAGCTACCCACGTGACGCCCGTGCTTCCCGGTGGCGATTGCACTGTAGGGGTGGCAGGAGGCGCAGCGGCCAGCAGGATCGGCATTCCTTGTGGTGGCAGCCCAGTTTACGGCGGTTGCACCGTTTCCCCCCGCTCCGTTGCTGTGGCAGTAGGTGGCGGTACAGGCAGCGCTGCCGTTGGACCACATGAAACCGTTGTCGGATGTGCTCGTGGTTCCCCCATAAGTGTAGACGGGTTTTTTCCCGGGGGAGGTGTAGCCGAACTGTATCTGGGCCCGCCCATTGGCATGGGCAGGACCGCTTACGTGGACTGCGAGGCCGCTTCCGGGGAGGTGGCATGAGGCGCAGGTGAAGCGGTAACTGACGGCGGTGCCTACGTTTCCGACTGTGGTATCGGAGTACGCTGCCGGTAGAATCGCCCCATCCTCCCAGTGCAGCTTGTGGGCAGTCGAGGTGTTCCAGGGGCCGCTGTTGTTGGCGCTGTGGCAGGAGTCGCAGTTCGTGGTGCCGCCCCAGGCGGGAGAAGCTCCCGTTCCATGACAATAGGTGGCGGAGCATCTGCGTGCCCCGGTGTCGTAGGCGGCGTCCTTGCTGTTGCCGCTCAGGTTGAAGAAGATGTCATTCCTTGATTTGTCGACGTGGAAGCTAGGGGTGGTGCTTCTTATGCTGGTGCCCTGTTTCGTGGTCTTCTCGTGGCACTCCCCGCATGAGATTGAGCTTGTAACCACATGTTTAGGGTGGCTGTTGGACGTGGCGCTGCCGGGGGCTCCTGCATTCGGGTAATCAGGTGAGCCGCCGGCGGTGGAGCGGCCATGACAGGCGTTGCAGCCAAGAGTCCCGGACCATGTCGGCGACGCATAGAGCGAACCACCGTAGCCTCCGGGGAGGGTGCCGGGATCGATGGCGAGGTCCCCGATGCTGTGGCAGTAGAGGGTACTGCAGTTGGGGCTGCTCCATCCGGCCCCTGCGTTGTATGAATCGAAGGATAGGTCCTTCTCTTTGTTGACATGAAGTGCCCGGCTGGAGATGTTGGCGAATGTGGTGGAGTCGGTCGTGTCCAGCGCCGTCGTGCTGTGGCATCTTGCGCAGGCAAAGCGGTAGGGGGAACTGCTTCCCACATGCTTGGCGTGGGGGGCGGAAGCAGGGGGGGTCGAAGCATTGCTGCCGTGACAGCCGTTGCAGTCGAGGGTGCCGGACCAGGTAACGGTGACCGTCGGGGTCGCCGTTGTTCCGTTCCCATGGCAGTAGACATTCCGGCACTGATGAGTGCTCAGGTTGTATGCGGGAGCGGCGTTATTGGCAAAGGCGTTCCATGCAACCGTCTTTATGCCATCGACGTGCTTGGCCGGACCGGAAATGGTGTCATTGTCGGAGGCGGTCTGGGCATGGCACGCATTACAGGTAATGTTTCCGTTTGTGCCGTACGTGTTGACGTGCTTAGTGTGTGGGGCGGACCAGGCCTTGGCTCCGGCGATCGTGTCGCCGGCCTTGTTGTGGCATCCGTCGCAGTCCAGTGCCCCGCTCCACCCCTGGGTCACCGGAGTATTCGAGCCGAGATAGGGAGCTGCATTGCTGTGGCAATAGGTCGAAGCGCAGTTTGCACCGTTCCAGGACCCCGCAGGATTAAGAGGATCGAAGAGAACATCCTTCACCTTGTTGACGTGAAGGGTATAGCTGGATATGTTGGCGTAAGTGGTGGAGTCTGGTGTTGTTTCGACGGTCCCGCTGTGGCACTTGACGCAGGCGAACTTGTAGCCGCTTGCCGTCGCCACATGCGTTGCATGAGGGGAAGCCGGCGAGGGGGGGGAGTCGTTCCGGGCGCCGTGACAGGTTCCGCATGCGCCGGTTGCGGCACTTCCCCATGTGGGTGTGACATAGTTGCCTTTGCCGTCGCTGTGGCAGTAGCTGGATGAGCAGTCGCCGAAAACGGGGCTCTGGCTGGGAAGGAAATTCTCTCCCGTTCCTGAATAAGTACCCCCGGCGACATCCGCGGGGTCGTGAAGGTCGACCAGTATTACCCTGCCTGCTTTACCGGCACTGGTGGCGTGTGCGAATTTTGCAGCCCCGGCCAGATGGTTGAAATGACACTTCTTGCACTGGGCGGCACCGGGGTAATAGGCCTGATGTCTGGCATGGCTGCCCGCTGCGCCGCTGCCGCCGCCGGAGGGGGGCGCCCCGTGGCACTGGTCGCAGTCGTTGGTGGTATTGTCGGTGTACGTGAAGGGGGCCGTCCCCCAATTTGGGGTAAGGGCCTGAAAGTGGCAGTTTACGTTCGAACATTTTCCCAGCGAGGACTGGTTCGAAGTCCAGTTGAATTGTACACCCCTGCTGTAGGTAGCGCCGCCGGGAGAGGCATTGATGTTGGCCGCCAAGTCGATCTTCTCGTCCATGTGCGCGGTCGTGTAGGCGGAGAGGTCCCCATGGCATTTTTCGCAGGTGTCGGGATCGGTTGTCGGGGAGATATGGGTGCGGTGGCTTCCTTTGAATCCGCCGGTGGTGAGGTTACGGTACGCCGAATCCAGCGGCCGGACGTCGTCCGGCGGGTTCCCCGGATCGGTGGATGCGGTTCCGTGGCAGTCGTAGCAGGCATTAGCGTGCTGATACTGCTGTGCTGCCGCGTGCGCGGCAAGGGGGGAAAAGAACAGCATTCCCGGTACAAGAAAAGCGGCGGCAAGCGCTGCTCTCGTTTTCGAGAAGAAGGAGGTCATGCCGTGCCGGCTTCTCCGGGGCTGCTGTTCAACAATGTCTTCAGGTGCTGTCATGGTTACTTCTCGTTGCTCCACTTTTTGGAAGGCTTGAAGTGGCACTTGATGTTCGAGCAGGTTCCGGTCTCGTTGTCGTGGTTGTCCAGGAGCTTACCGGTGTAGCGGGCAGCTCCGAGCTGGCGTTTGTAATCATATTTGTATTGCCTGTCCACCGTTACGGTGATCTTGCTCGGTTTAACCGGGATATTTCCTGTATGGGTGACGGGATTGTGGAGACCCCTGCTGTGGCAAACGGCACAGTTTTCCCATCCCTCGGAAGCCCGGGCGGTGGATTTGACATGTTTTTCGATAGTGTGGGCGCCCCCCCCTCCACTGTAATCTTCGTAACGTGCGCTGGAGTAGTTTCCCTGGAAGAAAACGGTGCCCACAGCCAGCCCCCGACGTACGGGAGGATATCCGTGGCAGAAGTCGCAGCTGCCGATGGAGGTGAAACCCTCGGTGCGATCGCTGTTGTCGTGGCGATGGCATTCCACGCACATCGTGCCGGAGTTGTGGCCGTCGCCGGCGGCTGCGGTGTAGTGATCTGTGGCGGTATGGCAGACGTTGCAGATACCGTTATAGGGTGCTGAAGACTTCGCAAAATCGGTGCCGGTTTCGGCGGACGTAAATATGGTCGCTCTTGTATCCACCGGTGCGCCGGTAACAGGGTCCGAGGTGCGGGCAACCTGGTCGTGGATCATATAGATATTGCCGTCACCGTGGGGGTCGTGGCAGTCCCAGCAGAAACGCCCGCCGGTGCCGTTGGCTCCGCCGTGCTTGGCCCCGAAGTGCTGGGAGTCGATGCTTGCTACAGCGGTGTGGATTCGCAGGGTGCTGTCAATAGTTACCCCTGTCGCGTCGGTGGAGTGACAGACGAGGCAGGGGGCGTTGCGTCCCCAGGCTGCGGTGGAGTAATGCTTGAGCCTGAAGGGGTTGGCGCCGTTTTCATGGGAAACACCCGGATCGTGGCAGTACTCGCAGGCATTGTCGGCGGTGAAGGCGGCGGCAGGGTTTCCCGATGCGTAAGATCCGGAAGGCCTTCCGTGCCCGGTGGTGTCCCAGTGCCCGCCCAGCCTGATTTTTCCGACGGTGCCGTCGCTCCAGAATGTGGCGGCGAAGTTCGCCACATCTGCAGGCCCTCCATGGCAGTCTTCGCAGCCGAGCGTTCCCCCCCATGTGGCGTTGTTGCCGCCGTGGCAGGAGATGTTGGTGCATTCGGCAGGACTGGAAGGCGTGCCGGTGCCGGCGGTGACCGAGAAGGAAGCCCCTGGGCCGGCCGCGAGGTCGTACGCCTTGTTCACGTGGAGCGCTCTGCCTATCACGCTGTTCGCACCGTCGACTACCGTATTGTGGCAGGTACGGCAGGTGTAGTCGGCGACATGTACCGCATGGCTGTTCGCTTTCGGAGAGCCGTTGGCGTAGGCGGGGCCGCTGGCCGTGCCTCCGTGGCAGCTGGCACAGGTGATGGCCGGGGGTGAGCTCCAGGAGATCGAGCCGTGTGCGGGAGCGGATGCGGACGTAGCATTGCTGTGGCACCACGTGTTGCTGCAGGCACCCGCGGACCATGAACCCCCTGCAAAAGTATTGAAGAGGACATTTTTCACCCCGTCGGGGTGCTGGTTTCTTCCCGCAGCTCCGTTGATAGTCCCGTTATCGGATGCGGTGCCCGCGTGACAGGCATTGCAGGTGAGGTTCGGGTTGGTGCTGTACGTGTTTATGTGTATGGTATGCGCCGCTGACCACGTCGGTACGGCATCTCCGGCTTTGCTGTGGCAAACGCCGCAGTTGCCGGCGGTCTTCAAGCCGTTCCATGTGGCAGCCGCGTTGGCCGAGCCTTCTGTCGCGCCGTCCCTGGAATGGCAGAGCGTCAGGCAGGTGCCGTTGGTGTAGGTGAATCCGCGCGGGTCGGTCAACGATCCTCCTCCCGCGGTGTATTGTGCCGGGGTCAGTCTCGTTCCGTTGATCTCCGCGGTTCTGGAGGCGCTTACGGGACCGCTCGCATGGGATGCGGTAGGATGGCATGTGCGGCAGCCGAAGACATACGCTGTTGCGGTATGGGCATTCCCTCCGGTAATAACCGTAGGGGCGGTTGCGCTGTCGAAGTGGAGCGCATGTCCCGACGGAAAACCTCCGGTGGCGCCGGACAATTCACCTCCGTTGCTTGCGTCGTGGCATGACTCACAGGTCGCATTGCCCCCCCAGGCGGGTGATGTCTGTGTGCTGCCATGGCAGTAAGTTGCGGAGCATTTTTGGGTAGCGCTGTCGTATACACCTGAAAAGGTCGTGAAGGCTGAGATGGCTGCCAGGTTGACGTCATGAGTCTGATTCGTATGCTTTGCGGACCCGGCGACGATTGCTGTGCCGGTGATGGTGGTAGTCCGATGGCAGCGGGCACAGTCGGCTGCGGAGGCGACGTGGACGGCGTGGCTGTCGGGGGCGGAATTGTCCGGCGTGCCGAACGCGTTGCCGGTACCGTGGCAACCGTTGCAGCCTAACGTCGTGACGCTGCTCCACGCTGGCGGGTTTACGAATATTCCTTTCCCGTTGCTGTGGCAGTAGACATTGGTGCAGTTCTCCCCGCCGGAGTTCCAGGTGCCTGATGGAAGCATATCTACGTCTTTGACTCCGTCCACATGCGCGACTCCCGATATCGTGCGGTCGTTGCCTGAGGCCACCGTCGCGGCGTGGCAGGTGCCGCAATCATAGTTTTTTCCTAAAACGGCTGCATTGTTGACATGGGCCTGGTGCCGCCCCTGGACGATCGGAACGGTAGAAGATGCGTTGTTGCCATGACACCAGGTACAGTCTGCTTTCGGGTTGGCGGCACCCCATGCAGGGGTCGCCGAACCATGACAGTAAACGCTGCATGTGCCGTATGATGAGCTGGGAGCCAGGTTGCCGGTTGCGCCGGTCCGGGCGCCACGGTATCGTGCGGAGCTGCCGAATCGCGGGTCGGTGGAGTCGAGAGACCAGGTCACGCTGCCGTTTACATGGGCATTGTCGGTAATGTTCGTGTGACACGCGGCACAGGCAAGGCCGAGGTTGCCGCCTCCCGTCCCGGCATGATGCACATGGCTTCCGCCGGGGGGCGGGCTTGCGCCGGTTGCGCCGTGACAGGCTCCGCAGGCTGCCTGGGAGGCTCCTCCGAGCCAGGAGGGCGCCGGCACTGACCCTCCCGCAAGGGTGGTCCCATGGCAATAGACGCTGCAGGTAGCCGCGCCCGGCGCGGTGGCTATGATCGTTCCCGGTGAAGAAGCACGCCAGGTGTAGCCTGTGAGGGAGTCGGTGCCGGTGAAAGTGCCTGCAGAGACACTACCCCCGAAACCCGGAAACGTCTGGCTGTTGATGGCGAAGCCGATTTCGATGCGGGTGTCACCCATCTGGGTGGCGGTGAATCCGCTGTGGCAGGCCTCACAGTTCATGGTCCGGATGTTTACATGGGCCGGATGCGCGCCGGGGCCGGCCGGCACGCCCCCCAGCGCACCCGTGGATGGCTGGGCAAGTCCGGCACCCCCGCCGATTGCCGCGGTGGCCGGCGGGTAGCCGTGGCACAGGGCGCATCCGCCGCCGGAGAAGGAGCCCTCTTCATTGTCATGGGTATGGCACTCGTTGCATACCTGCGGATTCCCGGTGGTGTCATTGTGCTGCGGCGGGTAGTATTTTCCTTTGCCGGCGTGGAAGCCCGCAGGTGGCACCGGATGGCACCCCTGGCACACGCCGCTGCCGTCGGCGCTCTTGTAGTTTCGCCCGGCACCAGTCATCTGGAAGAAGGTCCTCCCGGCGCTGTTCCGGTTGTCGATTTTCCCGAACTGGGTGGAGATGTTCATGAAGCGCCTGATAAGGAAGACGTTGGGAACCCGCTCCTGTGCGCCGGCTGCGAAAGGATCGTGTTCCACATGGGCGCCGTGGCAGTCGATGCATTGAATGTTCTGCCCGTTGCCGTCATGGGCAAACCTTCCGGCATGACAGTTCGTACAGATGTTGACGTTGCCTGACGTCTTGCCGCGCCTGTCGGTCCTCAGAAGAAATCCATCCGCCGGTTTAAGGGAAAGATAGCTGGAATATCCGTCGTAGGTGGCGCTGTTGGAATCGGTGTAATGGACTCCGTGACAGGTGGTGCATTGCACCCTTCCGTTCTTGAGTTTCAATGCCGAGGTCGGGTTGGCCGGATTGGCGTTCACGGGAGTCGCATGCTTGGGCTTGGCGCTGGAATACCTGACATTGACAGGGTGGGTGCCGGCGACGTGAGTCGATCTGTCCCTTGAGCGGTGACAGTCGAGGCACATCTGGTCGCCGTCGTTGCCCATGCGGAGGAATGGTCTTGCGCTGTTGGAGTGAGGGCTGTGGCACCTTACGCATGCCATGGAGCCATTCGTCCTCCCCCGCAGATCCAGCCTCGTCATCGCCTCATGCTGGGGCGGCTGCGCACCCGCAGCCGGAACGGTGTCTGAGCCGTCCCACCTGTGCGAGATCTGGTAGCGGGTGCCCGGGAGGAATGCGGTGTAGACTCCGAACGGATCGGCGGCGTCGGAGGGGACATGCGGCTTCGCCTTGCCCTTGGGCACTCCCGGTTTGTGGCAATCCAGGCATATGTTGTTATAGCCGGTGGTGCCGAGGGTGTTGTGGCTTACGTGGCAGTTGCTGCAGGAATAGCCATTACCTGGATCATGGACAGGATCGAGGACGACCGCCGATGCCGCTGCGGGAAGAAGCAGCAACAGGGTGATGCCGAGTTTCTGAAAAAACGATCCGCGCATGGTTTCCCGGTGTAATGATCACAGGCCTGTTACTGTCAGGGTAGGTTTTGTGGCTGCCGTCAGGTCAACCGTATTGCCGTTATCGATACTGTTTGCTGTGAAGTCTGGAGGATCATAGCGCAGAACAAAATCGCCCGCTGAGAGAGACGCACCCGCAGCAACCGTACAGGTGATCTGGGCAAAGTCGCCGAGACCGACTCCCTCGTCACTAACTTTGATCGCAAGTATCCTTAATCGCCTATCGGACTCAGAGTAGATGGCCTGGACGCCGTCCAGGGCCTTCAGTTGGGATGCTTCAGCGGGCACGGTTACCCCTGCAGGGATTATCACTGTTTCTACGACCCCATATATCGGCACAGAGTTCAAAGGCGCGGTGTTCGTTATTCCGAAGGTCAGCGTAACTGTTTTTGTGGCTGGTCCAGGGCCGCCACCACTTCCACCGCTTTCTCCACCGCCTCCACAGCCGGCGAGCATAACCGTGATAGCGAAAAATAGCAGGTTGAGCTTGACAGATTTCATAGCGTCTTCCTTTGCCGCTGCGGTTTTACCACGACAGGCCGACCACCCTTCTCATGATGAGGATAGTGTCGTTGATATCGATCACCCCGTCTGGTTGAGGCACATGGTTTCGCAGCGGCGCCACATCGCCCCTGAGAATATCTCCAAAGGTTGCCGTATCTACTCCAGCCGCGAAGCGAAGTGCCTTTATGGCGTCAACGAGATTCACCGTCCCGTCCCCGTCCAGGTCCCCCCCCTGGGTCGTATTTCCCGCGGGGTCGGCCGGGGATATGCTGAGGGTGCCCCGGTCATAGGCTACGCCTGAAAGATCGACGCTCCACGTGCCGTCGTTTCCGATCGTCACTATACCGATCGGGCCGCTTCGGTCCTTCACCACCAGGGTTGCGCCGGGCTCAAGCGTGCCGCTCATCCGCACCGGATTCGGAGAATCGACCGGGTCGATGGTGAATCTGGGTGGTGTCACGTCGAGGTAAACCGTACGGCTGCTGGTGCTTACGGTGCCTACTGCATCGATGGCGGTAACGGTTATGAGATAGGTTCCCTCGGCAGCAAGGTCGGTGGTGAAGTTGTAGGTTCCGTTGCTGAAGGTAACGGGGACGGTGGTCCCATTGACCGTACTCACCAGAGTGACACCGTCAGCAGGCGCGGTCCCGCTGACAGCAAGCTTCCTGTTGTTGGTGGCTCCGTCCTCGGCAGGAGATGTCATTGCCAGTTGGAGGCCGGCGGGATTGAAGGTGGCCGTGCGCTTGGCCGTAGTTGTTTTTCCTCCGTAGGCCTCGGAAACAACGAAGGTGTTGATTCCGGGGGAGAGGCTAACTGTCGCGGCCCAGTTTCCGTCGGAGCTTACGGGAACAGAATTGCCGTTGATCAGGAGCGTGGATGTCTTTTCCGCAGTTCCGCTCAATGTTGTCGTGTTGGTTGTGGTAATGAAGCCGTCGGGAGAGGTCACCTTCAATCCTGCCTGACGCGTGGCGTCGAAATGCAGGGTCCTGGCTGCCGTGGTCGAGTTGCCGGCTGCATCCGTGGCTACCACAGTAATGACATTCGGCCCGTGCACAAGGGTGACGGGAGCGCTGAAGAAGCCGTTGGTTACCATGACTGGTTCGCCGTTAAGGGTTACCGACCGGAGCATCGGGCTGCCGATGTTGCCTGTGACATTCTGTACCTGGTGTGCGGCCGTGCTTCCGTCGGGAAGCATCGATAGTGTCATCGAAGGGGCGACGGTTTGCAGTTCGATATTGAGAGTTATGGAGGAATCTCTTTTCCCTCCGACTCCGGCAGTTATGGTCAAGCTGTTGACACCCTCTGTCAGCGTTGCCGTATAGCTCCATGCGGTTCCGACGACGGTTGCGGCTGTTCCGTTAACTTTGACGCTCCCCCCTGCATCAACCGTACCTGCAAGGACCTGGATGGCCTGATTCGTCGGTGTCGCTACCGGGTTCACCGTAAGCTGTGTCGATGTCGCATCCCGAACCACGATGGCCGTTCTGGCCGTTGAGTTTCCTGCACCGTCGGCAGCGCTTATGGAGATCGCATTCACGCCGATTGCCAGGGGCACTGAAGTGCTCCATGCAGTGCCGGTAACGGTGGCGGGGACATTGTTCACTTTGACCGTTGCACCGGCTGTAACCGTTCCGCTCACGGCAAGGACTGCCAGGTTGGTGTACGCCGGTATCGGGTTGACGGTGAGGGCGGGGCCGACAGAATTTGTGGGGGTAATGACCCCTCTGTCGATGGAATAAAATGCAAGGTTTCCCCTCCCGTTGAGAACCGCCAGACGTTTATTCTGAGGGTCGAACTGATCGAACAGGAGATCGGAAGGGTTGGCCAGTTTTCCGGTACCTATGCCGTAGCTGCCGATGTAGCTGAGAAATGTGCCGTTATCCGCTGGATCTATGGCCTGGACAAGCCCCTGGAAAGAATCCAGGACATACGCCCTCGACAGGGTGGATTTGCTGTACTCGAATGCGATGGCTTGGGGTGCCGTAAACCTGAGGGGGCCGGAACCGAAAGAGCCGATAGACTTTCTGAAATCGCCATTAGTAGTGAAAAACTGGATGCGGCCGTTCCTCGTGTCCACCACTGCCAGTTGGTTGGATGTTCTTTCGTATGTAATGCCTGTCGGCGTCACGAACTGTCCGTAGGCGCTTCCAAAGCTCCCGAAGCTGTTCGCGGGTTTCCCGGGGGATGAGAAGAAGACGGTAGCCGGAGAGCCGGCAGGGGTAAACACCTGCACGCAATTATCGAGGCTATCCACTACGTAGATGTAGCCGGCATCGTCCACCGCGACGCCGTTCGCCATTCTGAACTGCCCTGCACCGATGCCCAGCCTGGTTACTTCCACACCGGTGTTACCGTCGATGATTGCGGCAAAGTCTCCCTGAGTTACCACCAGCCTGGCATCTGCCGTCACTGCAATGCCTTGAGGAGGTTTTGGTGTAGGGACTATCTTGAGGAGACGCCCCGTATGGCTTATTTTCAGAATCCCCCCCTGCCGTGGATCGGTAACATAGAAATTTCCGGCAGAATCGGTGGCCATTCTTACAGGCGTACTCAGCCCTTCGCTGGTCGAAGCGAGTACGGCTACCTCCGGCGGCAAGGCCGCAAAGGCGACCGAAGCCGATGTAATCATGGCAGCAAGTATGGAAAATACGAGCTTCAAGGCCCGTGTGCTCATAGCGTCCTCATTCATATTCGCCGTCTTCAAACGGCAACCCTGCATAATCAAGTATCGGCAGCGGAGGACCTGGATTAAGTAGCTGTTACCAATGATAAGTAAGCTAATTAAATTGACTGCATGCAGTTGGGTGATGCTGGTGATAAACTCGGATGGGAACAATGGAAGAATATTGTGAGACGGGATGTGGAATATTCTGCAGCCAGCTGGCCGGTCGGCTGCATCGGCTTGAAAACATTGATGATGATTTGTGGCACGGCTTGTGTAACTGTCGGCTCTTATCGTAAAAGGAGTTCAGTATGAGACAGCTTTTGCTTGCCATTTTTATAACCCTGCTGGTGATCATTTCCGGCCGAAGCTCCTATGCCGAAGAGGCAGGGGGCGAGGAGTTGCAGCGACTCGTGGCTGCCGCTCTTGCAAACAACCCCGAGATTACCGTTTCGGAGGCGCGATGGAAGATGTTCACCAGCCGGGTCGCCCAGGCCAAGTCCCTGGAAGACCCGATGCTGATGCTAAAGATACAGAACGGCATCGTAAGGGACCCATTCAATTTCAGCAGGGATCCCATGACGCAGAAGGTCATCGGCATCTCGCAGCAGCTGCCGTTCTGGGGGAAGAGAGACCTGAAGGCGGAGGTGGCGGCTAAAGAGGCTGAATCGTACCGCTGGCAGGTTGAGGAAAGAAAGCTTGAACTCGCCAGGATGGTTAAGGAAACTTACTGGCAGATCTACTTCATCGACCGTTCGTTGCAGGTTACCGAGAAAAATCTCCGGATCATGGATGACTTCATCGCGCTGGCAGAAACGAGATATTCCGTCGGCCAGGGAGGGCAGCAGGATGTGCTGAAGGCCCAGGTCGAAAAGTCCAAGATGCTCGACATGAAGATCAGCCAGGAGCAGCAGCGGAAAAGTCTTGTAGCCGCACTTAACACTCTTATCGCCAGGGCGGCGGATACCCCAGTGGGAAGGATCGCGGATCCCGCTTTGAACCCCGTGGAGCTAACAGCCGGTGACCTGAATCGGCTGGCTGCGGAAAAAAGGCCTCAGTTCAGAAGCCTGGCCGCACAGATAGAGAAGGGGCGTGCGGTTCACCGTCTTGCGGAGAAGGAATCGTATCCCGACGTTAACCTGTCGCTGGAATACATGCAGCGAAATCCGAGCATGGAGGATGAAGGGCTCGACATGTATTCAGCGGGGATTACCATCAATCTTCCCGTGTTTCGCGAACGGCGGCAAGCCATGCGGGCAGAGTCGACCTCTGAAGTATCGATGGCCGCCGCTGAATTGAGGACGCTGGAGAATTCGGTCGGTGGGGGCATTGCGGACCTTCTTGCCCAGTTGGAGCGGCGGCGGAAGCTCGCCGAGCTATACAGGGCGGGTATCATCCCGCAGGCTGAGCAGGCGCTTGAATCGTCGGTCATCGGTTACCGGGTGGGGAAAGCCGACGTACTCATGCTGCTCGACAGCAGGGTTACGCTGTTCAATTACGAGCGTGAATATTACGATTCGGTCGCCGATTACCAGATGAAGCTGGCGCAGCTTGAGGCCCTGGTGGGGCAGGAGCTTGACCCGGAGAAGCAGTAGGTTCCAGAGATTTTCACCGAGAGGTTTAAAAGGATGAACATGAAACGAAAGATAGTCATTCCGGTCGTGCTGGTCACGCTTTTAGCCCTGGGCGGGGGAGGTTACTACCTGTGGCAGGAGCTGGGGCACGATCATGACGAGCAGAAAGAAAAAGGTGTGGCGGCATCGGCCCAGTACACATGTCCGATGCATCCTTTCATCGTCAAGGAGCAGCCGGGCGTCTGCCCCATTTGCAACATGTCTCTCGTAAAGAAGGTGGAGGGGGCGCAGGCAGATGAGAAGGCCTTGGCTGCGTTGGGACAGGTGGCGCTATCTCCGACCCAGATGGTGATGAGTAACGTAGCGATGGTCGAGGTCAAGGCGGTCCGTCTCGACAGGGAGATGAATGCCGTCGGCATCGTACAGTACGACCAGCGCCGTCAGGCGAAGGTCACGGCTTGGGTGGCCGGAAGGATCGACAGGCTCCTGGTCAACGCGGTGGGAGATTACGTCACAAAGAACAAGCCCGTGGCGCAGCTTTACTCTCCTGACCTGGTGGCAGCGCAGCAGGAATACCTTCTGGCTTTGAGGAGCAGGGACAGGCTGAAGGATTCTCCTGTAGCATCCATCTCGCAGGGGGGGGCGGGGCTTGTCGCCTCTGCGCGGCAGCGGCTGCTGCTTCTTGGTGTGAAGGAGTGGCAGCTTGCCGCACTGGAGAAGGGTGGAGAGCCCAACCTGAAGCTGCCGGTCTACACCCCCCTCTCCGGCATCGTCATAGAGAAGATGGTCGTGGAGGGGCAGTACGTGAATGTGGGAGATCCGCTCTTTTCCATAGCAGATCTGTCGACGGTGTGGGTAGAAGCAGAGGTTTACGAGAACGAGTTCGCTGCGGTCAGGATCGGACAGCGGGTGGAGGTAATCTCCCAGTCGTATCCGGGAAAGACATTTTCAGGCCGGGTCTCGTTCATCTACCCTTTCCTTGATCCCAAGACGCGGACCGTGAAGGTGAGGGTGGAAATACCGAATCCGGGATTGAAGATGAAGCCGGACATGTTCGTTACCGCCAGGATAAAGGCCCCACTGGATTCCGTACTTGCGGTGCCGGTTGCAGCGGTGATCGATACGGGAAAACGGCAGGTCGCGTGGGTTGAGGCGAAGCCGGGGGTTTTCGAGCCCAGGGACGTCAAAGTGGGTGCAAAGAGCGGTGGGTTCGTGCAGATTCTCGACGGGCTGAGGCCGGGGGAGAAGGTGGCTGCAAGCGGCGGTTACCTGATCGATTCCGAAGCCCAGCTGCGCGGTGGTTCGACCCAGGACCACAGCCAGCACGGTGGTTCGGCACCGGCGGGACAGGGCTCGGCGCCGGCGCGCCCTGCCCGGGAGGATATGAACATGGATGATATGGACATGAAGTGAAAGGATCAGGCTCCGCGTTGTTAGTGGAGGCAGCCGCCGTCGGCTAGCCGCGCCCCAACTCTCTCTCAGGTTATTTATGATCGAAAAGATAATCGAATACTCAGCACGAAACAGGGCCGTAATCCTGATGATCTACGGGCTCGTCATCGCCTGGGGGGTCTGGGCGGTCTACAGGACTCCTGTCGATGCCATTCCGGACCTGTCGGACAACCAGGTCATAGTCTTCACCGAATACCCCGGCAGATCCCCCCAGATAGTGGAGGACCAGGTAACGTATCCGCTGGTCACCAACCTTCAGGGGCTCCCGAAGGTGAAGGCGGTGCGGGCATCTTCGGCTTTCGGATTCTCGATGATCTACGTCATCTTCGAGGACTCCGCCGACATCTACTGGGCGCGGACCAGAGTCCTGGAGCGGCTTAACTACGCTTCGTCACTGCTCCCGCCGGGTGTTTCGCCAACCCTCGGCCCCGACGGCACCGGCGTGGGCCACGTTTTCTGGTACACGGTGGAGGGGAAGGGATATGACCTGGAGCAGCTGCGGACTCTCCAGGACTGGTTCGTCCGCTACCAGCTCAGCACCGTCCCTGGTGTTGCGGAGGTCGCCTCCATCGGCGGTTTCGTGCGGGAGTACCAGATCGAGTTGGACCCGCACCGGCTTTTCTCTTACAACGTGACCACCACCCAGGTCGCTGAGGCGGTGAAGAAGGCGAACAACGATACCGGCGGGAGGCTCCTTGAGCAGGCTTCCGCAGAGTATCTCATCAGGGGCCGGGGATATGTACAGTCGCTGGCGGACCTGGAAAACATAGTCGTTACCTCCATGGGAGGCGTACCCATATACGTGAAGAACCTGGGGACGGTGCAGACCGGCGGCGCAATCCGGCGTGGCCTCCTGGACCTCAACGGCACGGGGGAGGCCGTGGGGGGTATCGTAGTCATGCGGTACGGCCAGAACGCCAAGGAAGTAATCGACCGGGTGAAGGAAAAGATAGCAGCTCTGGAGAAGGGGCTGCCGCCGGGGGTCAGGATAGGTGTGGCCTACGACAGGAGTGACCTCATCGAGCGGGCCGTAGGAACGCTTCGGGGTGCCCTGACCGAGATGTCCATCGTAGTGACGCTTGTAGTGGTTGTATTCCTGCTCCACTTCCGTTCTTCCCTTGTGGTTGTTCTCACTCTTCCGGTGGCGATGCTCATTGCATTCATCACCATGAAGCATCTCGGCATCACGTCCAACATCATGTCCCTGGGGGGAATCGCCATCGCCATCGGAGAGCTGGTGGACGCCGGGGTCGTGATGGTCGAGAACTGCTACCGGCGGCTGTCGGAACTCTCCGACGAGGAGCGGGAGCGCCGGCGCCTGGATGTCATCATCGATGCTTCCAAGCAGGTGGGGCCGGCTATATTTTCATCGATGCTCGTGATCATCCTTTCCTTCGTCCCGATCTTCCTTCTGGAGGGGCGCGGCGGGAAGCTGTTCCATCCCCTTGCGTTCACCAAGACTTTCGCCATGGTTGCGGCGGCGGTAATTGCGGTGACCCTCGTACCGGTGCTTTCCTATTTCTTCCTGAGAGGAAAGATGCCATCCGAAGAGGCGAACCCTGTCTCCAGATTCTTCATCAGGCTCTACTCGCCGGTACTTACCTGGTGCCTTAACTGGAAAAAATCGGTAATAGCCATCAACATCGTTGCGCTCGCGATAGCGATCCCCATATTCGTCAAGATGGGGAGCGAGTTCATGCCACCCCTCGACGAGGGAAGTCTCCTGTATATGCCGGTCACACTCCCGAACATCTCCATTACGGAGGCAAAGCGGCTGATCCAGGTGCAGGACGCCGTCATCAAGAGCCATCCGGAAGTGGAATCGGTCCTGGGGAAGGTTGGGCGCGCGGAGACATCTACCGACCCGGCTCCGGTCTCCATGTTCGAGTCGATCATCATCCTGAAGCCAAAGGAGCAGTGGCGGCCCGGGGTTACCAAGGACGACATCGTTTCGGAGCTTGACGCAAAGCTCCAGCAGATCGGCGTCCGCAACGGCTGGACCCAGCCGATCATCAACCGGATCGACATGCTTTCCACCGGCGTACGCACGACGCTGGGACTCAAGATATTCGGCAGCGATCTTGAGGTTCTTCGCAAACTTTCCCTTCAGGCGGAAGAGATCATCAAGGGGGTCCCAGGTGCGGTGGACGTGGTCGCGGAAAGGGTCACCGGCGGGAATTACATCGACATCGAAGTAGACCGGGAAGCGGCTGCCCGCTACGGCGTATCGGTGGCGGACATCCAGGAAGTGATCTCCACCGCCCTCGGCGGAGAGACTCTCAGTACAGCGGTGGAAGGGCGAAACCGCTTCCCCATCCGCATACGTTACCAGCGGGAGTACAGGGACTCTGTGGAGGACATCCGCCGCATCCTCGTCTCCGGCATGGGGGGGGCGCAGATCCCGCTCGCTCAGGTGACGAAGCTCAAGGTTTCCACCGGCGCCCCTGAGCTTGCCAGTGAGGGGGGGCTCCTGCGTTCGATTGTCTTTCTCAATGTGCGCGGCAGGGACATGGGAGCGGTCATGAAGGATGCGAAGGCAGTTCTCGAGCAGAACCTGAAGCTTCCTCCAGGGTACTACTATGCGTGGGCCGGCCAGTGGGAAGACCAGATCAAGGTAAAAAAACGCCTGCAGGTGCTTCTCCCGATCGGGCTGCTCGTCATATTCATCATCCTTTACTTCACCTTCCGCTCCGGGATAGAGGCCTTGATGGTCATGCTCTCGGTGCCTTTCGCCCTTGTGGGAGGGGTTTACCTTGTGGCGGGCCTTGGTTACAACATGTCCGTTGCAGTCTGGGTGGGGTTCATAGCCTTGTATGGAGTTGCCGTTGAAACGGGGGTGGTGATGGTTGTCTACCTCCACGAGGCGCTCGACAAGCGGCTTCTGGCAGGGCCTGTAACGGAGAAGGACATTTATGAGGCCGCTTTCGAGGGGGCGGTGCTTCGCCTGCGCCCCAAACTGATGACGGTGGCGACATCGCTCATCGGTCTCATTCCCCTCATGTGGGCGACCGGTACCGGTTCCGACGTCATGAAGCCGATCGCTGCACCGATGATCGGTGGAATGTTTTCCTCGACGGTCCATGTGCTGATCATGACGCCGGTTATATTCGTACTGATGAAGGTGCATGATTTGAGGAAAGGGAAGCTCAAGCACTCCGGCATGTCCGGATGAGGCGCAAAAACCTGAGAAGCCGTCCGATTAGCGGCATAATTAAGAGGAAAAGGAGAAGACGATGAGAAGATTTGCAGCAGTTATCGCAGTCGCATCACTGGCCCTGGGGGTTCCCGCAGTTCACGCCGCCATGGATCATGGCAAGCATGGCCACGGCTCTGCAGCCCACGAGGAAGTTGTGGATGGCGTTAAGGTTACATTCAACGTAATGAGCATGGCGGAACATATGAAGGCTATGAAGATGGAGATGCCGAAGGGGATGAAGGAGACCCATCATATCGCCGTTGAGTTCAAGGACGCAAAGACTGGAAAGGCGATCACTAAGGGGGATGTCAAGGTCAAGGTTCAGGGACCTGACAAGTCGGAGCAGACCAGAGACCTGATGGCGATGGAGGGCCACTTCGGGGCGGATTTCGATTTCTCGAAAAAAGGGAAGTACGGCGTAATGTCGAAGTTCAAGTTGAAGGACGACAAAGTGCGGAGCGCCAAGTTCTGGTACACGGTAAAGTAAGCCGGGCCGAGTTCAGGGGAGGCGCCGCATCCCTCGGTTCGGCGCCCCCCTGTCAATCCACTTTTTTACCATTCAGAGCTCTTTTCCAACCGAAAAAGCCGGGGCGAGGAACGGGCCAATGCTGTGGTATCCCCGGTGTCCGGTATCGTACAGCATGGGCTTGATCTTGAAGATATCGGGAAGCCCGTCATCCCCCAGCACATCACCTTCAGCCTTGACGTCCAGAATCTCCCCCACGAACTGGGTGTGGAGCCCGATTTCGAGAGTGTGCAGAAGGCGGCATTCGAGGACCACCGGGAACTCCGCGGCGTAAGGGGCATCCACAAGTTCGCTCCTGACGGGGGAAAGCCCGGTTGCGGCGAATTTGTCCACATCGCGCCCTGAAGCTATGCCCATGTAGTCCGCCTGCTTCACCTGCGATTCCGATGGAATACCGACGGTAAAGGCTTTCCTCTCTATTATCGCAGCGTAAGAATAGGTGGCCTTCCGTAGAGAAACTGCGACGCAGGGGGGCTGGGAGCAGCAGATGCCGCCCCACGCGGCGTTCATGATGTTCGGCTTTCCGTTGGCATCGTATGTCCCCACCATCAGGACGGGTGTAGGGAACAGCAGGGTCTTGGCGCCGAGAGAATGTTTCATCGTCTTCTCCTTATCAGTGGGATGACTCATATTATTTGATAACCTTAGACAGGCGGACTGATATGTCAAGTTGTTTCGGAGGAGGAGTGCCGTCTGCGCCTGAGCTCTCCGCCCGGCATAGGAGGGGGTACACGACAGGCAGAGGGAAGAAATGGCTTTACAAGGCAAGGCCTATAAACTATACTTCCTGCTTCTTGCGGAGAGATGTCCGAGCGGTTGAAGGAGCACGCCTGGAAAGCGTGTGTACGTTAACAGCGTACCGAGGGTTCGAATCCCTCTCTCTCCGCCATACTTATAACTTCAAGAGAATCCGGCAGCAAGCGTCCGTTGCTGCCCGCCGATTCTTCCCGCTGTTCATGATTTGCGGATACAACTGATAGCTGGGTCCTGCGCAACGGAAGGTTATGAACCCCGTCAGGTCCGGAAGGAAGCAGCGGCAGTAACCGACTCCGTGTGCCGCGGGGGTGCCCAGCTATCAGTTGTATCCGTTAATTCCGCACTCCTCATCCCCCCTGTATTCCGGTTGCCCCAACATGCTGTTGAGCAGCGAGGTCATTGTCCCTTGTCATATCTCGTACTAGCCCGAAAATGGCGCCCGCAGACGTTCGCTGACCTGATCGGCCAGGAGCACGTCAGTCAGACGCTTAAAAATGCGATCGACGGCGGCAGGGTCGCCCATGCCTTTCTTTTTACCGGTGCCCGAGGGGTCGGCAAAACCAGCTCAGCCCGCATACTCGCCAAGGCGCTTAACTGCGATGCAGGCCCGGCTGCAGAACCGTGCAACGCCTGCCCCACCTGTAAGGAAATAACGGATGGCAATTCCGTCGATGTTTTCGAAATCGACGGCGCGTCTAATACCGGTGTGGACGACATACGGGAGCTGCGCGATACGATCAAGTACCTCCCGTCGCGAAGCCGCTTCAAGATATTCATCATCGACGAAGTGCACATGCTTTCGACGAACGCCTTCAACGCCCTTCTGAAGACGCTGGAAGAGCCGCCGCCCCACGTCAAGTTCATCTTCGCTACAACCGAACCTCACAAAGTTCCCGTTACCATACTGTCCCGATGCCAGCGGTTCGACTTCAAGCGCATATCGCTGCCCATGATAGTGGCGCGCCTTCGTTACATCGTTGACCGGGAAGAGATAACCATTTCCGATGCATCCCTCGCCGTGGTGGCCCGCAAAGGTGACGGCAGCATGAGGGATTCCCTCTCCACGCTCGACCAGGTTCTTGCTTTCTGTGGTGCGAATGTAGCCGATGATGATGTGGTGACCCTTCTGGGTGTGGTGGACCGCCGACTTCTACATGAGACCGTTTCGGCGGTATTCGCCAGGGACACCGTCGCGGTCCTCGACATCGTAAAGCGGGTGGATGCTTATGGCGCAAATATGCGCAACTTCTGCCAGGAGCTGATCGAGTGCTTCCGCCATCTGTTGATCCTGCAGGCAGCGGGGGATGTTTCCGATCTGCTGGACGTTTCGGAGGGAGAGCTGGCCGAATTGCGGGCTCAGGCCAAGGCCGTAACTCTCATCGATCTCCAGCGCCAGTTGACGCTCCTCCTCAAGGCGGAGAACGATATGGCCCACTCCTCGTTCCCTCGGCTCATCATGGAAATGGCTCTGATAAAAATGGCGACACTTGTCCCGGTCGTGCCGGTCGATGATCTTATCGCGCGGTTAAAAGTGCTGGAGGGGAAAACGGGGGGTGTTGTGGCATCCTCTTCACCCGTATGGGATTCCGGTCCTTCCCGTCAAGCCGGTCAGGCTCCGTCAGTGCCAAAGCCGCAGCAGCCGCAGCAGCCGCCTCCCAAGACGCCCGCTCCAACGCCTCCAGGTGCTGCTGCCGACGCGGCGAGGCCCGCTCGGCCTGCGGGTGAGAAGGACTGGGAAGGGTTCGTAGATTTTGTAAAGGGGAAAAAACAGAGACTTGCCTCGCAGCTCAATGATGCGCGGCCGCTCATGGTGTCATCGACTCGGCTGGAGATAGGATTTCCCAGCGGTGTGTACTGGGGAAACCTTTCCCAGGGGGAAGGGCTCGACGAGTTGAAAAACTTTGCAGCGGCTTTTTTCGGCGAGGGGATTTCGGTAAAAGTCACCGCCGCATCGGCTGGCGGGGGCGACGTTCCTCTCTCCCTGGCTGAAAAAAAAAGCCTTGATATCACCACAAGACAGAAACAGATGAGGGAAGAGGCGGAAACGCACCCGGTTGTCAGTGCCGCTCTTGAAATCTTCGGAGGTCGCCTTGAGGAGGTCGAAGAGCTGAAGGGTTCGGATTCATAGAACCCTGTTTTAGTATAAAGAAATTTGTTTCATCATAGTAAAATATCTTTTACCGCAAGGAGGAAGCAGGAGATGTCAAAAGGATTAGCCCAGATCATGAAGCAGGCGCAGATGATGCAGCAAAAAATGGCGAAGTTACAGGAAGATGCCGCGCAGCGGACTGCCGAAGCCACGGTTGGCGGCGGTGCTGTCTCTGCTGTAGTCAGTGGCAAGAACCGCCTGGTTTCCCTTACTATCAAGAAGGAAGCTGTAGATCCGGAAGATGTTGATATGCTTCAGGATCTGGTCGTCGCTGCGGTGAATGAAGCCCTTGGAAAAGTGCAGTCTGAGATGGCTGAAGAGATGAGCAGGGTAACTGGGGGGCTTAATATCCCCGGTCTATTTTAAAAACGATTCTGATTCTTTTTAACGGTAGTTAGGAAAAGGGTTGATGCGACACCCTCCTCTTTTTTGGGTTCACTAAAAATTGTCCAAATAATTCACAGCGATACTAAATTATTTAGTAAGAATAAAAAAGTTTATTCGAACTATAATAAAAAATTGTTTTGTACAAGATAAAAATATGCTATATGCTTCGAGCTCGCTTAACAGATTGCTTGGCGAATTGAAAAAACTGCCGGGAGTAGGCGAAAAAACGGCGCTGCGGCTTGCCTTTCATCTACTTAAATCGCCTGGCCAGGTGATGGCTCTTGCGGACAGTCTTCACGAAGTCCATGGCAGAATCAGGTCATGCTCCATTTGCCATGGAATTACCGAAGAGGACCCCTGCTGCATTTGCACCGGTACCCGTGACCCCAGTACGATTTGCGTGGTGGAAGAACCGCAGGATCTTCTGGCGATTGAAAGAAGCCATGCATTCCGTGGACATTATCACGTGCTCCAGGGGGCGCTGTCCCCGCTCAACGGGGTTACTCCGGCGCAGCTTAAAATTCCGGAGCTGCTGGCGCGCTTGGAGGAGAGCCGGGTTGCAGAGGTAATTATCGCAACCAGCTTCACCGTGGAAGGGGAAGCGACGGCGCTTTACCTTGCCAAGGTGATAAAGCCGCTGGGGAAAAAAATCACGAGGCTTGCTCACGGGATCCCTTTGGGGAGTGATCTGGAATATGTCGACGCAACAACCATGCAGCGAGCGGTGCAAGGCCGCGCGGAGCTGTAATTTTTATCGGCGCCACCACAAGTATCCGCTTGTAAAGAACCCACCAGGAGGAAGTTTATGAGTCGCAAAATGGTAACGATTGATGGCAATACCGCGGCTGCCCATGTGGCGCACGCTACCAACGAGGTAATTGCCATCTATCCCATCACCCCGTCCTCGGTAATGGGAGAAATCTCAGACATCAAGACGGCGATGGGGGAGAAGAACATCTGGGGCACCGTCCCGAGCGTCGTAGAGATGCAGTCGGAAGGTGGTGCGGCAGGTGCCGTACACGGAGCACTCCAGGCCGGCGCGCTGACGACGACGTTCACGGCGAGCCAGGGTCTGCTCCTGATGATCCCGAACATGTTCAAGATTGCGGGTGAGCTCACCTCGACGGTCTTTCACGTTTCCGCCCGGGCCATTGCGGCGCAGGCCCTCTCGATCTTCGGCGACCATTCAGACGTCATGGCATGCCGCTCAACCGGCTGGGCAATGCTCTGTTCCAATAACTCCCAGGAGGTAATGGATTTCGCCCTCATCTCACAGGCCGCCACCCTCCGGTCGCGGGTTCCCTTCCTTCACTTCTTCGACGGCTTCAGGACCTCCCACGAGGTGCTCAAGGTAGAGGAGCTCACCTTCGACGACATGAAGGCGATGCTCGATGACGACCTCATCGCCGAGCACAAGCTCCGCGGCCTTTCACCTGACCACCCCGTGATGCGCGGAACGGCGCAGAACCCGGATGTTTACTTCCAGGGACGCGAGACCGTCAACCCGTACTACCCGAAGTGCATCGATATCGTCAAAGATGAGATGAAGAAGTTCGCGAAGATAACCGGCCGTGAATACTCCCTGGTGGATTACGTCGGGGCGCCCGATGCGGACAAGGTCATCGTAATCATGGGATCCGGCGCCGATACCGCACAGGAAACGGTCGAGTACCTGACGAGCAAGGGGGAGAAGGTGGGTGTGCTCAAGATCCACCTCTACCGTCCGTTCCCCATTGATGACTTCGTTGCGGCACTGCCGAAGACTGTAAAGAAGATTGCCGTCCTCGATCGCACGAAGGAGCCCGGTTCCCTCGGCGAGCCCCTCTACCTCGACGTCCGCACCGCTATCGGCGAAGCCATGGCAGACGGCAAGTTCCAGTTCCAGGGGTACCCGGTGATCGTCGGCGGGCGCTACGGCCTCGGCTCCAAGGAGTTCACTCCTGCACAGGTGAAGGCGGTCTTCGAGAACCTCGATGCGGCTAAGCCGAAGAGGAATTTCGTCGTCGGCATCACCGAAGATGTTACCGATTCCAGCCTCAAGCTCGACCCGACATTTTTCAACCCGATGGAAGGCGTTTACCAGGCGATGTTCTACGGCCTCGGTTCCGACGGCACCGTCGGCGCCAACAAGAACTCCATCAAGATCATCGGCGAGATGACCGACAACAACGCCCAGGCCTACTTCGTCTACGACTCGAAGAAGGCCGGCTCGATGACCACGTCGCACCTGCGTTTCGGCAAGAAGTACATCCGCGCTCCGTACCTCGTGCAGGAAGCGGACTTCGTTGCCTGCCACAACTTCGTCTTCGTGGAGAAGTACGATATGCTTGGGAAAGCCAAGCAGGGGGCGACCTTCCTCCTGAACGCTCCGTTTTCTGCGGACGAAGTATGGGATCAGCTTCCGGCGGACGTGCAGCAGCAGATCATCGACAAGAAGCTCAAGTTCTACGTGATCGACGGCGTGCGCCTTGGCAACGAGATCGGCCTTGGACCCCGGATCAACGTCATCATGCAGACCGCCTTCTTCAAGATCTCCAACATCATCCCGCTCGATCAGGCGATCGACGAGATCAAGGACGCCATCAAGAAGACCTATGGCAAGAGCGGCGAGAAGGTCGTCGAGATGAACTACAAGGCCGTCGATGCCGGCCTGAACAACTATTACGAGGTGAAGGTGCCGGAGAAAGCTACCAGCACCATCGCGAAGCCGCCGGTCGTCCCGGCAGGCGCGCCGAAATTCGTCCACGAGACCACCGCACCGATCATCGCGGGACTTGGCGACGACCTTCCCGTGTCTAAAATGCCGGCGGACGGCACCTTCCCCACCGCGACCTCGCAGTTCGAAAAGCGGAACATCGCCGTCGAGATCCCCGTCTGGGACGAGTCCCTCTGCATCCAGTGCGGCATCTGTTCCTTCGTGTGCCCCCATGCGACGATCAGGATGAAGGCGTACGACGCGAAGCACCTCGAAGGGGCTCCGGCCGCCTTCAAGTCCACCGAATGCAAAATTCCGGAGTTCAAGGGGCAGAAGCTCACCCTCCAGGTCGCTCCGGAAGACTGTACCGGCTGCGGTGCGTGCGTCTACAACTGCCCCGCCAAGAGCAAGACCGACCCGAACCACAAGGCCATCAACATGGCGTTCCAGCCCCCCCTGCGCGCGCAGGAGGCGAAGAACTGGGAATTCTTCCTCACCATCCCCGACGTCGATGCGGCGGTCGCCAAAATTGACACCGTTCGCGGGTCGCAGCTGATCCGTCCGCTCTTCGAGTTCTCCGGCGCCTGCGTCGGCTGCGGCGAGACCCCGTTCCTGAAGCTTCTCACGCAGCTCTTCGGGGACCGCACAGTAATCGCCAACGCGACCGGCTGTTCATCCATCTACGGCGGCAACCTTCCGACCACTCCCTACGCCCAGAGGGCCGACGGATGCGGCCCGGCATGGTCCAACTCCCTCTTCGAGGACAACGCCGAATTTGGTTTCGGTATGCGCCTCGCCATCGACAAGTTCAACACGATGGCGCTGGAACTTCTCGACAAGCTCGCTGGCTGTTCCTGCTCCTCCTGCAAATCGGCAGCAGGTCTGATGGCGGAGATCAAGAACGCCGACCAGAGCAGCCAGGCCGGCATCGAGGCACAGCGCAAGCGGGTTGCCGACCTGAAGAAGGTGCTGGCGGCTTGCCCGGAGGCGGATGCCAAGCGGCTCCTCACCGTTGCCGATTACCTCGTGAAGAAATCGGTCTGGTGCATCGGCGGCGATGGCTGGGCATACGACATCGGATACGGCGGACTCGACCATGTCATTGCCAGCGGCAAGAACGTCAACCTGTTGGTCCTCGACACTGAAGTCTACTCCAACACCGGCGGGCAGGCGTCCAAGGCGACTCCGCTCGGCGCGGTTGCCCAGTTTGCCGCAGGCGGCAAGCCGGTTTCCAAGAAAGACCTCGGCATGATGGCGATGTCCTACGGCACTGTCTATGTTGCCACGGTTTCTCTCGCAAATCCGGCACAGTGCATCAAGGCTTTCCTTGAGGCGGAAGCGTATGACGGCCCGTCGCTCATCATAGCGTACTCCCACTGCATCGCACACGGGATCGACATGATGAAGGGCGTGGATGAGAACAAAAAGGCGGTCAACTCCGGATACTGGCCGCTCTACCGGTACAACCCGCTGCTTGCAGCCCAGCGGAAGAACCCGCTGCAGCTCGACAGCAAGGCGCCGACCATCGACTTCAGCGAGTACGCCAACGGCGAGAACCGCTACCGCGTCCTCAAGAAGAACAACCCGGATGGGTACGACGAGCTCATGAAGAAAGCCGGCGAGTGGACCAAAGCCCACTTCAGTTACTACGAGAAGCTTGCGGCGCTTACTTTCGACGAGAAATAAGTCGAACAGACACCTACGCGGTAGGGAAAAAGCTCCAGCCTCCGGCTGGGGCTTTTTCTTTTAAATTTGACCGCTTGATGAACAAAGCTGTTTCTGCTATACAGGGGCCTGTCACTAACTTTCACCTCCTCAAGGAGGGAACATGTCGGATCAGATGGTCATGCATGACGAGGATTTTTCCCGGGTTAACGGGATCATCGAGCGGCTCCTTTACGAGACGAACTCAAGGGTGATCTTCCTCGTGGACAAGAACGGCCAGCTCATTTCCGGCGTAGGCGAGACCGACCAGTTCGACACCACCTCGCTTGCCTCACTTACCGCAGGCAACATAGCTGCTACAGGAGGTCTGGCAAAACTGATCGGGGAGAAGGAGTTTTCGATCCTTTTCCATGAAGGAGAGCGGGACAACCTCCACATTTCCATCGTCGGCGGCAGGGTCATTCTCGTCGTGATATTCGATACACGTTCGTCCCTCGGTCTCGTCAGGCTGCGAGTCAAGAAGGCGTCTGAAGAGCTGTCCACCACCTTCGAGTCGCTTTTCTCCAAAGCAGAGGCAGGTCGCGGGGACCATCCGCTGGCCGAGATTACCGACGACGACATCGATAATCTTTTCAGGTAGGTGCTCCTTGTCATTCATCAACTACGCCTCCCGTGAAATAAACTGCAAGATCGTCTATTATGGCCCAGGCCTGTGCGGCAAGACCACGAACCTGCAGTACGTCTATCAGCAAACACCCACCGAATCGAAGGGGAAGATGATAAGTCTGGCCACGGAAAGCGAGCGTACGCTTTTCTTCGACTTCCTTCCTCTGGCGCTCGGGGAGATCCGAGGCTTCAAGACCCGTTTTCACCTCTACACCGTACCCGGCCAGGTCTTTTACGATGCATCCAGAAAACTCATTCTGAAAGGAGTGGACGGAGTCGTTTTCGTCGCCGATTCTCAGGAGGAGAGAATGGATGCTAATATCGAATCCCTGGAGAACCTTCGCTACAACCTGAAGGAGCAGGGGTACGACCTTGACAAGCTCCCTTACGTGATTCAATACAACAAGCGTGACCTTCCGAACATCCTGTCCGTCGAGGAACTACGTAAGGAGTTGAACCCGACGAATGTTCCGGACTTCGAAGCATGTGCCATGACGGGCCAGGGGGTTTTCGAAACGCTCAAGGCTGTGGCCAAGCTGGTCCTTATGGACCTGAAGAAGGGGAAGTAGGAGTCGGCCTGCGGGAGTGATTGCAAATCCCTTAGTTTTTCCCTAGAATGGGGCAGCCCGGCAAAAGTCAGGAAGTCACGGGTGGGGGGGAACTGATGGTGGATTCGACTTCTGCAGGAGGATGGGCAAGACTGCGCCGGACGATACTCTTGCTAGCTGTCCTGCTCCTTATCACAATTGGCGGGTGTGATCGGCAGGAGGGGGGCCGGAAGGTCCGCATCGGCTACATGAACTGTAACAGCGAGCAGGAGACTATGGCTCGCTTCCTTCCGCTGACGCGATATCTATCGGAAAAGACCGGGGTAGAATTCGTTGCGGTACCCGTCGATACCCACGACTACGAGAAGCGTTTCAAGGCAGGCGAATTTACCTTTACCCACACTAACTCCCTTCTCTACATCATTCTCCAACACCACTATCAGCTTGGCCTTCTGGCCACCGAGAAAAGAGGCCGTTTCGGGGCAAGAACTGCCGGTTCCATAATTGCGCGCAAGGGGAGTGGAATCAACAAGCTGGCCGACATTAAGGGCAAAAGTATGATCTTCGGTCCCATGATGGCTCCCACCGGCTATCTCGCGGAATACGACCTCATGCTGCGCTCGGGAATCGACCCTGAGAAAGACCTTTCATATTACGCAATCCCCTCAGGCTCCTTCAAACATGAGAAGGTAATCTACGGAGTACTTTTCGACAAATTCGACGTCGCTGCCGCGCCGGCCCTCGACCTAGAGGTGATGGCAAAGGAGGGAAAGATCTCTCCCGACGACTTCGTCATCCTTGGTCAGACACCCATAATACCCTACTGTACGTTCGGAGTTGCCAAGGGAGCGGACCCCAAACTTGCCGAGAAGGTCCGCAAGGCGCTCCTTGAACTGAAGCCTTCCGACACGGTGGAAGTCGATGGTGAAAAGGTCAAGGTACTTAAGGCAGCATGGATCGACGGTTATGAAGAACTACCCGACAAGGAGTACGACCCGATCCGGGAAATGGCCAAGCGTGTCAACATGCCCCCCTATCAGAAGTTCTGAGATGTTCAGCGATTCCACCGACAAGCTTATTGCAGCGTTCCTTCTTGCCACAGCGGCGGGGCTTGTCGGCGTGCTTCTTTTTGACACCGGCGACCGCGCGGGCTCCAGAGCCTCGCGTACAGATAAGGCAATGGAGCGGCAGATCGCAAGCCGGGCACGGGCAGCACTTCTGCAGCAGCTGTATGCCCCGGTGGACGAACTCCGAGCAGCCGGGCAGTTCCAGGCAGCACTCCTCAAACTGGACGAAGTAGGACGCTCATATCCGGGCGAAGCTCACGGGAGCATCCTGCAGGGTGAGATCCTTTTGCATATGGGTGCTGTGAACGAGGCTGCAGCCAGTTTCGTCAGAGGGGTGAAGCTGAATGGCGAGTACGTTGACAGGAAGAGCCCCCTCTCCCGCCGCCAGCAGATAGAAAAGCTTGTGCAGGAAGGATTGAAACCCGCGAGCGGGAGCGTGACTTCAGCCTCATCCCGCGCGGCCCTGCAGAAAGACCTGTTTTATCTTCAGAGCCGGCTGGCTGGAGGGTGTGAATGAGGTTTCCGGACCGGCACCTATGGCTTATTCTGGCATCAGGAGCCCTTCTGGGTCTCTTCGGCATACTCTTGAGCCTGTGGGGGAACCCCGAAAATTCGGGAATTTGTGTCTCCTGTTTCATCGAGAACAGCGCCGGAGCTCTCGGTTTCCACTCCAATCCGAGGATGCAGTACCTCCGTCCGGAACTGATAGGCTTCGTGCTCGGTTCCCTTGCCTGCGCCAGCATCTTTAGTGAATTTCGTCCGCGGGGAGGAAGCGCCTCGCTCACCAGACTCATTTCCGGTATTTTTCTCATAGTGGGCTGCGCCATCTTTATAGGATGCCCTATCAAGCTGTTCCTGCGCCTTGCGGCAGGGGACCTGACTGCTCTCGCTGGAGTGGCAGGCCTCGCTGCAGGGGTATGGGGGGGGATTCGTCTCTCTGCTGCCGGCGTAGTCGTTGGCTCCCACAGCCGCGAGGGGGGGGCGGCCGGAGGACTGATGGTGCCGGCGGCTTTTATGCTCCTTCTCCTTTTCTTGTTTGTCCGCCCGTCGTTTATTCTTTCTTCCGAAACGGGGAGCGGAGCGCAGTACGCCCCGCAGCTCCTTTCCCTGGCCGCAGGATTGCTTCTTGGGGCACTGGCGCAGCGAAGCCGATTCTGCATCACCGGAAGCCTCCGGGATGTGTTGCTCATGGGGGTGCGGGCACCGCTCCTGTGGGGGATGTTGACCTTTGCCGGAACGGCGCTGGCCGCAGCTGTCGTCACCGGAAGTTTTAATCTCGGGTTCTACGGCCAGCCGGGGGCTCATTCCGACCATTTATGGAGCTTTCTCGGGATGGGGCTGGTGGGGGCGATTTCGGTCGTTATCGGCGGATGTCCGTTCCGGCAGCTGGTGAAAGCCGGGGAAGGGGACGCAGACGCGGGAATGACGGTGGTGGGCATGTTCGTAGGGGGAGCCTTGGTGCAGTCGTGGGAGATAGCCGCGACAGCCGCCGGGGTGCCACTCTATGGAAAGGTCGCCGTCCTCGCTGGTATTTTCTTCCTGCTGGGTATCTCTCTTCTGGTGCGGGTACGTCCCGGCCTGGGTCCGGCCAGGATGGCCGGCAGCATTAAATCAGAATAAGTTGTGTATTTCCCGTAAAGCCGTTACTCTGGTGGCGGCGAAAAGCCGCCGGTGGCGGCACCACTGCAAAAGGAGTTTTTGACATGAAATGGCAATCCCAATGGCTTACCCTCGCTTCGATGCTCCTGCTCCCCGCGGCAGGTTACTGTTTTGCCGGTTACTCAGCGAAACCACCCAGGGAAGCGGCTCCAGCTGTGTCTCCTGAAGCGGCTGCAGCATCGGAAGCGCAACCTAAGGCGGATAACGAGGAAAAACGTCCCACGCATGTGGGGAAAGTACTCGAAACCATGCATGGTGGTGAGTATACCTACATCAAGCTCGAAAAAGCCAATGGGGAAACAAAATGGTTTGCGGTTCCTGTGGCCGAGGTGAAGGTGGGGGATCAGGTGGAGCTCATGCAGGGAATGGAGATGGGCCAGTTCAAAAGCAAGGCCCTCAACCGTACATTTGAAAGCATCAACTTTTCTGGTGGCGTAATTGTCAAGGAGGACGACGAAACCATCAAGAAGAAAGCTCATAAAGGCATAGTGGCCGATGCAGCGAAAGATGGCGCGTCTGCCGAGCCTATTAAAGTTGAGCGGGCCACCGGTGCCGATTCCTACACCATTGCCGAGGTCTTTCAGAAGAAGGGGGAACTCGCCGGCAGGAAGGTCGTGGTAAGAGGAAAGGTGGTCAAGGTCTCCGAGGGGATCATGGGCAAGAACTGGGTCCACCTCCGTGACGGAAGCGGCGATGCGGCCAAGGGAACCCATAACCTCATCGCCACTACCCAGGAAGTTCCCGCTGTCGGGGATACCATAACCCTGAAAGGGGACTTCTTCCGGGACAAGGATTTCGGAAGCGGTTACCTCTACGACGTCATAGTTGAAAACGCTACGTTCACCAAATAAGTTGTTCCACCCACCTTTGACGCATACAGCCCCCTGCAACCCAGGGGGCTGTTTCGTTATACAATGAGCCCTAGGGAGATCTAGTGTCATCACCACAGTACATTCTTGTCGCTTTCTATCTGACGGCATTCGGGTTGCGGGCCTGGCTCCGTTTTCTGAATCTGCGCCACCTGAAGAAGAATGGACATGTCGTTCCCCATGCCTTCGTTGGTGCAGTTGATGCGGATAAACTCAGGCAAACAGCCGCCTACACGGTCGAACAGAGCCGGCTCGGTCTCGTCACCTCGTTGTTCGACAGCACTCTGCTGCTCATCTTTATTTTCGGAGGATTGCTTCCTCTGTACGATTCCTGGATATCGACCCTCAGCCATTCTTTTGTCGGCAGGGGGCTCCTCTTTTTTCTATTCCTTTCATGGGCGGCGGCCATCCTCGAAGCCCCCTTCAGTTTCTACGGTACGTTCCGGATCGAAAGCCGCTACGGCTTCAATACGATGACGCTCAAATTGTGGCTGTCTGATCTGGTAAAGTCCATGCTCCTCGGCGCGGTGCTGCTCGGTGTTCTCGGAGGCGGAGCACTCGCCCTCGTAGCGGCCAGCCCGGAACGTTGGTGGCTATGGGTCTGGTGCTTCTTCGCCGGGGCGAGCCTGTTTCTAATGTACATCTCCCCTTATCTGATCGAGCCGCTTTTCAACAAGTTCGAGCCGATCAGGGACAGGGAACTAGAGGGAAAGGTTGTCGAGCTTATGGAGCGTGCCGGAATAAAGGTGAGCAGTGTGATGCAGGTGGATGCATCGCGCCGCAGCCGGCACTCCAACGCCTATTTCACCGGGATAGGGAAAGTGAAGCGGATCGTACTGTACGACACGCTGCTGGAACAGATGAACCATGACGAGGTCCTGGCCGTGCTTGCTCACGAAGTGGGTCACTGGAAGAAGGGGCACATCCGCAAGCGCCTGCTGTTTACCCAGGTCGGAGCGTTTTCTGTCTGCGCTGCCGCCCACGCCATTCTGTCATGGGGAGGGCTTCCCTTGGTATTCGGGCTTCCCCCGCTTTCATTCGCTCCCCAGCTCGTCCTGCTGTCATTTCTCGGCACGCTCCTCTCCTTCCCGCTGACACCGCTCATGAGCTGGATGTCGAGGCGCCACGAGTGGGAGTCCGACAGGTACGCCGCGGAGCTGTCGGGTAGGCCCGCAGCACTTGCCTCAGCACTCGTCAAACTGAGTTCCGAAAACCTGGCAAATCTGCACCCGCACCCGCTCTATGCATGGTTCTACTACTCCCATCCACCGGTGGTGGAGCGGGTGGACCGGTTGCAGGAAATGGGGGGAAGGAGTGCGGATTGATTTTTTAGGTGGGGTCGAACCGTCTTCTTCAGAAAACGGAGGGGTGACTGAGAGTGCCGCGGATGGGGATCTGGTAGTGACCGGGGGTGTCCAGATACTTGGCAAGGAGGAGAAAGACGAATTTCTGCCGTTCCATGAACTCCGGTTTAGGCATCAGTTCGAGGATCAGATTGAGCGGCGCAGAGGGGAGGGATGCAACAAGGGGCACATCTCCCTTAAGCCGCACATAGAGCCCCTCTCCCTGCATTGTGGCACTCTGAAGTAGAATTCTTCCGCCAGTGACTCGGAGCTTGATCTGGGCCAGTGAGTAGGCGGCGTCCGGAAGGGGCATGACGCCTATCTTGACCCCCGCCAGCTCCACGGCCTTTGCTTCGACCTGTATATCCCCGCCAGGCGTGCTCCTCAGCTTCCTGATTTCCGCATGCCCGCGGAGATCACCCTTTACCTGGGCCGACGCCTTGGTGGAGAAGAAAGGAATATCTTCGAGCCGGACCGCCCGAGCCGTGAGTACAATGCTGCCTCCCCCGGTGGCGGTGTAGCTGCCGATAACGCCGCCGCCTCCGATTCTGGCATCGAGGCCTACGCGGACTCGGCCGATCAGCAGCGGGAGGACATGCAACCTGACTGCGGCGTCGTCTGCCTTGATGAGAGCTCCCTGGTCGTTGCCGATGGTCAGGTTACGGACCCTGATTCCCAGCGGAAAAGCCTTGGTAACCTTCCCCGACTGCAGGAGGAAACCCCTGCTTTCGAGCCCGCGCGACAACACGCCTCGCAATGCTTCGTTAGGGATGAAGGCCACCGTCAGCATGAGTAACAGCAGGAGTGCGGCAGCTACTGCCGCTACAATCAGGAGCCGCTGTCTCATGGTCAACGCTGCCCTTGGGGAGCAGGTTTCAGAAGGGCTACCGTCAACGTTACGTCGAACAGGGCCGGGTTGTCGAAACGGGTTTTTAGAAGGGCCCTTTTGATCACTACCGGCTTTGCCCCCTTTTCCAGCTTGAAGAGGAGGTTCACCGTTTCATTTGCACTCAGGCCGTCCATCTTCACTTCTGCAGCATCCTCGACGAAGCCGCTACCCTGTTCCCCTCGGAGCGGCCGGATCTGCAGGTTCTTACCCTTGATTCCAGTTTCCTCCACCACTTTCGCGGGGGAATCTTCCGGTCTGACAGACGCCATGCGGTTGGCGAGCTTTTGAGCACCCATGCTCGCTTCCCGGTATCGCGCCTTGAGCTGTAGCATTTCCACCACTGCCGCTTCCCTGGAGGCCCTTTTCCGTTTCAGGGTAGTGATGCCTGCGTTTATCGAAGAAAGAAGAAGAGCGGCTATCAGAACGATGGCTATGCCGATGCCGATCCGCAGGCGGGTTTGCGGGTCCATGTTCCGGTACTGTTCCTGGAGATAGGCTGCATACTTCATTTGCGCTCCCCCTTTAACGTGCCGCGGAAGAGAAAGGTGACGCTTCCATCGGGGCGCGACTTGATTTCACCCACCTCTGCTCCTGCGAACTGGGCGGCCGCTCTTGCCCTGAAGTCATTTACCGCCTGGACCGATCGTGCCTCCCCCTTCAACCGAACCTGCCCACCTGTGATTTCAGCCTCATAGATTCCGGTAACGTCCTCCCCCTTCAGGTCGGCCAGCAACCTCAGGGCATTCAGGGTTCCGGATGCGGCGCCGCCCCCCCCCAGCCGCCTGATCTCCGAGCGAAGCTCCGCAACTTCGTCCACCGGCTTCTTGCGTCCGGGGAATACCTCCTTGTAGATGCTCATTATGGATGCATTGAGGGAGGCCAGGTCACGCTTTACGAGATAGTGCCGGAGCCCTGCCTCAGCAAGAAAGACTATTATGGCGGCGACGGCCAATAAAAGCGTCAGGCGAAGCTTGCGGCGAAGCTTTTCCCGTCCCGTCGTGTACGCCAGCTCTCCCGTGCGGAAATTGACCGCTTCCCCTGTCATGCAGGCCCGTACGGCGGCATAGGCTCCGGCAAGATCGCGCGCAGCCTCCTCATCTCCGGTGAAGGCTTCATACATTTCGGAGTGGATGGGGAGCGGAGACGCAGTAACACCTTCTACCTTCTGCCATCCTTTCGCAGCGGCACCATGAAGCAGCAGGCGCTCCACGGTAACTTCCCTGCCGAGTTCAACGGCGGCAAGGGTACGTGTAAGCCCACCTTCATCGTCGGAATGAAGGGGACGGAAGTAGAATGGTGCAGCATTGCGATAGACGGTGAGTGCTTCACCGTCCGTAATCGCAGTCACTCCGGCGCTTGCGGGTATGAGATTTCCCCAGTGGCAGAGGGGGGCGGTCACGAATTCCGGCTCGACACCAGCCTCGGCATGAAGGCGGATCTGCTCAGCCACATCCCGGCGTCGTGCCCATATTGCCAGAGCTTTGCCTTCCGAAAGAGGTATCCCATCGAAGATGAGCTCGTCGGTGTCGAGGGCGGTCTCACCCTTGAGTTCCAGTGGGAGCACGTCGCGCAGCTTTCGCCGGTCGGCGATGGGGAGTTCCACCTCCCGCAGGAAGAGCGAGTCCGGTTTCAGGCAGAGGATGACCCGATCCTGCTCCCGGTTTACCGGGCCGATTTTGGCGAGCAGCTCGGGGAGCGGCGTCGGCTCGTCGTTGGAGCAGCGGGCTCCTCCGGTGAAGAGGAGCGAGCCCCGGCGCTGCTGGAACCGCGCTACGACCGTTGCCGATCGCGTCTGTTGTATAACGAGATAATTCATCAGAATTCTCTCCAATAGAGGTACTGACCAAGATTCGAGGATGGAACCACCGCCTCTACCGTTCTGGTAGTTTCGCGCACCGTTGCTTCGGAGACGATGCGGTATAAGCTCGGTGTTACACTGGCGCCGCTTTGTAATTCAGGAGGCACTTCAACTCCGGGTACAAGACCTAGCTCCGAAATATTCTTAAAAGGGGATTTCTCCCGGTACTCATCCACCTGCTTTGCAAGTTCAAGATTCATCCGGTCAGTTAGAGCAGCCAAAACTGCTATCGGAGCGGTATTGATGTTTATTTTGGATGCTGCGATCCCGGATCTCTCTACCGGGTATACCGTGATTAAAGGTTTAAGCGCTTCAACAGTTGCGTGGCTGAAACCTTTTACGAGCGCCAGCTCTTCAACACTCTCCAGAACCGAGTTCTTTGCAATGTAGGGCTGTTTCAGTGCCATGTAAAAGGAAGACTCCGCGCCACCTGGGGCTGGAGTGTCATTATCATCCCGCCAGTCTGAAAGGGCATCAAGAAGGTCGAGGGGCAGATTTGCATTCTTGAGCAGCCGTGTCGCAACACCATGGTAAAATGAGTTCTCGGACCCCGCAGGTGTGAACACGTCATTCAGGTTCAGCTTTCCACTCTCATCGATGATCGTTACAACGAGCCGCCCCTTTTCATCCTCAAGCTGGATCGGATTCTTCAGCGGATCGGGGAGCAGCAGCCCCGCGCTGGAGGTCGAAAGCTGCAGGAGCTTGATCCCGGCCTCCACCCCCGAATTAGCCATCAGGCTCGCCTGCTGGGCGTCGACGAAATTCTGCCTGGAACTTGTCCCCACATACACATCGTCGATGAATTCCACCGAGAGCGCCACGAGGAGCGCCGTCACGAGCAGGGTGATGATCAGGGCGAAGCCCTTCTCGTTCCGCATCATTGGAATCGCCGGGGAGAAGCTATGGTGCTGAAGTTGACGGTGCCTTCCCCTTCTTTTATGGTGATGGTTACCCGTATCGCCTTCGGAAGATTCGAATTCTGGGCGGTGTCCCACACCCTAACCCATTTACTCCCGTCAGGAGAGCATTCCACCAGAAAGCCTTCAAGCTCCTCCATCTGCGGGTACAGGAGAGGGTCCTCTTCGTGGTACAGGTCCTTCACCTGCCGTGCCAGCGTAATTTTCCCATCCCGTTCAATGGGCCGGTATCGCACTTCAGCCTGATCCGAGACCTGCTCCGCCCCCTCCTTGGGCGGGATGATCGTCGTGAAATTCAGGATCGACGCCGGTTTCCCGAAGAAATCCCGATCCTCCACCACGAAATGGAGCCGAGGGTTCGCTTTGGCTTTGTCATATACCGCTGCGGAAAGCTCCCGGCGCAGCTGATCGAGGGTGGCCCGCAGCTCCCGGTCGGCTTCCATCCTCGCAGTGGCCGATTCCTTCCCGCGCATGACGGAGAACCAAGTCCCGTATAGGGCGGTGCTGAGGATGGCCAGGAGCCCAAGAGCCAGGAGCACTTCCAGTAGGGTGAAGCCGCGGTCACTTCGCCACATACTGCACCAGGGAGAGATTTCTTCGTGCGTTGTCCCACGAAACGGTGAGGGTCATTTTGTCCAGGAGGGGGAGCTGGGTCGGTGCGACATCCAATACCCATCCGTACCCCGGCCACTCTGGGGCGAAAGTTCCATTTTTAGTTTCCTGCTCGCGCAAGCGCGGATCGTCGAGTTTCGCGCGCGCAAGCAGCATGGCCACCGTCTCTTCCCGGTCCCGGGTGGCAACGGAGAGATTGTAGTTGAAGGATGTGATCACCGTGAGAACCACGCCCGCCATGATGGCGAGGGCTATCATCACTTCGAGCAGGGTGAACCCCTTCACGGCCTAACCTCCTGGTACCCCTCCGCGACCTTCACCTTTCCGGAATCGGGGAACGCCATGATGGTCATCTGTGCGCCCTTCTCCCCCTTCAGATGTACGGTAACGAACTCGGCCAGACCGCGGCTTCCGAAATCGATGACCGCTTCGCCGTCAATGATGGTTCCCAGACGCGGGATCTGAACGTCCTCGATGGAAATGTCTTCTGCAAGGCTGCGCTTCGCCAGGAAATTGTCTGTTACGGCAGTCTCCTTCCGATTTTCAAACCTTGTGACGGTGATGCTGCCGTCGTCTATCCCCAGACGCATCCGGTAGTGAGTCTTCGTCGCCACAGCCTGGTCCCCCAGGTAACGGAAGGTGGCGGCAAGGGAGCGCGCGGAGCTGCGAAGCTCTCCAGCGGCGGTGGAAGGAAGGCGCGGCAGCACGAGCATCATCGCCATTGATATGATGACGATGACCACCACCATCTCAATGAGCGTGAAGCCGTTGGGAGGTCGCTGAAAAAGAGCCGTCTCGCTGCCGTCCTCGAAAGCCGCCGTGTGCGGCGTAGCAGTGTTTATGCCCCAGAGGGTACTACGCCTCCGTGGGGCTTTCTGCGGGTGCGACGATCCGGCTGCTTTTGAGCGAACTGGGTGTTTCCCGAACCGAGCAGGCTCTCCTCCGCATGCTATGATTGCCGCCAATCGCGCCGGCATCGCTTTTCCGTTACCTCAGGTTCCAGCTCTCGATGTCGGCGTTCTTCCCTTCGCCTCCCTTCACCCCATCGGCTCCGAGAGAGTAGAGGTCGTAATCGCCATGCTCACCGGGCGAAAGGTAGATGTAGTCGTTGCCCCACGGGTCTTTGGGAGCATTCTTGCTTTCGAGGTAGCCTTCGGGCTTGTAGTTCTTCGGGATAATCCCGGTTGTCGGCTTGGAGATCAGAGCGGCCAGACCCTGCTCTGTAGCCGGATAGACGCCGTTGTCGAGCTTGTAGAGCTTGAGGCCGGTTTCCAGGTTCCTGATCTGAACTTTGGCGTCGGCAATCTTGGCGTCATCGGAACGCCCCATGATCCGCGGACCTACAAGGGCGGCAAGGGCGGCAAGAATGACGATAACCACCATGATTTCGATGAGAGTGAAGCCTTTCTCGTTGTTGCGTATGCGCATGTGAAACCTCCGATAAAGCGTTGTGGTGCGGCTGTACAGCCTTATTCTACTTGATGAGCTGGTTCAACTGGAAGATGGGGAGCAATACCGCGAGGACGACGACTCCGACGGCCAGTCCCATGCCGAGGACGAGGAGCGGCTCCAGGAGCGCCATGAATCTGCTGATTGCGGTATCGAACTCTTTCTCGAAGGCAGAGCCGGCCTTAAGGAGCATGGTTTCTAGTTCCCCACCCCTCTCTCCCACAGCGATCATGTGAACGAGGAGCGGCGGGAAAAGGCTGCTTCTGCCGAGGGCTGCGGAGAGACTCCCCCCTTCGGTAAGTTCTGCGCGCGCCTGGGCGAGGACCGACCTGTACTGACGGTTAACCACAACATCGCCGCTGATCTCCATAGCCCTGATCATGGGCACACCGCTCTGGAGCAAAAGGCCGAGCACTTTGGCGAACCGCGACAGGATAAGCCGCTGCCAGAGTGGCCCGACGAGGGGAAGCCGGAGAATCAGGCGGTCCTGGGCAGCACGGAAAGATTCCTTGCGGCGTCCACGGTCGTAAGCTATCGCTACGACGCAGCCGACGAGAACCAGGAGCCACCACCAGTGCTGGAGTAGCGTGCTTACCTTGATGAGCACCACCGTGATGAGAGGAAGCGCTGCCTTGCTCTCCTGGAAAACGGTGATGATGCGCGGCACAACGAAGGCGAGGAGGAAGAGCATCACGCCGGTTCCGACGACCATCATGAGCACCGGGTAGGCAAGGGAGGTTACCACCTTACTCCGCACCTGCTCCTGGTCTTCAAGGAACTCCGCCAGCCGTTCGAGAACAACTTCGAGAGCGCCGCTCGCCTCGCCGGCGGCAACCATGTTGATGTAGCTTTCGCTGAAAATACGGGGCTCTGCACCCATTGCTTTCGCAAGGTTTGAGCCTTCAGCCAGCCGGTCGCGGATGCGTCCGAGGACATTCCTGAGCTCCCCCGCCCGCTCCTGCTGCTGAAGCGTGGTGACCGCTTCATAAACCGGGACCGCAGAGCCGAGGAGTGTCGCGAGGCGGCGGGTCATGAGGGAGAGGTCGGCCAGGGAGACCCGTCGGCGAAGCGGAGCGAACAGCCCCTTTGCCGCTACTTCCTCCGCCGGTATGATCTCCCGGGGATAGAGTCCCTTTTTTTTCAGGCGCTCCCGCGCATCCCGCGGGTTCTCCGCGTCGATGGTACCCGCCGTTTCGGCTCCTCCCGGCTTATAGGCACTATAGCGGAAGGTCGGCATAGTCTTCCTGGGTTACCCGCAGAACTTCCTCGATGGTTGTGATGCCGGCGGCGGCTTTGGCAAGGCCGTCTTCACGCAGCGTCCGCATTCCCCGGGAAATGGCGTACTCCTTGATCGTGCCGGCAGGAGCGTGCTTGATTACCATTGAACAGACCTCCGCGTCCACCAGCAGGAGCTCATAGATGCCGATCCGCCCGACACTCCCGAGTCCGAAGCAGCGGTCGCAGCCGCGGCCCCGGTAGAGGAGGGGAGGAAGCTCGATCCCCGCGTATTCGCGTTCGGGGCGGTACTCCTCCTTGCAGTGGGGGCAGATCACCCGCACGAGGCGCTGTGCGAGGACTGCCGAAAGCGTGGAGGCAACCATGAAGGGCTCGATCCCCATGTCGATCAGACGGGTCACGGCGGTAGCGGAGTCGTTTGTGTGGAGGGTGGAGAGGACGAGATGACCTGTGAGGCTCGCCTGCATGGCTATTTCGGCGGTTTCAACGTCGCGAATCTCACCGACCATTATGATATCCGGGTCCTGCCGCAGAATCGACCGGAGCCCGCTGGCGAAGGTGAGATCTATCTTCGCATTCACCTGGATCTGCCCGACCCCCTTCAGCTGGTACTCTATCGGGTCCTCGATGGTGATTATGTTCTTGTCGGGGGAGTTGAGCTTGGTGAGCGCAGCGTAGAGGGTGGTCGTCTTTCCGCTGCCGGTGGGGCCTGTGACGAGAATGATCCCGTTGCTGCGGGCCAGGAGGCGGTCCATAACCGTTACGTCACGCTCGGAAAGGCCGATGTCCGAAAGGGAAATGACCCCTTTCTGCTTGTCAAGCAGACGGAGCACCACCCTCTCACCGAAGAAAGTCGGGATGATGGAAACGCGGATGTCCACGTCCCGTCCCGCCACTATCACCCGGAACCTGCCATCCTGGGGGAGGCGCTTTTCCGCTATGTTGAGCCCGGACATGATCTTTACGCGTGAAATGAGCGCTTCCTGTACCACCTTCGGCGGGGCGAGCATCTTGTAGAGGATGCCGTCGATGCGGAAACGCACCTCCAGCTCCCGCTCGAAAGGCTCGATGTGAATATCGCTGGCCCGCTCCTTCACTGCCTGGAAGAGGATCGAGTTTAGGAGGCGTATGACGGGGGCCTCGTCGGTCAGGTCGAGGAGGTCCCGAGGGTGGGTGAGCTCCGTGGCAATGGTGGAGAGATCTTCTCCCTGCAGCTCCTCCACCACTTCCTGGGCCGAGCCTGAAATGCGGGCATAGAGCCGGTTGATGGCGTCGAGGACCTCCTGCCGCGGCACGAGGACCGGCGCCACCGGCATCTCGAACACCCCCTTCACCTCGTCGAGGGCCAGGAGGTTAGCCGGGTCACCAAGCGCCACTACCAGCCGGCCCTCCTCCTCCGCGAGGGGCAGGATGAGGTTGTTGCGGGCAAAGGCGAGGGGGAGCCGGCTCAGGAGTGCGGAGTCGACCTGCCTGTCCTCGATCTCCTCCTGGAAGGGGAGGCCGAACCGTGCTGCTATTTCAGGAGTGGTTTCTGTCATGGTTATCGGGCTGGCGGCGCGCTTATGTTCTGCAGTTCCGTACCGAGGCTGAAAGGAGCATCGGTGGCAATGGCGGCCTTATTGAACTTTTCCCTCTGAATGTTCGAAACCTCTGCCATCTCCGCGGCACTCCTTATGATCCGGGGAGTCAGGACTATCATCAGGTTCGTTTTGTCGCGGGTGAAGTTTTTGTACTTGAAAAGATACCCTAGAAGCGGAATGTCCCCGAGGAGCGGAACCTTACTGATCGATTCCCGTTCTCTGTCCTGAATGAGACCTCCGATTACAACCATCTCATTGTCTTTCACGACTACAGAGGTCTTGGCCGATCTTTTGGTGGTGATGAGATCCGCTGCGCCCGTCGTAGTAGTGGGATTTACTGCCGAGATTTCCTGGTAGAGATCAAGCTTGACGTACTCCCCCTCGCTGATCTGAGGAGTGAGCTTGAGGCTGATCCCCGTGTCTTTCCGTTCAATCGACTGGAGAGTCGAGGTGGTCGAGACGGTGACGTTACCGCGGAAAGGGACGTTTTCTCCTACGAATATTTCAGCCTCTTTATTGTCGGATGTGAGAATGTTTGGTGTCGAGAGGACGTTTACGGCACCGTTTGTTTCAAGTGCCCGCAAAATAGCGGCAAAATTGGCAGGAGTTTCGACCTGGGGGAAACTTACGACACTATTTGCGCTCGCTATTGTTTGAAGCACTGAGGTGAGCACACCCTGAGGATCGTACTGGCCGAAGACACTGGCGTATTCCCCATCGGTTGCCGCACCGACCATTCCCCACTGCAGGCCCAGGTCTTTCAGCTTGTTCAAGGAGATCTCCGCGATCATAGCCTGAACGAACACCTGCCTCCGCCGCTTGTCCAGCTTCTGGATCACCTGCGACAGGTTCTGGTAATCGTTGGGTGAAGCCATGATGACGAGGGAGTTGGTCGCCTTGTCGGGGGTGATGGTGATCTTCCCCCCTTCGAAGGGTGACTGCTGTGGTGGCGCGGCTTGCCCCGGTTGCCCCTGCTGGGCTTGGGCAGCGGAGCCTTTGACCACTCCGTCGAGGACTTTGGCTACTTCGGTGGCGTCTGCATTTTCGAGATAGTAGACATTGACCTTGCTGCTGGTGGTGGGAGGGACGACATCGAGCATTGAGATGAGCTGTTTGATGTCCCCCTTGTCCCGGTCGCTGCCGAAGATGATGAGCGCGTTGAGCCTTGTATCGGGGACGACGAGGACGCCGGTTCCGGCTGATGCGGCTGCCCCTCCTGCCTGTCCTTGTCCTTTTCCTACAGCCTTCCCGCCGATCCAGTCGCGCACCACGTTCGCCACGGTTTCAGCTGTGGCGTTCTTCAGGAAGACCAATTCGGGTCCCTGGCGCGGCTGGTCTCCGTCGATCAGGTTCAGGATGCTGAGCACCTTGTTGGTGTTGAGGGCGGAGTCCACCAGGAGGATCATGTTGCCCGGCCCGAACGCGGAGATGTAACCATCCTTGGACACGACCGGCTGGAGGAAGGTTACGGCATCCGCTGCGGATATGTTGTCGAGGGTAATTACCCGCGCAACATACGAATCGTTCACCGGCCCCCGTTCACGGTCGGTCAGGATCTTCGTCCCCGATTGCCGCGCTGCGGCGGTGGGGACGATCTTGTAGACGCGACCCGCCTGGATTACTGTGAATCCTTTCAGCTCCAGCACCGAGGTGAAAACGTTGAAGGCATCGTCAAGGGAGAGCTTTGCGGGGGAGAAAACGGATATCTTGCCTTTGACCCGGTCGTCCATGATGAAATTTCGCCCGGTGAGGTCGCTGATGAATTTCACCATTGTGGAGATGTCGACTTCGTTGAAGTTGAGCACCACCCCCTTCGATACTGCATGAGCTGGAGCGGACGTGATGCACACCAGGAGGGAAAGGACTATAGCTGCTACTCGAATATTCAATTTAGCCTCCACTGAGGTTTTCGTTCGCTTCGCTCAGGGTTCGAAAACACCGGTTGAACTGGTTGCTCCAGCCAGGGAGTACCTGGCTCCAGCCTCGCCAGTGACCTGTCAACGGATGTCATACGTGAAAGTTGCAGGCTGCCCGTCCCTTATCAGGTCGAGCTTGATCCGGCTCAAACCCTTAAGCGCCGCGAAAGACTGGATCGCCTTCTCCGGGGAGTCGATGGGGAAATCGTTTATGCGCAGAAGAACGTCGCCATTCTTGATGCCGATGGTTCCGAAGATGCCCTGAGGCTTTACCTCGGAGACACGGAAGCCCTCTACTTTGCCCTCTTTCACGCTAGGCAGAAGGCGCGCATCAGTCATTGCCTGGCCGATATTGTCGAGGGCGGCATTGAGAGCCCGCTGGTCGATGACGTAACTGCCTGCCCCGATCTGTGAGGCCAGTCCTCCACCTGAACCTTGCGGCGGCGGGGGGGCGGAGGGCAATGCAGCTGCCTCTCCTGCTGCGGTGGGAGAATAGATCTTGACGCGCCTTCCGCCCGTTTCGATCTCCGCAGTTTCCTTCTGTACCGATGCCAGCGCCCCCATGTCGAAGACGGTGTCACCGAGGCGGAACACGCGCTCTTCCTTTGTTGATCTGCGCTGTATGAGCGCGAACGACTGCCGATAGGACCCGAGCACCGTTCCGAGGAGAAGCAGGTCGGATTCGATGGCACCGGCGGCCGGGGCCGCAGTGGCGGTCGCTGCTGCTGCCACTACAGGACTCAGCTTTCCCTGGGTGGCCTTGCCGAACAGTCCCTTTTCGAGAATAGGGGAGTAGCTCGCGAGATCTTCCGGCGCTGAGGGTGCAGATACAGGCGCAGCGGCTTTTTTGCCAGTTTGGGGAAAGACTTTCCCCAGCCTGAAGGCGATCAGGTCGGAGGATATCTTGGCGACGCCGGCGGTGATGAGAAGCGCGAGGCCGATGTTGACTGGAACGATCCATCTCAGCATGGAAGATCCTGATAAGAATTGGAAAACTGCCAGAATATATTAGATGCACCGGCGTTATGCAAGGGAAAATCGGGCCTTTAATGCTAGGTTACAGGCGCACGTGCATTAGGTTTGTTTCGAATGCAGAAAGATTGTTGCGACAGTTTCTGTGTGGTATTATTCCATTCCAATTTTCCTGAAAGGCACCCCTGTGGAACCTGTAATCATTACTGCCGCAACTGCCCGCGAGCTCGGGTTGCTCCTGCAAGCGGCCGAGGGCCGGACGGAGCGGCTTCCCGGAGGGTGGGAGTGCCGCGTCGGCACGATCCGAGGGAGGGATGTCGTTATTGCGGAAACGGGTCTGGGGAAGGTTAACACCGCCGGATGCATCGCGCAACTGCTCTCCCGGCATCCCTCAGCTCTCCTTGTCAACACGGGGTGCGGTGGCGCCTATCGGGGCAGTGGCCTCAGTGTCGGGGACATCGCGGTTGCCGATAGCGAAATTTACGCCGATGAAGGGGTACTTTCCAGGGAGGGCTGGCAGCCGCTTGATTGCATAGGAATACCGCTCTGGGCGGGGGAAGCCGAGCGCTGCTTCAACAGCTTCAGGCTCTCGTCCCGATCGGCTGAGGCTGCTGCCGATGCGGCAGCGGCGCTGGGATTTACCGTCAGGCGCGGACCCTTCGCGACTGTATCGGCATGCAGCGGAACCGATGAGCGAGGGGATGAACTCGAACGCCGCTTCGGAGTCATCTGTGAAAATATGGAAGGGGCTGCCGCTGCCCATCTCGCCGCCCGACATGGAGTCGCCTGCCTGGAGTTGCGCGGCATAAGCAACATGGTGGAAAATCGTGATCTTTCCCGCTGGGATATAGACATCGCCGTTGCCAACGTTCAAAAGGTGCTGCTGCGTTTGCTCGAAATGCCGGCGTGATGCCGGTCGCACCATTACGGAGTAATGCATGAATCCATTGACACTCGGGTATTCTCCCTGCCCCAATGATACGTTCATTTTTTACGCACTGGTGCACGGACTTGTGGAGGGGAAACTCAGTTTCAAAGAGCGACTTGAGGACGTGGAGACCCTGAACCGGCTGGTTTTGGCAGGAGAACTGGACGTGAGCAAGATATCGTACCATCTGCTCGGTTTTGTCCGGGAGGAGTACTGCCTCCTTCGGTCGGGAGGCGCTCTCGGCCGGGGCTGCGGTCCTCTCGTCATCGCGCGGGAACCGGGCTCGCCTTCCGCCCTTCGTGGCAGGAAAATCGCCGTTCCGGGACGATACACGACCGCCCTTCTTCTTCTGCGCCTCTTCGACCCGTGCCTGGACAACTTCATCGTGATGCCGTTCGACCGGATCATGGGGGCTGTCGCCGGGGGGGAGGCCGACGCCGGGCTCATCATACACGAATCCCGCTTCACCTTTCAGGAACAGGGCCTTGTTCAGCTTCTCGACCTCGGGGAGTGGTGGGAGCGCGAGACGGGACAGCCGATACCTTTGGGAGGTATCGTCGCAAAGCGCTCACTGGGTAGTCCCACAGTCGATTCCATCGAAAGAGCGCTCGCTTTGAGCGTTGCCTACGCATCTGCCCATCCGGCCGCCGCCATAAGCTATATCCGCGCACACTCCCAGGAGATGAGCGATGAGGTCTGCGCGGCCCACATCGGACTTTACGTAAACAATTACTCCCATGATCTGGGGAGGGAAGGGGAGGCAGCCGTCTCTGCTCTCCTTTCTCGGGGTGAGAAGGCGGGACTTATCCCTCCAAGCGGGAAAAACCTGTTTGTTGCCTAGTAGCAAATCAGGCAGCTCCTTTCGCCGGTCAGAATCCTCAAGCAGGTCTATCCGTTTCCGATAAGGAGCCATTGAACCCTCGACTATCGCTGCTGCCGCAAAGGAGCGCATGTGACGGAAGGATGTCTGCGCATTCTGCTCGTCAGCCGGGATGAAGATGTCTACCGGCTGATAAGCGGGCTGCTTTTACAACTCGGCGACCACCTCTCCCTTGAATGGGAAGGGGATTACCGGTCGGGGCTGCAGACCATTTCTGCTAAGGGGCACGACGTCTACCTGCTCGATTACCGTCTCGGGGATCAGACGGGACTTCAGTTGCTCAGGGAAGCTGTTTCGGCGGGGATCAGTGCGCCCTTCATAATAATGACCGAGACCCACGCGCGGGATGTGGATGAAGCCGCTATCAAGGCGGGGGCGGCGGATTACCTTATCAAGACGGAGCTGAACGCGTTTCTCCTGGATCGCTCGATCCGGTACGCCTTCGAGCGCAAGCGGGTCGAGGAGGCACTGCGGAGAAGCGAAGAGAGCCTCGCCAGGGCACAGCGGATCGCACGACTCGGAAACTGGGACTGGAACGTACAGACCAACGAGATGTTCTGGTCCGACGAGACCTACCGCATTCTCGGGCTCTACCCACGGGAAACTCCCGCCGCTTACGAGACCTTTCTGCGGGCGGTGCACCCGGAGGACCGAGGGCTCGTGAACCGCTCGGTTAACGAAGCGATCTACATGCAGAAGGAATTGAGCATCGAACACCGCATTCTTCTTCCCTATGGTGGGGAGCGTATCGTGCATCAGCAGGGGGAGGTGACGCTGGATGCAGAGGGGGCGCCACTCAGGATGGTGGGAACTCTTCAAGACGTTACCGAAAGGCGACGTGTCGAGGATGCCCTGCACCAGATGGAAGAGAAATTCTCGAAGGCTTTTCAGGCGAGCCCCGACTGGATTGCCATGAGTAGCGCTTCGGACGGCAGATATCTGGAAGTGAACGATGCCTTTCTGAGTCTCACGGGCTATACCCGTGAAGAAGTCATCGGGAAGACTTCCATCGAGTTGGGAATATGGGCCGACCCGCCGGAACGCCTCCGGATGCTTAAGCTGCTGGACGAGCACGGCCTGGTGCGGAATCTTGAGGTCCGCTTCAGAATGAGGTCCGGTGATATCAGGTGCATGCTCTGGTCGGCGGACGTAATCGATTTCAAGGGTGAGGCATGTCTCATCGCCGTTGCTCGGGATGTTACCGAACAGCGGGAGATGGAGGACGAGCTGGTGCGGAGCCAGGCGGCGCTCTTCAAAAAGCATGAGGAGTTGACGAAGCTCTTTCGGCTTGTGGAAGCAGGGAAGAAGGAGTGGGAGATGACCATGGACCATATGGGAAACATGGTCATCCTTGCTGACAGGGAGGGCAGGATCAGAAGGTGCAACAAGACGTTCAGGGACTTTGCCGGCCTTTCTTACAATCAGATAATAGGGAAGAACTGGGTGGAGTTGCTCCACGATTGCCATCTGATGACCGGCACGATCTACCTGGAAAGTATGGAACTTTACCACGAGCCGACGGAAAGATGGTTCGTGCTTAACACGTATCCCTTCAGCGACAAGGAGATGCCGGAAGTCCAGGGTACCGTTATCACGGTTCACGATGCCACGGAGCTGAAAAGGTACAGCATTCAGCTTCAGAGGCTTAATCAGGAGGAACCCGGCATTGCTTCGAGCGAAGCGGGAAACAGGATTTTTACTGGTGAATAGCCGCCGGCATCGCTGAAACGGCTCGGGAAACGTGCACTACCTTTCTCCGCTGGTATGCTTTCATGGAGTGGGCGACCATGTGATGGCTGGAGCTTTAATTAGGGGTCATTGTTCTTGACCGTGTCTATCTCGTGTGCTATATAGCACCCTCGCCCAACAAGGAGGTGCGCATGGCATCACTGAGCCTGAGGGGCGCACTGGCGGTGACTTTCCTGGTCTGCCAGATGACCCTCCCGTTCAACACACTTCCCCTGCAGGCAGAAGAAATTCCCGCCGGAACCGTTTCTAAAAGTTCCATAGCTGTTTCCGAAGGTCCCGAGGGGGTAGAGGGGATTGCCTCCTACTACGCCACGTACTACAACGGCAGAAGGACCAATTCGGGGGCACGCTACAACCCTGAGAAGATGACCGCCGCTCACCCCAGTCTCCCTCACGGGACGAAGGTAAAGGTCGTCAACATCGTCAACAAGAAGGAAGTCATCGTGACGATCAATGACCGGTGCAAGAAGAAAAAGAAGCCGTTCATAGATCTGTCCCGGGCAGCGGCGCGCCAGCTCGGCTTCTTGGGCAAAGGCATCGCGAAGGTGAGGATCATCCCTCTCGCAGGCGAGTCCTCCTGACGTAGAAGGAGCAGCGATACACACTGCGACTGAACAGATTCTGCATTACAATTCAATGATGGGCGAAAAGGAAAAGGCCGGATACCCGGCCTTTTCCTTTTTCGTCTTTGTGAGCGGCGTGGAAAATCTTCCGACTGCCGGGTTCATTATTTCTTCTTCTTGCTTTTCTTGCTTGTTTTGCTTTTCACTTTTTTCGATTTCTTTTTGATCTTTTTCTTTGATTTTTTGTATTTCTTCGGTTCAGGAGTGAGTTCGTCACGGATATTGTTCAGCAGAAGTGAGGTTTCCTCCAGTGTCGGATCCGCCTTTTTAGCGGATTCGAGAGCTTCTTTGGCTTCATTGATGCGGCCCATTTTCATGTAGAGCCTTCCAAGGGCATTGAGCGCCTTGGCATGGCCCCCGTCCAACTCTACTGCCTGTTTGTATGATGTGGTGGCTTCTTCATAATTTTTCTGGAACTCATGGACTAGCCCCAGCTTATAGTGGCTGTTAGGATCATTCGGATTCAGCTCGACATTTTCCTTGAGAAGGGCAACAAGGTCGTTGTAGTTCTTGTTCTTTACAAAGATGGCCGTCAGGGCGTTGCGTGCTTCGGCGTCATCCTTCTTCAGCCGGAGCACCTCGCGGTACTGCTTTTCGGCCTCTTCCATCTGATTTTCTTTCCGGTAGATCGAAGCGAGCTCCCGGTGCGCTTCAACGTTTTCGCCGTCGATCTTCAGTGTCTGCTCGTACTCCTCAATCGCCTTCTTGTTGTTTTTTGTCGTTACAAGAACCCTGGCCAGCTTCAGGCGGCTGGGCGCATCGTCCCCCTTGAGCTTTAGCAGCTCCTGGTAGTGCTCGATAGCCTGCGGAAAGCTCCCCCGTGCGGCGTAGATGTCGGCAAGCCGACGGCGGGCTTCGGCGTTGCCTGAGTTGGCGGCGAGGGTTTTTCGATACTCCACAACAGCCTCATCGAGCAGTCCCTTTTTCTCGTAAAGTGTCCCAGTCTTGAACCTCAACTCAGCCGTGCTTCCGCCAAGCCGGGCGGCATCAAGGTAAGACTCTATGGCTTTGTCATCATTGCCTGCAGCGGCATGGGCGTCACCCAGTTTATGCAGTGCATCCTGCCATTTCGGCTTTGCACCCAGGGCCGACTGATATGCAGCCACAGCCCTGGCGAAATCCCCGGCAGCCATAGCCTCGTCACCCAACTTGAGTTGTTCCTGGGGGTCGACGACGGGTACCAACTCCCGTCCGGCGAGCTTGCTCTGTTCGGCCGCCGCCTTCATGTCTCCCTTTTTAACAAAGAGCTCTGCGAGGAGAAGGTGAGCTTCCTTACCGGATGGAGCGGCGTCTGCCGCTTTCTTTGTTTCCGTGATCGCCGCGTCTATCTTGCCGGCGGCCTTCAAGGTCTCTCCGAGACCCAGGAGAGCGGGGACATTGTCAGGGGAGAGAGCGAGTGCACGGCGGTAATCCTGCTCAGCGTTGTCGAGCTGTCCGAGGCTGCGGTAGGCCTCGGCGATGCCGAGGATTATGCCGGTGTCGTCCGATATTGATTTTTCGGCCTCGCCGTAATGATAAAGGGCAAGAGAGGGGAGCTTCTTCTGGCGGTAAATGTCGCCGAGAATCTTGTGGTAGGAGGGATCGGCTTTGGAGGAGAGTGCGCGGGTGAGCTCCACTGCCGCTTCGTCCAGGTTACCCATCTGCAGCTGGATTCTACCTAGGCGTGCATTCGCTTCGGAGAAGGTAGGATCAAGTGCGAGGCTCTCCCGGTACTCGGACAGGGCTTTATCCCTGTTGCCGAGCCTTTCGAACCTGCTTCCCGCAACGAAATGCCCCGCAGCTCCTTCGGGACACAGAGCAAGTATCTCCGTCTCCTTTTCTGTTATTGCCTCGCTGCTTTCGCCAGCGATGGCAGCGGCCATCTCCTTCGCTTGGTCGCACTTGTCCCGTGACGCAAATCCCCAGTCGAAACCGCATGTCAACAGCGGTGTGCCCAGCAAGAGCATCCGCAATATAGCTCGTTTTATCGGTGTTCCCATTCAGGCCCCCCCTTCGTAATGAGGCGGGATTATACACACCGGTCCTGCAAAATTCAACGTTGACGGTATCGGCTTCCCTCAACTATTTCGCGGAAATGCCGAAGCTAAACGGGTAGGTATGGGCGCAAGTGCCCACTGGACGGGGATTACCTTGACTTTCGCGGCAAAGATGGTTAAATCAATGCAGATTTTGAACCGTTAATGCAGGACGGTCGGGTCGCAGGTCAGCCCGCAGGGAGAGCCATGCCCCCCATACCGAAAGATCCGGTCGACTGGCTGACCCTTTTCCGGCAGCAGATAAACGAGATCTTCACGTACCTCTCTGAATTCGAGAGGCGCGACACTTCCGGCGAACGAGCTTATGTACCGCCGGTCGATGTTTTTGAAACGGCGGACCACCTGATTGTTGAAATGGACCTTCCGGGATTCGATCGTTCGGATCTGTCGTTGAGCATGTGCTGCAACACCCTGGTAGTCGAAGGAGCAAAACGGGAAGAACCCCGCCCGGACGATGTCAGCTACATATGTCTGGAACGCTCTTTCGGCCGCTTCTGCAAGACCCTTGAGATACCCCCTGCGGTGGACGTCGCGGGGGTTGAAGCCACATATCAGAACGGCGTCCTTGTAGTTTCCTTTCCGCGAGTCAAGGACAAGGCCGGCCTGATCAGGGAGATACCGATTGGATAAGGAGATGGAGATGGAAACCAAACCGGATACCGAAGAACTCAAGATACCGGAAATCCTGCCGTTGCTCCCGGTACGGGATGTGGTGGTGTACCCGTACATGATTCTCCCTCTCTTCGTCGGGCGGGAGATATCCATCGCCGCCGTGGATCACGCGCTTTCGCGCGACCGTCTTATATTCCTCGCGACCCAGAAGGACGTTAGCGATGAGGACCCCGCGCCCGAAGCGATCTACGATGTGGGCACCGTCGCAATGATCATGCGGATGCTCAAACTCCCGGACGGACGGGTGAAGATTCTTGTGCAGGGCCTCACCAAAGGGCACATCAGCGAGTATATTTCCTCCAAGCCGTTTTACTCAGTCCGTGTGGACAGGGTCTCGGAGCCGGCGACGACCGAGCAGTCCATCGAAACGGAAGCGCTCATCCGCACGGTGAAGGAGCAGCTGACTAAGATTATCTCCCTCGGCAAGGTGATTTCTCCGGAAGTGATGGTGATAGTCGAAAACATGCAGGAGCCGGGAAGCCTTGCGGATCTTATAGCCAGCAATATCGGACTCAAGGTGGAGGAAGCACAGCGCCTTCTTGAAATCATAGACCCGTTGGAGCGCCTCAAGCGTGTCAACGAGTTTCTCAACAAGGAGTATGAACTCCTCAACATGCAGGCTCGCATCCAGTCCGCAGCGAAGGAGGAGATGGGCAAGAGCCAGCGTGAGTATTTCCTGCGCGAGCAGTTGCGTGCAATCCAGCAGGAACTCGGAGAAACTGACGCACGGGCGGAGGAGATGGCCGAGCTTCGCAAGGCCATCGACAACGCGAAGATGCCCCCCAACATAGAGAAGGAGGCCCTCAAGCAGCTGGGCCGGCTTGAGCAGATGCATCCCGATTCGGCCGAATCCGGGATGCTGCGGACCTTCATGGACTGGATGGTCGATCTCCCATGGAGCAAGTCGACCAAGGACATTCTCGACATCCCCCGAGCCAAGGAGATCCTCGACGAGGACCACTACTACCTGGAAAAGATCAAGGAGAGGATCCTCGAGTTCCTGGCGGTCCGCAAGCTTAAGAAGAAGATGAAGGGTCCCATTCTCTGCTTCGTCGGTCCTCCGGGGGTTGGAAAAACTTCCCTAGGGAAGTCCATCGCCAGGGCAATGGGACGGAAGTTCGTCCGCATCTCCCTCGGCGGCGTGCGGGACGAGGCTGAAATCAGGGGGCACCGCCGCACGTATGTCGGGGCATTGCCGGGACGCATCCTCCAGGGACTAAAGCAGGCAGGAGCCAACAATCCGGTTTTCATGCTCGACGAGCTCGACAAGATCGGCGCCGATTTCCGTGGCGATCCCTCGTCGGCGCTCCTGGAGGTGCTCGATCCGGAGCAGAACCATTCCTTCTCGGATCACTACATCAACCTCCCCTTCAACCTGTCCAATGTGATGTTCATTGCTACCGCGAACCAGATCGACCCGGTACCGGGGCCGCTCCGTGACAGGATGGAAGTGATCACTCTCTCCGGGTATACCGAAGAGGAGAAGCTTGAGATTTCAAAGCGGTATATCGTGCCCCGCCAGATAAAGGAGAACGGGATCACCGACGAAATCTTCAGCATAACCGATGATGCAATAAAGACTGTCATCGGCAAATATACCCGTGAAGCGGGGCTGAGAAACCTGGAACGGGAGATTGGCAGCATATGCCGCAAGGTGGCGCGCAGGGTAGCCGAAGGGGAGAAACGGCACTTCAAGATCAACTCCGCCGCTGTTCCGCGTTACCTCGGCCCGCCGCGATACCTGCGGGAAGAGGAGATGAAGCAGAACGAGGTCGGTGTAGCCACCGGCCTTGCCTGGACTCCGGTCGGCGGCGAGGTGCTTTTCGTCGAATCCACGATCATGAAGGGGAAAGGCGGTCTTACCCTGACAGGTCAGCTCGGCGATGTGATGAAGGAGTCGGTCCAGGCCGCTCTCTCATACATCCGGTCGAAAGAGACGGAGTTGGGGCTTACCGAGGATTTTTTCCATGAGATCGAGATCCACGTGCATGTCCCTGCTGGTGCGATCCCGAAAGACGGCCCCTCTGCCGGTATCACCATGGCGACCGCGCTCATTTCGGCTTTGACCAAGACGCCTGTTCGCAAAGAGGTGGCGATGACCGGCGAGATCACCCTTCGAGGAAAGGTCCTCCCCATAGGCGGCCTGAAGGAAAAGATTCTCGCCGCAATCAGGGCTGGGGTCACAACGGTGATCATTCCGGAGCAGAACAGGAAGGATCTGGAGGATATTCCGCGCCATATCCTCAAGAAGATCAAGGTTGTCACTGCCAAGACCATCGACGATGTGCTCGCGGTGGCGCTGGAAAAATTTCCGCCGGCCCCTACGTCGCCAGGTAAAACCAATGCTACGAAAGGAAAACCGACGCCGCGCCGGGTGGTGGTAACGCCCCGGAAAGGGGTGGTGGTCGGCGCCAAGCAGTGAAAATCAATTCCCTTGGCGAATTCGGCCTAATCGACCGGATCGCCGCCGGTGTAAAGCAAAGCCCCGGAGTAGCGATCGGCATCGGTGACGATGCCGCTGCAACTACAGCTACTCCGGGCACCGTCACCCTGGTTACCTCCGACATGCTCGTTGAGCGGGTACACTTCGATTTCGATTTCTGCGATCCAGTTGTCCTCGGGCGAAAAGCACTTTCCGTAAACCTGTCGGATGTAGCTGCCATGGGGGGGCGGCCCCGCTTCTTCCTTCTTTCACTTGCAATCCCTCCGCATTTTCCCGTGGAGGCGATCGACGGCTTTACACGTGGGCTCCTTCAGCGGGCTGAAGAGTTCGGAGTCACCCTCGTCGGTGGCGATACCTGCGCTTCGCGTGGCGACCTCGTCATCTCCATCACCCTCCTCGGCGAACAGCTCCCGGAACTGGTAATTCGCCGCAGCGGGGCTCGTCCGGGTGATCTCGTCTGCCTGACCGGAGAAGTCGGCGAGTCGGCCCTGGGCCTTGAGCTGCTGCGCCGTGGAGAGCGGAGCGGGTGGGCGATCGACCGGCACCTTGACCCGTTTCCCAGGGTACGTGAAGGGTTGCTCCTGGCAAATGCCAAAATCGTCTCAGCCATGATCGACGTAAGCGACGGTCTCCTCGCCGACCTCGGGCACATCCTAAAGCAGTCCGGAGTGGGAGCGCGTCTCGGCGCCGGCAGCATCCCCTGTTCCGACCGCTTCCGGGATGCATGCCGTCACGCGGGGGAGGACCCGCTGCAACTATCTCTCGCGGGTGGAGAGGATTACGAGCTACTCTTTACCATACCCCCTGAAGCTCACCAGGCGGCCGTAGAGATGCTGTCGGAAACGGGGGCGCCCCTCTCGGTAATTGGCGAGGTAACCACGGAGGAGGGCCTTTCGGTATTCGATCGCAACGGGCTTCCTTATCCTGTAAGGTTTCGCGGATTCGATCATTTTTCTCCCCAGGAATAGCTGTCGGGCATGGCCTTAAATGAGTGCGGCTCACCTCAAAGTGGTTGCATGCCCAGGGGAGTTATGGCAGAATTTTCGACCATTTGAGGGGAGGGAATCATGTTAGAGGTGCGGAGGATCGCCCTGAGTCTGCTGGCATTGTTTCTTGTGGTGCCTGCCCATGCGGCCGTGCAGACCCCTGTGGGACTGCGTGATGTAGTAGCTACGGTGGAGAATGCATTCAAGCCGGACAGCCCGAACAGGGTTCGGGATGTCACGGCTGATTTCATGCAGAGCTCGACGTTGGTGGAAAAAGGGCGGGATATGCGGGAAATGCGGGGAGACGGGCAGATGTTTCTTCGCACTGCCACGGAGCGGGAGCCGTTGATGTTCCGGTTCGACTACTTCCGGCCCACTACCCAGCAGATCGTGAGCGACGGCCGGACCATGTGGATGTATCTGCCGGCTAACCGCCAGGTGATACAGAGTGACGTCAGCTTCGTCTTCAATCCCTTCAATTTCAATCCTGAACGAACGAGAGCCACAAATTTTCTTCAGGGCCTCGGGCGGATATCGAAGGACTTCCTGATTACCTTTTCATCCGAGATGCAGGACATCGAGGGGAACTACATTCTCGAACTACAGCCGCGCCGAGTCATGGCGACCATAGACAGGCTGCTCATCGTAGTGAGCAGGGAGGCTGTGCTGAGCCACGTGGACCCGAGCCGGTTCCCGCCTCGGCAGGAACTTTTGTTCCCGATCCGCTCGACCACAATGACGGATCGCGAGGGGAACAGCACTATCATGGAATTCAGTAACATCCGCACAAATTCGCGGCTTTCGGAGAGCATCTTCTTTTTTGTCGTGCCGCCTGACGTGCAGGTGGTGAGGCCGCCGACGACCCGTTAGACGTGAAGCCGCCGCTGCAGCCTTAGCTGCCGTACAAGTCGCTGAATCAGGGCGACACAGTCCGTCGCCTTTTCACCTACGTGCTGGGAGGATGATCATGAAAATAAGAAGAGGCATGCGTTTCGTTGTCATTCTCATGGCAGCTTTCGCTCTTCTTTCCGGAAACCTCGTTGCTGCCGCTTCGGCCGACGCGGATCTCCAGACGGTGGTCGCCACCCTGGAGCAGAGCTACAACGCCCTAGACGACATGCAGGCAAGCTTCTCCCAGGATACTTTCATCTCCTCCCTTAAGAGGAAAGAGCGGGGGGCCGGTGAGGTGTTTCTGAAAAAGCGTCCATCGGGGGCGACAATGTTCCGTTTCAACTACGACAAGCCGCGCCAGCAGATCGTCTCTAACGGGAAGACAATATGGTACTACGTGGCGGAGAACAACCAGGTGTTGGTGAGCGACATGGCGGCCCTCCTTGAGGGGGGTAAGGGGATGCCGCTCAATTACCTGACGGGAATGGGGCGGATATCGAAGGACTTCACCGTTGCGTTCGCCTCCCCCCAACGGGACAAGAAGGGGAACTACCTTCTTCAGCTTTCCCCGAAACGGCAGAGCCAGAGCATTCTGAAGCTCGAGCTGGTTATAGACTCCAAAGCTGTTGACAATTTCCGTTCGGCGGGGAAAGCGGAAGCGGCGTTTCCGGTGGTATCATCCATAGTCCACGATCCCATCGGCAACCGCACCACCATCGACTTCAGCAGGGTAAAGGTCAACCGCGGAATAAGCGGAGACCGCTTCACTTTCAAGATTCCGTCAGGGGCGGAAGTTATAAAACAGTAAAGGCAGGTTAAGGTTGAGGTTAAGGGTTTTCCTCAACCTTGACCTCACCTTAACCTGAATTTTTGCCAGGAGGTTTCATGCCGTCGTTTGACATCGTTTCGAAGGTCGATATGCAGGAAGTAGACAACGCCGTTAACCAGACGGTTAAAGAGATCACCCAGCGTTACGATTTCAAGGGATCGAAGAGCGAGGTGACCCTTGAGAAGGATGCCATAAAAATACTTGCTGATGGTGATTTCCGCCTCAAGGCGATCGTCGACATCCTCCAGTCGAAATTCGTGAAGCGGAACCTCTCCCTGAAGTCGATGCAGCAAGAGAAGGCGGAACCTGCTTCGGGGGGGATGGTGCGGCAACTTATAACTATCCAGCAAGGAATATCCAAGGAGAAGGGGAAGGATATCAACGCTGTCGTCAAGGAGACGAAGCTGAAAGTCCAGAGCCAGATCCAGGATGACCAGGTGCGGGTCACGGGAAAGAATATAGACGACCTCCAGGAGGTCATCAGGATACTAAAGGGGAAAGATCTGGGGGTCGAGCTGCAGTTCGTGAACTTCAGGTCTTAGAGGTCGCTGCAAAACAGCCATCTCGCCGCCGTCCTCGGAAGCCGCCTTGTGACTTCGGCCTGCGGCCTCACCCTTCGGGCGCATAAGCGGTCCACTTTTACAAGTGAAAGTGTGCGGCGTAGCGCTGCTAGGCCTCCGCGGGGCTTCCTGCGGGTGCGCCGATCTGACAGTTTTTGAGCAAATTCATTTCAGGAACCTGAAATTACTTGGCAGAGGGACATTTGACTACACAAAAAGAAAAAGTAAGCCTGGTCAGCCTCGGCTGCCCCAAAAATCTAGTCGATGCGGAGGTGATGCTCGGATACCTGTCAAACGAGGGATTCGAGGTTACAACCGACGAGCGGGAAGCCGACATCATCATCGTCAATACCTGCTCCTTCATCAAAGAGGCTAAGCAGGAAAGTATCGACACCATTCTCGACCTTGCTGACAGGAAGGAGGATGGCTGCTGCCGTCTCCTCGTCGTAACCGGGTGTCTTCCTCAGCGGTATCAGGAAGAACTGGCCAAAGAGCTTCCCGAGGTGGACATTTTCGTCGGCACCGGCGACTACCCGAGGATCGCTGAAATTATTGCCGAGAAGAGCGGCACTTCCGGGCAGCTCCGGTATACGGGGGATCCGAACTTCACCTACGACGCGGACCTACCGAGGCTCAAGTCGTCGCCCCATTACACGGCATACCTGAAGATAGCCGAAGGGTGTTCAAACTGCTGCTCTTATTGCGTTATTCCATCCCTTCGCGGATCGTTCAGGTCTCGTCCGACGGACAAACTGATGGAGGAAGCGTCGAATCTTGTTGCCGGTGGTGTGAAGGAAATCAACTTGATTGCCCAGGACATCACCGGGTATGGCAAGGACCTCGGCACCGGCGCCTCGCTGGAGTACCTGATCCGTAAGCTGGCCCGCCTTGAGGGGCTTCAGTGGATACGGCTTCTCTACGCTTATCCGGATGGGATAACCGACGGACTGATCGAGCTGATAAAGACTGAGCCCAAGGTCTGCAAGTATCTGGACATACCGCTACAGCACATAAGCGATCCCATACTGTCGAAGATGAACCGCCGAAGCGACGAGGGTATGATCAGGAATCTTATTGGCAAGATCAGAACCGAAATCCCAGACATAGCTTTGCGAACTTCCTTCATTGTAGGGTTTCCCGGCGAAACCGAAGAGGACTTCAAAAAGCTTCTTAGTTTCGTGGAGGAAATTCAGTTCGACCGGCTCGGAGTTTTCTGCTATTCGCAGGAAGAAGGGACCCCTGCCGCGTCCATGCCCGAACAGGTTTCCGAGCGGACCAAGCGCGAGCGGTACAAGAAGCTGATGCGTGTCCAGGCAAGGGTTTCTTTCAAGCGTAACCGCCGGCTCATCGATATGGTGGAGCAGGTGATGGTCGAGGGTTACAGCGAGGAGACGGAACTGCTTCTGAAAGGGCGCTCCTCCCGCCAGGCACCAGACATAGACGGCCAGGTCTACATCACCGCAGGAGAAGCCAAGATCGGCGACATCGTGAACCTGCGCATAACCGATTCGTCCGATTACGACCTCATCGGAGAGATCGTCGGAGCCGCCTGACCCAACGCCTTGACAAAAGGGCAATTTGCTGTATTATTGCGACGCCTTCGCGGCGGAAAACCTTATTGAACGGAGTGAAACTGGATGGTTGAAAAAATGGACGAAATGAAGGAGTTGCTCCTGAAGATGAAGGAGGACACCCTCAAAGAGATAAGCAAAGCGGTCAGGACCGGCTCCGACGTAAAGAGCGGCGAACCGAGCGGAGATATCTACGACCAGGCTTCATCGGAGCGGGACCGGGAGCTGGGGCTCCTGCTGAGCGACCGTGAACGGGAGAAGCTGCGCAATATCGATGAAGCCCTGATGAAAATCGAAGAGGGTGAGTTCGGCATCTGCGAGGAGTGCGAAGAGGAGATTCCTCTCGGAAGACTGAAGGTCGTCCCCTTCGCGCGGTTCTGCGTCAAGTGCAAGTCGGACATCGAGAAGCAGCAGGCACAGACGAAGCGGTTCGAAGAGGAGCGTGTCTACCGGGACATCGCCCTCGGCGAGGAAGAAGAGGCGTAAGCCAGGCTACAAAAAGGCCGCTATCGCTAGCGGCCTTCATTTTTTCTTAATCCCAATTCAAATCAATCCCACCTGCCCGACCATCCCAAGGTATGCTGCGCTTTTCATCGCCTCCTGACCCTGCCGCTGATGATTTTATACATCTCAAAACAAAGTTAGCTCAGGCACTATTTCCGTGCCGACGCAAGCTTCGCCCCGTAATGCCCGAGCAGGACTACAACGGGAAACGAGGCGAAGACGCAGCCGGCATAGATCCACCTGGAAAATGCCGATTGTCCGAAGCTTAAACGGGCCATTGCGGCGCTACCAACCAGGAGGAACAGGGATACCGTAAGCCATATCTTTCTGAAGAAGACAGGCGCACGCGCTCCGTGAAATTTGCGACGCCAATCAAGAATGCCTGAAAAGAAGGAAACGGGGATCATGCATAAGGCAATGAGCAGCAGATGCAGCACGGTGCGTTCCAGGTAGACATCTCCGGTAGCGATGGAAAGTAGAAGGAGGAATGCTGCTGCCGGAATGAGCCCGTTGTTTACATGGGCCACTACCGCGTGGAGCAGGAAGACATTCCAGATATCGACAAGCAAGCCGCGCAGTCCGTTCAATGTAAACGCTCCCTGTGCATCTGCAGTACTGGCAATGCCGGCGGACGTGAAGCCGACCATGCCCCCGTTTTCCTCATCTATCAGTTTCAATGAAAGCGAGCTTAAGCTCTTACGGATCGTAAGCGGCGGGACATGGACCTGAGGGGTGGCCTCGAAGCACTCCTGCAGACGATAGTTCGGTATTCCGGGGCGGATGTGGTGGAGGTGATGGAAGCCGATGTTCGCAGTGAACCATTGCAGCAGCCTCGGCAGCTTGTAGTATGACGCCCCCTCCAGCGCCACCCTGATCGGATCGACCTTTTCATGCCGCGCCCAATAGATCCCCCGGAAATTGTGCTGGATGTAGAACAGCCAGATGCCGACAGTGGCCGCTATCAGCAGCACCGGCAGCTGTACCGCCGCGTATGCCCTTAAACCCACGGTTGCAGAGGCGGCGCTGATTATTGTAAGGAGGGCTATGTTGGTGAACAGGACGCTGTAGAGGTCGCGCCTCTTCCACCCTCTGAAGGGGAACCTGTTTCTCAGCAGAAACACCCACCCGGGGCCGAGGCCGAACATGACGAGCGGGCTGCGGTACAGCCGGTAACCCAACCGCTTGAAGAATGAAGCTTCCCGGTACTCCTCCACCGTCAGGGTCCGGATATCACCTGTTCCGCGCCTGTCCAGATCACCTGCAGTGACGTGATGCACTGCATGGGTACGCCGCCAGTCGTCGAAAGGCGTGAAGGTGAGGATGCCGGTGATATATCCGATGATTCTGTTCGCGCGGGGTGACGGAAGGAAGGAGCCATGCGTGCAGTCATGGAAGATGATGAAGATCCGGACTAGATACGCCGCACCTATCACCGCAAGACCGAGCGTGATCGCATACGGGACGTGAAGATGTATGGATAGAAACATCAGGTTTAGAACAAGAACGTAAGGGAGCAGGGTGTTAAGGAGTTGCAATTTCGCCTTTCCGGGATCGGGTCTAGCGAACCGAGCGGTCTGCGCGTACCAATCCGGTTTCGCAGCATGACGAAAGGGGGATTCCGTAGTCATCATTGCCTCCTTTCGGAAAGGAGACTACAGGACTTTCTCTAAATATACCATCTGAAAGCCGACCCCGCGGCGTGAGGAGTGCCTGCGTCCCGGATAGTCCACAGGCGTGCATGGCGGATTAGGTCAATATTGATACAATCATTGTATTCGGTATGCCGCCTATCGAAAGCGTCAGTCAAAACCTGTTTGGGGGAGGATGTATGAAACTGTGGGCAACCTTCGTCATAATTCTGCTGGCGGCGCTGCCCGTCTACGGTGCCGGGCCGGACGACATACTCGGCTATTGGACGACGGAAAAAGGAGACGTGAAACTGGAATTTTTCAGATGTGGCAAAAAAATCTGCGGAAAGATCGTCGGCCTCGATGAGCCGGTCTACCTCGACAGCAAAGACGGGCCGGTCGGGGAAACCAAGACCGACAGGAAAAATCCCGATCCCGCCCTGAGGAAACGTCCGATTCTCGGGCTCCAGGTCATGAAAGGGGTGGCTGCAACGGGCAGAAGCACTTGGGGGGGCGGAGCCTGCTACGATCCGCAGAGTGGCAAGAATTACAAATGCAAAATGAAGCTCGTTTCCCCTGATAAATTGGAAATGCGCGGCTTTATCGGAATGTCTCTTTTTGGACGCAACTATGTACTGGTCCGTTAGGTCGTCCCCAGCGGTGTGAATGGCAGAGCCGGCGAATATTGATACAATCATTCTATCCGTCATGCGTGCATCTCCGCGTATGGCTGAATATTCATGTGATCCCGCGCCCGGTTTGTTGTCCAGAGGGTATGACATCCGAGGTTTGTCGGGGGGGTGGAACCAAGCTGCAGCCCGAGGGGGGCGAATGCATTCCGTAACGGCTAAATCTTCCACAGGCATAAAAGGGCTTGACGACATAACGGGAGGTGGCTATCCGCAAGGGCGGTCGACCCTCATCGCCGGGAATGCCGGCTGCGGAAAAACAACCTTTGGAATGAGCTTCCTCATCAAGGGAATAACGGAGGATGAGCCGGGAGTATACGTAACCCTGGAAGAGACGGCGGAAGATATTGTCGCTGACATGAAGTCGGTCGGGATGGATCTTCGGCCGCTGGTGGAAAAGGGCCTGCTGTTCATCCTCCGCGTTGATCTCAGTAAGGTTACCTTGACGGAGGGAGGAGGATACGACATCGGCACCCTCTTCATACACCTTGCCGATGCCATCTCCTCCGTCGGCGCAAAAAGAGTGGTTGTGGACACACTCGATACACTTTTTTCCGGAGTATCGGATTCGGGAAAGCTGCGGCTCCAGTTGCGCGGTCTTCTCAACTGGCTGAAGGAAAGAGGCATGACGGTCGTGGTGACTGGAGAGGCGGGATCTGAAAACATAACGCGCCGCGGGTTCGAAGAGTATATGGCCGATTGTGTGGTAGCCCTCGATTACCGCGTGACCGAAGAAATATCGACCCGACGGCTTAGGGTTGTCAAGTACCGTGGATCGGTCCATCCCTCCGATGAATTCCCTTTTCTGATCGACGACGAGGGAATAACCCTTATTCCCATCACGTCGCTGCGCCTTGAATACGAGCCATCAGGTGCCTTCCTTTCGACAGGTGTTCAGCAGTTCGACGAAATGATGCAGGGGAAGGGATACGCACAGGGAAGCAGCGTCCTCATCTCCGGAACCCCCGGCACCGGAAAGACAACCCTCTCCATGACCTGTATTGATGCCGCCTGCCGTCGTGGGGAACGCTGTGTCTACTTCGGGTTCGAGGAGTCGGCAGCGCAGACCATGCACAATATGAAATCTGTTGGGCTTGACGTGGAACAGTGGGTGAAGAAGGGCCTGCTGCAGGTTCATGCCGCACGTGTAACCATGTACGGTCTCGAAAGGCACCTGCTTACCATGCATCGGATTGTGGACAAGTTCAGCCCGGCGATCGTGGTTCTCGACCCGATGACGGCTTTGACGGATGTCGGTACCGTGCTTCAGGCGAGGTCCATGGTGATGCGTCTGATCGACTTTCTGAAGATGCGGAAGGTGACAACGATCTTTACCGATCTCATCCATCAGGAATCGCTTGCCGTATCCACTGAAGTTCAGGTCTCTTCCCTCATAGATACCTGGATCCTCCTTCGTGATATGGAGGAGCGGTATCGAAGGAGGCGGACGCTGTTGATTCTCAAGTCACGCGGAATAAGGCACTCGAACCGTTTATGCGAGTTAGCGATGTCGGAAAGCGGAATAACGCTCAACCCTATCGAGGGGAAGGAGGCATAGCCGGACATGAAGATTCTTCTCGTCTATCCCCGATACCCCGACACGTACTGGAGTTTCCGGCATGCGTTGCCCTTCATAGGGAAGAAGGCGGTTTTTCCGCCGCTCGGTCTTCTGACGGTCGCGGCAATGCTGCCGACGAACTGGGAGATGAGGCTGGTCGACCTGAACGTGGACCGGCTGTCGGACCGTGACCTGATGTGGGCGGACTATGCGTTCATCAGCGCAATGACGGTGCAGAGGGAGTCGGCGAAGGAGGTTCTTGACCGGTGCCGTACTCTGGGGGTCAAAACGGTCGGGGGAGGGCCGCTTTTTACCACCTGCCATGACGAGTTCCCCGACGTTACCCACCTGGTTCTCGGAGAGGCGGAGGTGACGTTGCCCCGGTTCCTGGAAGACCTTGAAAAGCAGACGCCGCAGCGCCTTTATCTCCCTGCGGGACGTCCCGATATTTCTTTCACCCCCCTCCCCCGGTGGGAACTCATCGACCGCCGGCAGTACGCTTCCATGAACATACAGTATTCACGGGGATGCCCCTTTGATTGTGAGTTCTGCGACATCACGCAACTCTTCGGCCGAGAGCCGAGGACAAAAGCAGCGGATCAGGTAATTGCCGAACTAGAAGCGCTTTATAACGTGGGATGGAGGGGAGGGGTCTTCTTCGTTGACGACAATTTCATTGGAGACAGACAGAAGCTGAAAAGTGACGTACTTCCGGCAATGATTTCATGGATGAAGGAGCGCGGATACCCGTTCTTCTTCTATACCGAGGTATCGATCAACCTTGCGGACGACCACATCCTGATGGAGCTGATGGTCGCTGCCGGTTTCCGGGAGGTTTTCGTCGGCATCGAGAGCCCTGAAGAGGAGTCGCACCGGGAGACGGGAAAAATCCAGAATTGCAACCGCGATCTCGTCGAGTCGGTAAAGCGCATCCACCGGGCGGGGCTCCAGGTGCAGGGAGGCTTCATCGTAGGATTCGACACCGACACCCCGGCCATCTTTGAAAAGCAGCTCCGGTTCATACAGGAGAGTGGCATCGTCACCGCGATGGTGGGGATACTGATGGTCCTGCGAGGGACAAAGCTCCATCACCGCCTCTCCCGCGAGGGAAGACTCCTCAGCGGATCTAGCGGAAACAACACGGACATATTTCTGAATTACATTCCGCTGATGAACCCTCGTGTACTGGTTTCCGGATATCAGCGTCTGGTCAGGACAATCTATTCCCCGGATTACTTCTACGCGCGGCTGATGACCTTTCTGAAGGAGTACCGGCCATCGGGTCCGTCTCAGTGGGGAATGCTGCATCAGAGGGACATCAGGGCGTTCTTCCGGTCGATATGGTTCCTTGGTTTCATGGGGAAAGAGCGGCTGCACTACTGGAAGGTATTCCTCTGGTCGCTCCTGAGGAAGCCACAACTGCTTCCACTTGCCATAACAATGGCGATCTATGGCTTTCACTTTCGCACCGTCGCCGACCGGATATGCTCCTCGCCCGATGGCGGAGTGGACGCTGAGGGTGCTGCGGCAATGCAGAACTGAAAACAGATCCATTATGGCGCCGCGTGAGGAGTAGCATTGCGGAAACAGGAGGAGGTGCTGGATGAAGTTCGAATACAAATTTACGAAGGCCGCAGCCCCCTTGATGACCGTAGACCATCGGATCAACATCTCGACGCTGGTTGAAGCAACGTGGAACGGGATTGTTGACGATGCGAACACTGAAGGCGATGCCGGATGGGAGCTGATAGCCGTTACTCCACTGGAGGGCAAGCTGCTTCTTTCCTGGAAACGGCCAAAGTAAAGGCATCTGTTTCCCGGTTGCCCGGTTGTGCATGCTCGCTTGTCGGCATTTTCGTCATGAGCGGGTCAGTCTGGTGAAGGGCCCAGAAGGCGCCGGTATTCCTCGATTCCGGTGCCGGTCCGCCAGTGGCCTGTTGCCTTACCGGCGAAGGTCCCACCAAGGAATATCCCCACGACCAGCAGTGCGAATAGAATTCCAGGAATAACGATCCGTCTTCCCGTCAGCTTCATCTCAAGGGCACCCTGTACTCTGCAGTGGCTTATACAGCGCCAGCAGCCGATACACTCCTCCGAATGCACCCTCTTCTTTTCCATCACGCGAATTCCCGAAGGGCATGCCGAGTTGCAGGCGCCGCATGAGACGCACATTTCCCTGTTGCGGGTCACCTTTGTCGGGGACAGGAGCGATACGAGGCCAAGCAGAGCGCCGTACGGGCATAGAAAGCGACAGAAGGGGTTGCGCAGGGGAACCGATAGCAGGAGCAGGACGAGGACGACTATGAGGGCCGTACCCGACAGATTGAGAAAGAATTCCAGGAGCCGCACGTCGGCGATCTTGTTGTAGTCGGAATTGATGAAGGATTCCACTGCAGCGGTCGGCATCGCTATAAGGATGGAGTAGAGGAAGAACGCCAGTAGCAGGTATTTTATCCCACGCAGTGCCAGGTCGAGCCAGCGCGGCAGGCGACTGTTTCTCCGGAGCAGCGAAAACCCGCTCTTCCATAGCAGTTCCGACACGGTCCCGACCGGGCAGATCCAGGAGCAGAAGGAGCGTTTGAGGAGAAGCGATACCGCTATGACTGTCAGAAGAATCACCAGTGCTGCCGGATGTACAGGGTTAATTGTGCCGCTGACGATCCACTGCTTCAGCGAGAGCAATGCAGAGATGGGGAGGAAGCCCTCAACACCGTCGGGACGGGGCACGTAAGGGAGGACGCCGCCGCTGCGGATGTGTGCGACAAAGCGATAGAGCTGTACCCCCAGGTAGAGCATGAAGAAAAGAAAGAGCCACTGGATGGATATTCTGAGCGGCTGCATGAAACGGTTCATTGTGGACCTCGCGTCGTAGGTGCGACATAACCTGTCGCATGTTGGTGATATCTCCTAACCATAAAGCAGGGGGAGGAGAGACAGATGGAACCAATAGTGATATTCGGAGCGTGCATCGTGATTTACTGCAGCTGGCTGTCGGTGTCCGATGCCTTGGCCGGCATCAGGTGGAAAGCGTTGAAGGGACGAGCCAGGGCTTCGGCGAGGAGGGCAGCTACTCCACGCAACCGTCCTTCCGTAGCTGCCGGTCGAGGAGATGGCGCGGCTGTACGTTGGCGAGCGCCTTTAGCAGACTCCGTTTGATGAACGGGTTTTCCTTTTCAAGCTCCGTAAGCAGTTGCTTCATCCGCTTGCGCTGGTGGTCGGCCTTTCCGCAGACAGGGCAGCAGCAGCAGACGACGGGAAAGCGGTTGGCGCGCGAAAAATTGATGATGTCCCGTTCCTCCACATAGACCAGGGGGCGTATGACAGTCGTCACACCGTTGTCGGCCATCATTGAGGGGGCCATAGCCTTCAGGGAGCCGACGAAGAACTGGTTTAGGAGCAGAGTTTCGATGAAATCGTCCAGGTGGTGGCCCAGGGCCAGTTTGTTGCAGCCGAGACGCTGTGCCAGGGTGTAGAGGACGCCACGCTTGAGGCGGGCGCAGATGGAGCAGTAGGATGACCCTGGGCGCCTCTTTTCCTTTATGATGTCATAGTGATCGGTTTTCTCCATGTGGAAAGAGAAGGCGTGGGCCCGCAGGTGCTCCTCGATGATGTCCGTCCGGAAGCCCGGGTAGCCGGAGTCGATGTTGACGGCGATCAGCTCGTATTTTACGGGTGCCCGACGGCGTAGCGTTTCCAGTATGTGAAGGAGAGAGTAGGAGTCCTTTCCTCCCGAAACGGCGACTGCAATGCGATCTCCATCAGCGATCAGCCCGTAATCTGCGACAGCCCGTCCTACTGCATTCTTGATCCGCTTGTACAGCTTGTCTTGAACCAGATCCATGTACGGCTACCTTTCCATCCCTGAGATTAAAGAAAGGCGCAGGTGAAGTCAAGGCCGGTATCCGGAGCTGTTTTTAATGGTCACCGGGTGCCGTTTCTGTTACAAGTGCAGGTGGATAGGGTGCCGCGGCATGAGCTTGCGGCGGAATAGGGGGGAAACTTCATGGGGAGCAACGAATGAGGAAGGCCTACCTCGCTTCTCCTCTCGGTTTCAGTCACGAGCTTTCTGGATATCTGGAGCGGGTTAAGGCGAGACTGCGGGAGGTTGGGCTGGAGGTTACCGATCCCTGGGAGCAGTCGTATGCAGCGGAGCTGGAGGCGGCCCGCCACGTCACCGGCCACGACGCGCGGCACAGGATGCTGCGCGACCTGGCCGGCGTCATCGGTTCAGCCAACGAGCGCCTCATCAGGGAGGCCGACATACTGTTCGCGGTGCTGGACGGCGCCGAGGTCGATTCCGGTACTGCCAGTGAGGTCGGATTCGCTGCGGGCCTCGGGAAGGTATGCTATGGGCTGCGTACCGACTGGCGCAACAGCGGCGACCTCCCCGGGCTGCCGCTCAACCTGCAGGTGCTACATTTCATCGAGTGGAGCGGCGGCAGCCTCTTCCGCCGCATTGAGGATATCATGATTGAACAAACTTCAGGAGACTCGCTGTGATGAGACGGGTCTGGGCGCTCATCCAGATTTGCATAGTCATCGGCATCGTCGGCTTCGCCACGTTCCAGCTTTTCAAGGGTAACTTCGCCGCCGGGATGTCGGTGATGCCGCTGCTCCTTATCTACTACCTCTTTCTCGCCTCAAGGAACAGGCGTGATTGACTACCACCACCGATACGGGCCGGGTCTGTTGTACCAGTAGGGCCACCAGGGATCGTACCGGTAGTACGGGTAACCGTAGCCGTACGGTGCGTATCGCTCGGGCTCCGGCTGCCACAGGTGAAGTTCCCTGACCCCCAGCACCGGGTATGCATAATCGACCTGGTCGAGGCGACGCACCTGTTGCCCCCTCACCTCGCCGACAATCGTCACCTGCCTCCCCTGCTTGAAAATGAGGGGGTCCAGGAACTTGTCCATTACGGCAATGAACCGCCCACGGGTTTCATAACTCTCCTCAGGGCGTCCGCTGCTGTCGAGGGGTAGCTGTACCACTTCAAGCTGGCTTTCTCCGGTTCTGTTCCTAATGCCGGCGATGGTGCCTCCTGTGAGTATGTACTTCCCCTTATACGCTTCAGGGTCCGTCCGCACCATTTCGAAAGATACCGACTTGTCCACCAGTTGCATCGACTGTTTGCTCATTACGTTTGCGCATCCGGAAAGAGCTATGCAGAGAACCGCGAAGGAAACGATTCTGGTCATATCAACACCTCCCTGAACCTGCTTCACAACCCCTTCTACAAAGAGAATACCGCCGGCTCCGTCCATGTCAAAGTTTCGGCGCAGCTTCCGTCCCGTACATCTGGCTCCGGACCTTTTTCCCTGTATAATCATGAAAGAACCATACGAAGGAGAGAGCGATGAAAATCCATGATATTTCCGTACCGGTGCGAAATGGCATGCAGGTGTATCCAGGAGACCCGCAGGTAACCGTAGAGCAGGTGGCGTCCATAGCCAGCGGCGACCGGCTCAACCTGTCGCGTCTGGTGATGGGAAGCCATGCAGGAACGCACATGGACGCTCCAAGCCATTTTATCGATTCCGGAGCCTCTGTTGATCTGCTGCCGCCGGAGCTGATGATAGGCCCGGCTGTCGTGGTGGAGGTGAAGGGAGTGACGGAGGTAAGCGCCAGGATCATCTCCAGGTTGCCGTTGCACGGTACGAGCCGGCTGCTCCTGAAGACCGACAACGGAGCGTTCTGGCCCGAGGGAGAATTCAACGAGGACTATGCCCACCTGTCGGAAGATGCAGCACGCTACCTGGTGGAACGGAAGATGTGCCTTGTCGGGATCGACGGGCCCTCCATCGAACGGTTCGAGGGGAGCGGCGATGTTCACCGGCAACTCCTCGGAGGAGGCGTTCTCATTCTGGAAGGCCTGGACCTCCGATCCGTGCAGCCGGGGGAGTACGACCTCCTGTGTCTTCCCTTGAAAGTCGCCGGAGGGGAGGGCGCTCCCGCAAGGGCTCTTCTGATGGAGCGGCATGGCTCCTCCTCCGGCACGTTCGATGCGCATACTACACGCTGGCCGCTGTGATGGTGCGCAGGACCAGGGAAAGCCTCCGGGACGGGGAAGGGTCCCTTGAGCGGGCAGTACGGGAGCTCACCGAAGAGCTGCAGCAGGTTAACGACCGTCTTCTAGCCGCTACCCGCGCCAGAGCGGAGTTTCTCTCTTACATGTCGCGTGAGTTGAGAACCCCCATCAACTACATCCTCGATCTAGCTGCAGCGCTGGATGATGGATCATACGGGCAGGTGAACGACCGTCAGCGGCAATGCGTACGGTATATTGCTGAGCATGGGGCTCGGCTCCGTTCGCTGGTGGACCGTATCCTGGATCTCAGCGGCATGGACATCGGATTGACCAGATTCGTGCCGCAGCACTTTCCGGTGACTTCGGCGTTCGAGGAGGTGATCGGGCGCCTGCGGCCCCTTGCCGATCGCAGGGGGATACGCATTGCCGCTCGCAGTGCGGTGGGAGCAGGATCCATATATGCGGACAGGCAGAAGTTTACCTTTATCGTCGAGGAGCTGCTCACGAATGCCCTAAAGTTCTCAGGGGCAGGATCGATGGTGGTCGCGGAGATCATTGAGACGCAATCGGCTGGACACCGGTATTTCGAGGTTACCGTATCGGATCAGGGGCCGGGAATTCCACAGGAAGATGCTGAGTGGATCTTTTTCGGCTTCGAACGCGGGATGGGTGCGCCGGGAGGAAATGGCGGCGTCGGCCTGGGGCTGGCTCTGGTCAGGCGCTTCGTAGAGCTGCACGGGGGCAGGATCTGGGTTGACAGCCACCCTGGGCGAGGAAGCACCTTCACCCTCCTGATCCCGGGAGAGGAGGCGCTCCCACGGGATCATCCGGCTCCGCGGATACTTTTCGGGGGTGCGCATCCCCTCCGGGTCCAGCGCTTTGCCCACCTCCTCAGGGAGGAAGGCTACGAGGTCGTTGTAGCGGAGGAGGGGGGGGCACTCCTCGATACGGCGTTTTCATCTTCCCCCGACCTGGTGCTGCTAGATCCTGAGATGCCGGGAATGGAGTGCCTGGAAGTCTGCCGTCGCCTGAAGTCCGACTCGGTGACTGCCCATCTGCCGGTCCTGATGATCTCCGATCTTACGGGGAAAGAGATCCGTGCTGCAGCTGCGCGGGCCGGAGTGGATGATATCCATCCCTTCCCTCCCGACATGGAGGAGCTGGTGCCTAAGATCCGGAGCCTGGTGGTCCGCAAGCTCGCTTTCGAACGGATGAAAAAGAGCTGTGAGCGTGCCGAGGCGGAGGCTGGTACCGACCAGCTCACCGGCCTTTGCAACCGCCGGCAGCTCCTTGCCATTCTGGACCGGGAGCTTGCCCGCAGCAGGCGGTACGGAAGGTTCTGCTCTCTTGCGATGATCGATATCGACTTCTTCAAGGCCTACAACGACAGGCATGGGCACGTGCAGGGGGACGAAGTTCTCAGGCTCGCCGCGGAGCTTTTCATGGAGAGCGTGCGGGATTCGGATATAATCGCGCGATACGGTGGGGAAGAATTCATAGTGATCATGCCTGAAACAGGCAAGGAGGTGGCGCTGGTGGTGGGGGAAAAACTGCGGCATGCCTTTGCCGAGCATCCGTTCCCCCTGGAACAGACCCAGCCTGGCAGTACCCTTACCATAAGTATGGGAATCGCTACATTCCCTCCGGATGCTGAGAACAGGCAACAGCTGATCGACCGGGCCGACAAGGCGCTCTATGCAGCCAAGAACTCAGGCCGCAACAGAGTAGCGGTCTGGGGATCTCCCTCACCCTGACGTGCGGCAGCGATGGTAAAAGGGACAGTGTCTCCCGTCACATCCTTCCCGCACTCCGAAGTCCTCTTCGGTGCTTCTAGTCCGCACGTCATCCATCAGGCGTAGCAGCAGTGAGCGTTCCTCCGGACGCGGAGCAACTTCCTCGATTTCCCCCCCCTTGAGAAACACCAACCGCCCTTCAATCGGCATCGTCGGAAATGCCGAAGACAGGGCGAGCATGTAAATGCGAAGCTGGAACCGGTAGCCATCCAGGTCGGCCCGCTCCCGCTCGACATACTTGTAGTCGTAGACGGAGACCAGGTCAGGTGCTATGGCCACCAGATCCATCGCTCCCTTCACGTAATACGTTGCAGCTCCCTCCAGCTTCAGAGTGAAGGGGTGTTCGCGCAGGAGCTTCCGTTTTGCGAGCACCCTACCCGCCGGACTTGCGGCGAAAGCGATTACGTGAGCCGTCACCTCCTCCGCATCAACGGGTGCGGCGGCCATGCGGGCGGCTGTAGCAGCACAGGATGCCCGCTGGAGGAGAGGAGGAGCGTCGAAGTCGACAAGCTCGAGCATTGCATGTGCCAGGTTGCCTTTTTCGAGCGCCGTCATGCCGCCGGTCTGTCCGTAACGGTCGTGGGGCCCTCCGAGCAGCTCCTTGAAGAGCCCTTCGTCAAGTCCCATTACACCCTTGTAAAAATACTTCCGTGGGCACTGGAGGTAATCTTCCAAAGCAGTGGGAGAGAAAAGCATCGTCGAGGGGCCGGGGGAGCGGTAATGGAGAGCCCTTGCCACTCCTAGTTCCAGCCTCTCGGGAGAAAGCGTTGCATCAGCCGTCGGGTTCTCGCTCCGATCCGGCGGCGGAGGCACGGCAACCGGCGTCACTTTCAACAGGTGACGCTCCTCTCCGGCGCAGAAAGCGTCGATCCAGCGCCGCCAGTCTCCGTTTCCCTCCCCCGACAGGAGAAGATAATCCCGGGCACGGGTCATCGCCACATAGAGTAGACGTTTCAGCTCGGCGCATTCCTTGGCTCTGCGGAGCTCCGAAATTGCCCGAAATGCAAGAGAAGGGCGTGCCTCACGCCCCGGCGGGGCCACCCTGAGGCCCAGACCCAGCTGGTCGTCATACAGGAGGGGGGAGTTGTTCACTGGCTGCCCCGCCCCGATCTCGGGAACGAATACGATGGGGAACTCGAGCCCTTTGCTCTGATGAACGGTCATCAGCCGTACTACATTCTCACCTTCTGCGGAAATCACCGCTTCCGCTTCCGTCGGCTCCGTTTCCACCAGATCCACCAGATAGAGGACGAAGCGGTGGAGAGCACCTTCGTGCCTGTCGGCGAAGGAACGGGAGAGCTCGATCAGTTTCCGCAGGTTCGCAAGTTTCTGCTCGCCCTGGAAGGTCGTGAGGAGAGTGGAGGCGAAATCGGTGCCGGTCAGGATTTCCTCAAGAAGCTCGGCGATGGTCAGACGGTCCCGCAGGGGGCGCAGCCGATCGATCAGGCGGGAGATGGCGGCAAGTCTGGCTGCATCCTGCGTTTCCAGTCGTGCGCATGCTTCGGGTCGAGCCAGGGTCGTTTGCCATCTTGAGAGCTCTCCCTCCCGTGCAAGAAGGAATAGCGTTTCATCGGATACACAGCAGAGGGGAGAGCGGAGGACACCCGTAAGCGCCACCAGGTCCCGCTCCGACTCCAGGTAGCGCAGAAAGTTGATGATGTCGAGGATCTCCTGACAGCGGTAGAACCCTTTCCCTTTTACAACATAGTAGGGGATGCCCCGTTGCCGCAATTCACGCTCGTAAAGTTTCAGGTTGCTGAAGCGGCGGAAGAGGATGACGATATCGCCGCAGCGCGGTGGGCGTCCTTCCGAGGCCGCTACCAGGTGCTCCCTGTCGAAAACACGCACTCCCTCTTTCTCCGATACGAGGGTACGAATCTTTTCGGCAATCGCAGCGGCCTCGTTGCAGCGAGCCTCGGCACTTGAACAGTCCTTTTCGAGGGTCAGAAGCTCGACGCATGGAGTGCCGTCACCCGCTTCCCGCTGCGGCAAAAGGTGGTGGCGCTCGTCGTACACAATCTCGAAAGGGGCGTCACCCTGTGCCATGACGATCTTACCGAAGAGGCTGTTCACGAACTGGATGATCTCGGGCCTGGAACGGAACGATTCCTGGAAAAAGAGTGGCTCGCCGCCGGATGCTGCGATCTCCGCCTGTGCTTTGCCGAAAACCTCGACGTCGGCTCCCCGGAAGAGATATATGGACTGTTTGGGGTCCCCGACGATGAAAAGGCGCTGCTCCTCCCCGCACAGCAGGCCGACCAGCTCCTTCTGCAGCGGGTTTGTGTCCTGGAATTCATCCACCATGACTACAGGAAAGCGTGACCGGTACTCGGCACGGATGCCGGGGTCGTTGAGGAGAAGGTTGCGGGTAGCGATCTGAAGGTCTTCGAAGTCGAGGGCTCCCTGCCGTTCCTTTCGTAGGCAGTATGCGTTCGAGAGCTTCCCGGCGAGGCGAAGAAGGGCCTCCGCCGCGGGAGAAGTGCGGAGCTGCCAGTATGACTCATGGAGTCCCGCGATGCAGTTGGCGAGGCGGTCGCGAACAGGTTTCTCCTTCCCCCAGTTGCCCGCGATGCAGCTTTCCATGGAATCCAGAAACGTGGCGGTGCTTTCTTCGCCGAGGGACAGTACGCAGGAGCCGTATATACGCTCTAGTTCACGCAGTTTTGCGTGGAAGACCAGCTCTTTCCCCTTGAGAATTCGGGCGATCTCCGCGCACAGCTCCTGTAGCTCGATCTCCCGCTCCCGGAACCGGCGGGCTGCACGCTCGTCCCATTCGACCAGAAATCCGGCAAGGTCCTCGTCCGTAGTACAGCTTCCGGACCTCTTTCGTACAAGCTCCTCCAGGAGTTCCCGCAACCCTTTTCCCCGCCCTGCGCCGGAAAGGGGGAGGTAGCGAAGCAGCAGCCTGATGTCGGGGGTCCGGTCGCGCAATTCTCCGGCTATGATTTCGTCTAGGGCGCAGGTGAGCTCTTCTCTCGCGCTGCGTTCATCGAGAAGCATGTATGACGGATCGATCCCTGCTTCTATCGGATTTTCCCTGAGGATCTGGGAGCAGAAGGCGTGAAAGGTCGATATCGCCGCGGCCGGAAAGGATCGCAGGAGGTCTTTCCAGTCGGCTGCCTGGTCTTCTCGCTGAAGGCGCATCGCGATCCCCCGGCGTACACGCTCCTTCATTTCCACTGCCGCCTTGTCGGTGAAGGTGATGGCTGCTATCTCCTCGACGCGGAGGGGCCGGGGGAAAGAGGTCTCTCCCGCCAGCAGGCGAAGGTAAAGCTCCACCAGGACGGCGGTCTTTCCGGAACCGGCTCCTGCCGAGACAATGGTGTTGCCGGTGAAGGAGAGAACCTGTTTTTTGACGTCGGACCATTGCATTTGCTAGGCCTTCAGGGGGAAGGTTGCAGCAGGGGAGATAGATCGATGCTGCGGGCACGGCATTCTTCGAGAAAAGCCGGATCCACCGGCGCGACAGCCGACACTTTTCGTCCGTCAGAGGAGCGGAAGCACATCTGCCGGCAGTGAAGCATCATTCTCGGGGCTGATGCCCCCCCATACGTAGTGTCTCCTAGGATGGGCAGGCCGCAATGGGTCAGGTGCACCCGTATCTGGTGGGTTCTTCCGGTGACCGGACGGGCTTCGACGAGGACCGCTCCGCTCCCCGCCGCGAGTGTCCGGAAGTGTGTAACGGCTTCCTTGCCGGGGAACGCAACGCCGTACCTGAACTTGTTCAACTTGGCGATAGGTGCGTCAACCGTCCATCGTTCTTCGTCGGGCAAGGTGTCGACCAGCGCCCAGTAAACTTTTTCAACTCTTCCCTCTTTGAGGAGAAGGGAGATATGCGTGGCAGCCCTCTTGTTCTTCGGAAAGAACATTACGCCGGATGTGCCCCGGTCGAGACGGTGTATTACCCGGGCCGGTTCCTTGATTCCGGTCTCCCTGAGATAGACGGAGACCGCGTACTCCACAGTTCCTTTGAGCTGATAGGGGGTGCGCTGGCTGTTGATGCCGGGAGCCTTGTTGATGGCCATAAAGGAGGAATCTTCGTAGAGGAGGTCCTCCCGGCGGTATACCAGATCGATTCGCCGCTCCTGCTCCATCACACCGAGGACCAGCTCTTCCCCCTCCTTGAGCGCGCGCGATGCGACCCTGGCCAGGGTGTTGGAGACGGTGCACCCTCCCCAGTCGATGATTCTTCGTATTTCTCCTTTGGATAGTTGGGGGAAGAGTGCCTTTGCTCCGTCATCCAGCCTCATCCCGGCCTGTTCCGGCCCTACGGTCGCGGCCAGTATCATTTGCGCCCCCATACCCGAAAAAGAGCTGCGATAGTCTTGCCGTCGGCGATCCTGCCATCCCGGGCCATTTCCAGCGCCTCTGCAATAGGGATGCGGAGCGTCTCGATGTTTTCGTACGGTTCCTGGTTATCCGTCTGCTGAGTAAGATCGGTGGCGAGAAAAAGGTGGATCACCTCATCCATGACGCCGGGGGAGGAGTAAATTGTTCCCAGTGATTCGAGCTTTCCTGCTATCAGCCCCGTTTCTTCCGCAAGTTCCCGCATTCCGCAGACCGCAGGCTCTTCTCCCGGGTCCCGCCGCCCTGCGGGAAGTTCGAGAAGGAAGGCACCGGCTGCTGGGCGAAGCTGTCTGATGAGGGAGACGGTGCCGTCTTCGTGGAGGGGAAGTACCGCAACTCCTCCGGGATGGCGGATTATCTGGTAGGTGTGCCACCCCTTTTCCCCCATCCTGACTTCCACCTGCTCTATGTTCACCACGAATCCTTTGAAAAGGGTCGTGCTGTTGCGTTTCTCCATTGCGTATTCCTCCAGCCGAGGTGAACGATACCATTATCCTCCCCGGCTGTGAAGGTTGAATTGCTTGGTTGGGGTGCTATCCTTGTAGCAATGCGTGCGTTGCGGGTGGCAAAGGACGCACCGGGAGGAATGCATGTACGGCAAGGACAGGATCTACAAGAAAGTTGAAGTGATAGGAGTTTCACCGGATGGGGTGGAAGCAGCCATTCAGGCGGCGGTGAATCGTGCCCACAAGACTCTCGACCGGCTGTCATGGTTCGAGGTTCAGGACATCAGGGGGCACGTGCAGGAGGATGGGCGGATAACGGAGTACCAGGTGGTGCTGAAGGTGGCTTTCGAGCTTAAGGACTGATTACGGATCTTTGTTGGTAGAGGCTGTCTCCGTTCACCGGATCCGTCCGCTGCCGGATAAAGGATGGCTAATTGGAATATTGTCTGCTATAGTTGCGCGGGCTTGTCAACAACGTGAAAGGCGGAGTGATGTTATGGCACAGGCGAAGCAGGGGGACCGGGTAAAGGTCCATTATACGGGAAAACTGGAGGATGGCACGGTATTCGATTCCTCCGAATGCAACGATTCCGGGTGCGGATGCGAAGATGGAGCACTTGAGTTCACCATAGGAGAAGGACAGGTAATTCCCGGGTTCGAGCAGGCGGTGGTCGGCATGAGCCCAGGCGACAGGAAGACCGTTAACATACCTGTTGACCAGGCTTATGGAGAGCGGGTTGACGACATGGTGGCGGTTGTGGAAAGAAGCGACATCCCGCAGGATCTTCCTCTGGAGGTGGGGAACCAGCTGGAGGTTACTCAGGAGGACGGAAACAGCTTTCCGGTCGTCATCACGGAGCTGACCGATACGACGGTCACCCTGGACGCGAACCATCCCCTTGCCGGTCGGAACCTGATCTTCGACCTCAATCTTGTCGAAATCGGATAAACCCATCGCGGCGACGGCGGCGAAGCCATTGGCTGCGCCGCCGTCGCCCGCCTCGAATCATCTCCCGCTGCGGCATCCTCAACTATCAAACAGATGAAAGCCAGGCTCCTCAGTGGAGCTGATGGAAGTGCATGATAACGGGCGGCGGCACCAGCCCCGGTTAGCGCGCGTGGGTCTCCTGGACAAGGCGGGTGTTGGCTTTTCGATGTCGGAGCAATAAAAAAGGCAGCCGAAAGGCTGCCTTTGAAGTACCCGATGTCCCGCTCTATCCCTCGGGGAGGAAGTGCTCCTCGTACATGTCTTCGAGAGACTGCAGGTGCCGTGATTCGTCTGCCAGCAGCAGCTCGAAAAGGTTCCCCATGGGAGCACCCGCACAGCCCTGCGACATGCGGCGGTAAAAATCGATGGAATTCGTTTCAAGGTGTATGGCGTATGCCAGTGCTTCCCTCACATCCGAGTCCGGCTTGAGCTCTTTCTTCGCAAGGACGTAGCCGAGGTTCATCGTAGGGACACGCTTTGCCAGCTCCCCTTCACCTTTCATGTGCCCATCGACCAGTGCCTTCTCCAGCTGGTGCTTGTGCTCCAGTTCGTCGAGGGCCGCATCACGCAGGATTTCCCGTGCATTCTTGTTCTCTACCTTACGGAGCGCATCCAGGTAATGCCGGAAGCCTTCTTCCTCCATCTGTACGGCCATCTCCACCGCCGCTTCAAATGTATAACACACATCTCCCTGCTCGGCCATATAGCCCTCCTGCCATTGGAAATAGGGAACTTTTAACACAACGGGGTGAGGAAAAACAAGTGCATTATGCATTGCTACCCGTGGATACCCCCTGATCATCCTTCAGGTTCACCGGAACATAGCGGCAGACGCTGCTGAAGTCGCAGTACCCGCATTCCGCGGGGGTGACCTGGAAGTCCCCCCCCCTGATCCTGCGTACGATGGCGCACAGCCGGTTGAGGAAATTATCCGTTCCGAGGGTTCTCCTAATCCCGGGATCGGTATCTAAAAACCCTGTGAAATCTTCCTTTTCGTCTCCTCTAAACTTCTTTTCCAGGACGGCCGATTTGCGCAGCAGCCAGTAGCATGCCGCAAAATCCGACGGCTTTCCCACCCCTTCCGTTTCCAGAAGTTGAGCAGCGGCCAGCAGGTATACCGGTATCTGGAAAGAAGTATCTCCGAGACTGCTTTTCTTCAGGAGAGTCCTGAACTTGTCTCCATTGCCGCTCACCTTATAGTCTACCACCTTGACGCATTGTCGCGATTTATCAATGTCGATCCGGTCGATCTGTCCGCAGAGAAGGATCGATTCGCCCGTTTCGTCGGCGACTTGAAGGGGCGGGTCTATTTTGTGTTCAAAGGCGTAAGGGATGAAGGGGGACTCTGTAGCGACCTCCAGTTCTACAAGCCGTTCGAGGAGTGGCAGAAGAGACTCCTTCTCCATTTCCCACAGGAGAGATTCCCCGGTATGCCTGTTTTCCTCCCACCACCTGAAGGCGCCAGAAGCCACTTCGTGCAAGATCCGGAGTGCTTCTTGAAGGTCGCGGAGAGGGAGGCGTTCCTCGCGCTGCATCCGCAGGAAGAACTCCTTAAGCACCAGGTGAGCCAATGAGCCTACGTCCCGCGTTTCCAGTTCGATGTCCGGCTTTTCCTGCACGTCAACCCGGAGGAGCCTGCGCATGAAGTAGCGGAATGGGCACGTTGCGTACTCCTCCAAGGATGTCGGAGTGAAGCAGCGGCCTTCGGGGGAGCTGTAATATGAAGCCAGCTCCTCCACCGCCGCAGGGCCGGCAAGCCTTCCAGTGCGGGGCCCGGCGGTAAAGTCACGCGTCCGGCGATCAGAGGCGGAGAAGAAGAGTTCCCGTTCCGCTTCGACTTCGGCATTTGCGTTAATTCGTGCCGCGGCCGGGAGCATTTCCGCCGGGAGCCGGGACGGCTCCAGCAGCCGCCTGAGCGCCAGAGAGTTCAGGAGTTCTTCCGGCTCCATGCACTCCTCGGGCTCGGGGGTCAGGTTTGTGACGGAACTTCGCTCTTCGCGGAGCTGGATCTTATCCAGGATCTCTTCCAGGTAGGGGGAGGGAAGAAGCTGGTTGCCACGGCTGTCGGCGTAACAGTAGGAAAAAGTCAGGGATTCCGTCGCACAGGAAACGGCAAGCCAGAAAAGAAGCGGCTCTTCCTCACCTTTTTCCCTGGCGGTTCGCAGCCACCTCGTGCCGGCAAGGCGCCGGAGGAGAAGCTTGTCGCTGTCCTTCAGCAGAGCATGCCCCTGGTGAGGCGCAGGGCATACTCCTTCGTTGAGCCCTCCGACAAAGAGGTGCGGAAAGGAGAGACCCCGTGCATCGCGAAAGTTCAGGATGGAAACTCCGGAAGAGCGTTCGCCGCTCAGGCACACCCCCTCCATTCCCTCTCGGAGCAGCTCCAGGTATTCTCCTGAAGTGACGGCCCTGTCAGCGGTGCCGACTACGGCAGCGTCACGTGCCACATCCTTCAGGAGCTGCTGCAGCAGCGCGATGGCTGACGCGTCCCTCTTCAGGATACGCCGGTCGGTGCTGCTGATTCCCCTCTCGAAGATATGGTATTTTTTTATGAATCTTTCGAGGAGGAGGGTGAAATCCGCTACGGTCCTGCTTCCCCTGAACGCGCGGATGTCGGTCAGCAGGGGAACGAGCATGCGTCGCACCCGTTCCTCGCGGGACGAGTCTTTTCCCTTGGTTTTAAACCTGGCGATTAGACGTCCGATTTTTTCTTCAGCAGTCCCCAGGCTGTCGTTGATGTATCCTGAGCCGCTGAGAACCTGCTCCACCTCTCCGGCGCGAGGCTCTTCCTGGAATGAAAGGTAGGAGGAGCCGCACAGACCTGCCAGCTCCTCCCGGGAGATATCGGATTTGAGGGCGACAAGGGGGGAGAGGGCGGCCCGCACAAGTGCCGCCGTAGCCAGCGGTGCTCCTCTGCGGTAGGAGACGGGTATGGAGAAGCGTCGGCATACGTCTTCCATCATCTCTTCGTACATTTCGAGGGTCCTGAAGCAGACAGCTATGCCGGAGGGATCGGCGCCCCCTTCCATGAGCCGCCGTATCCGGCGACCGATCTCCTCACATTCCCGGTACGGCCCGGGAGCGGCGATCAGTCCGGGGGCCTCGGTCTCAAGCGCAGGCATGTCATCATGTACAGCAGCAAGAAGGGGTGTGACGAACCTGCCATGCGGTTCCTCGAAGGTAAGTGCAAGGTTGAGGTCGCTGTTGTCCAGGGATTCTACGGCGTCAGCGGTTCGAGCCGCGCAGGCGTACACTCCTTCCCGCTCCGGGCTGTAGGGGAGGCGCAGTTCTACGGGAAGCCGTCGTGAGAGCTCCGCCAGGAGTGAAAGCTGCCCGGCGGTAAGGTCGTAAATGCCATCTACCACTATGGAGTCGAGATCGGTGAAAAGGCCGGGGAGCGTGCCTCCGTCTCTAAGGTGACGGAGCGCCATGATTTCTCCGTCGTGGGCGTCGATCAGGCCCCGTTCCGCCAGGGTGCGCTCGTACTGGCCGTAGAGCGAAGCCAGATACGTCATCCGTTCAGTGCGGGGCAACCGGGGGAGGTGGGTCACGAGGTCGGCTGCCGTGAAGTTGGCCTGCTTCAGTTCACTGATCGCCGAGGCCAGTGCGTCGATGAAGCCGGGAGAGTGCCCCGGACGGCCAGGGCCTTCTTCTGGCACCGAATATCGGCGGCGGACCAAATCCTCCAGAAGCATCTTCATTCCGATGCCGGAGAGCATTATGCCGCAAGCGCCGGATACGCGGTTTATAGAATCGCACAGTCCTCTGAGGGTCAGCGCAGCCGGTCCGCACAGGATGGTATGGGTGGCGAGAGCTTCCCTGGTGCAACGCTCGGCTGCTGCCTGTGAGGGGACTATGAGGAGCGTCCGTCGGCTGTTGGGCTGGGTAAGATCAAGCATGGTGCGTGCGATTATAGCCGACGCGCAATCGGGTGGCAATCGTTCCATGCTGAGTTAAAATGGGAAGAAAATGATGTCTGGAGGCAGATATGAAGGTGCTTCTGAGTGGCGGTACCGGTTTTGTCGGAGGCTATGTGCGCAGGGCGCTTCTGGCGAAGGGGCATAGTGTCAGGGTTCTGGTGCACCGGCATGCGACGGGGATCGGGGATGGGATAGAGCAGGTGACGGGAGATGTTATGCGTCCGCAAACGTTGGAGGCGGCCGCAGCAGGGTGCGATGCCGTTATCAATCTCGTCGGAATAATACGTGAATTTCCGGCACGCGGAGTGACCTTCGAGGCGCTGCATGTGCGGGCGACCGAGCACATGGTCCAAAGTGCATTGAAAGCCGGAGCGAGCCGCTACATCCAGATGTCGGCCCTTGGGACACGGCCAGAGGCCGTTTCCGCCTACCACCGAACCAAATTCAGGGCGGAAGAGATCGTGCGGGATTCCGGCCTCGATTACACGATATTCCGTCCATCTGTCATCTTCGGAGCCGGTGATGACTTCATCAACAAGCTGGCAGGCTTTGTTAAGGCACTTCCCGCAGTCCCTGTAATCGGAAGCGGAAGCTACAGGCTTCAGCCCATCCACGCAGAAGATGTGGCGCGCTGTTTCGCACTGTCCCTTGAGATGCCGGAGACGAGAGGAGCCACCTATTCCCTTTGCGGTCCGGATCGTGTCACCTACAACGAGCTTCTCGACCTGATCGGACGGATTCTCGGGAAGCCGCGGATTGCGAAGCTGCGGAACCCTCTTTTCCTCATGAAGCTGGTTGTTCCTCTTTTCCAGAGGTTTCCTGTTTTCCCTCTCACCACCGACCAGATAACAATGCTGCTTGAAGAGAGCATTTGCGACGGCGGCTGGAGGAAGATCTTTCCATTTTCTCCCATCCCCCTCGAGGAAGGAATTCGAAGCTATCTCTCCAGATGATTATCCCCGCCATAAATATGCTTCCCTCTGTTCTCATTCATCAGGTCTTAAGCTAAGTGTATAAAAAAACATACACTTAGCTCCTATCAGTTAATCTAAAATAATTAAAATATTGGCATATATACTGCTAAAACCAGAAGCATTGTTAATTAGTTTTATTTATATAGCCGGAGGCAGGGGGTAATGCTGCGCGCACTACGAGGATGGCTGCTCCGCCCTTTGGCGTAGTGCGGCAGCCATTCAGCGCACCAACGGTAATCATCCAGCTCTTATCCTATGGAAGCACGGCGGTACCAAAATGATGTGGGAGGCCGCCGACTCAAGGGGGGTGTAGCTTGAACGCTATCAAGCGAGTGGCCATTGTGGTGGGGGTGTTGGCAGGAGTGTTCGGACAGTGCTCCATCGCTCATGCGGAGCTGCGGTGTTATGACTGCCATGGCGATAGTCGCAACCAGGACATTCGCCCGGTGGATTCATCTTTCCGCAACATATCCACCGGCGGTTTCAGCGGAAACCACCGAAGCCACTTGCCGCAGCCTCTCTCCCTCGGCGAGATCGGCCGGTGTGCAGCTTGCCATCCAGGTAGCGGCAGCTATAATGCCGGACACCGCAACGGGTTGATCGAAGTTTCCACACGAATAAACGCATCTCCTCTGGAAACCCCATACAAGAACAGAACTACGGCCTTTCCTCAGACGTCAACTCCTACTCTTGGAAGCTGCGGCAACGTGAACTGCCATTTCGAATCAGCCAGCCCCACCTGGGGAGGGCCTCCCTTCGCATCCCCTGCAGGATGCACGGGCTGTCACGGCGCGCCGCCGCAGGACAACAACCATCCCCGACATTTCTCTGCGTTTTCCACCTCCGCCGGCCGGAGCATCGAAAATATCTGTGTGAAGTGCCATGCCGATCATACAAAAGATGCGAAACCCTTCGCTCATGCCGGTGAAGGGCGGGAGATCGAGGTCAATTTCACGGCGTTCCCGAACAGCGGCGGCAGCTATGTCGGAGGGAGCACGGCCTATCCGAGCTTCCTTCCCAGCCAGAATCCGCAGAAGACAGGAAGCTGTGTCAATCTCTACTGCCACAGCGACGGCAATGGCGGAGCTCCAAACCTGGCGGTGAAATGGTCAGATTCCACGGCAACCCGCTGCGATTCGTGCCATCGGGGACGTGGCAACGATTTCCTGAACATGACCTCGAACGGGCACTCGCGGCTGGTGGGGCCGCAATGGATAAGGAAGTATCCATGCACATACTGCCACAATGCAACTATCAAGGGGGTCACAGATCAAAACGGCCGGCTGTCGGACGGTTTCGTCAACAAGGAGAAGCACGTCGACGGCACGAGAGATGTTGTTATTGCGCCCAAATGGGGAATAGTCGGAAGAGAAGCCCCCAGCTACGACGCCTCCACCAAGGTTTGCGACAATGTCTATTGCCACAGCGACGGCACCACCGACCCGGAAACCGTGAGACCTTTTGCATGGAACGTCAGGAAGACGGATTGCAATACGTGTCACGGCCATCCCCGCGGCTCCTGCTCGGACAGGAACTCCGGCTGTCATGACGGAAGGACGGACGAGAAGGGGAAGATTTGGGTTCTGCCCGAACGCTACCAGTTCGGCAACGTGACGACCTATGCCTGGCCCCCGGGTGAGGAGTGGAAAGCCGCCATCCCGATGTTCAAGAACCAGGGTGCCGGTACCGCCCGGGCCAATTCCCATGCCCGGCACACCGAGACGAGCTTTACCTGCGACAACTGCCACTCCTCGACGACCATCAACGGGACCTGCACCGACTGCCATGCCGGCGTGGTGCCTGTCGGCAAGATGAGCGAGGTGTCCCATCTCAACCCTGACTTCCACGTCAACAAGACGAAGGACGTTTTCTTCAGAGATGGGGGGACCTACAACAATATTACGAAAGCCTGCTCCGGGACCGTATGCCACACCGGGGGCGCGGACCCCATATGGGGGGAGGCGGACCGGCCGATCATATGCCTCAGCTGCCATGGCACGAGCGGCGGCGACACCGACGACTTCCAGGCCTTCAACAACGTCCAGGGGAGGGTGAACATGACAGAATGGTTCACCACCGGGCATGGCAGGTACTCAACGTCCGGAAGGTATCCCTCATCGGGTAACCCGGCAGCCAACTTCCCCGGAAACCCCTGCTGGTATTGCCACGACAACACGGTGCTGCACAAGGACGGGAACAACCCGTTCCGGCTTCGCATCCATCCCCAGTTCACAAAGCGGTACGAAAAAGAGTGCCGCTACTGCCACATGGAGGGGAATGACGATGAATGTCTGGGCTGTCACTACTCCCCAGGTTCGCTAGCGCTTCAGATGAACTACTCCTCGGTACGGTCGAAGCACGGGGGGGTCGTCTACACCTCCGGGTGCCGTGTCAGCTGCCATCTCACCGACGCCACGCTTCACAAATCGGGCTCGCCGCTCTGGAGCAAGGAGCAGAACGATGATGTGAAGAACCAATACCTGATGATGGGTGTGTGTCTGCAGTGCCATGACGACGATACCGGGGGGCAGTGCACGGGGTGTCATGTCTCGCCACCCGACAACCCTTTCAAGTACGAATTGGGCTACGACCCGGGAACGGGGAGAATAAAGCCCAAGAAGGCGCGCGCCTCATCCGTCCACTTCGGGTACAAGCACTACCGTGGTTTCGAATCTACCGGCGGCTGGACGAAAGACGCGAACGGCAAGCCTCTCGGGAAGTGGAAAGGGGGCAAGTTCTGCTGGGATTGCCATGACCCACATGGCGACAAGAACATCTACATGGTCCAAGACAAGGTGGCCACAGAAACCGACGGCAGGTTCGGCGTTCCTACCAAGAGGGCTGACGTCTCCTTCAGGCGGCGGGTCGACGGCACCGATTACGCCCGGCAGACCGCCCCATACAACGGAATCTGTAATGTGTGCCATTCCTCCAGCAGCAAGCACTTCACCGCCGTCAGCGGCGACGGTCACAACGCCGGGAGGGTATGTACTTCGTGCCACGAGCACCGCTTCACCGACAGCCATGCAGACGGAGCCAGCTGCAACAGTTGCCATTTCAACAAGCCCGTTCCGCGGCACTCCGGCTTCGGCCTTCCGAGGGATTGTGTGAAGTGCCATGGCGGGGCCATCGGCAAGCGGATGGACGTCATGACGCAATTCAGGGCGAAATCACACCACGTCCAGGGGGTCCCTATCACGAACAAGCAGTGCTACGCCTGCCACTGGGAATCGACGGAGTTGGGCCTGATCGACGTCCGATACCACACGGGGTACAACTTCAAGACCTACACGACCGTCAAGAACGATGTGGTGGACCTGGTTGTCTGGGGGCCGGGTGTGCGGCCCACCGCTTACAAGAACTACAGCACCGCGATCCAGTTTCTGGCGGGAAATATGGCAGCCGACGGCCCGACGGCGAGAGGCGAGTCCCAGAAGCTCAACGACCACTGTCTCAGCTGCCACAGCGACCAGAACAACGATACCGACCCCTTCAATGACTGCAAGACCCCCCGCCAGTATGCGTGGGATCTTCAGAGCATAGCCTCGCGCTACAGCCAGCAGGGAACCACCTTGTGGGGCAAGTACGCAGGGACCAACAACGCGAAGAAGAACGTGCCGAAGGCCCTTTCCGCACACGGCAACGCCGTAGCCAACAAAGGGGGATGGGACCCCGCAACCGGAATTGACGGAGCGATCCCGAACACACGGGATGGCGCCTACAATGTCACCTGCTTCGACTGCCATAGTTCCCACGGGTCGAAGGCCCCAGGGGTAACCTCCAGCTACGTGACCTTCAACGGCACCAAGAACGGCGGGAACCTGAAGGAAACCCAGGCGGGGAAAGGGGGCTACGCCATGTCGTATTGGGCCACCCCCAACACGGCCGGAAACAATCCTTACAATACTGGTGCCGGCCAATGCTTTGACTGCCACATGTCGAGGATGTCCGGGCTGACTCCATGGGGTTACGAATCGACATTCGGAGCCACGAAACCGGTAAAGGGTTACAAGGACGCCTACCGTTTCGGGACCAGGACCTCTGTCTACCGGCTCCCGTATGCAATAAAGGATGTACAGGCGGTCAAGGGAGGACACCTGAAAGTTTCGTCACCTCTTGATCATGCCGCGACCAAGGCCATCGAAGGTCTTTGCACTCCCTGCCACGATCCCCATGGCGTCAGTCAGTCCCTTGGGGCCAAGCAGTCCTACGCCGTGCCGCTCCTCAAGGGTACGTGGCTGACGTCTCCATACAAGGAGGACAATCCGGCACCAGATCCGACCGGCACCAACATTACCAATGACAGCGCGGGAGTGCCGCGCTCGTGGGGGAAATACCAGGCGGAGCCGACGCCGACCCAGCCTTACGTCAAGTACAGCATTGACCGCAATACGTTCGACGGCACCAACCGGATCACCGAGGGGGATGATAAATTTGCGGGCCTCTGCCTCCGGTGCCACCTGAAGGCCGACCTCAATGGGACAAACGACGCCTGGAAGAGCAGCGACCGGATCCACAAGTCGGTCAAGGGGTGGGGGACGAACAAGGAACATACCTTCTCCTGCTCAAAGTGCCACCAGCCACACCAGAGCGGGCTACCCCGGCTCATGCAGACGAACTGTCTCGACTACAAGCACCGCGGCAACCGGATGAGCGGTGGAAACCCATGGGCAGCCGATCGGCAGGTCCCGGGGTCGGCCCATGACAGAGGAGGGGAGCACAGAGGGTATCCGACTGTGGCGGCAGGGCTGGAAGCTACCACCGCCTGTCATGTCAGCCGTTTCAATCGAACCTATTCACCCTCTTCTCCGCCTGCCGAGTGGCCGAACGAGAACTACTGGAACGTCAAGACGCCGTGGTGAGGGACGCTATCATGATCAGAACTAACCGTTGGATGACCATATTCGGGGGCAAGATGATGAACTACCAGATGCCGGCATTCGAAAAGCGGCAAGCGCATCTCCGCTGTAAGCGGCTTGGGCGGGTCCTTTCTTATCTGCTCACTCTCGCCCTGGTCGTGCCGATGCTCTCCTATCCCTCCCTATCCCTTGCAAAAGGAGGCGACGTTCACTGGCAGTTGCGGGACACGGTGAGAGGGAAGCAGGAAATCGTCGCTTCCACCGCTGACTCCGACAGCAATGTCATTGCCGTCGGTTTTACCAATTTCCGCAACGCCGCCAGCACGGATGAGGATTATTGGGTTGTGAAGCTCAGGTCCGACGGCAGCGGTATGGCCTGGAACGCTTCCTACGATCGGCGCGGGGGGGCCGACAGGGCCGTCGCCGTCGCGGTCGACGCCAATAACGATGTAATCGTGTCCGGATACGCCTGGAACGGAACCGACAACGACATCCATACCATCAAGTACAGCGGTGCTACAGGCACGGTTCTCTGGCAGAACACCTACAGCGGCGTTGCAAACGACATAGCGACCTCAGTTTCAATCGACCGAGTGAACAACATGGTCTACGTGGGGGGGTACGCGCAGAACGCCTCCGGGAATGACGACTATCTGATTCTCAAGTACGACAATGCGGTGGCCGGTGCCGAAAACGCACCACAGCAGGTCATCTCCTACGGTGGGGCGAACGGCGGGCCTGACAGGCTCATGTCTCTTTCTGCCGGCGTAAACGGATTCGCCGTCACCGGACAGACGTGGAACAGCTCCTCTAGCCAGTTCGACTGTCTCACGCAGAAGTACGACTTCTCCGGCAACAAAGTGCGGGAATGGCGATATCAGTCTGGCAAAGGTGTCGTCGGGAATTTCGTCCAGGTGGACGCCCAGGGCAACGTCATCGTTTCGGGTACCGTGGAGGGTGAGCTGGACCGGGATGTCTATACGGCGAAATACACTGCTTCCACGGGCATGACCACGTGGCAGCACACCTATAATGGCGTCTTTGATGACGTGCCTACAGGCATGTACGTGGATGTGGCAGGAGATGTCTACATCACGGGCTACACGTGGACAGCCGAGGGGAACAACGACATCCTGACCATGAGGTATAACGGCACGACCGTAAATCCCGCGGGCGACCTGATCTGGACCAAAAGCTTCAACTCCGCAATCGACAACAGCGACATAGCTGCTCCTACGGGGATCGTGGTGGATGAAGCTCTTTATGGAGACGTCTACGTAACCGGCTACACAATCGCCAACGGATTCTCCGATTTCCAGACTATCAAGTACAAAAAGGAGAACGGAAATATCCTCTGGTTCAGGAGTTTCAATGGCGCGGAGAACAGGAATGACCGCCCGGTAGGGATAAGCCTGTCGGCTCAACAGGGTGTATCGGTAATCGGCTGGTCCGACAATACGAAAGTCCTTGCGGAGGGAGAGGACTCGAATCCCATGTTCCCATTGGACGGCGGGGAGGCGACCGCCACCGGCGGGTCGGCGACGAGCGTCGTCAACAGCGGAAAGTCCTGGTCAGCCAATCAATGGACAGGCTATACCGTCCGGATCACTGCCGGCGCAAACAGTGGTGCCGCCGGCTACATCATCGCCAATTCAGGCACGACTCTAACAGTTGCCCAACCCTTTTCACATCCGGTCACGGCAGGTGATACCTACGTCATAGTCGGGTCCAAGTCATCCATTACCGATGGGACCAAGAGCTGGGCCGTCGATCAATGGGCGGGATACCACGTCAGGATGACGAGCGGCGCCAACAACGGTGCGGTGAGAAGGGTCGTCGGAAATACGGCTTCCACCCTGACTGTCGACGTAGAGTTCGGAAGCGCCGTGGCGGTCGGCGACTCCTATGTGATCTTCGACAAGGAGGACTACGACACGTACCTGATCAAGTACGATCGGGGGAGAATAAACAGGCCGACGAACCTTGTCGCGGAGACAATGGTGAAGGACGGCACCGGCCACTATGCCATCAGGCTCTCGTGGGTTGACAATTCCGCGAATGAAGAGGGGTTCAGGATCGAGCGGCGACTGGGCGAAAATGGTGCATGGGTGCCGGTAACCACCGTATCCCCCGGCACCACCGAGTTTCTCGATACAGGCCTCGATGAAGGCAACTACTACTATTACCGCGTCTGGGCCTACAATGCCGCAACGATTGATGATCCCGACTACAGCAATGAAGCACACGCGCTGGCGGTGATAGTCTACTTCGACACCCCCACCTGGAGCCATACGTACAACAGTGAATTCAATCTAGAAGACTATGCGACCGCTATTGCCATAGGCCCTGACGATCACCCTGTCGTGACGGGGAAGAGCGACAGCGATCTCATAGGCATGTACGACTACCTGACCCGCAAGCTCAACAGGGCCGACAGCACCCTGATGTGGAGCAGTCGTTACGACAGCATGCAGAACGAGATGGATATTGCCACCTGCATCGCAATAGACGGCAGCAACAACGCCTATGTTTCCGGCTACTCTTCTCTCTACTACGACCCTGTCGGCCAAAACGTCAACTCGGTCTTCACCATGAAGTACCCATCATCCGGTCCACCTAGCCAGTGGGGAGCGCAGTACAACGGCCCCGGCGGCATCGACGACAGATCGACGGCCGTCACCTCGACCACCGACGGTTCCAGTATAGTCGTCACCGGTTATGGGAAGAATCCAGGCCTGAACGAGGATATCTATCTCGTCAAATACGGGCCTAACCCCTCCCTTGATCAGTACGGAAATGCGCTTCCGGTATGGTCGGCCGTACCTTTCGACGGAGGAGGCGATGACTTCCCGACAGCTGTGGCGATAGCTCCCGACGGAAATATATTTGTTTCCGGATATCGGCAGAACGGAACGAGTTACGACCTCTTCCTCGCCAAATACGAAGGCGTTACCGGCGCTCTCATATGGACGGACACGTACGACGGGGGGAGCAACGGGGAGGACCGAGGTCTTGCTCTGGCTCTCGATGCAGCGGGAGATCCTTACGTAGCCGGGTTCGTCACCAACACGCAGGGGAACCGTGACTTTGTCCTCATAAGGTACATCGGCTCCTCCGGTACCGCCATCAGGCAGTGGGTTCGCACCTTTGACGGCCCGTCCCACGGGAATGACTGGGCTGCCGCTGTCGAAATTGATCCGGTGGACGGATTTGCCGTCGTGGCGGGAACCACTTCCACCGGCCCCGACGACAGAGACTTCTGCCTGATCAGATACGCTGCCACTGGAGCGGAACTTTGGCAGAGAACCCTTCAGCGCCCCCTGACCGATGAGGTGGTGGCGGGGATGAGGGTGGACAATTCCGGAAACATCTACATAACCGGAGACACTGGGGACGGAGTAACAACAGATTCTCTTACGGTAAAATACAATCACGAAGGCGCGGTCATCGACGCTGCGCTGTACCAGGGTACTGCCGGCGGCTTCGACCAGTCGGCCGCACTTGCCGTCAACTCACTTGGGGAGGCGTTCATCGCAGGCTATACCACGAACGCGTCGGGAAATGCCGACTACCTCGTGTACCGGATGTCGGCTGAACAGCTCCCGGCACCCTACCCGTTCACCCAGACCCCGCTCTACACCACGCTGGCTCTTGCCTGGACCGACAAGTCATCAGTCGAGGACGGATACGTGATTAAGCGGAGGAGCGGTATCTGCATTGACGACGATTCCGACAGCTCCTGGGTAACCGTTGCTTCTCCGGGGCCGAACGTCACAACTTATACTGACACCAATCTTTCACCGGGTACGACCTACTGCTATCGTATCAACTCATACAGAGGGAGTGTTCCTTCCCGCATGGTAAAGCGGGAGGTGATGACGCTCATGCCTCCGGCTCCCGGTGATTTCTCGGCAACTCCCGTGAATACGACCAGGATCGACCTTGCCTGGACCGATACGACCAGCGGCGAGAACCAGTTCCGGATCGAGCGTTGTACCGGCGCTTCGTGTACTGATTTCGTGCTGCTCGGAACGGCACAGGCAAACGCCACCTCATACGAGGACATGACTGTCTGCAGCGCTACGCCGTATCGCTACCGGCTCACGGCCATAGGTCCGAACTGGGTTTCGGAGCAGGCGATGGCATCCGGAGTTACGCAGGCTCCGAGAGCTCCCGAGGGTCTTGCCGCCCTAAGGGTGTCGGAGGCGGAAGTGCGGCTGCAGTGGAGCGATGTGTCGAGCGACGAAGGTGGATTCAGGATCGAGCGGTGCGTGGGGGAGGGGTGCAGTGATTTTGTGCCGGTCGGTACGGCTACTGAAAACGCGACATCTTACAACGACTCGGCTGGGCTGGGTGCGGGTGCCACCTATCGGTATCGGGTAAAGGCGGTAAAGAGCGCCATATGCTCATGGGAGAGCCCTCCGAGCGGCATAGCGGAGGCGACTACTGCTGTGACGGCGCCCGGCGGTCTTGCGGGAGCGGCCGTGAGCACGACCCGGGTCGACCTTGCCTGGACCGATACCACCGCGTCGGAGACCGGTTTCGTCATAGAGCGTTGTACGGGTGCGGGTTGTACATTCGAAACCTTGGATGCCGGTTTCCCCGTGACGGTGAACTACAACACAGACCACTGGAGCGACCATGGGGCCTGCAGTTCCGCCACCTATACCTACCGCATAAGGGCGGTAGACCGCGCTCTGCCGATGGACGGTGGCGGAGCCTGGAGCAAACGCGCACCGGTGGCTATTTCGAATTTCCAGCCCTACTTCCAGACACGGGTGGTGGTTCCCTTCAATGCAGGAATGAAAACCGACTTCGGAGATATCCGGTTCTTCGACGCCCGCGACAACACTCAGCTCCCCTATTGGCTTGAATCCAAGGTGGATGGTGTATCCGCTACGTTCTGGATCAAGACGAGGGGCACGAACTCGGTATATCTTTACTACGGCAATCCCCTCGCAACTAGCGCCGCCAGGGGATCGGATACCTTCGAATTTTTCGAGGATTTTTCCGGCACTGTCATAAATTCCGGCAAATGGAATATTGTTAATCCCACGTATTTTCGCCAGGATGGCGAGTTGATAGCCACCGGCGGTACGGGAAACTGGGACAGCGGTCTCTACAGCACGTTCTCCTTTGCCCGCCCCTTCACTTTCGAAGTTGACCAGTACGTCACCGGCGGCAACGACATGATGTTAGGCGCCAAGGATTCCGGTAGCGGCATCCATTTCGGCGATTTCGTCCATGCCGGGTACCTTACGGGTTCATCGAACAACATGTACGTGTACGAAGATGGGAACAACAGGGGGTACCGAAGTCTCTCGATTCCACTTAACACATGGAGAACCTTCAGGTTCGATGTTCTCTCCACCGGTGCCGGATACTGGCAGGGACCAAGCTTGGGCTCCATGAGCCGGTATTACGACAGTACCTACAGCAACGAGTCGCCGCTAAGGATCGGTTTCGTTACGGCAGCCCAGGCGTTCAAGTGGGATAATGCCCGCGTGCGCAGGTACGCTACTCCTGCGCCGGCGTCGTCGATAGGCGCACAGGAGGCCGCTCCCGCGCTCTCCGGTTCCTGGGATAGCGACTACAGCAACACCTCCGTAGTAACACTTCCTACCCCCGGAGCGCCTACCGATCTTTCTGCGATAAGGGTGAGCGAGATCGAGGTCAAGCTCCAGTGGACCAGGAACAGCACCGATGACTCCGGTTTCCATATCGACAGGTGCACGGGAGAGGGGTGCGATTTCAGCACGAAGGTAACTTTTACGGCCGCAGCCGGCAGCACAGAGTATCGTGATGTGGATGTAGTTTTCGGGACAGCCTACACCTACAGGGTTTCAGCCTTCAAGTCGGCGGCTTGCGGGTGGGAGACATCACCGAGCGCCGCGGCGTCCGCCACCACGTCGCTGCTTCCGCCGGCGGCAGCGGCCGCCGAGGCTTCCATCGGCAATGACTGCAACGATCTCCGGTTCATGGACGATAACGCAACGTCCCTGGAATACCATATCGAATCGGGCTGCAATACAGCGGCAACACGTGTATGGCTGCGCGTTCCCTCGGTCCCGAGCGGCAGCAAGCAGATCTTCCTCTATACCGCGAATCCTCCTGCTTCCGCAGTCAGCAATCCTGCCGCGGTCTTCGATTTCTATGAAGATTTCAGCGGATCAGCTCTGGATGGCGGGAAATGGGTGGAGCTGGATACGGCCGCCAACTACCTGACGGTGAACGGTGGCCTGAAGGCTAGTGGGGGAGCAGGTTCATGGGGAAGCGTCGGCCTTTACAGCGTACCCAGTTTTCCGAGGCCGTTCGTACTTGAAGCCGCGCATTACCGGAGCGGCGGCAGCTACATGATGCTCGGCCTGAAGGATACCTCCACGTATTCAAGCCTGAGCTACTACCCCTACATGAGTTACCCTGTTTACGACGGTAATGGAAACCGCCTGCAGGTCTATGAGAGTGGCACGTCACGCGGCGATAACCTGAGGGGCATACAATCGGGAACATGGCAGTATTACAAGATCGATGTCCTGCCCAATAGTGGCGCCAAGTATTATCATGGCAGCGCCTTGCAGTCGCTTACTCCCTTTTACGAGGGGACGCACAGTACGGCCTCTCCCCTGAAGGTGGGTATTTTGAACAACAACCAGGCATTCAGCATGAATATGGTGCGGGTGCGCAAATATGCGAACCCTGAGCCGGTGGCAACGCCCGAGCAGGAAGGTTACGGTTCATACCTCCTTTCGGAAGGTTCCTGGTTTGCCCGGCGTCCGATCACCATTTCCAATGCTGGTCCTGCCCAGACCGATTACCAGGTTGCGGTTATCCTTGATACGACTTCGTCGGCCGCGGATCGGATAGCCCTTTCATGGAGCGATACCACCGGCTCCGAAACCGGCTTCGCGATTGAGCGATGTGCCGGAGCAGCCTGCGGGTTCGAGTCTCCAAGCCGGTTTATGGCTGCGGCGAACGCGACCAGTTACGTTGACTGGGCCGTCGCAAATGCCGGGGCGTATTGCTACAGAGTGAGAGCAGTACGGGAAGGCGTCTGGGAAGCTCCCTGGTCGGAAATCGTATGCGCTGCCACCTCGACTGCGACGGCACCTGCCAATCTAACCGCCAGTGCATCGGAGACGAAGGTGGATCTCGCCTGGTCGGACACCACCACGGGTGAAAACGGCTTCAGGATAGAACGCTGCACCGGTGTTTCGTGTGATTTCACGACCATTGATCCCGGCTTCCCCGTCACCGTCGGAATGAATTCAACCTCGTATACCGACACTGCCGTCTGCAGTAATGCATACCGATATAGAGTAGAACCTTTCAAGGCCGGTCCGGGAGGATGGAGCGCTCCCCTTTATAGCAACATAGCTGATGCAGTCACCAGGCTGCCGTCGGCTCCGACCGCACTGGCCGCCACCAGAGCATCCGAAACAGAGGTGAACCTCGTCTGGTCTGACACGACGGGGGACGAGTCCGGCTTCAGAATCGAAAGATGCGAGGGTTCTACTTGCGATTCTTTCACGGAGATAGGCACCGTGACTGCCAATGTCACCAGCTTCAGCAGTATCGGACTGAAGCCCGGGACTTCCTATCGTTTCCGGGTCCGCGCCTTTAAAACCGCCGCCTGTGGGTGGGACAGCCCCTACAGTGAGATTGCCGTCGCTATCACGGATGTAGTGCCCCCTTCCGGGCTTACTGGTACGGCACCCAATACGACGCAGCTCAACCTTTCCTGGATCGACAATACGGTCAGCGAAACGGCATTCCTGGTGAACAGGTGCTCGCAAACGAACTGTGATTTCAGCGTCAGCGACTCCGGATTCCCGATACCTCTTCCTGCAAATTCGACGACGTGGAGCGATTCCTCGGTCTGCGAGAGCTCTGCATACCGTTACCGCATAGGCGTCCTGAACAAAGGCCTGTCGCTGGACGGCAGCGGCACATGGACGAAGAGAAAGCCGCTGAACTTTACGAATTTCAAGGCGGGGTTCCTTGCCAGGGTCACAATTCCTTATGCCTCGGGAATGAAAAACGACTTCTCCGACATTCGCTTCTATGATGAAGGAGCTTACAAGGAGTTGCCTCACTGGATCGAATCCAGGACAGACGGGGTTTCAGCCACCGTATGGCTGAAGACGGGCCCCACCAGCCAGGCATATCTCTATTACGGGAATGCTGCTGCGCAAAGTGCAAGCAGCGCTGCCGGCACGTTCGGCAATGGACTGATGGGGTTCTGGCCTATAAACGAGGTAAATGGAACGGTCACGGGAACTACCGCAGACCTGAGCGGACAGGGGAATGATCTCGCGCTCAACGGCTTCATCGGGCCGTACGGTATTATCAGCGGTGGGCGATACGGTAATGCGATGTCGCTGGATGGCATAAATGATTTCATGAAAAAGGACGCCGTCAGCCTTCCCACCGGTAGTACAGCAACAATAGAAGCTTGGATTTACCCGAAAAGTTACGCGGAAGCCGCCTATAACGGCATCGTATCATTCGGCAACAGAAGCTCCCGCGACTCTCTGCTGCTCAGCATCCAGAACACCGGCCGCCCGAGCATGGCTACCTGGGGAAACGACTTCGTTCCTTCCTCCGGTCCCATTGCTACGCTCAATGCCTGGAATCATATTGCGGTCACCGTCAACGGCACTGCCGTCACTCTCTACATGAATGGCCAGGCAGTGAGCGGTGTATTGACATATCAACCTTCGTTCCAGTCCAAAAACCTCTCCATAGGGTCCACTGACTACACCCCCGGCCGCCTGTTCAACGGCTACATCGACGAAGTGCGCATATACAATCGCGCTCTCACGGCGGCTGAAATCGCTTCCCGCTATGCAACCGTCCCGCCGGTCGTGCAGCTGGGTGTCGAGGAGACTGATCCGGGTTATGTTTTTGCTGCAGCGTATGACCATGTTTACAGCCTTCCAGCTTCCGCAACTATGCCTGCAAAGCGTACTCCCGGCGGGCTCAACGCGACAAGGGCGTCGGAGGTCCAGATCAACCTCAGCTGGTCAGACAGCAACAACGATGAAACCGGTTTCAAGATTGAGCGTTGCGAAGGGTCCGGCTGTACAGACTTCATCCAGATCGATACGGTTGCGGCAAATACCCTGAATTACTCCGATACCAACAGGGACGCAAACCTGAAGCCCAATACCATATATCGTTACCGTGTACGTGCTTACAAGACTGCTTCCTGCCCATGGGACAGCAACTACAGCGCCATTGCGCAGGCCGAAACTACAGTTTTGGGACCCGCATCGCTTGCCGCTTCAGCAGTGAATACTACCCAGATAAATCTCACCTGGAGCGACCGGACCGTTTCAGAGAGTGGTTTCCTTATCGAACGCTGCACCGGTTCAGCGTGTGATTTCAGCACCAAAAATACTTTCCCCGTCGGACCTAACATAACGTCATGGTCCGATACGACCGTTTGTAACTCCGGGATTTACAGATATCAGGTAAAAGCGGTGAAGCGAGGACTCTCTCTGGACGGGGATGGAACCTGGACCCGGCGTGCACCCCTTTCCATCAGCGACTTCAGGGCAGGGTTCCAGGTCAGGATCACCGTGCCGTACGATCCCGACATGCGGAACGATTTCGCCGATATCCGTTTCTTCGATGCAACTGCCAACCTTGAGCTTCCGTACTGGGTGGAAGCCAAGACAGACGGGGTATCCGCGGAAGTGTGGATCAAGACCGGGAAGAACAACAACATCTGGCTCTATTACGGGAATCAACAGGCAGCCAGTGCGGCAAACGGTGCCACTGTCTTCGATTTCTTCGATGATTTTGCAGGCACAGCTATAGACACTTCAAAGTGGAATATTGTCGATGGGACCGGCTTCAGTGTTTCGGGCGGATTCCTCCATGGCACCAGCACTACCGGAAGAATTACCTCCAGGACATCGTTCTCCTCGGGAATCGTCCAGGAGGTGAAGGCCAAGGCAACGTCGCTGGCGCCCAACGGGCAGGTGATGGCCGGATTCTACAACTCCTACTACAACAACCTGGGTTTCCTCGATCATCCCGGCAGCGCCCACTATTCCAATAATGGAAGCTGGACAGCCTACGGAATAGAAATTCCTGCGAGCATGATGCTGTACAGTCTGACAGTCAGGGATTCTTCCACCGTCAGTCTGAAAATTCACAATCTGGATGTGCCTACTCCTTTCTGGAACGTGGGGGATGTGGGTAATACTGTTTCAGGCGAGGTGATCGCGCTCGGCAGACGGTACGACAGTGACGGATACAATGGGCAAACCTACACCGCCGACTGGGACTGGGTGCGGGTGCGGAAGTACGCCTCCGTCGAGCCCGCAGTCCTGCTGGGCGCAGAGGAAGAGTCCACAGGTTTCGTCTTTACCGTTCTCTGGACCAGCCCATACAGCATCATTGCCAGTGCCACTGCGCCTACCCCCGCCATCCCCGGCAATTTTTCGGTCGCAGCGGTTACGGACACGCAGATAAACGTGACCTGGACCGAGACAATCCAGGACGAGGATGGGTTCAAGCTTGAGCAATGCTCGAGCAACGGGTGCACTTCGGATGCTGACTTCACACAGATAGTTCAGGCGGGGCCAAGCGTGGTGAGACATGAGGTAGGGGGCCTGAATCCCTCTAGCACCTACTGTTTCCGCCTCAGGGCAACGAAGGCAGCCTCATGCGGCTGGGATACCGCGTATACCCCCATTGTATGCGATACCACCTTCTCTGCCCATCCGATCAATCTGAATGCTTCGGCTGAAGGTTCGTTCAAGGTCCTCCTGACCTGGAATGATGTCTCTACCGACGAGGACGGCTTCGAAATCCAGGCGAAGGTGTGGAATGGGGAGTGGGTAAGAGTGGCCGCTGTCCCTAGCAACAGCACCTCCTATACGGTGCGGTTCGGCATCGAGCCCAAGATGAACTATACGTATCGCGTAAGGGCAATAAGGGGAGAAGACAATTCCCCCTTCAGCAACGAAGCGAGTGCGACTACACCGCCATATGCAGGGAATCACGGCACGTGTCAGTGAGGCTGGTAACGTGATACAAAAAGAAAGGAGGAGCGCGATGAAGAAGGCATATGCGAAGCCCCGGATAGTGTCCTGGGGAACAGTGCATCCCTGCTGATCGTTTTTTGGCTGGGTTTGCATTACAGGACATCCCGCCCGGGATGTCCTGTTTTTTTCTGTCTATATCTGCTCACATACCGTATGACCCAGCGGGATAGTCTGTCGAAACCTCACGATAACCTTTCCTATACATGAAAGTACTCCTATGGTACATTAAGCCGCACGAATCAGAGGGCTTTCAATCTATGCTCAAGGCATTCATTCAGATACTGCTCCTCATTCTAATTCCAGCGGCGTCCTCAGCGGAAATTCTCAAGGCGGATACGGTCTGGAAGGGGCAGATTGTGCTTACCGAGGATGTGGTGGTTCCTCAGGGGGTTACACTTACCGTGGAGCCGTCCACAGTGGTAATTTTTTCCGCTGCGGAAAGCACCAAAACCGATCCGGAGTATCTTTCGCCCTTGACGGAACTGACGGTGAGGGGGAAGCTGCAGGTGCTCGGGACCGAGCAGGGGCCGGTGGTGTTCGGGCCGGAGGGGGAGAGGAAGGCCGAGGTATGGGCCGGAATAATAATCGATGGCGGGACTGCATCCTTCAGCTTCTGCCGGGTAACCGGTGCCGAGACCGCAGTGGCGGTCCTGAGAGGACGCGCCCACATTCTTGGGGGGGAGCTGAAGGGTAATCGGTACGGGACTACCGTCCATGGCCCAGATGCGGAGATTGTACTCAGGAATGCTCAGGTAAAAGATAACGACTACGGCGTTTTTTCCTTTGATGGTGGCCGAGTCAGCACCGAGCTCTCGACTGTGGCCGGGAACAGAAAGAAAGACCTGTTTTCCGGTAAAAGCAAGCGCAGAGCTACGGAACTAGGATATGAAGCGCCGCCTCCCCGGCCGCTTCCTCTTCGTTATAAGGATGCCGTTCTTCTTGGAGAGACGGTCTGGCAAGGAACGGTTGAGGTCAGCGGGCTCGTGAGGGTCCCGGAGAACAGCCGGCTAGTGGTGCTGCCGGGTACGGTGGTGGAGTTCCGAAGAAAAGACACGAATGGGGACGGCATAGGTGAAAACGGCCTCCTCATCCAGGGCCGTTTAATCGCAAAAGGAACGCGAAAACAGCCCATTTTCTTTCGATCGTCGGAGAAGGAACGGAAACCCGCTGACTGGGATGCCCTCAATATCATGAACAGCGATGGGGCCCAGAACCTCATAGAGTATTGCCAGATCGAGAATGCCTACAGGGGACTCCATTTTCATTTTTCCAACGTGGCGGTGACAAACACGGTACTTCGTAACAACTTTCGGGGCATCCAGTTCCAGGAGTCGATGGTCGAGTTGCGTGGAAACTACCTGTATGACAATCGGAGCGGCATTCAGGGGCGTGATTCCGAGGTCCTGCTCCTGGGCAACATGATCGGCAGCAACCTCATGGGCGTAAACTTTTACCGGGTGAATCTCTCAGCCGCACGCAACAGATTTGCAGGCAATGTCCGGGAAGGGGTGCGGATCAGGGAGAGTGTTCCCAGATTCGAGGAAAACTTTATAGAGGGGAACCGGTTTGGCCTGCTGGTCGCCGACTGCGTTTACGGGAGCTTCCGCGGTAACGTGATAGTCAACAACGGGGAAACAGGTTTTTCTGTGAAAACCTCGGACAACCTCGACATTTCAGGCAATTATATCTCCCAAAATGGACTGAACGGTTTAAACCTCCAGGACGTTCGCTCCGCCATCAAGGGTAACGTCGTCGCCGACAATGGGGAGCGCGGGATCGGCATTATTTCTTTCGACGGCGTTGTGACCGGCAACAACCTGGAGGGCAACGGGTTGTATGCTGTTGACCTCGAAGGTTCGGCGGATGTCGTGGCCTCCGGCAACTGGTGGGGGACGAGCCGCCCGGAAGAGGTTGTCATGGACCGGCGCCGTGATCCCGCCCGAGGGTCCGTCATACACAAGGACCCAGCCCCGTGTCCGCCGCTCTATGTCTGGCCTGTAGCGGATATTCCCGGGGATGTCGCGTGGCGTGGGAGCCTTGACGTGCTGGCGCGGGTGACAGTTCTCCCTGGTGCCACCTTGCGGATCTTTCCCGGAACGGAGGTACGTTTCGGAAAGGAAGTCGGGATGGCAGTAAAGGGCAGAATACTTGCAACTGGAGAAGCCGGCAGGGAAGTCAGATTCACCTCCATTGAAGGCGGCGAGACCGCGGCCTGGGATGAGATACTGCTGGAGCACGCCGATGGAAGCACCTTCACGCACTGCAGGTTCAATAATGCAACATGGGGATTACACAGTCATTTCACGAATTTGTCCATCACGGATAGCTATTTCACCAGGAACTACGGGGGCATCAGGTTCAGGAGCGGTCCCGTCGAGATCAGCCGGTCCCGTTTCTCAGAGAACACGATCGGAATCCGGTCCTTTCGAGGCAATGCCAACATAAGCCGGAACGAGATCACGGGAAATGAGACGGGAATATTCGTCCGGGAAAAAGGTAGCGGACTCTCGATATGCGATAACAACATCTTTTCAAACGCCGGCTACAACATCCGCGTGGGAGACTTCAACGACGAGGACGTAAGCGCGCCAAACAACTGGTGGGGGGTTGCGGACCCCGTAACGACTATCTTTGATGGGAGGCAGGAACCGGGTATCGGGATGGTTCAGTTCGAACCCCCATTAACCAAGCCGCTCGAATTCCGGGGGGGAGTGAGGCAGTGAGTGCGCGGGTCTTCGGGAGCATGGTCATATTCCTGCTTTGGCTTGCAGTTACAGGTGCTTCCCATGCATTTGTCCTGAGCGGCACGATAAAGGACGGTGACGGAAAGCCTCAGGAAGGGGCAGAGGTTTTTGCCTACGATTCCCTTCTAACCCGACGACCTGCCGATTTTATCTCTTCAAAGACCGCCAAGGACGGCCGATTTTCCATTAAACTTCCGGAGCGGCAATACTGGGTAGTTGCACGGGTCAGAGGAGGCGATAGATTCGGCCCACTTATGCCCGGAGACAAGCATTCCGGCGAACCGGTGGAGGTGGAGCCACCTCGTGAAGGTGAGGCACGGATGGACTTTACGGTTGCGGACATCCGGGAAGCAGCCCAGTCGCGACGAAAGACAAGGGACGATTATGTGCGGGTGAGCGGGCGCATCCTTACAATGAAAGGAACCGCCGCAACCGATGCCTATGTCTACGCCCTGCCTCACGACCAGCAAGCTGGGATTCCTCCGTTCATTTCATCGTGGAGCAACGAAAATGGAGAGTATGTTCTTTTTCTTCCGCCCGGAAGCTACAGAATCGGAGCTGCAATGGAATTCCCACCCGATTCAAGACAGCTTTCGGATGTGGTCCTTTCAACAGGAAAAGAGGCCCATGCGGATGTGCGGTTGCCACATGATCCTCGTTCCGATGCTCAGGGTCATCCCGACGAAGAATCTGACGAATAAATGCGCCGCTGTCTGCACGCGGGATAAGTAGTGCCGGAGGTTGACGATGAAACGCACGATGGTTGTTGTACTGCTGTTGCTTCTGCTTTCAGCGGGCGAGTCGGTTGCCTGTGTCGGCAGAACCCTCTATGTAGGGGTCACGCCGACGCATAGCGAAGTTCTCCTCGCGGAGATGATCTCCGTGCTGGTAAACGAACGGACCGGGACGACGGTGAAGATTCTTCAGTTCAAGGATGCCCGGGAGCTGTATGGGGCAGTGAAAAAGGGGGAGGTAGGCCTGATCATAGAGAGCCCTAACCGCGCTTCAGGCCTTACCGGGAAAGGGAAGGATCTCTCCGGGAAAGCAGCGTACGACCTGCTGAAGAACGAGTACCGCAGGAGCATGAATCTCGTGTGGCTCGACCCGATCGGAGGAAGTGCCTATGCGGCTCCGGTCATTTCCATGGAAACACTCAGCAACCTTCCTGCACTACCTAAGCTGATCAACAAGCTGTCGAATATCTTCAGCGATGAGACATACAGCAAGGTCGTAAAGGCAGCCGGATCAGACGAGAAACCTCGAAAAATCGCTCGTGATTTTCTGAAAGCGAAGAAATTGATATGATCCGAGGCGCCTGGTTTCAATGACCGGCGGAGCGGTCAAAAAGTCATATAAGTTTTTGGCCTCGACGGAACTTGCCGTTGTTCTGTTCCTCATCGTCAGCCTTGTCGCCATCCCCGGCACATTCCTGGAGAACAGGGAAGTAGTTTACAAAAACCCGTTCTTCCTGGTGCTGCTTGCGCTGCTCGGGTTAAACCTCGTCCTGTGCACCGTTCGCAGAATCAGAACGATTTCGAGGCCGGTTCTTATACTGCATGGCGGAGTGCTGTTGACGCTCGTGGGTTGCATTCTCACTTCCTTCGGATTTGTGGGTACTGTTAACATCTACGAGGATACTTCCATCGATCAGGTGTACCGGTGGGATTTGCAGCGCGATGTGCCTCTCGGCATGGAGCTGAATGTTCGAAGAGTGAACCGGGAATATTATCCGGTGCCGGTCAAGGTAGGCGTATTGCGCGGTCAGGAAAAGGTTTCCCTTCACACCCTGAGAACCGGAGAAAGTTTCACTCTCGGCGAGTTTGAAGTTCTCGCGGACGATTTCGATGTAGCCGCCCAAGTTCTCCGTCTTACGGTGATGCAAGCCGGTCGAGTCGTCGGGACCTGTGATACGGCAGGTGCCGCTCATCTCCCACCGGAGTTTCCGTACCGGTTCAAGCTCGTCGCTTTCAGGGACCCCGTTCTCAAACGTCTCTGGGTAGACATTCTCCTTTCTGCTGAGGGCGCTGAGGCTAAGGGGGTTGCAGAGGTGAACCATCCCTTTACTTGGCGTGGTCTTCATTTCTACAATACGCAGGTAGCAAGAGATGAACAGGGCAGGACGTATGCCGGTATACAGGTCGTAAAGGATCCGGGCAGGCCGCTGGTATTCGCCGGGTTCGCGGTTATGTGCATTGGTGTGGTTTTATGTTTTATAAGGAGGTTTTCCAGGAAAAATCTATGGAACTGAGCACTTTTGGCATCTTCGGCATATACGCGGCGGCTTTTCTTCTCGGCGCTGCGCACTCTCTGGAGCCGGGGCACGGGAAGACGGTCGTCGCCGCCTATCTCGTCGGCTCCCGCGGAAGGCCCATCGATGCGGTCATCCTTGGGCTGGTCGTCACGTTCACGCACTCGTTCAGCATTATCCTTCTTGGGGTAGTGGCTAAAATGTCCTCCAGGTACTTCACCGACGACCAGTTGCATGGATACCTCGGGATCGTCGCCAGTCTCATCATCCTCGGTATCGGTATCTGGATGCTAGTAACACGGTGGCCCCGCAGGGGCGGGCATGGGCATCATCACCATTTTCACCTGTTTCATCGTCACGGCCATCATCACGGCCACGACCACCACCATCATGATCACGACCACAGCCATGACCATAGTCATCACCATAGCCACCACCCGGTGATTGATGATCCTGCCATAACGGCAGATCGCAAGCTCGGCCCCCTCGGCCTGATTCTGCTGGGAATTTCAGGTGGGATTGTGCCGTGCCCGGCAGCCTTGGCGATTCTGCTTGCTTCGGCATCGGTAGGCGATATAGGAAAGGGGCTCGCTCTGGTCCTTGTTTTCAGCCTCGGGCTGGCAGCGTCATTGGTGGCCATCGGGCTTGTCGTAGTGAGCGGAGTGAAGGCAGCGCAAAAGTTTGTCGATACCGAGCGGCTGGCACCGCGGATAGCTTTCGTCAGCGCAGTCATTGTAACGTTGATCGGAGCAGTGACCCTCTATTCCTCCATCAGTCACTTCAGGATGCTCTAGCATGGGTACGGGACGTTCATTTTTCCTTCCGGCGTCGCTTCTTGTTGCGCTCTTCATGCCTGCTCTTCTCCCTTTGCCCGCTTCGGCTCATCCAGAATCGGGATTTCTTCCCGATGCCATTGCCGAAACCGAATACAAGATCGTCCTCGATCTTAATCCAAGGGACAATGTGACACGCAACAAGCTGGGAGTGGTTCTCTACCGCAAGAACAAGTTGAAGGAAGCGGAGAGGTGCTTCGGAGACGTCCTTCGGGCGGAGCCGCGCAACTTTGACGCACATGACGGCATGGGGCTCGTGAGGATAAAGGAGCGCAAATACGAAGAGGCTGTTTCCTGGTTCCGGAAGGCAATTGGAATTGCACCCGACGATACCATGGTGCACTACAACATGGGGTTCGCTTTCGAGCAGATGGGTAAGCTGAAGGAGGCCGAGGCAGCTTACCGGCGTAGCCTTGAGGTGAACGCCGGTCTGATACGCAAGGGAATGAACCGGGAGGTTGAAGCCGGCAAACGCGCCATTCTCGTCTCCGCGCTTACGTCCCTTAACAACAGGATGAAACAGACAAGGTGATCTCTTTTGCTTAAGCTTATGAACGAAGCGTTATTCAAGAAGCTACTGGCCGGCGTCGGGAAAAAGGTGGTAGTCATCTCCACGGCGCTCTTTTCCGCCTGCATCTCGGGTTGCAGCGACAACGCCACCGAGATCGGGATGACCACCATCACCAAGGACACCACATGGTCCGGTGTGGTCAGAGTGACCGGTGATGTTTATGTCCCCCCGGGGGTGACTCTCACCATCGCTCCGGGAACCACCATAAAGTTCAAGCGTATCGACCAGTCGAGCGGCAGAAACCTGTTCGGCTACGATTCCCCCTATTACCCTGAGGCGGAGCTGATAATCCGCGGACGTTTCGTCGCTCGGGGCACACCCAAGGATATCATTGTTTTCACCTCCGCCGAGCGCGATGCCCGCCCGGCTGACTGGGGGGCCATAAACCTCCTTGGCAGCAGCGGCAATGCTGTCGAGTACTGCAAAATCCTTTTCGCCTACAATGGGCTTCACGCCCACGGCGCGGCCGTGCAGGTGCATCATAACGAATTTTCTAAAAACGCTGTCGCCATAAGCATAAAAAAGGAAGAGGAGATTCCCGGGGTCCCCTGGTTCGGCATCGCTTCCGACCTGAACGCCACCCACAATCGCATTTACAACAACAAGGGGGGGATTACCTTCCGGAATTCAAAGGCGGTCATAAGCCACAACACGATCAAAGACAACAAGTTCTTCGGGATTTGGCCAAAGGAGCAGAGCGAAGCGACGATCAGCAACAACGATATCAGCGGTAACCTTAAGGGCATCTACCTCTACAAGTCTTCCGGCACGAAGATCAACAGCAACAACATCTACGACAACAAGGAATACAACATAGCCATCGCCGACGAACAGGAGACGGATGTGGATGCCCGGAACAACTGGTTCGGGACGATCAACATGCAGAAGATAGGAGAACTTGTCTTCGATAAGAAATTTGATCCCGATGTTGCCGCCGTCGTCGTCGAGCCGATACTGAAGGAAAAGGTTCGGGAGGCAGGGGAATGACCGTAAACGAGCGGAAGGCGGCGTGGATTGCAAGCCTGTCCCACTGCTTCACCCACGGTTACATGACTCTTCTTCCGGCAGTGATGGTAGTTCTGGCAGGTGAGCAGTCCCTCGGTTTCTTCGCACTTGGCACCGTCGTCAATCTAGGCTACTTCCTCTTTGGCGCCGGATCGATTCCAGCCGGGATTCTTGCCGACCGTATCGGAGCAAAAAAAATCCTGACACTCGGACTTTTCGGTATGGCCCTTTCTGCCCTGCTCGTCGGCGTCTCTCCCACCAGTTGGGCGTTTGCAGCCTCTTATGCCCTACTGGGGCTGGCTGCAAGCATTTACCACCCTGCGGGACTCTCCCTCATCGCGCGGCACATCGAGAAAAAAGGCAAGGCTCTCAGCCTGCACGGCATTCTTGGCAACATCGGGCTTTCGCTGGCCCCGCTTTTCGCAGGGCTGATGGTGACGCTCTTCGACACATGGCGCGCGGCATACCTCTCTTTCGGCCTGATGGGGTTGCTGTTTGCCCTTGCCGTCCAGCGGATCAGCATTGAGAATGAGGAGAATCTGTCGTTCAGGACCCTCCTTTCTCCGGAACTCCTTCGGCTGCGTTCGCCCGTCATGTCTGCCATAGACACCATTCCGGCTGACCGGGATGCGGTAAAGGTTCTTCCTGTGCCGCTTCTTCTTCTTTATGCCGGCTCTATTGCCTTCGGTTTCATATACCGCGGCTCGCTCACCTTTTTCCCCTCTCTGTTCCAGCAAGATATCTATTTCATTTCGAGTTCCGAGCAGCCGGTGGTGCTTGCTGGATTGGTGACCTCTATGGTGCTCTCCGTCGGCGTATTCGGGCAGTGGCTCGGCGGTTATGTTTCCGATCGTCTCAGACGGCCGGAAATGGCTCATATCATGATTTACCTGGTCGTCATACCGGCGCTCTACTACGTGAGCAGGCTTTCCGATACGCCACTCATAGCGGCAAGCATCCTGTTCAGTCTCGTTTTCTACGGCTGGCAGCCGCTGCAGAACTCGCTTATCGCTCGCTGTACACCCCGCAGCGCCTATGGGAAAGGATTCGGCTGGAACTTCTTCTTCATAATGGGAATGGGCTCAATCGCCACAGCCGTTGGCGGGTACGTGGCTGACGACCAGGGGGTCGACAAGGTTTATCTGCTGCTGGCAGCGGTTTCGCTGGCGGCGCTCATCATCTCCGCGGCGGTGATCCGGCTGGCTCCTTACTCCCTCAGATTCAGCTTCAGGATCGAAAGGGAGTAACTTTCGGAGGCTTTATGGCAACAATTTATCGGAATCCGGACGTAATGTGGCGGGAGGAAGACGACGCCCGCGACCGGGCAGCGGACGGGCTGGAGCGTGGTGAGGATATCGAGGACATAGGTACATCGCTGCTCTTTGCCAATGGCGTGATGGTGACCCTCAACATGCTCGGGACGGAAATCTGGAAAACATGCGAGGGGAAGACTTCGGAGGAAATTGTCTTGGAGCTGCTTCGGGAGTTCGATGTGGAGGAGGACGTGTTGCGGGAAGACGTGCGCCAGTTCCTGGAGGGACTTGCGGCGCAGGGGTTTATCACCTATGGGAAATGAGATTGTTCTTTCTGCCCCCCTTACCATAAACTGGGCCATCAACAATACATGTAATTTCAAGTGCCGGCACTGTTACAGCAGAGGGGATTCTTCCGAGGAGCTGGGAAGAGAAACACTCCTTCATTGTCTTGAGAAAGTCGCAGGGGCAGGTGTCCTTTCGGTAAATTTCGGAGGGGGAGAGCCTTTGTTGCGGCGCGACCTGCTGGACATCGCCAGCTACGCCAACGGCCTGGGAATGACTGTGTCCATGAACAGCAACGGCTACCTCATCGATGCGAAGTGTGCAGCAGCGCTCAAGGAAGCCGGATTTTCCAAGGTAGGGATCAGCATCGACAGCCATATCCCCGAGGTTCACGACCGGTTCCGCGGCGTGCCCGGCAGCTATGAGCAGGCCGTCGCGGCGCTCCTACATCTGCGGAAAGCAGGTATCAGGACATCAATCTCCACCGTCATATGCACATTCAACCACGAACACATCGACCAGTTGGTGGATTTTGCACTGCGTCATCAGGTAGCCCAGCTCAATTTTCACAACTTCAAGTGCTCGGGTCTCGGGCTCGCGAACAGGGATGAACTTGACCTCTCCCCGGAGAAGTGGCAGGAATTTTACCGGCAGGCCCTCCAGGTGAAGCAGCAGGTTAAGGAGCTGGATATATCCCTGGACGACCCCATCATAGCTTCCCTTGGTCTAACCGGCGACAGCAAGCCCGTTAAGGGGAGCGTCTGCGGCAAGTTGTCACTGAATATAAAAGCGAATGGTGATATTACTCCCTGCGGATTCATTCCTCTCGTGATCGGGAATATAGTGAGCGACGAGCTCAAAGAGGTCTGGCGGACTTCATCCGTTCTGGAAAAGATGCGGAACAAGCAGCCGAAGGGGAAATGCACTACCTGCGGGAGTTACGCCGATTGCATCGGCGGATGCAGCGCAAGGGCTTTCGCGTTGACGGGGGATATGAACAGTCCCGATCCGCACTGCTGGATCTGACATGTTCGAGTTGAAGGTGCCGATCAGGCTTTACTGGGATTTACCCAGGGCAGAAGAGGGTATGGATCCGGCGGCGGTATGTTTCGACATCCTCAGGCTGAAAATACTGAGTCTCAACATCGATGCCGGATCTGCCTTATCTTCCTGCAAGAACCTACTTCAATGCCTTGGCGACACAGGCCTCTCCGTTACGATCGCGCTGGATATCCTTGAGGCTGCATCGCGCACAGAAGAAATCAAAACGCTGAAAGTAAAGTCGGTCCTGGTGAAGGTCGATTCGTTTGAGCAATTGCAGGTATTCCGCGCTTGGCCCCATCCTTTGGGGATTCAGTATGAAGTGACCATGAGCAACTGGCGTGAGCTGCCGATGGTTCTCGCCTTCTGCGCCGGGAACGGAATACGCCAACTTGTTCTCCCCATGCAGCGACTCCTTCCCGACCTGTCGGTATCGTGTTTCCACCTCACGCACGAAGAGAAAATCGAGCTGGCCGCATCCCTGGGCCAAATTTCTTCCCCCACTTTGAACATCACGATCCACGACCCGTTTCTCTGGAAGATTTTCTTTCCCTCACGTCCCTTTCCTGATGGAGGCTGCCAGGCGGCCAACACCATGCTCTACATCGCCCCAGGCGGGGAGGTCTTTCCCTGTCCCACCCTTCCGATCTCGCTCGGGAACCTGCGAAACTCCTCTCTGTATGACATTGTTTTTTCGGAGGCGAAGATACATACCAGAGGCCGGATCATGTCGTCCCCCGGCGGTTGCATAGGGTGTGGCGAGCTTTCTTCTTGCAAAGGAGGCTGTCGCGGAAGGGCCCTGGTATTGACCGAATCTCTTGATGGTGCAGATCCCGGTTGTGATTGCTTGCCGGTTTTCTCATGAGAGCTAAAGGAAGACATTCCGGTGCCGATTAGTACACTCAAGCAGGACGTTGGCTGGTGAAGTAAAGCTAGCCGGCAATCCACCTTGGGACTGTCCATGACAAGCGAGCATTCAATTCAGGAAAGCGTCATCAGTTTTTTTGAGTCAGAGTTCACCGACCTGAAGAAAAGGCTGAGGGAAGGGGAGTTGAGTGATTTTAAAGAGAGGGTCGTGGTCAGCCAGAAGCTAAGCGAGGCTGTCAAACTTCTGTCACCCTACGTGCGCACTGAGTGGCGGGCACGCCGTGTGGTTCGGGAGGGGGAACGACTCAGGGCAGAGCTTCTATCGGTAGGTAATATGATCAGGCAGAAACCGCTTCCCCTCCTTATGGTGTGTCTTGCGTCGCAGTTTGCGACCCCGTAATGTTCTTGCAGTTCCTTTTACTCCCTTACTTGAAACTCAGGCTGTAGCTGGGCATACCGTAGCTTCGTCGGAGCCGGCTTCTTGACCAGTTCCACCGATTTCGCTGCGTAGACGCACGTCCGGTTCTTACCGCTTTTTTTCGCACGGTAAAGCGCCTGGTCGGCACGGCGGACGAGGTCGCTGGACGGCTTCGCTGCATCTGCAGCGTACGCTATGCCTATACTTGCAGTCAGACGCACAAGTCTGTCGTTGAAGACGAAGGTGGTTTCAGAAAGTTTTGTCCGCAGCCGTTTCGCGATCATGAAAGCTATGGAAGAGGTGGTCGTAGGCAACATAACCGCAAATTCCTCTCCCCCATACCGTGCTACGAGATCCGAGCCGCGGCAGTTGTCCCGGAGGATCTTGCCGAAGCGTGCAAGCACCTGATCACCGGCCTGGTGGCCGTAGGTGTCGTTTATCTGTTTGAAATCGTCCAGATCGATCATAAGAAGCGAAACGGGCATCAACTCTCCTCGTCTTGCTTCGATATCCAGCATCTCGTCGAAAGCTCTGCGATTGAAAAGACCTGTCAGCCCGTCGCGCATTGCAAGTTCCTTGAGTTTGCTATGTTCAAGGGCGTTTTTCAATGCGTGGGAAAAGTTTTCACGCAGGTTCGTGAGGAAACTGGCAGAGAAGCTTGCGCTGCTTCCTTCGTCGAAATAGATTATTAGTGAGCCTAGTTCTTCCGGCAGCTGTAGCGCGTGGCGGCGACACCGGATTTCCCCGTCCGCGGAACAGATCATGCTGAGGCTCGCGAGGCCTTTGAAGTACTCCGCGACCCATTGATCTTCAGATGCAGGGAGAGTTGGGTCGATGGATTTATCTTTGCCTACTCCGGGAGAATATATCAGCGGCTGGGAGAGCAGTTTCGGAGAGAGGGCGAAGACGATCCGCAGGTATGGAACGTAATCGTAGAGCCACCTTGATGCTATTGCGCATATATCACCGGGATCCAGGGTGGCACTGATCGCTCCCATGAATCGGCCGAGAAATACGGCTTCGTTCAGTTGCTGCTTAAGGTCGGCGATATCGGCAACTTCCCATTCATCCTGATCCTGCTGTTGAAAAGCTGGTCTGGCGGCCGATTCTGCGTAAGGTTCGGCTCCCATCTGTATCCCCTCCCTTAAGTTGCGTTTCATGAATTATTCGGCAACGAGCTCAATGCAACTTCTTTGCCATCCATGGTTATTAGTGGGGGGGAATCCTGAGGGTGCTTGATTTGGAGCCGGAACGAGTATGTAACGAAGAGGTGGGGTCAAAAAACTGACGAAAGCTTTTAAAGAGAAATTGACGAAGCCTTATGGCTTGAGCAGAGGCGTTAGTAACAAAAAGCCCCCGCGTCGGTATGCGGAGGCTTGATTTTACTGGTGCCAGGGACGATATCGAACCGATTGTGTAACAATATGATATGTAACATAAAGAAATTGCGTATGTGTCGTCGATACCTCCAAAAATACCTCAAAAAGATATTTTGACCGTGTCTTTAATGGGGTCTGAGTTGAACCCATCAACTCCACATTATTGAAAAAGTGCGGAGTTAATGGGTCGACTCACTGCATCCCAAGACCCTTTATTTATCCCGATTCACCAAAAATTGCTACTATTTCCCGCAGTTCTTTCCTCCGGTGTCTTCCAAGCTGCAAGCCATTGCAATGCGTCGGTACTGTCGATCATCGTTCGCGCCAGCGCCAGGCGTTCCAGGACAGCGGCTTTCTGCTCCTCCTCCAGATTGACAGCTCGGCGCTCAACATCGGCAAAAAACTCCTCGACCCTCTTTGCCTTGGCCCAAGCCTTGATGATGTCGGACAATTCATCCCGACTGTCCTTGCTAGCTTCGACCCGCCGGCGTTCGGCGTCTTCCAGTGCCTGTTTCGCTTTCTCCTCCTCCCATCGTTTTCGCTCGATCTCGCGTTGCTGCTCAAGCTGTTGTCTCTGAATTTCTGCCTTGCGTTCAGCTTCTTCAACCTGTTTGGCAATCGAAGCGGATGTAACTTCTAGTTCTTTTATGATCGCGTGAAGTTTACTTGGGAAATCCCCCGCCTTTGCTTCCTGCCATTGCCTCGCCCATTGCGTCCCTGGATATGGCGAATACGCCTGAATGCATAGCCTGCCGCTCGGCATGTCACGTGTGGACGTCCACGAGTACGATCGTGCAGCTCTTTTCAACTGCTGCGGGGTAAGGTCAGTAACCTTTATGTACTCTCCATCAATGTGCCGCACCTCCACATACTCGGTCATCTCGTAGACGGTAAGCCCTATGGCTACGCTGCCGATGAACACCAGGGTAGGCCGTGACGGAGACCATAGATCAGAATTGTGGTTATCACCTCTCTTCTTTTCACGCTCGTCGATCATGCGACGCCATAGGCGCTGCCCGTGCGGAGAAAATTTTACCTGATGCCCGTGTGCCTCAAGATCCAGATAGAGTTCGTTTGCCACATCAATGGTGCGACTTGCCATTTCCTTGGATGTGATTATATCCGGAAGGAGCCTTTTGATGGGCCTGATGAACGGGTTGAAGTAAGATTCTCGTCCTTCATTCAGACGTTCCTGAAAGCCCACAAGCAGCGAATGGAGTGCCGGAAGCTCACTGCGCTTCCGGCGTTTGATTTTTGGTGGCTTATATTCAAACTTTAACGGCGCCCGTCTCGCTTCGCCATCTCGCGCCCATTCCAGTTCGTCCCCCGGACTGGCAGCTGGCAACGGTGGTTTCTTGGGGCGTTTGCCGGTCGCATACATCGCCCAGTAGCCCCTTTGTGGCCGAGGGACCTTCAGTCGAGTGCAGATTCGGGCAAGAAAACTCGATGAAACCTTGTACTTCAGTGCGACAGTAGTCATCGGCTCCGCCCATACCTCTTCATACAACTGGTCCCGGCTGACTCGGGTGTCTTTTGTTTTGTCCATAGCAGTCCCTATCGATACAGAATATAACCTGCTTGAAATATAGGATTCTCTTCGTAGTCAGTCAAATGCTCGATGAACATCATTTCATATTGATTGTTTGCAAATAAAAGCAACACATGCTATTTTATGCGCGAAATTCAAAGAGGTTAGAGATGGCGTATGTATCTTGGTCTGGTCGATAGTTTAGCAGCGGAGGGCCGCTCTTGTTTCACCTATCAGGAGTTCCTCAAGCTGTCCGGTTCTTCTGAGGTTGCGGTCAAATCTGCCCTGCATCGCCTGCTGAAAAAGGGCGAAATAGCAATGCCGTACCGCGGCTTCTACGTAATTCTTCTCCCGATGCACCGAAGCGTAGGTTGTGTGCCACCAGCCCAGTTTATCCCAGATCTCATGGAGCATTTGGGAGAGGTCTATTATGCCGGTCTCTTGAGTGCAGCAGAATATCATGGGGCGGCACATCAGCGGCCGCAGATCTTTCAAGTTATGGTGGCAAAGGTCCGCAGGCCGATAACCTGTGGCAATATCAGGGTTCAGTTTGTTTATCGGAAAAATGCAGCAGCAATCCCCACTGAGTTTCGTAACACCACTGCCGGTACGATAAAAGTATCAACGCCCGAGGCAACCGCTCTCGACGTGGTCGGTTATGTTAGCCATTGCGCCGGCCTGGATAATGTTGCAACCATTTTGATCGAGCTGGCTGAATGCATCGATCCCAAGCGCCTTGTCGAAGTTGCCGAACTATCCCCAGTGTCATATGCACAGAGGCTTGGCTACCTGCTGGAGCTGCTTGGCGAAAAGGACAAGGTCGTTCAGCTTGCTGAATATGTTCGGAAGAAGTGCCCGGTGCCAACTGCGCTACTACCAAGACTAAGCATCAAGGGGGCGGCAAAAGATAGGCAATGGCAGGTTTACATAAATACAACGATCGAACCAGATATTTGAGCCCTTGTGCAATCTGCTGAGACATTATCTGACACATACCCATGTTATTATAGATCGCATTTATCTCGCGGGATAATACTCGCTTCGTCTAACATTTTAATCAGAGTTCAGAAGGAAAGCGCATGTCTACACGCTTTTTTACAAACGCCGGCGACAATACCCTGCTCAATAAATTCAAGGGCATTTTCGAACATAACCGGGACATACAATTTTTTGATGCGCTGGTAGGCTTTCTGCGTGCGTCCGGGTATTTTTCAATCCGCCCGTTTCTGCAACATGTTCCCAATATCCGCATTCTTGTCGGAATCAACGTTGATACAATCATTTCTGACTACCAAAAGCAGGGGCTGCTGTTTCATCCCGACTTGGATCGGGCTGTGGAGGAGTTTCGCAAAACACTGCGCAGTGACATCCAGGAGTCTCGCTATTCCAGCGAGGTGGAAGACGGCATCGTTCAATTTGTGGATGATGTGGTTTCCAAGAAACTGGAGATCCGTGCTCACCCTTCCAAGCGGCTGCACGCCAAGATTTACATTTTCCGGCCGCAAGGTTTCAATGAACACAAGGCCGGAGCGGTCATAACCGGCTCATCAAACTTGACTGATGCCGGTCTCGGCACGAAAGAAGCTTCCAGGAACTATGAATTCAATGTACTGCTGAACACATTTGATGATGTTCAGTTTGCCACCCAGGAGTTTGAAACGCTCTGGCAGGAGGGGGTGTCGATCCTGCCGAGAGATGTTTCCAAGGTCAAAGAGGAGTCTTATCTTCGTTCCGATCTGACTCCATTCGAGCTGTACATCAAATTTCTGACAGAGTATTTCGGGTCGGCCATTGAGTTCGACCCCAACGCAATTGAAGATCTTCCGGACGGATTCAAACGGCTTTCCTACCAGGGAGATGCCGTTAAACAGGGCTTTGACCTGCTGCAGAAGCACAACGGCTTTTTTCTTGCCGATGTTGTCGGTCTAGGCAAAACAATTATCGCCGTCCTGATCGCCAGGAAATTCTACTTTCACAACGGTTTCCCCGAGCACCGCTCCCACACGCTTATCATTGTTCCGCCTGCACTGAAGGACTCTTGGGAGAAAACCCTGGAGAAGTTCCGTCTGGATAACTATAAGCTGGTCTCCAACGGTAGTCTGCACAAGCTGACCCATCCGGAAAAATACGACCTCGTCATCATCGATGAGGCCCACAAGTTCCGTAACGACACTGCCGATGCCTATGACCTGCTTCAGCGGATATGCAAGACACCGACGAAGCGCCGCTTGAAGGATGATACTTTGGCGAAGAAGAAGGTAATCCTTGTTTCGGCAACACCGCTCAACAACCGTCCTGCAGATATCCGCAACCTCATCCTGCTTTTCCAGGACGGCAAAGACTCTTCTCTGGAAATCGGCAACCTGCAGCGCTTCTTCAACCAGCGAATCAAGGAATACGAAAACGCACTGCGGAACCTTGACGCCAGCGCTGCCCGGCATGAGGTAAAGCGCATTTACGATCTCATCCGGGAAAAGGTGGTGACGCATCTGACCGTCCGCCGCACCAGGACCGATCTCGTCGATGCCGCGGATTACAAGAAGGACCTGGACGAACAGGGGATCATCTTTCCTAAGGTGGAGAAGCCGCACAAGATTCTATACAAGCTGGAGCCGGAGCTGGAAAGGCTTTACGACCAGACTGCAAAGATCCTGGTGACTGATCTTGCCTATAACCGCTACCGCGCCATCGGGTTCCTGAAACCTGACAAGAAGCTGAAGTACCAGAATGCTGACCGGATTTCCGCCCAGTTGGCCAACATCATGAAGACCCTGCTGATCAAGAGACTGGACAGCAGCTTTCATGCCTTCAGGGAATCGCTCCGGCGCTTTAAGGAAGCGACATGGGCGATGGTCAGTATGTTCGAGAGCGGGACCATCTACATCGCCCCCAATCTTGACGTTTCAACCTATATTCTCGAAGGACGCGAAGACGAGCTTGTTGCCAAGATTGCCGAGAAGCGGGACACTGACCCGACTATTGAAATATGCACTCCCGATGATTTCCGTGATGACTTTCTGCCAAATCTGCAGCGGGATTACGAGATACTTGATGCCCTTACCAAACAGTGGCTCAGGGTACAGACCGACCCCAAGCTGGACGAGTTCCTGGTCTATCTTCGCGGTGAGCTGTTTGAGCGGCGTATCAACCACGGCGGCAAGCTGGTGGTATTTTCAGAAGCGAAAGAGACCACCGACTATCTGAAGAAAGAGCTGGCGAAGCATGGCTTTGACAAGGTCCTCACCATTGATTCCCATAACCGGAAGGAGCGGATGCCGGCAGTCCGGGCAAACTTCGACGCCAACCTCCCCCTTGATCAGCAGGTCAATGAATTCAATATTCTCCTGTCCACCGAGGTTCTGGCTGAGGGGGTGAACCTCCACCAGGCCAATGTTATAATCAACTACGATACCCCCTGGAACTCAACCCGGCTCATGCAACGGATTGGCAGGGTGAACCGCATCGGTACGACTGCCCCGAAAATCCATATCTACAACTTCTATCCCACGGCCAAAGTGGACAACGATCTCGAATTGCAGAAAAAGGCGATCATGAAGCTCCAGGCCTTTCATTCGGCCCTCGGTGAGGACAGCCAGATATATTCAGAGGACGAGGAGTTTGAAACCTTCGGTCTGTTTGACAAGGATATTCAGGAAGAAAAGGATGAGCGGCTTACCCTGCTGATGGAGTTGAGACGTTTCAAAAGGGATAACCCGGAAAAGTTCCGCCGTATCCGCAATCTTCCCCTGCGAGCCAGGACAGGCAGGTCCGTGGCGGTTCTGGACAGTAAGACGGTCACCTTTATTCGTAACCAGAAGCGTGACGCGTTTTACGCTATTGGCCCAATTGACGAGATTGAGGAGTTGAGCTTTCTGGAAACTGCACGAATATATCGCGCAACAGTTGATGAGCCGCTCCAGCCGCTTCACGAGCGCCACCACGACCATGTGAACCTAGCCATGCTGGATTTCGCTGACAAACTGCAGGCGGAAGCGGTGCAGCACAAAGTGGTGGACACCACCCAAGGACCAAACGAACGCAAGGCGCTAGCGTACCTCGATGCTTTTCTCAAATTGCCCTTCATCAGCGATGTTGAGAAGAAACGCATTCATGCTGCCAAGCATGCCGTCAAACTAGCTAAATTCGCCAAACTACAGCGGGGGGTGAATGACCTTTTCAAGAGTCAGAGCAAGACCAAGTTGACGCCGGTTACGCTGCTCGACAAGCTGATGGAGATTCTCGACCGTTATCCGCTGGATGACGAATTTGAAAACGCAGCCTTGCCGCTGTTTGATGTCCAGACCATCGGGGAGCTCAAACCTGAAATCATCATATCGGAGTCATTCTCTTCATGAATCATATCGAGCTGAAACAACTGCTGCAGCAACCTTACGATCGCGCTGCCTGGCAGGCGATACTGCGGGAAACGTTTCCCAATGTCTCCATCCTGGCCCAGCCCCATGCTGTCCTCTGTGAGAACAAGGATGTGGCATCGTTTCTGGAACTGGGGAGCGTCCGGCTGCACGACGATAAAAAACTGGCGATCTTTGAAGTTGCCTTGACCCCCAAGAAGAAAATCCAGCGTAACCGGGTGGAGCTGCGCAACCTGGTTGCCAGGTACATTGATCAGGAGAACAACCACGGTGTGCTGGTCATCTTCACCGGCCAGAACGAAGATTATCGCTTCACCTTCACTGCCAAAGAGTCGGAGTTCAATGACGACGGCGAGTTTGTCGAACGGCAGACCGCCACCAAGCGCTTCACCTACTTGCTCGGCCCCCACGAGACCTGCACCACCGCGGCACGACGACTGAGTCAACTTGCCGAAAAGCAGGATAGGGCAACTCTAACCGATGTCGTTGATGCGTTCTCGGTGGAAAAGCTCAACAAGGAGTTCTTCAATCTCTACAAGGAGCATTACACCACCTTTGTTAATCACCTATTGGCTGGCACGGCTCCGCAACAGGTCTTTGGAATTCCCCGCATGGCGGATGACAAAGAACAGGACAAGGCGAACAAGCCGGTACGTGACTTTGCCAAGCGCCTGCTGGGCCGCCTTGTTTTTCTCCACTTCATACAGAAGAAAGGGTGGCTCGGTTGTCCTGCCGACCGCACCGATTGGATCAACGGCGAACGGGACTTTGTGCGCAACCTTTTCCTGTCCTGTCCAGACAAGGAAAAATTCTACTCCATCAGGCTTGTGCCGCTCTTCTTCGAAGCCCTCAATCGTCCCGACCGCCCCAATGCCATTTTTGCAGTTACCGGCACACGCGTACCGTACCTGAACGGTGGTCTGTTCGAGCATGAAAAGTTGCCGAACGACCATAAGCCGCTGCCAGTGGAAAAGCTTGATTTCCCTGCCACGCTTTTTGAACAACTACTGGAATTCTTCGGTCAGTACAACTTCACCATCGATGAAAATGATCCGGATGATCACGAGGTCGGCATTGATCCAGAGATGCTGGGCCACATCTTTGAAAACCTGTTGGAGGATAATAAGGACAAAGGGGCTTTCTACACTCCTAAGGCCATTGTCCAGTATATGTGTCAGCAGAGCCTGATCCACTACCTGCAGCAGCACCTGGGAGAGCGGGATGAGTTGGTACAGCTAGTCCGCTTCAAAGATGCTGGTTCTGCGACGGATAAGAACAATTGGGTACGTCAGAATGCAAAGCGCATAGAAGAACTGCTCGACCGCCTGAAGATTTGTGATCCGGCCATTGGCTCCGGCGCCTTTCCAATCGGCCTGCTACAGGAAATCTACTGGATCAAACTGACCCTCGACTGGACACTGGACCCGGCAGAAACCAAGCTGAAAATCATTCAGAACTCCATCTATGGGGTGGATATCGATGCCGGCGCGGTGGAGATCGCCCGCCTTCGTTTCTGGCTGTCGCTGATCGTGGATGAGGACGAGCCCCGCCCGCTCCCTAACCTGGATTACAAGATCATGCAGGGGGACTCACTGCTGGAGTCGTTTGAGGGGATTCCGCTGGATAACCTGCAACAATCAAAAGGTTTCAAGGTGGAAGTGTTTTCAAAACAGGGCCAGGGACAGATGTTTCCCGGGGATCTGCTGGAATTTACGCAATCGCATGAGAGCAACGCCAGGGCTAAAGAAATCTCCTCTTTAATAAACAAGTATTTTGACGTGACCAATCCGACCGAGAAGCAGGAACTACACAAACAAATTGATCGCTTCGTGTTGGATCACATTGATTACAACCTGCAGATACAGGAAGAGAAGTTCAGTGATGAGCTTCAGTTGCGCAAAGCAGAGATCAAGCGCAAGGCCGGACTTGTTAAGGGGTGGAAGCCTGCCAAGAAGGATGAACAGAGGCTTGCAGCGCTTGAGGATGGCCTGAAATCAATTACCCTGAAAAAGGAAAAATTGCAGGAATTGGAAGAAAAGCCGGAACGTCCCTATTTCCTCTGGCATCTGTTCTTTCAGGATGTGTTTGAGCAGGGTGGGTTTGACATATTCATTGCAAATCCCCCTTATGTAAGACATGAAACCATTAGCCATTATCGTGGAAACCTTGACCATTATGAAACAGCTGCCAGCAGGGCCGATCTTTTCGTCTTTTTTTACGAACGTGCAGTAAAGTTGCTTAAAGAAAATGGCATACTAACTTTCATAAGTTCCAATAAATATTATCGATCAGCCTATGGAGAGAAGCTGCGAGGCTTTCTAGGACAACAACTCACAATTAATGAACTCATTGATTTTGGGGATGCTCCGGTTTTTGATGCCATTGCTTATGCCTCAATAATTATCGGCTCTCGCCAATCTCCCGCAGAAAACCACACTCTTCGTGCCTATGCCTGGGACAAGGGTGATCAGTTAAATCGCATAGCAGAAATTGTAGCAAATAGAGGATTTGAAATATCTCAGCAATCAATGCGTTCGGACGGCTGGCATTTGGAGTCTCAAGAATCGTTGAAGCTATTAGAAACTCTAACAAAGAGGGGTACCCCTCTCTCAAGTTACGTTAAGGGTAGTTTGTATCGAGGCATTATCACTGGATATAATGAGGCCTTTGTTTTAGACAGCATCACGAGAGATACTCTGATTGCTGAAGACCCAAAATCTGCGGAGCTTATCAAACCATGGTTGCGCGGGCGAGATGTAAAGCGATGGAATGTTTCATGGGCACAACTCTATGTAATTGCCTTTCCATTCGGCTTTCACGAAAACCTCAATAATTATCCGGCAATTCTTAAGCATCTGAAGAAACACGAAAAGAAGCTTAAAGAACGTGGTCAATGTACTTCTTCAAGAGGAGGCAAAGGTGAAGGCCAACATCACTGGCTGGAGTTGGATAACAATCCGAAGCCTTCCTACCTTCAAGAATTTACCAAACCCAAAGTGATCATTCCTGCAATCGAGCGTCAGTGCGCTTTTGCTTACGATGATGAAGGGTACTATAGCAACGACAAGACAAGTATTTGCGCCTCTGAGGAAGCTCTTTTCCTTTGCTCAGTGCTGAATTCTTCAGTCATCTGGTGGATTATTCAGCAAACTGCTGCAAGCAAACAAAATGGCTATTTTGAGTTTAAACCCATGTATGTCGCGCCACTGCCCATTCCTGATGCTTCAAAGGCAGACAAAGATCGCCTTGAAGTTCTTGCACAACAAGCAAGGAAAACAACTGGTCCTCAGCTCGATTTAATAGAAAGGGAGATTAACTCCATTGTTTACCGACTGTTCAAGCTGCTTCCAGATGAAATTGCCATAATTGAACAGAAACCAACTTCATTCAGCATTGACCACAAGTCTGCTTTGATTACCCGGATTCTTCCTGCTCTCAAAGAAAAACACTCCTATTTCTCTCTCTCGGCAGTCAAACAAACCCTGGCTGATGCCGAAATCGAACTGGCTGACGATACCCTCCGTGAATACATGAGCGACGCCATGTCCTCCGGTATTGTTTCTGATGCCGGACGTGGCTGGTACAGCCACCATACAAAACCGGTCAATCTTGATCCTAAGCCGGTCGCGAAGATAATCCGGGCAGTGAAGAAAGCATTTCCGCTCCTTGATTTCTGCTGCTGGTCCACGGTCCAGTTCAATCCCTTTGCCCTCCACCTTATCGCCCAACCGACTATTTTCCTTTACGCCGAGGGTGACACCCTGAACAGCGTGGCCGAAACCCTGAAAGAGAATGGTTGGGATGCATGGGCCGATCCCGGCAAGAGTGAAGTTGAGCGCTACATCAAACCGGGAGACAGGACGGTGATCTTGCGTCCCTCAATACAAAAGCAACCGGAAAGTAAAGACCAGGTAGCTCCAATCGAAAAGGCTCTAATTGACCTTAAGATCGAAGCCTCAAAGCTTCACCTGATGGATTCTACCGAAGTCCAACGAATTGTCGATGCTGTGCTCAGATCTGGATTGCTGCAAGTTACTGCTTTTCTTGGTTATTCAGAGGCGAAGAGAGAAAAAGTAGAAAGCGTGGAATTGGCCCACTAATTCCCCACTATTAAATTTTTGAGGCGTTAATGGGTTAAAAAATGATCCACGATATTTGTTTTACTGCCGGCTGGCTAGACCAGAAAAAGAAAGAGCTTAAGGGTGTTGATCCGGGATTGCTGGAGAAGGCGCTCCACGCCTTTGCCCTTTTGGGGCATCTGGCAGAAAGCGAGCTGAAGTTCGTCTTCAAAGGAGGAACCAGCCTCCTGCTCCATGTCCCTATTGTCCGTCGACTCTCCATAGATATTGACATTCTCTGCTCGGCCCCAGGTGCAGAACTTGATCGAGTTCTTGCACAGGTAGCTCAGGTCCCGCCGTTTGTCCGCTACGAAGAGCATGAGCGTGGCTTTCGTGGATTGCCGGAGCGCCGCCACTTCAAATTCTTCTACACTTCCCTCGATGGCAACAATGACGCTCCATTCGTCTTGCTGGATGTTGTGGAAGAACGGGAAGTTCCTCATGACGCCATTGTCAAACCGATTACGCCGAGCATTCTTGAGATTCGTCGTGAAATCCCGGTCACGATCCCCACGGTGGAGAGTCTGCTGGCAGACAAGCTGACGGCCTTTGCGCCGAGAACAACGGGTGTGCCGTTTGTGCCGAACAATGGTAAGCCTGCCGACACGATGCAGATCGTCAAGCAACTTTTCGATGTCGGGGAGTTGTTCAACCTTGCAGAAGACCTGCCGGCTGTGCGCCGAGTTTATCAGAAAGTCTTTGCGCAGGAAAATGTATACCGGGGTGGAGGATTTGTTCCGGCAGACGCCTTGGAAGATACAATCCAGGCATCACTCAGCCTGAGCATGCATCTGCTAAAGGGGGTTAAAGACTCGCCGGAAGCGCTCCTGTTGGTAGATGGAGCACGAAAATTAACCTCTCATCTTGTCGACCACCGGTTCAACCTGGACATGGCCAAGCTGGCGGCGGCCAAGGCTGCGCTGATGGCCAAACTTATTAGGAACGAAGAGTCAGGTTCTTCGCTGGCAGCATTCAAGGCGATCCCTCCTCCTGCAGAGCTTCGAGAGTTAAAGATTGTGGGAGAATGGGAACGTCTCAACCGGCTGATGTCGGTCAATCCCGAGGCTTTCTGGTACTGGTATCAGGCGAGCAGGCTTTGATAACGTTCCCCATAACCCTTGAGTTGACTAAATAAGCCGCTGCCTAGAAACTGCTTCCAACGCAGTGGCTAAGCATGCTATACTTATGCAATTTTTCTCATTTATTGGAGCCGCATATGGCTAGAGCCGATATATTATTGAGCATAGTAAAATCAGCTATCGGCAACGACGGCCTTACATTGCGGAAATCCGTCGAAGCGCTGGCTGCGGATGAACGCGCAAAAAATCATCACATCCTTTCGGATCGTCTGATTGAGTTGCTTGCCAGTCACACAAATCAGGCCAACAAAACTACCCCTTTCATACAAAATGGTACCAGGGATTTGGTATATGAAGTTATCCCTGAAAAACGTTTTAGCGATCTGGTTCTCAATCAGGACATCTTTGATATCTGTCAGGAATTGGTGGAAGAGCATTATCGGGCTGATCTGCTCAGTTCATACGGAATAGAACCACGCCATCGAATTCTTCTTGCCGGACCGCCAGGTAATGGTAAGACAACCTTGGCTGAAGCAATCGCATCCGAACTGATGTATCCATTGATCGTGGTCCGTTACGAGAACATTATTGGTAGTTATCTGGGCGAAACAGCTTCCCGGCTGCAAAAGGTGTTTGAAGTCGCTCGGTCTCGAAAATGCGTCATCTTCTTGGACGAATTTGAGACATTGGGTAAAGAGCGTGGAGATACTCGTGAAACTGGAGAGATCAAGCGGGTGGTCAGCTCCCTGCTATTGCAGATAGACCGTCTCCCCTCTCACACTGTTGTCATCACCGCCAGCAATCATCCCGAACTGCTTGACCGTGCTGTCTGGCGACGGTTTCAGGTCAAGGTTCAACTGCCCCCCCCTACCAAGGAACAGCGCATTCGGTTTATCAAGAATTTCGAGGAACGGGCCGGTTTCAATTTCAAGACCGCCTACAACACATTGGCCGACAAGCTCGTCGGGATCAGCTTTTCCGAGATCGAGGAGTTTTGCCTGGATGTCCTACGCCGGTGCATTTTGAATCATACGCAGGACAACCCGAAGGAGATCATCAAGAGCCGGTTGCAGAATCTGGAACGCAGATTTGTGCCGGCAAAGCGGGGGGCGAGCGATGCCGGATAAACCGCTGCTGCTTTTGCCGCGTTCTGCTCCAATGCCCCGTGAAGTGACTCGCAGAATGATCAGAAACAACTTAAGGCTTCCGGGAAGACAGGATCAAGGGCAACGGCTTGGACCACAGTTCACAAATATGCTGGAGGCCTTTGTTACCGATGCTCCGGCAGGGACCAGCACAGAAAACATTTTGGTACTGGAAACAATCGGCCGTCCGGAAAATTTCCGCACAGCAGTCGCATCGGTGCCTGGGCTCAGGTGGCTGGCCGAAATAGATCAGGAAGTCGAGGCTGATGCCCGATTCTTTGAACGCCCCAAAATCGGGTCGCGTTTTTTCAAGGATCGGGTTTTTGCTTTGGATGCCAGAGATTCCAGGGAAATTACCGCCTCTCTTAAGGCAAACGGTGTCATTGACGAGGATGGTATTCTGCAAGAGGGTGTTTCCGATGATCAGATACATGCCGTAATTCCAGAAGATTATCGTGAGCAGGCCGAACAGATACTGGCGGCCATCAATGAGGAAAAAGCCTCTCCTCTACCGGGCAGGATGTACCTGAGTCTCAGCAATCGTCAAGCGTTGCAAGAGATTAAAAGAATGTTCGATACCTGGGAGCAAGGTGGACGGTTACGCTTTGGCGCCGGGGCTTGGGGGGAGATTTTTTCCCATTTGCGCACTATGCGTTTTTGGAATGCCAAGGACAGGGTAACAGAGACCGGCATACTCGATTATTGGCAAAAAGAGGTCGCGTACAAGCGGGGCACTGCTTCAATGGTCGCCTTTGAAATTGAGCTTTCATACGAAGATGATGAACCTAGCAGACGGGAGCGTCAGCGACACGTTGAGGCGCTAGTTGTCCGTGAAGGGGGAACAGTTATCGCCTCGTGCGATATGAAAGAAATTCATTTCCACGCCATCAAGGTTGAACTCCCTGTTGCAAACATTGAGCGGGTATTAGGTGAGGATTACAGCGCCCTTTTCCAGGATGGGGGGATTTTGTTCTTCCGTCCGTCTCCCCAGTGTGCGGTTGATGCCTTTGCGGATGGAGTGGCGGATGATATACCGCCCTTGCCGGAGCCCGAAGAGCCCCCGGTTGTGGCGGTTCTGGATGGCCTGCCATTTTCTCGGCACAACCTCCTCAATGGTTTTGTCATCATCGATGATCCTGATAATTTCGCAGATGATTATCCGCCACGGGAGATGAATCACGGCACTGCAATGGTTTCACTTATCTGCCACGGTGAACTGGATGCGGGCGAAAATCCTATCACTCGAAAGGTATATGTGCGGCCGATATTGAGACCTGACACGGAGTCGCCGCAGGAGAGACGACCGGAGCGGATTCCGAAGAATGTCTTTTTTGAAGATTTGGTCGAACGTGCCGTGCGCAAGATGTTTGCCGAAGTTGCCGGTGAACCAGCTTCCGCCCCATCAGTCAGGATTATTAACCTCTCAGTTGCCGATCCGGATCGGATGTTCCATCAATTCCCTGGCCCCACGGCAAGATTGCTAGACTGGCTTTCTTTCAAGTACAAGGTGCTGTTTTGTGTTAGCGCCGGCAACATCAAGGAACCGGTTTTGCTCGGTGTCGAACCTGATGAATTTTCCGCCCTGACTGGTGAAGAGAAGGTTTCCGTTGCCTTAAGAACATGGTATGGCGAACGGCGAAATCGAAGACTGTTGGCTCCTTCTGAATCGATCAACTCCTTAACGGTTGGGGCTCTGCACGATGACGCCTCGACTCCGGTAATCCTTGACGGTTGCCTTGACATCCTTCCGTCAACAGACCTTCCTTCTCCATTGTCGCCGCTCGGGCACGGTTTCCGCTCTTCTGTAAAGCCGGATATCGTTGTCCCCGGTGGCCGCCAATTCTTTACCCATATTGGCGACGGCGAATATAATCTTCCTCGATTGACGCCACGTTCCGGACAAAAAGTCGCAGCTGTGCCGGTAATGGCGGGGGATAGAACCCGCACAACTTACACTTGCGGGACTAGTAATGCGAACGCGCTTGCCGTGCGAGGCGCTTCATTCATCCATGACGCAGTACTGGACGTTTTAGAAGAGCATGGTATCGAGAATTATGAGGACTCCATGGCGGCATTGATAAAAACATTGCTCGTGCATGGCGCTTCGTGGGGCGAAGCGGCAGATATTATCGAGAGCGCTGTCCTGAATGGCGAGCACACAACGGAAGTGAAAAAGGGGATTGCTCGTTGTCTTGGCTATGGTCGCCCGGATTTTGCTAAAGTTATAAATTGTACCGCCTCAAGGGCGACAGCCATAGGTTTCGGCGTTATTGCCAAGGATCAACGGCACGAATACCAATTGCCGTTACCACCGAGCCTGAGTGGTTTGGACTGCTGGCGGCGTTTGACTATTACCCTGGCGTGGCTGTCGCCCATCAGCGTGGATAGCCGTAAGTACAGGAAAGCGGCGCTTACGTTTGAGGCAACCGAACCGGCAAACGATATTGGTGGCAGCAGAGCTGAGGCGCAATGGCAGCAAGTCAGGAATGGAACGTTGCAGCATGAAATCATCGAGGGGGCAGAGGTACGGGCGTTTCAGGAAGGGCAATACTTGGTGATTCCCGTCCAATGCCGCGAGGATGCAGGGCCGTTGAATGTGGAAGTGCCTTATGGTTTGGTGGTTTCATTGGAAGTAAAGGAAGATGTTGATTTGCCGCTGTATGAGGAGATTCGGAGTCTGATCGAAGTGTCAGTACGAGAAACGGTCAGGGTGGTGTGACAGTATTATGGCGCATTACGAGCAGACATCACTCTGGAAAATTGCTTTTGATCAAAAAGACGATGGATTGGAGGAGCCACGTTCCAGATTAAAAACAGCCTACCAAGATTTCCGCAGCCGCGTTGAAGTCCTGCTCCAGCAAATCCATAAAGAACTCCCCTCGCTCACTCTTCACGACATCACCCATGTTGATTCGCTATGGCGTATTGCCTCAGAAATAGCTGGGCCGGATTTTGACCTCAACCCGGCGGAAGCATTTGTGCTGGGTGGTGCATTTCTCCTTCACGATGCAGCACATTGTCGGGCCGCTTTCCCCGGTGGCCTTCAGGATTTGCAACAAACAACGGAATGGAAAGATTCTGCTGCGCATCATGGTTTTACTCCTGATATGCTTACTGAAGGAACGGAGCCCTTCCAAACAGTCCTATTCGATACCTTGAGGTTGCTTCACCCTCAGCGAGCCAAGAGCCTTCCATTCGCCAAATGGCCATCCAGTGACGGTGCAATGATACATCTGTTGCCAAATGATGATTTGCGCGATGCATTTGGTCATATAATAGGTGAGATAGCTGAAAGCCACTGGTGGCACCCGCATACACTGGAAAAATTAGCAGGCAAGAAGCCGACAGCTCCTACCTGTCTTGCACCTGCGAGCTGGATCATAGACATGCTAAAGATCGCAGTGTTGCTCCGGACAGCCGATGCGGCACATATCGATGCAAATAGAGCACCTCGGTTCTTGATGTCCATTACACAACCGCAAGGTATTTCCAAGGAACATTGGCAGTTTCAGACACGATTGAATCAACCCACATGTGTTTCTGACAGAAACGAATTGATTATTTCTGGCAACCCTTTTCCTGAAAATGAACTATCCGCATGGTGGCTCGCCTACGATGCCGCTTGTCTTGCGAATAAGGAGCTGACTGCTGCTGACCGGTTATTAGTGGATAATCACCGCCTACAGCGTCTTGCTGCTCGTTCCATAGCCGACAGTCACTCACCGGAAGCATTTTCCAAACACGTTCCGACCGATGGTTGGAGCCCTGTAAACACAAATATTAAAATCACCGATGTCAAGAAGCTTGTCGAACACTTTGGCGGCGCAAAACTCTACGGGAACGATCCTTCGGCAGCTCTTAGAGAGTTGTTACAAAATGCAGTGGATGCCGTGCATGCCTGCCGGTCATTAGGTGGACTCAACCCCAATGAGGGGGAAATTGAAGTTGCTCTTGAGGAAGCTTCGGGAGGATATTGGCTACATGTAACCGATACTGGCATAGGAATGAGCCGCTACGTTCTGACGGAAGTTCTCCTCGATTTTGGTCACTCTTTTTGGCGTAGCGCCGACGTGCATGGTGAATGGAGTGGCTTGCCGTCATCAGGTTTTGAATCCATTGGGCAGTTTGGGATCGGCTTCTTTTCAGTGTTTATGCTGGGTGAGCAGGTTCGTGTTGTTACCAAACGTTATGAACATAAAAACGGTGAGGCTGCCCAATGGCTTTTGAGCTTTGCTGAAGGCGTTAACAAACGACCGACTCTGCGTGAGCCTATTGGAAAGGAGAGGTTAAAAAAACACGGTACTCGGGTATCCGTGTTGATCAGCCCGGAGAAGCTAAAGGCACTATGTCTGAATCAGCATATTTGGCGGAATACTTCGTCAGAAATCACATTCGCTCAAGTCTGCGCGCGGCTTGCGCCAGCGATTGATCTGAATCTTTATGTTAAAACTGGTAGCGAAGAACGACAACTGTCAGTTCAAGCCATGGACTGGAAGTCACTCCCTGCGATAGATTTGCTTAGGAGAATCATGCCTGGTTACTTTGAAAGCACTGCAGGAAACCAATTTGGGCTTTGGACACATCTATCAGAAATCTATGATGAAGCGGGGAGTATTGTTGGTCGGTGCGCTGTCCAACCGTCATTATATTTAGGCCCTAATCATGGCGTTGGTGTTGTCAAAGGCCTTTTGGCCGGGAATGTTAATGGAATAGCAGGGATTATTATGTCTAGACCTCAAAACGATCTGGCACGTAAAGAGGCTATTCCTGCTGTTTTATTGCCGTCGTTACAACTTTGGGCAGAGAATCAAAAAGGATTGTTGCTTGAACATGAAAAACTTAGTTCTAAACAAAGTGCATTACTTGCAATATTTGGGGCGGCTCATACTGGATTAAGGATGGGTACCTTTAAAAGGCAAAGTGTCTCGTTTGAAGAGTTAATTAGCATTGCCGCTGAATTAGGCGAAATTATTGTTCATAGTGGTGAAATTGAGTTTGATGAGGATGATGAAGTTTCGCGAAGAGACTTTGAAGAATATTTCGATGTTTGCGAGAATGTGCTTGAGTTGCCGCGAGTGATGAACAATCCCAAATGGCTTGAACTGCTAAATGAAAATCAAATACCTTGTGAAACCTGGTCACTTGATTCTGCACTTGAGACAGCGTTAGCGACAGCCTGGGGGCAGGGGGAATGGGATGCAGATACCGTAACCGTGGGGTACGTAAACGGGACCGAGATTAGTCGTAATTGTAAGATCGCGAGTCGGTTAGCAGCATCGGCAAATATCGAAGAAATATAGGCCCCCGGAGGGCTCAGAGAGCAGTGTCTCTTACCCCGTCTCTTACCCCGCCATCCTGACTACATCGAAAGATGCTCTTCCCAATGCCCAGCTTCGCCCGCGCTTTTGCCACCTCGAATGGCACCATTCGGTCCACACATCTTTCTGCGCCGGAAACGAAAAGGCCCCCCATTAAGGAGGCCAGAGAATCAGAATATATAGTGTGCTGGTTTCGCGCCGCTTTAGATTGCCAAACGGTCAGCTATTGCTGCCGTGGCCGATGGTCATTAGCCACCGCGAGAAGTCACCTTCCCGATTCGCCCCCTGAATTTACAGCGTGGGACTGTTCGCCGCTGCTACCCTTTGCAACGTGTGCCGGTCTGAGTAGGACCTGAACAGATTTACCATCTAGGTCGGCTCTGTGGGCCAGTCCGTGTGTCGATATGACAAAGCGTCACGGTACGCTGCAATTGCACCGAATTTTACCTTTCGAGACCTTCAGCGTCAATCATTTTCATTCATCATCTCCATTCTTTAGACGCTTGATTTGTCGCTGTAATTTCACGATTGCTTTTTTGGCCTTGTCCAGCTCTTGCTCGGTATTTTCTCCTTTACGGAGTTTTTCTTCACAGATTCGTATCTGTTCATCAGCGGTTGCTCGAGCGGCTCGGTATTGATCAATCTCCTTCCGCAGGGTATTTTGCATATACAACGTATCCTTCTCCAGACTCGCAGCCCGTAACAGCTTACCCTCGGCCTCCCCGTCCCGTATAACGGCCTTGGTCATTATCTTGTCAGCTCTATCGATGGCTTCCTGAGAAGCCACGTCGATCGCGAATTTCCGCCGTGAAAGTTCACCGACGACATACCCGATTCCAAATCCCAAGACAGTGCCGAACACCACATAGGGCCAGGCAGCTGGAACTCCAGGCCAATAAATCTTTATGTCCCTTACGACGCGGTGCCCGATTGTCTTGTTATTTTCCTCCCCCAGGAGAAGATAGCCGTTTTGCGGAATGGGAGCTCCTTTCTCCTTGAACCGAACAATGGCCAGATCAGGCAGTACCCACCAGTTCAGCCAGCAAAATAGGATAAAAAGCACCATTGCGACCAAAATACGGACTATTTTCATCGTAGATATGCCTCCGTGGTTTCCTTGTCGAAATGCCCAACCTCCTGGGCGACCGTTCCCTTGGCGTCATCGTAGTTCATGCCGCCGCGCTGCAACTCCTCCATCCGCTCCTGAGCGTAGCTGTGGCGAAGGCCGTGCGCCCCGTTGGAAAAGCCAAGCTCCCGCTGGCTGGCAGCGGAAAAACTTTGACTCCAGGCCCGGCCTCCGCCAATAGCATAGTGCTGTGTGTAGTTCACCCCTCGATCAGTCACCTGCCGCGGCTCCGCCAGCCGGGTCATTTCCAATTGCCTGGCCAGTTCCCTGGACAGCAGGACCTCACGCACGAGACCGCCTTTCCCTTCCACGGAGTAACGCTCACCGTCCCGGCCGGCAAAGCGATCTGAACTCCACTCACGGTGCGTGGAGGCCTGCCGCTCAATAGCCGGCCTGATCGTCAGCAGCTCATGTGCCCGCAGCCCGGCGTTATGGGCAATGCGGGTGGCCAGGCTGTTCCTGTCCGACTGGGCCGATGCAATCCGCTCCACCTGGGCCGTGGAATAGCTCCGGGTGGAATAGTGCGTCTCCTTCTCGCTCTTCACCACTTCGAGCTTCACCCCCAGATGCATCTGCATGGCCTGGCGGTCAAGGTCCAGGGTCTTCTGGGAAACCATGGCAGCCCGGTCGTGGAGATACTGATGGGCGATCTCGGCAGTGAGAGACCGTAGATCCCCCAGCTTGTGTTCATGCTGGTATGCGGCCACCCCCTTGAGTGCCTGCTCATACCCCCGGGCCGTGCCGACACTGTGGATCTTGCCGTCTTGTCGGTGATCATGCCGGCCTTTGCCCAAGGCAACCTTCTGGGAGATGGCATGCTCGGATTGCGTTTTTGCGGACCGAAAGCTCGGCATTACCGGTCTTCCTCCGACAGAGTCGTCACTGCTCTCTGCAGCTCCGGCAGCTTCTTCAGATACCGGTCGATGGAACTGCGGTTCACTTTGCAGCGATGGCTCACCCGCAACCATTCCGCAAGATCGGCACAGGATGCGCCGGCCTGTTTCATGGCGACCAGCTCTGCCCGGTATTTGTCGAGGCGGCTCTTGCGGTACAGCTTGCGCCGTGCCTCGGCGCGGCGGGTACGGATGAGTGCAACCTCCGCCACCGGATCAAATGTCTCGTCTCTGCTGCTCATACTGCTGTCCTCCCTGTTTTGTCGCATGAAATGCGACAAAACCACGCTGTTGCTGTTCCCGCGCTGTGTCCGGCTATGCTGACACAGCGCGGGAACTGAGGGGGCGGTTCATCCACCGGCGGATTTCGTTCCTGCCGGACAGTTTCCGTCACAGATGACGGACCATTGTTCAGCCCCCTCGGTTGCCGCTCCGTGCGGCAGCACGGTCCTCCAGGAACGCCAGCAAGTGCAGACGTTCCGCGGCCCGGTACTCCGCCTCATGCCGGGACAGGCCGCCATCACATTCCATGATGGCGGCCCGCTCGGCCCATTGCGCCCAGAGGTGCTCGATATGGTGACGGTCGTATGCCTCGCAATGCCGGGTGAGCAGCTCCCGCTGCAACGGCAGATTGTCGAAGGTCAGTCCGACAATCGAAGCCACCAGATCGGGAACCACTCCCCGTGTGTGTAATTCTCCGGTTTTGGTCAGCCAGGCTTCCGGTTGGGAAAGTGGTGTCACCTTACCCTGGAGTTTCTCCAGAAGTGCCGGGGGGATCTCGATGATCCGCCCGGCGGGGATGATTCCTCTGGCCGTAGGGAATGGTTCGATTACCAGCGCTCTCAAGACGGCATCTCCAGATCATCTTCGGTTAAAAATAGTACCCCCTCTCCGGGGATTTTATCCGTAACACCGTCACATACCACACTGGTGGCGGGTTCAGGTGTGACGGATGGCGTGACGGTTTCCGTTACGGGAACAATCGGTAACGATTTATCCGTCACAGCTGAAGCCGCATGAATACTGACTTGTGACGGTGTTACGGATAATTCAGGGGGGGTAGATAGATATCTGGAAAAGGCTTCTCTGAATTGCTCCAGGGTGTACCCCTTGGCAGTCTCAATGCCGAGACGGATGGTGTGGGAGAGAATGCCGTACTCGCGAAGCCGCTTTGCCACCTGCCGGGGCGAGATGGCCTGGCCCCGATTGAAGGTGGCCCAAGGCTTCTCATCGTCGGCGCACAGGAGCCGGATCAGCTCTGCCGTGGTGATCCGGTCCCGGTCATCTCCGAAAATCTCCTGAATGTCGGCAAGGAGTTCCGTTCCGACAGTCTGCGTTGCACTCTCGCTGCCGGACATCTTCAGCGCTGCCGTTGTGCCAAGTTGAAGCCATTCATTGCCGGCTGACAGGGCAATAGCCAGGAGCGGTTCCCAGTTGTCCTGCGCCCGGTCGTTGAGGCTCTGGGGAAGCGGTGGCCGGGCCTGGCGGACCTGATCGCGGCAATCTTCGGCAAAGCGGGCCAGCTTGGACCGCAAGTCGGCAAACAGATTCGGCTCGGCATGGCGGATGCGGTCAACCTCTTCGTGGGGCATTTTGCGCCGCAGTTCCAGAATCACCGACCGGTCCATCAGGGTATCGGCCACATGGCCGATACCGGCCAGGGCCTTGGCCCCCCAGGTGTTGAACTTGGTCGGGGTGAAATTGTCACCAACGGTGCGGATGACATAGGCGCTCTCGCGAGTATGGCCGCTGTTCAGAAGTCCCCGCAGCTCTTCATTGTCCTTCATGAAGGCGTCGGCCTCGTCGATCAGGAGCGTGGGACACCAGGCATCAATTGTTCTATAGAGTGCTGCCGGGGAGATGCTACTCGTGGTGATGGCCCGGGCGGACAGACGACCCAGAAGAAACAGGAGCTGCGACTTGCCGCAGCGCTTCTCCGGGGCGGTGATGATTGCCAGGGGCGCCACGGGCACGACATCGATGAACCAGGTCATGGCTGCCCACAACGCAACGGCATGGGCGGTCTCTTTTTCGCAGACGATGAAACGCCGGACCGTGGCGGCAATGTCGGTTAACAACTGCGTCGGGTCAACTTCGTCCGGCCATGGTTCCACTTCGACAAAGGGGAGATCGTCGGCAATGGTCCCCTTGCGGGCATCCTTTACCGCGGCATCCAGGGTTGCAGGACGAACCCCGAGTGCTTTTGCTTCCTGACGGCGCACTTGGTCGTATTGTAACGGAGTAAGTTTCGACAACCGCTCGATGACGGCTTCGAGCGGGAAATCTGAGGCTTCGCTTTCAGGGGATGAGGTTGGTGAGGCCGCAGCCTCGATACAGCGCTTGACCGACTCCGCCCCTGCCAATCGGGCCAGGTCGTTGAAGTCGGTATCTGCCACATTCCTGGTCGCAGGAAAACAGGGGACTACCAGAAGCCCGGACACCGCCTCTGCCGTTTCGATGGCTTTGGTCAAGCCGGGATTGCCTTCGGTGAGATGATCATCATCGGCGCAGATGACCAACATCTTATCCGGATATTGTTGGCGTAATGCCTCTGCCACTGGCTTCAGGTTGCCGGCAGTGAAGGCACAGGCCACGGCATGACCAGTGATTTCGTGGAGCGTGGCGCCGGTGGCGTAGCCTTCGGCAATCAGAATCCTGCCGGTGGGTTTGCCGATGAGATGGTAACAGCCGGAAAGCGCCGTGCCGCTTTTGAATCTCTTTGTCCCATCAGGCAGGATGAATTGCAGGCCGTGCAGCTCCCAGGCATGATCCTGGACCGGGACCATGAGCGAGTTCCGCAGTTGCTTGATGCCGTGGGCCTTGACCCTCTTTGCCAGAAGATATGGGTGCTTTGCGGCAACATCCCGGCCTTTCTCCCAGAGGGTAGCCGATTTCTCCCGGCATTCCTGCCGGATCGCCTGCTCGGACGTGGCGGCCTCTTCCTGTGCCTGTTTCACCCGGACGAGAAAAGATGCCTGTTCTACAAGGTTCCGGTCCGACCTGGCCTGCCAGGTTCCGGAAACGCCTGAACGCCAACAACCGAAAACGCCCCCTTCGCCATCCTCGAACAGTTTGCACCAGCCGGCCTTATCTCCTTTCCGGTCATTGGTAGCAAATCTGATCAGTTTGCCGGGTGTGATCTCAGCATATGAAGGAGTGCCTCCGGTTGATTGCAGGATTGCGTCGCGAAAACTTTCAATATCCACCGATGCCTCACCTTATTCCGGCTGACCTTCGATCAGTGCCCTTATATCGGAAACTTTCCACACGGTAATTTTGGGTCCTAATTTTTTGACGGGCTGCGGGTAACGGCCGGATTTGACCCCGGCCCACCAGGTGCTCTTGGATACCGGAATGATAGGGGGGATGGGGGGATCGGCCTTGGGGTTGCCGATAATGGTGGACAGCCGGACAAAGCCGGTTTCCGGCAAGGTGGTGCGCATACAATTTTCCTCCATAGGTTTTGGGGTGATGATTGACGACAGTTCGACAAGGGGAAACAATCCTGTCACTGGCAGGTTCCAAAGGAATGAGTGACGCAAAATGGTTGCGAGGTCTACTGTGAGAGTGACTGGATAGTATGAAACGAGGGAATTATCTCCACAGCCGATGGTATGGCGGCTTGGCAGATAAACACGACTCGGTGGGGGCAAAAAAGGGGCGGGATGCATAGTATTGCGAAGTCTCATACGCTGGTCTCTTATCCCGCCATAACGGGCGAACTGATCCTGTATGAGACTTCATAATACTATTTCAGAGGAGGTGTCAAGATAAAAACTGTAATAATTTCAACATGATACAGCCAGAAACATTTGGAAACACTTTGAGCTTTTCACGGGGGGGATGCGTAATTCATTTGGCGGCTGTCCGGTCGGAAATTCTGATGACTTTTGCTCCCGTCTTCAGTCCGTCAAGGTAATCGGCCCACTGCTGCATCATCTTTTTACGCTCTGTAAGGTGGGAGGTTCGGTTGTAGGCCCTTCCAAGTGGGTCACGAACGGAGTGACTGAGTTGGTGCTCGATCAGAACAACCGGCATGTGCAGCACTTCGTCAAGAATTGTTCGAGCTGATGCCCTGAACCCATGGGCAGTCGCTTCATCTTTTGTAAACCCCATACGGCGCAGTGCAGCATTGTAAGCATTATCGCTCATGCATCTGAGTGTTGAACGTTGGCAGGGGAAGAGATACTTGCCAAAGCCGGTGAGAGATTGCAGAGATTCCAGAATGGCTATAGCCTGTTTGGACAGTGGGACAATATGGGGCTGTTTCATTTTCATCCGAGTTGCCGGTATCTCCCAGATTGCTTTATCAAAATCAAACTCCGTCCATTCGGCGGCCCTTAGTTCTCCAGGCCTGCAAAAAAACAAGGGAAGGAGTTGGAGAGCGCACTTGACGATATAGCTGCCCTCATAAGCATCTATTGCCCTGAGAAGAGGTTGAAGGCTTTGCGGTGTTGTCGGGGCGGCGTGATGTCCATTCTTTACCGCCGGCAAAGCTCCTCTTAAATCGGCTGCGATATCACGTTCAGCACGTTCAGTTACAACGGCATAGCGAAAGATCATTCCGCAATGGTGCCGCAGGCGATGAGCCGTGTCTAGTGCGCCGCGGCTGGCTATTCGCTCCAGGACCTTGAGAAGATCCATCGGTTTTATTTCTGATATTGGGCGGGAGCCGAGCGGGGGAAAGATATCCTTTTCAAGCCGATGTAGAATATCGGCGGCATGGGTTGGTGACCACTTGCCGGCAGAAGAAAATTTCAGGTGCCATTGCCGGGCGATTACTTCAAACGTATTGGCGGCAATATCTTTATCGGTTGATTTAAGAGCTTTTTTCATCTCCCCCGGGTCAACGCCATTTGCCAGCAGTTTCTTTGCATCCTCTCGACGCTGCCTGGCTTCGGCGAGGGTTATGGAAGGATAAGCGCCAAAAGCCAGAACCTTGCGTTTGTCACCGTATCGGTAATCAAAGCGCCACAGTTTCCCGTTGGTAGGAGTTACGAGCAGAAAAAGCCCGAAGCCGTCCATGAGCTTGTAATCTTTTTCCTGCGGTTTTGCGTTCTTGACTTGAATATCAGAAAGTGGCGTGATCCTTTTGGGCATGGCTTTTCTCCGTTTTTGGAGGTATCCGTCTTGTTTTGGAGGTAAAACTACCCTATACATACCTCCAAAACTCTTGGATTCTGCCATACCACAAAGGACGAAATAAGACAATAGATAAAGAAAAAGCCCCTATTTCTAGAGGCTTTTCGTACCACGTCGGATGTGGTTGGACTTTCTAATGGTGCCCAGGGACGGAATCGAACCGCCGACACGAGGATTTTCAGTCCTCTGCTCTACCGACTGAGCTACCTGGGCAAAAACGAACTCATTTTATAGTCCGATTCGCAGTTGGTGTCAACTGATATTTTCCCCCACTATGGCTCCTCGTCAAGCACGTGAGATGAAGCGGCTGTCGCGCGTATCGACTTTGATTTTTTCACCGGCCTCCAGATACGGGGGAACCTGCAGCTTGAGGCCTGTTTCCAGAAGCGCTTCCTTTGTTTGGGCGGTGGCGGTGGCGTTCTTTATGACAGGCGGAGTTTCTGTGATGGTGAGCTCAACTGTCATCGGAAGATCCACGTTTACCATCCGCCCCTGGAAGAGACCAAGTTGAACCTCAGTTCCATCAAGCAGATAGGGAGAAATCAGCGCGAAGCTCTCCTCTTCCATCTCGAACTGCTCGTACGTTTCCATATCCATGAAGACGCCGCGTCCACCGTCGGCATAGAGGTATTGGCCTTTGTGGCGCTCGAAATCCGCTTCTTCCATCTTGTCTCCGGAGCGGAAGGTTTTCTCCAGGACTTGGGACGTAATTAGGTTCCTGTATTTCGTCTTTACCATTGTGTTCGCCCCGCGGGCGGACGGGGACTGAAAGTTTACATCAAGGATTATGCAAGGCGCGCCGTCGATCTGTATTACCAGGCCCCGCTTGAAATCGGATGTGCTTATCATTGGCAATCTCCTTGGGAAAAATCATTCTACCTTTAGCAGAAAAGCATGCTAAATTCAACCCGACCCCCACCAGTATTCAGGAGAACCATGAAGATCGATACCGACTACATCAAGCTCGACAGTTTTCTTAAAATGGTCGATGTTGCGTCCTCGGGAGGGGAGGCAAAGGTCCTGATCGCCACGGGTGCTGTTCGCGTCAACGGTGCCGAAGAGAAAAGGCGCGGCCGCAAGCTCTATCCAGGGGACAGGGTGGATGCTGCCGGAGAAACTTTTCTCGTCGAAGGCCCATCGCATGGAGAAGCTGATGTGCCTTGAAGATATCAGCATCGAGCTTGCCCACCGGCTGGATGAGTTGCGGTTCTCTTCTCCGGTGGCTTACGTCTACAACCCTCTGCTATATGCATGGCAGCCGCACCGGGAGTATCTGGTGCGGTTCGGCAGAGGGATAAAAGAAGCGGTATTCCTCGGGATGAATCCCGGTCCCTGGGGGATGACCCAGACGGGGGTGCCCTTCGGGGAAATTGCGGCTGTACGTGATTGGCTGAAGGTAGAGGGGGAGATCGGAAAGCCTTCTTCCGAACACCCGAAAAAGCGCGTGGTTGGGTTGAGTTGCCGCAGAAGCGAAGTGAGCGGGAGACGGCTCTGGGGGCTGATTCGCCAGCGATTCGGCTCTCCTGAGCCCTTCTTTGAGAGGTTTTTCGTCCTCAACTATTGCCCACTCCTCTTCCTCGATGAAGGGGGGCGTAACATCACCCCGGACAAGCTGCGCCCAGGGGAGCGGGACCTGCTTCTTGAGGCATGTGACCAGGCTCTTTTCCAAATGATCGAGTGCCTGCGCCCGGCTCAGGTAATAGGTGTTGGAAATTTTGCCGCCGAACAGGCACGGAATGCTCTGCATGCGCTTCCTGTCAAGGTGGGAAAGATACTTCACCCGAGTCCTTCAAATCCGCTGGCCAACCGTTGCTGGCCGGAAACCGTGCTGCGGCAGCTTCATGAACAGGAAGTAGACTTTTAAACAGGCGGAGGAACGATCTCTGTCGCCGACTTCACCTCCTTCCATTGATCCCTTCTCCCCTTTCCTGACAATCCTGCATCAGCTTGTCAATCCATCAGGAGGTTGGATAGCGTCAGTCACGCATCCTTCTGACGCCGCCGCTGTTCCTGTCGCCGAAAGGTACTCTTCTTTGTTCCACGTGGTGACGCACGATGGCAACTGTGGGTTCGGCTCGCACAGATATATTTCATCTCCTGGATAGCCGATTATTCGCATGCCGGCAGATCGAAGGAGAGCTTCCACACCGGCGTGATTTAATATCCACCAGTTGGTGGGGTCCCCGGCAAAGCGGTCCTCGATGAACGCTGCTTTGGGCCAGCCAGGGTCGAGGAGGGTATCCCGCTCGTTTATCCAGTGGTCGGGCTGGAAGTAGATCTCTTTTCCCGGCATTGTGAGAGTCTGGAATACCATTAGCCGCTTTACCTTCCTGGCAACAATATCGAGCCCGAGGAGAGGGTAGCGCAAGTGGTAGAGCACTCCTAGAAAGAGGACCAGGTCGAATTCTACGGGATCCCGTGCCAGGTCGTATATCTGCATCTGCCGAAACCGGACGCGCTCTTCCACACCATACTGTCGTGCTGCCCACGTCGCCTGGCGCAGATAGTGCGGGTCCACGTCTATCCCTGTTACCCGTGCTCCGCGGCGTGCGAGTTCGAAGGTGTAGAACCCGGCGTTGCAACCGATGTCTAGGGCATTCCACCCTGTCAGGTCCTCGGGAATAAATGGTGCGAGTTCCTTCCACTTGAACAGGGGGAAGTCTCCGAGGAAATGGTCCGGCGCGGTCTGCGTCCCATCGGGAAAATGAAGGTTGTGGAACCAGGGAGAAAGCGATGCGATCTCCTCGGGTCGTATTGTGCTTCCTTCAGCGTCACCCATGCTACGCAGCCCCCATCGCTTCCGTTATGTATGTTTCCAGTTCTTCTGCGCGCTTTGCTGCGGTGTGCGATAGGAGTACGCGGCGTCTTGCCCGCTCCCCGATTTCCCGCCGCTCGTTCTCAGGCAGCCCCTGCAGGATTCGTAGGACCTCCCCGGAGTCTGAAGCGAGAAGGATTTCTTCGCCGGGATTGAAAAACGTATCGATGCCTTCCCAGCGGTCGCTGATGACAGGGACTGCGCACGCCGCGGCTTCGAAAAGACGGACGCTGGGAGAGAACCCTGCTTTCACCATTTGCTTCCGGGTCACGTTGAGAGTGTACCTCTGACCGGTATAGAACTCTCCATGGTGGACCGGCGCGAGATGTTCCACTCGTTTGACGTTGTCAGGCCATCGGATCGTACCGGGATATTGCGGGCCGGCTACGATGAAACGTCCTTCCTTCCAGGTGGCTGCCGGTTCATTGAGAAGACGATCCAGGGTCGGCTGCCTATCGGAGCTGTAAGTGCCGAGATATCCCAGATCCCAGGAATGGGTTTCTCCCGATGGACGATGAACGCTGGGATCGACCGAGCAGTAGAGGGGGCGGGCGCCAGGGGAGCCGTAATGCTCTTCTATGAAACGCAGGGTCGGGCCTCCGGTAAATGAGAGGTAGAGCCTGTAACGTGGGATAAGCTCCAGGTCCAGATAGTCGCAATCATCCCGTTCCAGTTTGGCGAGTGTCACTGGAGTGTCGATGTCGTAGAAGGCAGTGAGTCCTTTTGCATGCCTGGTTATCCAGTGTCCCGCTTCGATTCCTTCGGGGACGTAGGAACCGACAATCACGCAATCCGCCTCCCTGATTTCCTTCCCATGTTCAGCAAAAAGATGGTCGAGTGAGGTGTACAGGATCGTCCGGCAGTAAGGTGGTTCCGGGAGGTCGCGGTTGGCTGAATACCACGGGGCGTCGCGTTCGAAGAAGACCACGTCGTGCCCCCGTTGTGCCATTTCCCGCAACAGCCCCCGATAGGTGGTGGCATGACCGTTGCCCCAAGACGATGTGATAGAAAGTCCCAAGACTGCAAGTTTCATCCTGCCACCCCCCTGCGGCATGTCGATGTGTCGGAGCAGAATATCTCCCCGAACTGCCGTGCCCGGTGACGATATGTATGTTCCCTCCTCACCCTCGCGAATGCCCTCATGCCGACAGCAGCCGCCTCCTTCTCGGTCAGTTTCTCAAGTATTGCGGCGACTTCATCACCGTTTCCGGCGACAAGAATTTCTTTTCCCGGCTCGAAGAAGTTATCGACGCCGTCCCATGCATCCGTGATAATGCAGGCTCCCGCTCCTGCCGCCTCGAATACGCGTGTGGCAGGTGAGAACCCGTAGCTCGCCATGCTTGCACGGCTTATGTTGAGGATGGCCAGTGCACTGCAATTGAAGGCGTTGTGATCCCCTGTTCCCAGGTGCCCGAGCCACGTTGTGTTGGCGGGGCGGGGCTTGTCTCCCCAGCCGCTTCCCGCGAAGAGAAACGAGCGATGCGGGAGACGGTGCGCAACGGAAAGAAAGAACTCATCCACACGGGTTTCGCGGTCGGGCAGGCGGTTTCCGAGAAAGGCAAGGTCGGTCCGGAAGCGCTGCTGCGGCGGGACCGGGAAGTGGGTGTCCGGATCGAGGGCGTTGTATATAGGGATGCATTCCCGGGCTCCGAATGACAGGTATCGCTCGACCACCGGCCAACCGCCTCCATACGTCAGAATCAGGTCGTAGGCGGGAATGAGGCGGTGAAAAGGATCAGACGGATCGGCAGCGACCCTTTCAAGGGTTGCCGGTGCGTCCACGTCCCAGAAAACCACCTGCGTGGTTTCCTTCTTGAGCATGAGGACTTCCCGCTCCAGGAATTCGTCGAATACCCCCACGCCGCTAGCCTTGACAACCAGATCGGCATCGGCGGCACGTTCCAGGCATTGAGCCGCCGCCTCCTCTGTAGCGGGGTAAACGACCACCGTTGCCCATTCGGGATTTTCCATGTCGCGGTTCGCCTGCCGGTCGTAAGCATCCGGCTCGAAGAAGGTGACGTGGTGCCCCAGTTCGTGGAGAGCCTTGATGATTCCGCGATAGTAGGTGGCTGCGCCGTTCCAGTAGGAGGAGACAAGGCTCGACCCGAAAAATGCTATTGTCAGTCCCATCTCCTATCCCTTTCCGCGCAGTTGCTGCGGTCTTTCGGTGGTATCCATCCCGAGCTCGCGGCATATCTGCAGTAGTTCGTTCACCCGGTGCCCGCAGGTGTGGCGCTCGATGATGGTTCTCCTGCCGTGGCTCGCAAGTTCCTCAGCGCGTGTCGGATGATGAAGCAGCATGTCCAGCAGTTCTGTTGCCTCGTTTCCGTTGCGGGCTACGAGAAAGTCCTCACCCGGGGCGAACAGCCCCTCGACGTCATGCCACGGGGCCGACACGAGAGGAATCCCGCAGGATAATGCCTCGAAGGGGCGAATGGTCGGAATCCCCGGGAGCAGAGTCGCATAGGGGCGACGCGGTATATGAACCGTGACGCGGTGGCGGCTGAAGACCTTCGGTACGTCGAAATTCGGAAGCCACCCTCCGTAGCGGATGCCGGCCTCCTCCAGCAGCCGGAGCGCCTGCTGCGGATAGCGCACACCATATACCGTCGCCTTAAGTCTAAGGCGCCGCACAGGTTCTATCAGGAACTCCCGGATCTCCTCGCTCCGTTCCTCGTCACCCCAGTTGCCGACCCAGACGACATCCCCTTCCGGTTCTACAGAAGATTGCGGCGAGAATACGCGAACATCCGCCGCTTCATGCCATACCCATACATTTTTTGCCCAGCGGGATTTCAGGTAGATATCCCGGATTTTTTTTCCGTAGGCCAGAACGCCGTCGTAGTGGCTGAGATCATAGGCTGACATCGATTTCGCTTCGGTGACCGACCGGTGGTGGGTGTCGTGGAAAAAAAGGAGGTAACCCCCCTTTTTTCGGTGATGCTCCCCAAGCCTCCGGACAAGTTCGTGGTCGTTCCATTCATGGACGATCACTACGTCGGCGCCAGCCAGTAAGCGGTCCGGATCGATCCTGTCCATCCGGTATGTCTTGCCTTCGAGGAGCGGGTATGTCCTGCGGAACTGGCGGATGGCAATTTCCCCCTGCTCCCGCAACAGATTGGTAAGGCTCCACCCAGCCTCTGGTTCATAGACGTCCACATGATGGCCCCTGGAGATCAACTCGCTCGCGATGCCTCTCAAAAAGTGGGCATTGCCGTGATTCCAGTCGGAGACGATGGAGTGATAGAAGAGCACGAATTTCATCGATTACCTTTCCGCCGGGTACTTCATCCCGGCATGCCGCCTCTGCGGAGTCTGCAGGAGCTCCCTTCAGGCTCTGGCTACCGCGGGTGCGGGCGCAGCTTTTAGCATAGGTGCCGGATGAAGCGACAGGTAGGCGTCCATGTACTGTGCCGCCATTCGGTCGAGGCTGAAGGACATGCTCCGTTCATATGCTTCGCCTGCCAGCCGCTCCCGATAAAAGTGATCGGTGCAGAGTTCCTGTAGAGCGTTCTTAAGGGCCTCTGTGTCGTCGGGGGGAACGAAGACCGCCGCACCTTCCCACAGCTCCCGAAGGGAGGGGATGTCCCCCAGCACCAGAGCACAACGGGACATGGCCGCTTCAAGTATCGAAAGCCCGAAGGGTTCGTACTTTGCGGGGTGAGCATAGATACCCGCCCGCTCCAACCAAGCGGCCAGCTCCCATGGAGCGATTTTGCCGAGCCGGCTGACATTGCCGACGATAAGCGTTCCCCCTTCCGGATGCTTCTCCTCTCCGGCGATGTATACCGGCCAGGCCAGATTTGCCGCGGCCCTGGCAACGCTTCCCACATTCTTCGCCTCGTCCCAGATCCGTCCGACGCAGAGGATGAACTCTTCCTTTCTTCCCGGCTTGAAGAGCTTGCGGTTGCGGGCGTTGTGGATCACCCGTCCCTTGGGAAGCGGGAGATAGTGCTTTTCGAGGGCACCCAGCATGGCCCGGGTAGGTGTCACCACAAGCGAAGCGGCGGAAAGGCCCTTGCGCACCCTCTCCCGATAAACGTGATAGGAGGCGGGAAGTTGCTTTTTGCGCACCGATTCCCACCAGGACAGGACACAGGAGTGCCCTGCGACCAGACAGGGCGCCCGCCAGGGAAGAGCCGCATGCACGTACCCGTTGAGGTGTACGACATCGGGGCTGAAAGTATCCTCCAGCGACAGGAGCCATTCCCCGGCTCGCTCGATGTCTTCCCATGGGTCGTCCATCCATTCGAGACGGTGGGCGCTGTCGTGCAGCACCAGATTGCGCACCCGCCGCGCTTCACGCCGCTGCTCCGAGTTGGGTGCTCCACCCATGGTGGCCAGCAGCACCTCTATGCCGTACCGTGCAAGTCCCTGAGCCACTTCGAGGGCATAGGTCCAGACGCCTCCGACGGTATCGGCGGTCATGAGAACTCTGCGCGGGACTGAAGGGACGCTTATCGAATAAAGATCCGAAAGGGCCTGCTGCGAATGTTCCATATGTGCTCCTGAAAGTGGGACTGCACGAGGCCGGTCACCGATGCATGCTGCCCTCGTCCGGCCGATGTGCCGGCGGAAAACGGAAAGGTCGTTTCGCAATTTCTGACGATGGAGCCGGCTGTTCAACCCAGCGCGGCGATGCTTCGTTCCCCCTGATCACCTGCCCGGCTTATCTCCCTGCACTCACTCTCGGCCGGAAAGCTGGTATCCCTGCCGTACGCGGCGTCGAGGGCAAGCGCGGTGTCGAGGAGGCGTTCCGCATCAGGGTCGAATCTGCACCCGGTACGGAGTCTTACTGCCCAGGCGACGGCTGCCCTTCCACCCCAGTCGTCCGGCGGCGCCGCCAGTTGCTGGCAGCTGGTGCCCTGGAAGCGTTCGGCGGTGAAGTCGTAGAATGAGCCATTCACGTTGCGGAAGCAGGCTCCTCCTTCGGTGCCGTAAAAGGTGGAACTGATGACGGCATCCCGGCCGGCGGGCAGGTTCCAGGAGCATGCGAGGCGGATTATCGCGCCATTTTCCAGTACGAAAGAGACATCGGCGAAATCCTCCACTGCTCCCGTTACATTCTCCAGAAGCTTCCCCTTGGCGTATATGGAGCGCGAAACGGTTCGTATGTTGGGGAAGTCGAAGACCCAGAGCCCAAGATCGACCAGATGGCTTCCCAGGTCCATGAGGCAGCCCCCGCCCGATAGTTCCGGATCGTAAAACCAAGACTTGTCGGGGCCGTAGGCGTTATGGAAGACCAGGTCTGCGCTGTAAAGCTCTCCCAGTTCGCCTCTTCTGACAAGATCGTGGATTTTACGGATGCCTTCGGTGAAACGGTAGGAGTAATCAACGGCCAGGAGCCGGTCTGCACGACGCGCAGCCGTCACCACCGCTGCCGTTTCCGCTGCATTTCGAGCGAGGGGTTTCTGGCAGAAAACCGCCATTCCCCGCTCCAGCGCACGTATCGACTGCTCGGCGTGACCCGCGCTCGGAGTGGCAATCACAATGCCGTCGAGATCCATATCGAGGAGCTCATCATAGGAACCGGCAATGATAGCGCCCGGAGCGGCGGCTGCGGCCGCTTCGGCGTTCCCGGCGCTGATATCCGCAATCGCTGCTACTTCCGCTTCTCCCGACGCTGCTATGGCTTCCATCCTGTGCCGGCCGATCCACCCCGTCCCGAGAAACCCCAATCTTGGGAGGCTCCTGTTTCTTGCGGCTATTTTCACGTCGTCTCCTTGGTTACAGTAGGATGTTGTGTGCAATAGGGGGCCTACGGGTGGATGCTGACAATGCCTTTTATGAACCCTTCCGGTCGTTCGGTCAGCATTGCATACGCTTCATTGAGGCTGTCCAGCCCGAAACTGTGTGTGACGAGACCTTCCAGGTCGAACGCTCTTCCGGCAGCCGCTTCGACGCCCGCGGCGATGCCTTCCACATAAATTCTAGCTTCGCGCTCGTGAGCGTTTATGACGTCCAGCCCCTTCCAGTTCCACTGCTGCATGTTCACTTGCCGGGGCCCGTCCTGATGGTAGCCCGCAATCACCATGCGCCCCCTCTCTTTCACCAGTTCACCCGAGAGGTCCAAAGGCCACTGGTGCCCCGTCGCTTCCACAACCACATCGCAACCCGCGGGGCCCGCAAGCTCTTTCATCTTTTCGATCACTCGCCAATGGTCGTCCATTGAAACTGCTTCGGCTGCACCATACGAAAGGGCAAGGTCGAGGGGGTGCTGCCGGCGGGACAGGGCGATGACACGTGCGCCTGCACGTGAGGCAAGGGCAGTGAATATGATGCCCAGAAAACCCGCTCCTACGACGGCGACTGTGTCCCCGGCACGAATGGCGCTGCGGCGAAAGACGTTGACGGCGCACCCGACTGCTTCGCCGGGAAAGGGAAGACCTTCGAGTTCCGCCGGCAGCTTGACGGCTGCTTCGGCGGTAATAGTGTCGTACTCTGCGTAAGCATGGTCCGACAGGAAAGTAACCCTGTCTCCTTCGGCAAAGCCGGCCACACCCTTGCCTACAGCGCAAACGCGTCCCCATCCCTCATGCCCCGGGGTGCCGGGAGGAATCGGATAATTGAACCACGGCCTTCCTTCCCATAGTGGGAGGTTGGAAGGGCACACTCCGCACCCTTCCACCCGTATCAGGAGTTCACCCGCTTTAGGATCCTGCAGTGGGGATTCCCGCACTTCGACCTTTCCGGGTGACGTAATGACTGCCGCCTGCATCGTTCGCTTCACCTTATCGCCTCCATGACCGAAGATAGGTATTTTTCCTCCTGATACCAGGCAGCAGGACTCGATTGCCGGGGCAGATTGAGCATGGAAGCGAGCCACTGGTATAGCTTGGCTACCCCCTCTTCGACCGAGAAGCGGGGTGTCCATCCGGCAGCCTCCCTGAACTTGCGTGTATCGGAGACATAGTAGCGCTGGTCGCCGGTCCGCCATTCCCCGTACCTGATCTGGGGCAGGGTTCCGTTCAACTTCTGGAGCAGCTGCAACAGCTCCACGAGGCTTACCGATCGCTCGGGGCCGCCGCCGATGTTGAATGCCTGCCCCGAGATTCTCGGCATGATCTGCCGGGCACGTTCAAGCGCATCGACCAAGTCCTCCACGAAGAGGATGTCACGGACCTGGCACCCGTCGCCATAGAGGGTTATAGGACAACTGCAGAGGGTGCGGATGGCAAAATGCGCCACCCAGCCCTGATCCTCCGTGCCGAACTGATGTGGTCCATAGATGCAGCTCATCCTGAAAACCGCCGTACTGAGTCCGTAGCTACGGGAATAGTCCAGGACATACTGATCCACCGATCCCTTCGAGCAGCCGTAGGGGCTGAGGAAGTCGAGGGGAAGCTGTTCGTGGAGGCCGTTTTTGCGCAGGGATGTTTCAACCGGCTCGTACCGGTAGCTGTTACGTTCTACCGCTACGTCGGCTATGCCGCCGTACACTTTGTTAGTTGATGTGTAGAGTAAGGATGGAGGTTCTGCTGCCTTCCTGATTGTTTCCAAAAGGCCGAATGTGCCGGACGCATTTATCTCGAAATCCATTGAAGGATTGTCGACACTGGTAGTAACGGCGACTTGGGCAGCGAAGTGGTAGACATGCTTCGATTCAGCGACGGCCTGTTCGAGAAGCTGAGTATTCCTGATATCCGCGATCCTGATATCGAGCTGGTCGCCGTACTTGTCGTGCAGCCAGAGGAGGTTTTTCTCCACTCCCGGACGTGACAGGTTGTCATACACGATCACCCGCTCCCCTTCCGCGAGAAGCCTGTCTACTACATTGGTTCCGATAAATCCTGCGCCGCCGGTAACCAGGACGGCCTTTTCCGGAGAGGGCCTGCGCTTCCCGCTGCCCGCTATCGCATCGAGTGCCCGTACCCCCTCGACTCCTCCATGTTCCAGAAGGCGGAAGAGGAGTTTCGGCACTCCGTCGGCTTTCCGGAGACCGAAGTAATATTCCCTTTCGTCAAGGTGAAACCGGTCTACGGCGGCCAGGGCAGGGTCAAGATCGTCGATCCCGTACCAGTAAATCCTGGTCGCGGGAGCTTCCAGAAATTCCAGGAACACCCGCATCTGCTTCCGCTCATCGTGCTGCCAGGTGGAAAATCCTGCTTCTGTCACCCAAATCTCGCAGGAACTGTTGCGCTCCCGCAGGACTTCGTGCGTCAGGGCGATCGTTCGCTCCCATCCCTTCCAGGTGTAGTCGAAAATGTCGGGGAAACCGTGAATCCCTACGACGTCGATGTGGTCCATCACACCGAGTTCGAACATCCGCGAGAGCCACTGCCCATCCACGGGGCTCATCCCCCCAAGCACCGTCTTTTTACCTCGTTGACGTGCCCAGTAAGCCGCGCCTCCGATCATCTCTCCGAATTTCGTCCAATGAACATCCAGCGTCCAGTCCCATTCGCTCAGGTTGTTCGGCTCGTTCCAGAGCTCGATGTAGTCGAAGTGTTCGCCGAACCGGCTGATAAGGATGTCCACGAAGTCTGCGTAGTCCTGAAGCCGACGTGGAGGAGCGGAAGTTTTGTTTTCCTCCCCGATCGATGGAGGTGTGTATAGAACGCATGGCAGAAACTCCACCTGGGCCGCTATTCGCGGAATCAGCCACTCGTACCATTTTTCGCCGCTTCTGCCGTGCCAGTCGGCCCAGGATATTCCGGTTCTCAGCCGACGCACGCCGATCTTCTTGAGGTCGGCCAGCACCCGGTCCACACGTGCATATTCTCCCGGGCGGAACCATTCAACGATCCCGCAATGGTCGGGAAGTTTCTGTACCGCAGGACGTATCTTCAGCTGTTCGGCGCTCATAGTGTCAACCCCCGGGCGGAAAGTTCGGCATGTGCTTTCGTGACATAATCGACCGCTATCTGTTCTGTCAGCCAACCCGCCAGATCCACCAGCCCTTCCTCCAGGGAAATCTTGGGTTGATACCCGAGGAGCTCGCGAGCTGCTGCAATATCTGCGAAGCAGTGCCGTATGTCCCCCGTCCGGTAGCTCCCGGTGATGCAGGGTTCGATATCTTCACGGTTCAGCAGCCTGGCGAGCCTCCGGGAGACCTCATTCACCGTGTGGCTCGTCCCGCTGCCGATATTGAGGACCCGTCCGTCGGCCCGGTCATTTTCAAGTGCAAGCCGGCAGGCCTTCGCGACATCGTGGACGCTCACGAAGTCCCGCTGCTGAAGGCCGTCTTCGAAAATACGCGGGCTGTTCCCGTTCAGAAGCCTCGACGCGAAGATAGCCAGGACACCTGTGTAAGGGTTCGATAGCGCCTGGCGCGTTCCGTAGACGTTGAAGAAACGGAGAGCAACGACGGGAATGCGATAGGCGCTCCCCACGATGAGACTCATGACCTCCTGGTCATACTTGGAAAGCGCATATACCGAAGCGAGGGAAGGGACCTTGCTTTCCGGGGTCGGCAAGGGAGCGAGCGGTTGCCGTTTGTCATCGTAAAGCTCCCATACGCCGTCACGCAGTTGGGACAGGGGCCGTTGGAGTCCCTGCCTGATCTCTCCCCGGCTGTCCCGGTAGAGACCTTCCCCGTATATGCTCATGCTGGAGGCGACCACAAGCTTCGCGCATCCTGCTGCCGCCACCGCTTCCAGGAGGACCGCGGTTCCATGATTATTGACCGAGGTATACTTTTCGATCTCGTACATGCTCTGGCCTACCCCTACCAGGGCTGCAAAATGGTAGACGGCGTCGATTCCCCGGAGCGCCTTCTTCACTGTTTCAGGATCCCGCACGTCCCCCTTGACCAGCTCGACTTCCGGGTCCAGGTAGGCGGGGCGCTTCCCGTTCGGGCCGTGCACCTGCGGCACGAGTGAGTCCAGAGCCCGGACGCGGTAGCCGTGCCGGAGCAGTTCGTCCGCAAGGTGCGATCCTATGAAGCCCGCTCCACCCGTGATCAGCACGCTACAAGCCATACGAATCCTCCTCCAGACACCGGGCCGGATCTGTTGTCAGACGCTTTTCACAGGATTGCGTTCCCGGGGAGCCCCGGAGCGTGTGGAAGAGCGAAGAGAGATGGGCACAGGCGTCGGCTCTTATAAGGTAACTTTAATAAGATTATTATCATTTTAGCAGGGGGTATAGGGCTGTCAAATTTTTTCCTGAAAAGGGGGTCGTGAGGATGCATGGATATGCACGCAGGGAGATTCGGCAACAATACGGCTGGGAGTGGAGGGGTTGCTGCGGGATCAGGAGTCTGTAGTGGTGCTGTTTATCTGTGTTCTTGGGGAATCGAGGCGGCGGATAAAGAATTGGGGCCTATTCTCGGCGAATAAGCCCCGTTTTTTCAAAGGAGACTCCCTACGGACGCGCTTCTTTCCGCGGCTGCTTGGTGGTGCTCTTCTGCTTCTTTTCGGGCGCTGCAGCCAGCTGCTCCTTCTCTTCCTTCACCTGCTGGAATATCTGCTTTAACTGGGCGTCACTGAGGACTTCCTTGCATTGAGGGAAAATCTGCTCCTCCTCGTCTTCTACATGGTGAAGCACGCCCTCCTGCATCTGCTCGAGAGTCTCCATCCACTGGTCGGAGTTCATGCTGGTTTTGTTCAGTTTCTGCAGGAGTTTTTTCGTTTCCTGGTGTTCGTGAAGGGCGTCTTCCACGAGCTCCTGCATTGATTCCTCATCCTTGATAAGGGGGTAGAAGTATTTTTCCTCGAGCTGCATGTGCTGCGTAAGAGACGAGTTCAACCGCTCGAAAACCTCCTGCCGCTGCTCCTCATCCCCCTCCACAAGTTTGTCCATCAGCTGCTCAACGAGACGGTGGTCCTTCTTCAGGAGTTCGAATAGCTGCTGTGCCATACAATTCCTCCTTCCAGTGATAGTGTTCTGAAACCGCCGATGCGGCCCTATGCCGTACCGAACGGGGTGGCCGACAGGGTGCGATAGGCATTCCCCGGGTTCATCACGATCTTGATGCAGTCTTCCTGTTTGTTCGCGAATATCTCATAACCCCTTGGCGCATCTTCAAGGGCCATCCGGTGGGAGATGATGAAGGTCGTGTCGATCTGGCCGCTCTCGATCAGGTGGATGAGGTGCCGAAGATGCTTTTGGACATGGGTCTGGCCGGTCCGGATGGTCAATCCCTTGGCAAAGACGGCCCCCATCGGCATTTTGTCGACGAAACCGCTGTAGACGCCGGGGATCGAAAGCGTCCCCCCCTTACGGCATGACTTGATGGCCTGGCGAAGCGCCATCGGTCGATCCTGCTCGATACGCAAGGTCTGCTTGATGTTATCGTAGGCGGCTTCCAGTCCCGTCCCCTGGGCTTCCATGCCGACCGAATCAATGCAGGAGTCGGGGCCCCGCCCACCAGTCATCTGATGGAGTTCTTCCGAAACATCACACTCCTCATAGTTGAGAACTTCTGCTCCGCACTTGCTGCGTGCGATTTCGAGCCGATCGGGGAACCGGTCTATGGCCACTACCTTCTCGGCACCGAGATGATAGGCGCACTTTATTGCGAGAAGTCCGACGGGGCCGCACCCCCAGATGGCAACGGTGTCCCCCTTGTTGATGTTGCAATTTTCTGCAGCCTGGTACGCCGTCGGGAAGATATCGGTCAGGAAGAGAACCTGCTCGTCGCTCAGGCTCTCCGGCACCTTGTGAGGCCCTACGTCAGCGTACGGGACTCTTACGTATTCCGCCTGACCGCCTGCATATCCACCATAGAGGTGGGAATACCCAAAAATACCTGCGCCGGTGTCACCGAACGTCTTCTCCATGATGAAGGAATTCGGGTTGGAGTTGTCGCACAGGGACCAGAGGTCGTGCTGGCAGTACCAGCAGTTGCCGCAGGAGATGGGAAACGGTACCACCACACGGTCACCACGCTTCAGGTTGGTGACGGCGGGACCGACCTCGGCAACCTCTCCCATGAATTCGTGACCCAGGATGTCTCCTTCTTTCATTCCGGGTATATAGCCATTGTAAAGATGAAGATCGGAACCGCAGATGGCCGTGAGGTTGACTTTAATAACGGCGTCGCGAGGGTTTATGATTCCGGGGTCGGGAACGGTGTCAACCTGGATATTCCGTTTCCCATGCCAGCAAACAGCTTTCATGATTTCCTCCCTTGAGGGTTATGGGTGCTAGGTGAGACCGCCCGGTCCAGGAAAAGGGGGACCGATGGCCTGGTCTGTCGCACTTATCGGGGCACTGCCCCTCCGCCGGGCATGAACGAGCGAACCGCTTGTTTTTGGGCATGCGTCGCGGATGTGGCGGTTTCTCCAGTTTCCAGTATTTGCTTGAACCTTTTCAGGTCCTCCTCGATCTGCTGGGCCGTAATCTGGTTCAGGATCTTCCCTGCAACCTTTCCCACCGCGCCAGCCGGCGGGGTATAAGCGATGCGCACTTTCATCTCGGTGCCGCGCCCTCCGGATGCCTCGCGGAATTCGACAGTGCCCTGATTGGGGACCTGGGCTCCCTCAAGGGAGCGCCAGCTGATCCGGCCGGGATGATCTTCCGTCGTCTCGGCGTCCCATTCGACCGTGGTTCCCCGAGGTCCAGAGGCTTTCCAGTGGGAGGTCCGCTCTCCAGTTCTCTGCACCGAATCGACATGCCGCATGAATCGGGGAATGTTTTCCAGGTGACGCCAGAATTCGTACACCTCCTGTGGCGACCTGTTGATAGTCACGCTCTTCTCGAACTCCAGGCCTGTATCGGAAGTTCCGGCCGTGTTGACTCCAAGTGTTTCGTACATGTCGCAGTGGCCAGTCTTGCCACGGTAGAAAACCATGCCCCCAGCAGCGAGCATCGCGAGCCCGGGGAGAAAGCGACCTTTTGAAATCCGCGAGATTCCGGCCAGAGCCAGCGTGGCGCCACCTACCATTGAAGCCTTCCGTTCGGTACGACCTACATTTATTTTTCTGCCGGTCGTTTCCTGTTGCTCTTCACCGCCGAACTGACGGGAATGAGCCGCAGCTTGCGAAGTTGCCATGTCTGTGCCTCCTTGTGTGCCAGCGTGAGGTTGATTATTAGCAGATGCCAAGCTTCTCAGGTAATTTTTACATAGAGGGCTGGGAATGCAACAGGGAGGGGGATGTCTTAATACGTGACACCTGTAGCGAAGAACATGCTCGCAAAGCAGTGGAAGGCGTTGTTATACCACGGAAGTTCAAAGAGGAGCAGGTCAGGAGGCAGGGGAGGGACGAAGTGCGTCGATGATCGCCATCATTTCTTTGTTGTTTAGGGACTTCACCGGGTGTTCCGCTTCCTTTTTCGTCAAGGCCGAGCTGAGCTGTGAGAAGCGGATGCCGCGGATTTCCGAGGTTGTCTGGATGCCGTGGCAATCGGAACAATGCTGCCGGTACAGGTTCGATCCATCTACGAGAGGCATCATTTCTATTTTCGCGACCTCCGGATACCGGAGTGTCTGAAGGGGAGGGAACTGCATCATTCTGATAGGCACTTCATGCGGAATATTCCCCTGTATGAGCGGGGAGACGCCGTTGAGGCGCGGATGGTTTTCCCCTGCAACTCCAGCGGGAATAAGCAGAAAGAGAGATAGCGGTAGAAGCCAGGTCGATGGTTTCATGGCCGTGTTCCTCCACGATACATGATGCCTCGGAATGAAAAATGGGAGCTTGTCGGGAAGCCTGCGGAAAATGGGGCAGGGGCGAGGGCATCGGATTATTCTCCGTAGCTCGGCAGAGCGGGTTTGCCTGCCTTTTCTCCGGAGGTCGTTTTGACGTTGTTCTAATCCTGCCCTAGATGGTGGATGGAAAGCAAACTTTTTAGCGTTATTTTGTCTTCATGGATGCCAAATAATTATTCAAATTCAGCTATTTACGCTAGGGGGCTGGATGGGCTAGAAGGGAACCACGCCGGAAAAGGCAATTCTACTACCTGCGGGTCAGCTTTTGTTCCCAGCGCCACGCATCGGCTACGATAGTTCGCAGGTCGTCGAACTTCGGCTGCCAATGCAGCACACTCCGGGCCCTGTCGGCTTTGGCCACCAGGATAGCCGGATCTCCTTCACGCCGAGCTGATTCCTTTACGGTAAAATCTACGCCGCTAACTTCCTTTACAATCCCGATAACTTCACGCACGCTCGCGCCACGTCCGTAACCGACGTTGATGACCGATGTCTCTCCACCTTTATTCAGGTAGTCGAGGGCGGCAAGGTGGGCGGAGGCGAGATCCTCCACATGAATGTAATCTCGGATGCAGGTGCCGTCGGGGGTCGGGTAGTCGGTGCCGAAGATGTCCATGTGGGGGCGCATTCCGAGGGCTGCCTGACACGCTACCTTGATCAGATGTGTTGCCTCTGGGGTACGCTGCCCCATACGCGCCTCCCGATCTGCCCCTGCCACATTGAAGTAGCGAAGCGCCACGTAGGGGAGTGAGTGCGCACGGGAGGTCTCACGAAGCATATACTCGCTCATCAACTTGGACAGCCCGTATGGGTTGATGGGAAGTGTCGGACTGTCTTCCGAGGCGATTCCCCCCTCGGGCAAACCGTACACAGCCGCCGTGCTGGAAAAGATGAACCGCTCCACCCGGTGTTTTACGGCAGCCCTCAGCAGGTTGAGGGTCTTGCAGGTATTGTTGCCGAAGTACTTGAGTGGATCGGAAACCGATTCAGGAGCAACGATGGAGGCGGCAAAGTGAAGAACCGTCCTGCAGCCGTACTCGCCGAAAACCTTGTCCAGCTTCTCCGCATCTCCCACATCTCCAGTCACGAGGCGCTCCCCGTGTACGAGGGCATCGGCGAATCCTGTGGAAAGATTGTCGTAGACGATGACTTCGTGTCCTGCTTCAGACAATTGTCGCACCACATGGCTTCCAATGTAGCCGCAACCTCCGGTTACGAGTATCGGCATGGCGTCTCTCCTGTCAACATGGGCTTTTGCAGCATATCCAGCCTTCGGCGGGATTTTCTCCGGTAAGAGTAGCATGCTCCCCGGTATTCCTCAATATCTGACTCGTCCAGCTTGATGGCTTGGGCTGCCCGGGGAGCACGACCGGCAGCAGTGCAGCGCTCTTCACCTGCCGCGTTTTTCGCTTCGGCCCCCGAGCTTTCTTTTAACCATTCGTGTGTTAAAATTTTTTGGAAGTCTTCTCCAGTGCAGTTCCAGTTGGCGATCTCATTTACGGAGAAACGCCCGTCCATTTAGTCGCAAAAGAACATCGGGTTTTCAAATCCCAGCTGAAATTTGCATATGGAACAGCATCCGAAGCGACACGAAACCGAGCCGCCGAAGGAGACAACTCTATGACCCAGACCCTCATCGTGTTTTCGCATCTCCGCTGGAACTTCGTGTACCAACGCCCGCAGCACCTGCTGACCCGGATGGCGCGTTCCAGGCAGGTGATTTTTTTTGAGGAGCCTGTCTTCAGTGAGAAGGTTGAGCCGTTTCTGGAGGAAAGCGTCCCGGAGCCGAACGTAACGGTATGCAGGCCCCATACTCCTTCATCGAAGTCCGGCTATCACGACGAGCAGCTGACGTACCTTGCGCCTTTGCTTAAGAAGCTGATCCGCGACAAGGGGTTGACCGACTATAGCGTCTGGTTCTATACCCCCATGGCGCTCCCTCTCGCCCAGAACCTCTCGCCGCAGGCCATCGTTTACGACTGCATGGATGAACTCTCCGCATTCAAGGGGGCACCCCGGCAGGTGGTGCAGCGGGAGTCGGCTCTCCTGAAGGTTGCCGATGTTGTCTTTACCGGCGGACCGAGCCTCTACCGGGCCAAGCGGGATCATCACCCGGAGGTCCACTGCTTTCCGAGCAGCGTCGACGCCGGCCACTTTTCGCGCGCAAAAGACATGACGCTGGAGCATGAAGCACAAAAGGGACTCCCTCGCCCTCGCCTCGGCTATTTCGGCGTCATCGACGAGCGGCTCGATCTGAACCTGATCGATGCCATGGCCGCTGCCCATCCGGAATGGCAGATCGTCATGGTGGGCCCGGTGGTGAAGATAGACCCGGCCACTCTCCCGCGCCATCCAAATATTCACTACTTCGGGCAGCGGGAGTACGCCGATCTCCCGTCATTTCTCTCGGGATGGGATGTATGTCTGATCCCCTTCGCGATTAACGAATCGACGCGCTTCATCAGCCCCACCAAAACCCTGGAATACATGGCGGCCGAAAAGCCGGTAGTAAGCACTCCAATCACCGACGTTGCCGAGCCTTACGGGGACATCGTTTTCATCGGCCACAGCCACGATGCGTTCATCTCTTTCTGCAGGGACGCTCTGGCGCTGAGTCAGGCCCAATATGACCAGCGGATTGCCGGGATGCGGAAGGTTCTCGCGAGCACTTCCTGGGATGCCACGGCACGGGGGATGAACGAGTTGCTTGATCGCGTGCTGGAAGAAGGGGGAAAGGTATCCGAAAAGCGGGTTCGAGCGGAGGTGTCGCAGAGGGTCCCGGGAAAGTTGCCGCACCTGGTGGTGGGGGCCGGACCGACGGGACTAAGCGCCGCCTACCACCTGGGAGAGAACGCACTGCTCATCGAACAGCATGGGAAGGTCGGCGGCTGGTGCCGCTCCATCGAGGAGAAGGGGTTCACCTTCGACTATGCAGGCCACATCATGTTCTCCAATGACCCCTACGTCCACCGGATGTACGAAATGCTTCTCGGTGAGAACGTCCACTGGCAGGAGCGGGAGGCCTGGATCCACAGCAAGGGTGTCTACACCCGCTATCCCTTCCAGGGTGCACTCTACGGGTTACCCCCCGAGGTAATCAAGGAGTGCATCGTCGGCGCCATCGAGTCACGGTACGGAAAGATCGGGAAGGAGGCTCCTCCCGGAGGTGAAGCCGGCGATCACCACATCCTGCCGCTGACCCATCGCAGGGAAGAGCCGAAGAACTTCGAGGAGTTCATCTACCGCGTGTGGGGTGCGGGGATTGCAAAGCATTTTGCCATCCCCTACAACAGGAAGCTTTGGGGGCTTCCCCTTACCGAGATGGAGACGTCCTGGCTCGGCGGACGAGTGCCGCTCCCCGATTTGGATGAGATGATCGAAGGGGCGCTCCACCCGGTGCCGAAGCCGATGGGTCCCAACGCCCGCTTCGGCTATCCCCTCCACGGCGGCTTTCAATCCCTCATGGATGGGTTCCTTCCCCACCTCCAGGGGAGGGTCAAAACCGGCTCGCCAGTCATCAAGGTCTCTCCCCGTTTGAAGACCGTCACCGTCAGAGGGGGCACCGAGTACTGCTACGAAACCCTCATCAGCACGATGCCCCTTCCCGAGCTCATCAGGATGATAGGCGACGAAGCGCCGCCGAAGGTCCACCTGGCGGCGGCGAAACTCCGCTACCTCTCCATCCGCAACGTGAACCTCGGCATAGCACGCCCCGACGTGACGGAAAAACACTGGATTTACCTTCCCGAGACGCCGGTGTCGCACCGCATCTTCGTCCAGGGGAATGCCAGCCCCCATTGCAACCCGCCTGGCGGATTCGGGCTCACCCTTGAGATCAGTTACTCCGACCTGAAACCGCTTCCGTGCGAAGGGGAGGAACTCATCAAGCGCTGCATCGGCGACATGCGGAAGATAGGGATGCTTCGCCCGCGGGACAAGGTGATTACTGCAAACGAGCTCGACATGCCCTACGCCTACGTCATCTACGATCACACGAGATCGGAGAACGTGGCGGTGATCCGCAGCTGGCTCGAAGAGCATGGTATATTCCCCTCCGGGCGTTATGGCGAATGGGAGTACTACAACTCGGACCACGCGCTCCTCGCCGGAAGGAAGGCGGCGGAGAAGGCGCTCCAGTATGCGGCGGATACAGCTTCAGAGAAGCCGGAGCGGCGCAGGGTGCAACGGCGCACATAACCTGGAGCAACGGCGCACACTGAGAACGATTTTCGTGAGGCTCCAAACTGAGAAAGAGGAAAAGACTTCCCGGCATGTCGCGGGAGGTCTTTTCTTTGCCCTTGTTTTTGGCGCGATTCCTCTTCATGGAAAGAGGGGCGGATGGGTCTGGGAAGAGGAGGGAATGAAACAGAAGCTTTTCCGGAGATCAAACCAACGGCACTGAGCACTCCGCAAAGTAGCGCTGCAGGGCGTCATCAAGGGGAGGAAGTACGATCCCGCGCTCGCTCTTTAGCACGCTGTGCACGGGGCGCTTCGCCTGAAAGCCCAGCTCCGCCGCCGTGCAGCGGATTACCCCCTTTTCGTCAATGTTGGCCATCCGGGCGCAGGAGGCGGCCAGTTCAGCCCAATTAACGTTTCCGTCGTTGCTCACGTGCCAGATGCCCGATTCCTGATCCATCAGCAGGTCGAGGCAGGTGTGGATCAGGTCCGGCACGTAGGTGGGGGAGACGACCATGTCGGCGGCCGCGCGGACATGGTCCCCCCTTGCCAGCCGGGCCAGCGACATGGTGACGAAATTATACTTGTCCCATGGCCCGAAGAAGGCGCTCGTCCGGATCATGAGCGCTTCGGGAAAGAGACTGAGGACGTGGCGCTCGGCGTCTGCCTTGCTCTTCCCGTAAACGTTCAGCGGTGCTATCGGGTCGCTCTCCAGATAGGCACTTCCTTTTCCTCCATCGAAGACGAGGTCCGAGGAGAAGGAGAGGAGAGCCACCCCCTGTTCGCGACATGCTGCGGCGAGGGTCATCGGGCCCAGGGTGTTCTCCCTGAAACATGCCTGGAAATCTTCTTCCGCCTCGTCCACCCGGACATATCCGGCTGCGTTGACGACCGCCCAAGGCCGGTACGTCTCAAGAGCATAGTTTACTGCTGCCGACGAAGCGATGTCGATGTCCTGCCGGGAGAGGAGGATGTGGTGGAGCCCCCGCAATTCGCAGATGCGGGCGAAGCCCTGGCCGAGGGTGCCGGTACGACCCACGACGAGGAGGGGCCTTTCCCTGGACGACTCCTTTTTTGCCGCAAAGGGAGAGATGACCGAGGAGCGGCAGTCCTCGTGAAAAAAACGATCATCCCTGCGCCACCAGCCGGGGGCGGTGAGGACCGGGTGGTCGAAGGTCCCGGATTTCGACAGGCTGCGGAGCATCCTCCCCAGTGCCGTACATCTTGGTGCCTGCCCACGCACGTCGTATACCCCCGGCTCGTAGAAGCCCTTTTCTTCCCGGAGGAGCCGGTTCCAGTCGAAGGCTCCCAGGAGCGACCAAGCGGTCACAGCGCGAACCTCCACCCCTGAATTCTTGAGCTTCACTGCTGCTTGCCACGCCTCCAAGAACCACCGAAGTTGCCCTTCCCTATTACCTCCCAAGTGCACCTCGGTAAGCGCTACAGCGGTTCGGTATCGCTCCCACGCACTGCGAAGGACTTCTGCGTGCCCCAGAATCCCTTCCGGCCAGGCGCGCACAGCTTCTACATCCGCATAACAGTGCCGTCCGTTCCCGCCGTGCCGGTCCTCCGGGTAAAGATGCATCCGTTCATCGAGAACTCTGTCGCTCGTCAGGTAGTAGTTGAGTCCGACGACATCCGGTCGAACCGGTGACTCCAGGTATTGCTCAAGCTCCTTTTCCAAAGCGCCGTAACGCAGAAGCCAGGATCGGAGCGGGTGGTCTCTGTCGATCCTGCCGAAGAGCAGATCGAGGCTCAACCAGCGCCGCATGTTTTCGAAGTCCGCCTGGTACTGGAGGAGCGGGATGGCGAAGGTGCGCCCCATATCTTCGGTGATGACGAGTCTTGCGTTCGGAATCACCTCGCGGATAGCTTCCATTGCAGTAATGGTTCCCCGGCATTGCTGCAGCAGGCAGCGCACGAAAGTCAGGTTGTCACGACCATGTGGGAACCATATTCCATAGAGGCCGCTGAACCGCCCTGTGGTAAGCGGCTCATTCACCGGAGTGAACCACTCGAGCCATGGGTAACGCTCGGCCACCATGCCTGCATACCGCGCCAGCTTCTCCGGGAACTGCGGGTCGGTGAGGCTCGTGTAGCGTGGGCCGCTACCATGGTGTAGGAGGGTCAGGACGGGGGTGATGCCCAGGTCCCGCAGCATGTGGAGCCGCTCGTCAGGCCAGCTCCAGTCAGGATGGTCGAGCCCGTCCGGCGCGACCTGTTCCCAGAGAACCGGATAACGCAGGGTCTTTAACCCGAGCTCTGCGAACATCATCAGATCTTCTGGACGGGTGAGGTGTCCGTTCCGCTCCAACTGGCGGAAGTACTTGTCGCCAACGCGGTTGATGGTGCATTCGATCCCTCCCCAGATTTCAGGGAGGGACCTGGCCTTCGACATGTCAGTAATCTCCATTGATCTCTCCATAGGTGAACGACCCGGCGTTGGAGGGGGCTGCGGAATCCTCCAGGTCTTAAAGGCCCCGGCACCGCCTGTCACCGCCAATGTTTACGAATCAGTAACTGTGCCATTTCCCAGCTATGGCACGAGCAGGCGCCCCTCGCCCCCCCGCTGATGGTAACCGGCGAGGGCCTCTTCGGCTACTGTCTGTGCACACCCATTTTTGACCAATGCGACGCAGGCGCCACCGAACCCGGCACCGGTAAGCCGCGCGCCGAAGGTTGCCGGGTGTTTCTGGAGGAGCCGGACGAGGAGGTCGAGGGGCGGAATCGATACCTCGAAATCATCTCTCAGGCTTGCGTGCGATTCATTCATCATCTCCCCGAAACGGCGTGTGTCGACTCCACGTGCAGCCTCCAGGACCCGGGCGTTCTCGGTCACTACGTGCCGCGCGCGCCGCTGGAGGAGGGGTGGCAGGATGGAGAGGGTCCCCGGATCGCTCACATCCCGCAGAGCCGGCACCTTGAGGAACCGGGCTGCCTCCTCGCATTCAGTCCTGCGTTCGTTGTATTTGCTGCCGGCAAGGGTCCGGGGGACTCCGCTGTCCGCTACAAGCAGTTCTGCTCCTTGCGGAATGGGCAAGAGCCGCCGTTCGAGGCTCCGCGTGTCCAGGAAGAGCATATGCTCGGCATCTGCAAGGCTCGATGCCATCTGATCCATGATCCCGCAGTTGACGCCAGCAAATCGAATCTCCGCTCGCTGGGCGAGGCGGGCTACTCTGACGTCGTCCAGATCCAGGTGAAAGAGCAGGCGCAGAGCGCGCAGCATTGCGACTTCCAGGGCTGCACTGCTGGAAAGTCCGGCTCCCATGGGTACATCCGACATCACCATTGCGGAGACCGGAGCAACCCGAAAGTTCTCTTCCTTGAGCACCCGCAGGCATCCGACCAGGTACCTTGCAAATCCCTCAGGGACCATGCCTTCGATTCCGCATGACACCGTTTCCCCGAGCTCTGCAGCATGGAAGTGGTTGAGGTGGTCCAAGCTGTGGGCCAGCTCTATGCGGGTGAAGCGTGGGATGGCGGTTGGGAGCACGAACCCGTCGTTGTAGTCGGTATGTTCGCCGAGGAGGTTCACCCTTCCGGGGGCCGCTGCCGATGTCTCGGGAGGAAAGCCGAATATTTCTGAGAAGTTCGCTGAAGTCATAAGGGCACCCGGTTATGAACGCTCCAGGGCGACAGGGCGTTCTATGCCGTTGACCTCGATGGTCGGCCACCTTTCGTCCCTTGTAAGGTTGTCGATCCCCCCTGCCGTAACAAGGAAGGTGTCCTCAATTTTTGCTCCGACAAGGCTTGGGTTCCATGCCACTACTGACCCTTCGCTGAGGATGTCGGTGCACCCAGGTGTGGCAACGCTCTCCCGAGAGAGGTATCCGGTTGTTCCGCCTTGGTGGTGCTCCCGTATCGCCTCCGGATGTCCCAGCTCCTGATAGGCGCGGGCAAGGGTTTCGAAGGCGGTGCTTAGCCTGGTGCCGGGGCGGCTGATAGCCAGAACCCGTGCCTCGACTTCCCGTACCTGCAGGTGGAGCTCGGCAAGATAGTGCGGGAGCTTTCCGAAGCTCACGAATCGGGTGAGGTTTGCATAGAGGCCGTATCCGCGGGCGCAGAAAACCAGCATTGCCAAGCTGCCGATTTTCTCCTGCTTCGGCATGGGGTGGCGGTAGAGCTGAAGACGCCGGTCTCCTGCCGCCATAACAAGGGCCGGATCGAGACCACGTGCCAGAAGTGCCGCAGCACCGGCTCCTGCCAGTTCAAGCTCAGTCCACCCCGGCTCCGCTTTCAGCAGGGTTTCCGTCATTGCTTTGGCGGCCTCCGCTCCCACCTCACGATATCTGGCCACTTCGGGTGATGTCATCTGCCGTTTCGCAGCCACGAGAAGCGTGGGTAGTTCCTCTTCCCCGGGGGCCGGCCGATCCGACATCACTGCACTTCTTCCAGTGACTTCGCTGACGAAATGTTCCCTGGACTGCGGATCGCTCCATCCAGCAGCATGAAGTGAGAATTGATCCGGTAGCTCCTCGTCCTGGAGGCGCTTAGCTTCTATTTCGTCGGTGATGACAAGGGCAGCGGTGGGGGTGATGATGATTTCTGCAATGCCGGTCTCCGCTGCAAGCAGCACGTTACTGGACCCGCCTCCCGTGGCCCAGGCGAACCAGTCGATGCCACGCAGGCGGACAGTACGCCCCTTCGCCAGCCTGCGCACAAGGTCGAGTTTGCGGATGACTTCATCCCGGCGTGCCTCGGATTTCACAACGATACCGCCACGTCCTGAAGCTCGCGGGCCTTCTGTTCGGGCAGGGCATCGTTTGCAAACATCCCGGCTGCCAGTTCGGTTCCTGCCAGAAACTTCAGCCGGTCGCTGCTTCGGTAGGGTGGATAGAACTCGGCATGAAGATGCGATTCAGGGTGCGGCTCCCCATCCGATGGCGCTTGATACCATGCCATCAGGTAAGGGAAGGAACGCTGCCACAGTCCGTCGTACTTCAGGAGGGTAGTCTTCAGCGCTCTTGCGAGATCTGCCCGGACCTCCGGGCGCAGCTTTGCGAATTCGGGCACTGCCTGAATCGGGGCCACCCATACCTCATAAGGATATCGCGCCCATGCCGGGACGAAGGAGACAGCATGCTCCCCTCTGTAGAGGAGTCGGGCTCCATCCTTCAGCTCCGCCAGAATCAGCTCCTGCAGGAGAGGCTGCCCTGTGCTGCGGTAATGGGCGGCTTCATGGGAGTTCATCCGCTGCGGTACCGGCGGCACGAACGGGTATGCGTATATCTGCCCATGGGGGTGATGTAGCGTCACCCCCACCTCGACCCCTTTGTTTTCGAAGGGCAGAACGTACTTGATGCCTCTGTTGGCCGCCAGGGCTCTGGTGCGTTCGCCCCATACCTCAAACAGCAGCTCCATGTGATCTAGCGTCAGTGTCGCCAGCGTCACTTTGGGGTTCTGTGTAAAGACGACGACTTCACATTTGCCGGCAGCTGGAAGCGTGTCCACGATTGACGGAGGAGGATCGTGAGCCGACAGGCTCAAAGAAGGGAAACGGTTGTCGAAAACGGCTATGTCGTAATCTCCTTCAGGCAATTCAGTCGGGTTTTTCGGATCGGTTGTGGGAGCAAGCGGATTGTATTCGGGAGGAGGCATGAAAGTGCGCCCCTGCCGATAGGCGGCGTAGGCTACCCACTCCCCCCGCAGCGGATGCCAGCGCAGATGCGGGTTTGCCGTCAGCGGCTCCCGATCCGGACTCGGGGCTTCCAGCCCGCGAGGAATCGGCCTCCGGCTATAGAGGGTCAGGCTGCGTCCGTCGGTCTTGGTCAGGTCCTGTATGTAAAGCATGGCGACCTCGCTCAGATCAGGTGAGATTCAGACCGATTCCCAGTACAGAGCTCCCGGCTCAATTTTCCCACGAACAGCGGTATAGATCCGTTCGATCGGAATCTTGGGCGTCCGGTCTGCATAGAGAAGCCCGTTTGCTTCCTGAAAAGTATCTGCGAACTGCGTATAGCAGAAGCCGCTGAACATGCCGGTGGTGCGGGCGACTTCGATGAGAGAGAGTGTCTGGGCTTCGAACTCTTCAATTGAATCCCGTCGCACGTAACCCCATGCTTTCTTGTGGAACTCGTCTTCTTCCCGTGCGTAGGCAACTCCACCGAATTCCGTGAGGATGATCGGCTGACCCCGGTGCGGGAAGCCGTCGAGGGTCAATATCCTGCCTCCAGGGCGGCGCCGGTCGAAGAGTTCTTCCGGCTTTACCTGCGGGCCGTAGCGCTCCCGCAGCGTAACGTGGTTGCTATCGTAGTCATGAATGCCGATGATGTCGGTGGCCGAACTCTCCCATCCGTCATTGCCGATTACGGGCCTCGTGGGGTCGAGGGTCTTAGTCAGGTAGTAGAGTGCATGAACAGCGTCCCGATGGGCCTGTGTAGCAGTAAGATCCGGAACCCCCCATGACTCGTTGAAAGGGACCCATACGATTATGCATGGGTGGCTGAAGTCCCGCTCGATGGCCTCTATCCATTCCCGCATGAGGCGTTTCATGGAGCGGGTGGTGAACCGGTAGGCGCTCGGCATTTCATCCCAAACCACCAGGCCGAGGGTGTCCGCCCAGAAGAGGTACCGTGGGTCTTCCAGCTTCTGGTGTTTGCGGACGCCGTTGAACCCCATTGCTTTCGCCAGTTCGACATCCCGCCGAAGAGCCTCGTCCGACGGGGCCGTCATGAGCGTGTCTGGCCAGTACCCCTGATCGAGAACGAGGCGAAGCTGGTAGGGACGGCCGTTGAGGAGGAACCTGTCCCGATGCACCCTTACGGAGCGTAGCGCCGAGTAGGACGTTACCTCGTCGATTACGGTACAATCACGCATCAGCTTTATCTCTGCATTGATGATGGTTGGATGTTCGGGAGACCAGAGGAGGTCGTTGCGGAAGTCTTCTATTCCTGGGTCGGATAGAGCAATGCGGCGGTGAACCTCTCCGCTGATAACCTTATAGCTGTCCTGGACGAGGACCTGCTCCCCTCTCGTGAGCTTTACGAATACCTCCATTTCATCAGCGATGGGGCCGTAGATGAATGCCTCAAAACCTATTTCCCACCGCTCCAGGTGCGGAGTCCAGCGCAGCCGCCTGATGTAGGTTTCCGGCACGTTTTCGAGCCAAACCGTCTGCCAGATGCCGGTTGTCCGGTAGTACCAGATGGAATGCGGATCAAGTTTCCAGTCCTGCTTGCCCCGCGGTTTTTCAAGATCCTCCGGATCGTCCTCCACGCGCACGGTGATCTGCTGCTTTCCGTTTCTGTCAAGGGCATGCGTGATGTCGGCGGTGAAGGGGGTGTGTCCTCCCCTGTGGCGTCCTACCAGCATGTCATTTACCCACACGTGGGCAAGATAATCGACGGCGCCGAAATGAAGGAGGGTTCTTCCCTGAGTGGGGAGCTCGAAAGCAAGGTCGCGCTGATACCAGCAGACTCGGTGAAATCCTGTATCGCCAATGCCGCTACGGCTGCACTCCGGGGCGAACGGGACCTCGATCTTCTGCGGCCATTCCTTGATGTCGGCCGGCAATCCATAATGCGCTTCGTCGTCGAACTTGAATCTCCATATGCCGTTCAGAGAGATCCAGTCGGAACGCTGCAACTGGGGTCTGGGGTAGTCCATATGCGCTCATTTGTTCGGACTTGGAATGTGATTATTGTGTAAGCGTAGCAAAAGGAGGCGCCGTTACAAGTCCGCCCTGTGGCTGAAAGGCGGAGGCTCGGCACCCGGGATAGGGATCGGTTGGACGAAACGCCATGGATTCCATGACCTTCTGTAGAGACATGGTATACTTTCTCGCAGAGCCCAAATGGAGAGGTTTCTCTCCTTATATCAATGAAAGGAGCGGACTATGATGACGGAGACCGAAAAAACGATGGGGTCCATGACATTCCTGTCCTTCTTTGCCGGAGCACTGGTCGGCGCCGGGCTTGCCCTGCTTTACGCGCCGAAAACGGGAAGGGAAATAAGGGAGAGAATGGGCGGGTATACCGATGAGGCCATGAGCAAGCTTAAGGAGTATGGCAACATGGCTCAGGAGAAGATGAAAACCTTCCGGAGCAAGGCAGAAGAAGCAGCTGAGGGTTCTGCTTCCCGCGGGGACGAGGCTACGTTCCACTGACCCGGTCGGTAGTACTGATTGATCAATTGCAATGCAGCCGCCGCACCCTTTGGTACGGCGGCTTTAGTTTTTGCGCCCCGCCGACCGGGCGCAAGTTGCCAATAACGCAGGGAATTCGTCAATACGTATTCTCGCTTCAGTACCCGAGAAAGCTGCTGAGTCCGCCGATTTCCTTCATCAGTTTTTCAAAACCTTGAAATGTCAGTGACTGCGGGCCATCGGAGAGGGCTTTCTCTGGTTCAGGGTGAACTTCCACCAGAATTCCGTGAGCCCCCGCCACCAGGGCGGCTTTCGCCATGGGTGGTACGAGGCTGCGCTTTCCTGTGGCATGGGATGGATCCACCATCACCGGGAGGTGCGACAGTTCAGCTATGAGCGGAACTACAGCCAGATCCAGGGTGTTGCGGGTTGCCGTCTCAAAGGTGCGGATTCCCCTCTCGCAAAGGATCACCTGGGAGTTTCCTTCGGTAAGTATATATTCTGCGGCGGCCAGAAATTCCTCGATGGTCGCGCTCATGCCTCTTTTGAGGAGTACCGGTTTCCTGATCCTGCCGAGTTCCCGCAACAGGTCGAAGTTCTGCATGTTTCTTGCGCCCACCTGAAGAAGGTCTGCATGCTCGGCTACTAGTCCAACATTGTCCGGACTCATCACTTCCGTCACTATCGGCAGGCCCACGGCTTTGCCGGCTGCAGCAAGGTATTTCAACCCTTCCTCCTTCAGCCCCTGGAATGTGTGCGGACCGGTGCGTGGCTTGAAAGCACCACCGCGAAGAAGATCTGCCCCCGCAGCCTTGACTCCTTTCGCAGTCCGCAGGATATGCTCCTCCCCCTCGACCGCGCAAGGTCCGGCGGCAACTACCGGCCGCCTTCCCGCACCTATTTCGATATTGCCGACCTTCACTATGCTGTTGCGTGGATGGAAATCCCGCGACACCAGCTTGTAAGGCTTCGATACGTGGATCACTTCCTGGACTCCCGGCAGGTCCCTGATGGTGGAGTCGTCCACGTATCCCTTGTTGCCCAGGACTCCGATTGCAGTACGTTCGCTCCCCGGTATCGGAGCGGCCTGAAGTCCCATAGCCTCCACTGCCCGCACGACTGCGTCGACCTGCTTCTGTCCGGCCTTGTGATGCATGACGATAAGCATGAATTCCTCCGCCGATGAGAATCTGTTTAAAGAGGTGCCTACCATAGCAGGGGAGACCGGTCCGGTCAATACGGCTGTGAGGTTGGCAGTGACTGGGGGAATCGGTTGCAATTTTACAAGGATGCAGTACAATGGCCGTCCACCGAGCTTTATAGAATCTCGTTCCACGGGAGAGGCCATGCGGCTGAAGGAAGATCAGATCAACCGTCTTGCGGAGAAGGTCCTTGCGGATCTCACGTCGGCAAAACTCATCAGCCTGAAGAAGGAACGTGGTGCCGTTCTCGCAGGGATCCGCGAGGCGATCGCCGCCGACATCAAAGGAGAGGAGGCCCTTGAAAAAGATGCGGAACTCCTTCTCGAACAGACGCTCCGGTCGATGGGGGGCGCTGCCGGTATAGACCGGCACAAGATGCTGAAGATGATCAAGGAGAAACTTGCGAAAGACAGAAAGATAGTACTTTAGGAGTATCCTATGCGCGTTTCTGAAGATCGAATCTCACACATAGCCCATAAGATAATCGACCGGCTCTGGCGGGACGACCTGGCTGACTTCTCCGATGAACCTCGGGCATTGCAATCGGTAAAAAATTCCGTCTCCGGCTACTTCACCGTTGCCGAGGAGGTGGACGATGCGGTGAGAAAGAAGCTTTCCTCCTATTCCCAGGCGAAGGTCCCCGGGAGCAGAGAGTGGGAGATTCTCTACCAGAAGTTTTACCAGGAAGAGATGGCAAAGAGGAAATGGTGAAATTCGGCGTCCTTGTTACATCAATGCGCCGAATGCTGGTGGCGTTTCCGATTCTGCTGCTGATTGCCGGTTGTGCACCCTCCGCCCGTGTCTCGTCCCCCCCGGGGTTCGTGCTGCCCGAGCAGGAGGTGATGTTCGTTGCTCCCTTCATCTCCACACTTGTTCCCGAAGCGGTTTCGGGGCCGGTCTTCGATGATTTCGTCGACATCCTCAACGCACGACAGAGCGTCCCGGGCGTGAAGTTCTTCTCTATAATCAAGGACGACCTTTCGGAATTAGATTCCGAGTGGCTTGCCAAGAATGCATACATAACAGGGGAGCTCTGGAGCTACATAGAAAACTCCGGCTGCTGTTCGACAGAGCTCCGCATCAAGGCCCGCATCAGTGTTCACAGGCCGGGAGAGAATGAAACGCTCGACATTTTCGTGCCCCTCGAAGGCTTCTTCGAGCACGACCGTTCCACCATCGAGGTGGAGCGAGCGCGCTTGGCCCGACGGCTTGCAAGCGAGCTTGCCAACCGGCTGATTTCCTCCCTTGCTTCTCCCATCTGACACTCCTTTTTTCTTCCCCTTCAAGAATCCTGAAATTTTTTTCCATAACATGACTTGATTTTTGACGGTCATGTGCTTATATTAACCCCATGATTAGCACTCAGCAGAAGTGAGTGCTATTATTTTTTTGAATTGAAAACCGTTATTACTCAACGAAAGGAGAAGCAGGTATGAAGCTGAGACCGATGCAGGACCGGATCATCGTGAAGAGGGTTGAGGAAGAAGCCAAGACCGCAGGCGGAATTTTCATCCCGGAGACCGCGAAGGAGAAGCCCCAGCAGGGCGAAGTAGTGGCGGTCGGCAAGGGTAAGGTCACCGAAGACGGAAAAGTCCTCCCTCTCGATGTCAAGGTCGGCGACAAGGTGCTCTTCGGCAAGTATGCCGGCACTGAGATCAAGCTCGAAGGGGAAGAGTTCCTTATCATGCGCGAAGACGACATCCTCGGCGTCGTGGAGAAGTAAGAGCCGCCCGTTTCAGCCAATCCCAACCCAATAATCCAAGGAGGATATAGATCATGGCAGCAAAGCTTATCAAGTTCGACCAGGAAGGGCGCAACGCCATCCTTAAAGGGGTAAACACCCTGGCCGACGCCGTAAAGGTAACCCTCGGACCGAAGGGGCGCAACGTCGTCATCGAGAAGTCGTTCGGCGCACCCCTCATCACCAAGGACGGCGTCACCGTCGCAAAGGAAATCGAGCTCGACGACAAGTTCGAGAACATGGGCGCACAACTCGTGAAGGAAGTAGCTTCCAAGACCTCCGACGTTGCCGGTGACGGCACCACGACCGCCACCGTTCTCGCCCAGGCCATCTACCGCCAGGGCTCCAAGCTCGTCGCCGCCGGTCACAACCCGATGGAAATCAAGCGCGGTATCGACCAGGCCGTCGAAACCCTCGTAGGCGAGCTGAAAAATATCTCCAAGCCGATCAAGGATCACAAGGAGATCGCACAGGTCGGCACCATCTCCGCCAACAACGACAAGACCATCGGCGACATCATCGCCGAGGCGATGGAGAAGGTCGGCAAGGAAGGGGTCATCACCGTCGAGGAAGCAAAGTCGATGGATACGTCCCTCGAAACCGTGGAGGGGATGCAGTTCGACCGCGGCTACCTTTCCCCCTACTTCGTCACCGATCCGGAGCGGATGGAGGCCAACCTCGAGAACGTCAACATCCTCATCCACGACAAGAAGATCAGCAACATGAAGGACCTCCTCCCGGTCCTGGAGCAGACCGCCAAGAGTGGCCGTCCGCTCCTCATCATTGCCGAGGACATCGAGGGTGAGGCCCTTGCCACTCTCGTCGTCAACAAGCTCCGCGGCGTCCTCAACGTTGCCGCAGTGAAGGCTCCGGGCTTCGGTGACCGCCGCAAGGCAATGCTTGAAGACATCGCCATCCTTACCGGCGGGACCGTCATCTCCGAGGAGCTCGGCTTCAAACTCGAGCAGACCACCTTCGACCAGCTCGGCAATGCCAAGCGGGTAACCATCGACAAGGACAACACCACCATCATCGACGGCGCCGGCAAGGAAGCCGACATTCAGGGCCGCGTAAAGCAGATCCGCGCCCAGATCGAGGAAACCTCCAGCGACTACGACCGTGAGAAGCTCCAGGAGCGGCTCGCCAAGCTTGTCGGCGGTGTGGCCGTGATCAAGGTCGGTGCTGCCACCGAGACCGAGATGAAGGAGAAGAAGGCCCGGGTCGAGGACGCTCTCCACGCAACCCGCGCTGCAGTCGACGAGGGGATCGTCCCCGGCGGCGGCGTAGCATACCTGCGTGCCCTGAAGGTTCTCGACGGGCTCAAGCTTTCCGAGGAGCAGCAGTTCGGCGTCGACCTCATCAAGCGCTCCATCGAGGAGCCGATCCGCCAGATCGCCCAGAATGCCGGGGTTGACGGCTCCATCGTCGTCGACAAGGTAAAGAACGGCACCGACGCCTTCGGCTACAACGCAGCCGAGGACCAGTACGAGGACATGATCGCTGCCGGTATCATCGACCCGACCAAGGTATCCCGTTACGCACTCCAGAACGCCGCATCCATCGCCGGTCTCATGCTGACTACCGAGGCGATGATCGCTGACAAGCCGAAAGACGAGTCTGCGATGCCGGCGATGCCTGGCGGAATGGGTGGGATGGGCGGCATGGGCGGCATGATGTAGTCCAGCCGGCCGAGCCTTTTCCGCCCTGCGTTCGTCAGCCTTCGCGAGTGCTTGTGCGACGTGGCGCTGCCACGCCTCCGCGCACCTCGCTCGGCTTCCTGCCCAGGACGAAAAAATCTCGACCGGAGCCGCAGCAACAAAAAAAGGGAGTGGACATCGAGTCCACTCCCTTTTTCTTTTACAGTGGTCATTTCTTGATACCTTCTTGAGCAGATTCTCCTGAATCTTGAGCCCGTTTTTATGCGAGGTACGCTAAACTGAGGGTTCGCACGACCCGTGTGTTGCAAGGCGTCGGAACACACATGACAATGTGCTTGAATTGAGCCGTTAACTGGATAAACTGGCGAAATGAACTGCACCGAAGGAAACAGTCCCTGTCTTGAAGCTTTACCCCAGAAGGAGTCGCGGTCGATCCCCGGCCTCTGCCCGGAGGTGGAGCGGCTCATGGTCTGCATCAGCGGCAGCCCGTTCAGCGAGAGGCTGATCAGGATAACGCACCGCCTCGCGGTCGAAATGAAGGTGCCGTGGACGACGATGTATGTGGAAACGCCGAGTGGAGGAAGGCACCAGCAGGAAAACCGGGAGCGCGTCTGGAAAGAGCTTCGGCTCGCCGAGAGTCTCGGAGCCGACGTTGCCACGGTCACAGCCAGTTCAGTGGCTGACGCCGCGATCGGCTATGCAAAAAGACACAGCGTTACGAAGATCGTCGTCGGCAAGCCGAGAAAGCCCCGGTGGCGGGAGTTCCTGCGCCAGCCACTGGTGGATCAGCTGATACGCTTGAGCGGAGTCATCGATGTGTATGTCGTCAGCATCGAGCCCGTGGAGAAACGCCTGGCCGCCCGGGCCGCCGCCGCGCGCCGGCAACCTGTTGTCAACGGGATCGGGTACCTCAAAAGCCTCCTTCTCGTGGCAGCGTCGACGGCAGCCGGTGAAGTTTTCCACCGCTTCATCGAACCCACAAATCTTGTGATGCTGTACCTCCTCGCCGTCGTTCTAGCGGCAGTGCGGCTAGGGCTGAAACCCGCAATGGCGACAGCATTCCTGAGCATTCTCGCCTTCGACTTTTTCTTCGTCCCACCGCGATTCACCTTTGCAGTCTCCGACAAGGACTACCTCATCACATTCGCTTCACTGCTGTCGGTAGGAGTCGTAATAAGCAGGCTCGTCACCAAGGTGAAGGAGCAGGCCGTGGCGGTCAGGGAGAGGGAAGTTCAGACAGCCAGCCTCTACCACCTCAGCCGCGATCTTGCCGCCGCCGCCAACGTGGAGGCGGTTGTGGCGGCGGTCATCAGAAACATTGCTGAATCCCTGGAGGCAAAAACGGCTATCCTGCTTCCGGACGGAGAGCGCTTGAGGGTAGTGGGAGGGAGCCCGGGATTCGAACTCGACGACAGAGAGATCGCCGTGGCGGACCGGGCATTCAGGAACGGCGAGCCGACGGGGTGCGGCACGGAGACGCTCAATTTGTCGGAGGCACTTTACCTCGTACTCCAGACTCCGGGGAGGAGGCTCGGAGTGATGGGGGTAAAGCTTGCTGCTGCTACCGACTACGCGGCTCCTCAGATCCGGCGTCTTCTCGAAGCATTTGCGACCCAGACGGCAATGGCTCTCGAACGGGTGGAGCTGTCTCACCAGGCGGAGCAGGCGCAGGTGCTCGAAGCAAGGGAAAAACTTGAACGCGCGCTGCTCAACTCCGTATCCCACGACCTGAGAACCCCTCTCGTATCGATAACCGGTGCGTTGACCACCCTTAAGGAGGAGGTGTCCCTGCCAAACCAAGCAGCGCGGGGAGATCTGCTCGATGCAGCACTGGAAGAGGCGGAAAGGCTCAACCGCTTCGTCGGGAACCTCCTCGACATGACACGACTGGAGGCGGGAGAGCTCAAATTGAAGGAAGAACTGGTCGATGTAGAGGACCTCGTCGGCTGCGCCCTTGCGCCTCTCGGCAGCAGACTCGAAGGGAGAAAGGTTGAGATCATGCTCTCTTCGGGGCTCCCCCTGGTGAAGATGGATATGGCGTTCATGACCCAGGTCCTCGTCAACCTGCTCGATAATGCGGTAAAGTACTCTCCTATGGGTACACCTCTCCAGATATCCGCCGGCGTTGAGGCGCAGGCTCTCGTCCTTGCCGTTGCCGACCGCGGTCCAGGAGTCCCGGAGGCTGATCTGGACCGGATATTCGGAAAGTTCTACAGAGTCCCGGTTCCCGAAGGAAAGGGGGGAACAGGCCTCGGGCTTTCCATCTGCAAGGGGATCGTTGAAGCTCACGGTGGGACGATCAAGGCAGAGAATCGCGATGGAGGAGGATTGCTGGTCGTGGTGAAATTGCCGCTCTAGTTGAGGAGAAACAAATGTCGAGTGAATCTGTCGCACGAATCCTGGTGGTCGATGACGAGGTAGCTATCCAACGCTTCCTGCGTGCCGCTCTGGATACCGGCGAGTACCTGTTGCATCAGGCGCAGGACGGGCACACTGCCCTTGCTGCAGCAACTGCAACGCGACCGGATGTAATTCTGCTCGATCTGGGTCTGCCCGACATGGATGGGGTCGAGGTGATAAGGAGAATACGGGAATGGTCGCAGGTGCCGATCATCGTGTTGTCGGTGAGGGAGCGGGAGGATGACAAGGTGAAGGCGCTCGATGCCGGGGCGGATGACTATCTCACCAAACCTTTCGGCATTGCGGAGCTGACAGCAAGGATACGAGTGGCATTGCGGCGATCACAGCAGCAGGCGCCGGAGCCCGTTCACCGGATCGATGAGCTGGAGGTGGATCTCTCCCGCCGGATCGTCCGGGTGCGGGGGGAGGAAATTCAGGTGACCCCCACCGAGTGGGACATCCTGCGGCTTCTCGTTGTTCATGCCGGAAAGGTCCTTACCCACGGCCAGATTCTCAGGCAGATATGGGGCGTGGCGTATCTGGAGCAGCCGCACGTACTGCGCGTCAACATCAGCAACCTGCGCCACAAGATCGAGAAGGACCCTTCCCGCCCCCGTTACATCGTAACGGAGCCGGGGGTGGGATACCGGCTGAAGGCCGAGTAGCGTCATTCCCTACCTTCAGGAATGATCTCGTCAACGGACATCAAGGCTGGCAAAGCCCCCTGTGGAATTACCCTCCAGCGCTCCTCACCCTCGTCGTAGACCGCTATCTCGCCCCTTCGAAGAGAGGGTGGCGCAACCGTCGTCGCGTCGGGAGGCACTAAATCCGCTCCTCGGTACGTCGCTGCCTCGTCCGCAAAATCTTCTCCGAGATATACCCCGCTTTCCGGGTTGAACAGGTAGATTTTCATACAGCTCGCATCCTCTCTTGAACTCAAATCAACTGTACGCGGATTTGCATAAAGGGAGGGTCAATATCCAGGAGAAAAGCATCAAAAAAGCATAAATAGATCTATTTTCAGCAAAGGTCTCATTTTTTGATAACTTCTTGATACAGAGCCCGCGATCTTGACTCTTTCTTGATGTGCATGAGGGTATCATGCATGAAGATGGTAACAGCGAAAGCCGCCGGTCAAACTTCGGCGGCTTTTCGGCATCTTGGCTGGGGAGGAAAAGTAGCGGCATGAAACCGGCATCAACTGAGCCGTTCTGGAAGGGGATAGTGAAGTCTCTCGGGCTGGTGTTCGGCGATATCGGCACCAGCCCGATTTATACGCTCACCGTCATTTTTGCGCTGACGAAACCTACACCGGACAACGTGATGGGGATTCTCTCTCTCGTTTTCTGGACGATGACCATCCTCGTCACCGCCGAGTACGCATGGCTCGCCATGAGCCTCGGGAGAAAGGGGGAGGGGGGCACTATAGTCCTGAGGGAGATCCTCGTCCGGCTCCTGAAGCCGGGAAGGAAGATGGCGTTCGTCACCTTCCTCTCCTACGTCGGGGTCTCGTTGCTTCTGGGGGACGGAGTGATAACCCCTGCCATAAGCATACTTTCTGCCGTGGAAGGGATGATCCTCATTCCCGGACTGGAGTCGCTCCACCAGGGCGCCCTCATCCTGATCGCGGCAGTCATTGCGGTGCTCCTTTTCATATTCCAGCATCGGGGAACTGACCGGATGGCGGGTGCATTCGGACCGATTATGGTCCTCTGGTTCCTCTCGCTGGCCGTATCGGGGGTGGTTTCCGTCGTAACTCACGATCCGGGAGTCGTCAAGGCGGTCAGTCCCCTGTACGCGCTGAGGTTCATGATGGAGAACGGCTTCTCTTCCTTTTTCGTTCTCTCCGAAGTGATCCTCTGTGCTACCGGCGGGGAGGCTCTGTATGCCGATATGGGGCACCTCGGGCGAAAACCAATTATTCGGGCATGGTCGTTCGTTTTCTTTGCGCTCGTCATCAATTACCTCGGCCAGGGTGCTTACGTTGTCAGCCACGGCGGAGGGAAGAACCTCCTGTTCGGGATGGTCCAGGAGATGGCGCCGTCCCTCTACATCCCCTTTCTCATCCTTACGATAGTCGCCACCGTCATAGCCTCCCAAGCCATGATCAGCGGCGTGTTCTCCGTTGTTTATCAGGGGATAACGACGAGAATGATGCCTCTCCTGAAGGTGGACTACACCTCGAGCCACCTCAAATCGCAGATCTACATCGGATCGGTGAACTGGATGCTTCTCGTGGCGGTCATCTGCATCATGCTCATCTTCAGGAGGTCGGAGAACCTGGCGGCAGCCTACGGGCTGGCGGTAACGGGAACCATGACGCTTACCGGGATCATGATCACGATGATTTACCGCCGCACCACCCGGAAGTGGAAGGTCCCGTTTGCGGTGCTCGTGACGGCGGTGGACATCGTGTTTCTCGCGGCATGCCTTAACAAGATCCCCCATGGCGGCTACTGGTCGATCATCCTCGCCGCGATCCCTTTCGCCGTGATCCTGATATGGACCCGAGGGCAGCGGGCGCTTTACCGGGCACTGCGGCCGCTCGATCTCGACACCTTCCTCGTCTCGTACGGCCAGATTTACCACAAGAGCAGCAACATTCCCGGCACCGCCCTCTTCTTCACGAGGGAGAAGGAGGTAGTCCCCCCATACGTCGTTCACAACATCATATCGAGCAACATTATCTACCAGCGCAATATTTTCGTTTCCATCGTGCGCACCGACGAGCCGTTCGGCGTGAAGTACAAGCTTACGGAACAGCTCGGGCCGGGGCTTGACGCCCTGGAGGTCCTGGCGGGGTACAAGGAAATCATCGACCTGGAGAAGCTGCTGAAGAAGAGCGGCATTCAGGAAAAGGTGATTTTCTACGGGATCGAGGACATCGTGACCAACAACGTCGTCTGGCGGCTTTTCAGCTTCATCAAGAGGCAGACGCCGAATTTCGTCAAGTTCTACAAGCTCCCTCCGAGCAAGCTCCACGGGGTGGTGACGAGGGTCGAGATGTAAATCTCGTGGCGGAATTGATGAAGGCGAAGCATAAGAGAGAAGACTGTTCGAGTCCGCTCCCATTTTTTTTTACGATTCGAGCAACTCGGCTGAGAGATTTACGTCAGATCGTCGCACCCGCAGGAGGCGCCGCGGAGGCGTGGCAGCGCCACGCCGCACCAGGCTGCTGACGAGGACGGCGTCGAGATGGCGTGAAGATCGCAGCCGCCCCTCACATTTCTACGCGGGTGACTACTCCCTGAATCTTACTGGCCGGCAGCTTGTTGAACTGGACGAAATTGGGGGTGAGCTTCTTGATGAGGGAAAAGACCCTCCACACCGGGTTCACCGTCGAGATGTCCTCGATGCCGTAGAAGATGACCTTTTCGTGGATCCCGTTATTCTTCAGCAGCTTCTCGATATCCACCACTTCCATGTACCCCGCCCTGATCTCGAACGCATCGAGCCCCGGACCGATACCGGACCTGAGGTGGGTCTTGACGCCGAAGGGATCGTCGGTGCGGATGAGGGAGATGAAGACGTTCCGCTCATAGATGATGTTGCTTCTGATAATGCAGTGGATGACGTAGGGGGGGACAATGTTCCACTCTCTCGTGAAGAAGAGACCCGTTCCAGGGATGTTCTTATCTTTGGCGAAAATCTGTTCGTAGCTCACGAGGAACGTATCGATATCTAGAGGGCGAAGAGCCCGGTAGAGTGCGCGTTGCCCTTTGGTCCAGATCATGATGGTTATGAACGGGATCGCCGCGAGGATGATCGACCAGTAGGCGCCGTGGGGAATCTTGGAGAAGGTGGAGAGGAGGTAGAGAAGATCGATCACGGCGATGACTGCAACGATCGGGACCTTCCACTTCTTGGTCGTGTGGGAGAAGACGATGATCATCATGATCGCCGTAATGGTCATCGACCCGGTAACCGCCATACCGTACGCTGCCGCGAGGTTCCCGGACTTGCGGAAGATGAGCATGACGAGGATCACCGCACACATGAGGAACCAGTTGACGGCGCCGATGTAGATCTGGGACTGGAGATGTGCAGATGTATAATCGACCCGCATGAGGGGCATCAGGCGTGTGGTGATTCCCTGATAGACGATGGAGAAGACGCCGCTGATGATGGCCTGCGACGCGATAATCGTCGCGCATATCGTCAGGAAGAGGAAGGGGACGTAGAATAGTGGCGCCTGCCCCTGGATCATCCCGAAAAGAAGGTTTTTTGTTTCCGGGTGCTGGAGCAGGTACGCCCCCTGCCCGAGGTAGTTGATGATGAGCGCCGTAAATACGAAGTACCATGCGCGGATTATTGGGCGCTTACCCAGGTGTCCCATGTCGGCGTATAGTGCTTCACCGCCGGTGGAGCAGAGGATGACCTCCGATAGTACGAAAAATCCGGAAAGCCCGTTGGCCTCGAAGAAGCGGACAGCGTAGAGCGGGTTTATGGCGGTGACTATGGAGGGCATTTCGGAAATCGAAGCCAGGCCCGAGACAAGAAGGGCTCCGAAATAGATCACCATAACCGGGCCGAAGATCCCGGCTACCTTGTCGGTCCCGTGGGACTGGAAGAAGAAGAGAGTGATGGCAATGAGGGCTGCTATCAGTACCAGGATGTGGTGAGAGATGTGCTCAAGCCCGGGAACCAGCAGCAGACCTTCCACAGCGGAAAGAATACTGATGGCGGGAGTAATGACGCCGTCTCCCAGCAGGAGCGACACCCCGAGAAACGAGAGGAATCCGGCGAAGGCGAGAAGACGCCCCTGCTTGAGGAGCTTGATGAGGATCTCCCGCAGGACGATCTCCCCCCCCTGTCCCTTCCTGCCTAAGCTCATGGCGAGCCAGGCATATTCTCCGGTGACGAGGATGGTCATGGTCCAGAAGACCAGGGAGAGGATGCCGTAGACATTCTCGGGAGTGGGTTTCGTAAGGGTGAATATAACGGTGAGGGTATAGATGGGACTCGTGCCGATGTCACCGAATACCAGCCCCAGCGCCTTTACGATCCCTCCCCAGAAACTGTCCGTTTGTTTTTTCATTCTGCTCCTGTCCAAACGCGCATTACAACAGGCACTGTCCGGCTGGTTGTCCCACCTGCGTCGCTTTCTGAAGGCCAGCGAGACCTTATATCATCAAGCCCCTGTAATTACAATTCAATTTCCCCTTTAGCCTTGACTTTTCAATGGGTTCCCTGTAGCTTTAAGCGCTTCTCGGTCAGAGAAACGGTAAAGATTCCCCGGAGGCTTCCTAGATGGATTACAAAGATACGCTCAATCTGCCGGTGACCGGCTTTCCAATGAAGGCGAACCTGACGCAGAAGGAGCTGGAAATACTGGACGAGTGGGAGAAGTCCGGGCTCTACGCTAAAATAGCCGAGTCGGGCAAAGAAAAGCCGCTGTACGTCCTTCACGACGGTCCGCCATACGCCAATGGCCATATTCACATCGGCCACGCTCTAAACAAGATTTTGAAGGACATTATCCTCAAAAGCAAACGGATGGCCGGTTTCCGTGCTCCCTACACGCCAGGTTGGGACTGTCACGGGCTCCCGATAGAGCTGCAGGTGGAGAAGAACCTGGGGTCGAAGAAACATGAAGTGACCAAGCTGCAGATGCGCAAGCAGTGCCGGGAGTATGCCGCCAAGTTCGTCGAGATCCAGAAGAAGGAATTCGAGCGGCTGGGTGTCCTCGGGGATTGGAAAGAACCATATCTCACCATGAATTATGTATATGAGGGCATTACCGCCCGCGAGCTTGCGCGATTCGCGGAAAACGGTTCCCTCTACCGGGGAAAGAAGCCGGTCCACTGGTGTTCCTCCTGTGTTACAGCCCTTGCCGAGGCGGAAGTAGAGTACGCCGATCATAAATCTCCGTCGGTTTATGTGAAGTTCCCGCTCCAGGAAGATATTTCCGCCACCGTTCCGGCGCTGGCAGGGAAAAATGTTTCCCTCGTCATATGGACCACCACCCCCTGGACCCTTCCGGCTAACCTGGCTATCTCCCTGCACCCGGAATTCACCTATGTTGCGCTGGAGACGGGGGATGATGTCCTTGTAGTCGCAGAGGGGCTCAAGGAGCCGTTCGAGAAGGCTACGGGGGTGCAGGGCAAGGTCATAGCATCATTCACTGCAGATATCCTCGATCACAGGAAGTGCCGCCATCCCTTCTACGACCGCGACTCGGTGATCCTCCTTGGTGAGCACGTGACGCTTGAAGCCGGCACCGGCTGCGTCCACACTGCGCCAGGCCACGGCCAGGACGACTACGAGATCGGCCTTCGGGAAGGCCTGGATATTTACAATCCCGTCGATAACCGGGGGCGCTTCCTTCAGAACGTGGAGTTCTTCGGCGGCCAGTACGTTTTCGAGGCAAACGCACAGGTGATCGAGAAGCTGAAAGAGGTGGGGGCGCTGGTCGGAAGCGGCGAGATCAGCCATTCCTACCCCCACTGCTGGCGCTGCAAGAAGCCGATCATCTTCCGCGCCACCGAGCAGTGGTTTATCGGGATGGAGCAGAACGACCTTCGAAAGCGTGCGCTGGACGAGATCAACAAGGTCAGCTGGATTCCCCGCTGGGGGAAGGAGCGGATCTATGGGATGGTGGAAAACCGCCCTGACTGGTGCATCTCCCGCCAGCGGAGCTGGGGTGTCCCCATCACCGCCTTTTACTGCACCTCGTGCGGAGAGGTCCTTGCTGAAGGAAAGCTGATGCACCACGTGGCGGACCTGTTTGTTGAGCACGGCTCCGACATCTGGTACGACTGGGATGCATCCCGCCTGCTTCCGGAGGGTACGACCTGCGGGTGCGGCGCGACGTCTTTCGAGAAGGAGATGGATATCCTCGATGTCTGGTTCGACTCGGGGGTCTCCCACGCGGCTGTTCTTGAGCAGAATCCGGCGCTTTCGTCACCGGCCGACATGTATCTGGAGGGTAGCGACCAGCACCGCGGCTGGTTCCACTCCTCTCTCCTTGCCAGCGTGGGCACCCGTGGCAGAGCTCCCTACCGGGAGGTCCTCACTCACGGCTTCGTGGTCGACGGGCAGGGAAGGAAGATGAGCAAATCTGTGGGCAATGTCGTAGCCCCCGAGGAGGTGATCAAGAAGTATGGCGCCGAGATACTGCGCCTCTGGGTTGCGGCCCAGGATTACCGCGACGACATCCGGATCTCCCAGGAGATCCTCACCCGGCTTTCCGAGGCGTACCGCCGCATCCGCAACACCTGCCGCTACATCCTCGGCAATATCAGCGATTTCGACCCGGCAAACGACTCCGTTCCCGTGGAGAAGATGCCCGAGATCGACCGCTGGGCCCTCCACCAGTTGGAGCTCCTCAAGGAGAAGGTGTTCCGGGCCTACGACGAATACGAGTTCCACATCCTCTACCACGCGGTGAACGGCTTCTGCACCGTGGAGATGAGCGCTTTTTACCTCGACATCCTCAAGGACCGGGTCTACACGAGCCGTAAGGACTCCGTAGAGCGGAGAAGTGCGCAGACAGCCATGTACCTCATTCTCGAAACCATCGTGAAGGTAATGGCGCCGGTTCTGTCATTCACCGCCGATGAGGTCTGGAAGTACATGCCTAAGCGGAGAGAAGAGAGCGTGCACCTGAGCGAGTTCCCGCCGCTTCGGCCGGAGCACCGTGACGACTCCCTCGTTGAGCGCTGGGACCGCATCATGAAGGTCCGGGGAGAGGTTTCCAAGGCGCTGGAGCAAGCCCGGGTACAGAAGGTGATCGGCCATTCTCTGGACGCCGCGGTGTCCATCTCCGCACCTGCCGATCTGCTGGAGTTCCTTCAGGGATATGCAAAGGAGTTGAAGAGCATCTTCATCGTCTCGCGTGTGGATCTGGTGGAGACGTTGGGAGAGGCGGCGTACGAGGCGGAAGGGCTACCCGGATTAAGGATCCGTGTAACCGCCGCGCCCGGTGCAAAGTGCGAGCGCTGCTGGGGGTACGACGAGGAGATCGGCAGGGACAGCGAGCACGCTACCATCTGCCCCAAATGTCTGGCTGCGGTAAAATAAACTGAAGGGGGCGCAAGTCCCCGTCCCTGGTCGCTATGAAATCGAAATACATTATTCTATCTGCTATTTCCCTGCCGGTACTGATTCTTGATCAGATCACCAAGGTCTACATCGACCGGACCATGGACCTGCACACGTCGATCACGGTCATCGAAAACTTCTTCAACATCACCTACATGCGGAACAAGGGGGCTGCCTTCAGCTTTCTTGCAAACTTCAGCTACCGGCTCCCCTTCTTCATCCTCATCTCGCTGATCGCGGCAATCGTAATCATCGTCGTGATACGGCGGCTGCGTCCGGACCAGAAATTCGCTGCAGCTTCGCTCTCCCTCATATTCTCGGGAGCCATCGGAAACCTCATCGACCGGGTCAGGCTGGGGGAGGTGATAGATTTCCTCGACGTTCACTGGTACGGCCATCACTGGCCGGCCTTCAACGTTGCTGACTCCGCTATCTGCGTCGGCGTTTTTCTTCTTGCCATAGACATGTTCATCGAGGAACGCAGGCAAAAATCCCTCAAGTAAGACCCAGGCACTACAGCTGCTTCACCAGGTTCTTCAGCCCCTTCTTGAGCGGTTGGACCATTTCCGCCATGTGGTCCGTCCGGGCTTCGTCTCCCTCTGCTTGATTCAGAGTGACAAGAACCACTTCCGGTTTTGCATTGTACCTTACAGGGATCGAAGTCTCGCCCAGGCCGCTTGTAACGACCATATTGGTCGAGGAGCTTCTGTAGAGGCCGTAACTCCAACGGGGGAAAAATCCTTGACGGGGAACGTACGGTGCCCCGAGGAAAGGGAGCCGGATCTGACCTCCGTGGGTATGCCCGGCAAGGACAAGATCGACTTGATTACGCGCCGCATCCGGAAAAATGTATGGTACATGTGAAAGAAGTATGCGCACGTCATTTTCAGGAATTCCGGCGAGGGCATCCTCCAGCCGGCATTCTCCGCCTACCGGATCTTCTATGCCGGCCAGCCAGAGCTGCTCTCTTCCCCGCTGGATCCGGTTACCTTCGTTCCTCAGAACCATTGCCCCTGCCTTTTCAAATGAGCGGGTTATCTGTTCCTGCTTCCCCGAACCCCATTCATGGTTGCCGCTGACGAAGTAGATGGGGCGGTTTCTGAGCGCTTCTATGATTTCGAGCGTGGGTCGCAGCTGAACGTTGCCTGCAGTGACCATGTCACCTGTCAGCGCCACGACATCGAATGACAGGCCGGCGATGAGGTCCAGTAGCATGGCCTGCCCGTCGCCGAACTGCTTGCAGTGGAGGTCGCTCAGGTGGAGTATGGTGAAGCCGCGAAATTGAGGGCTCAGCCTGGGAACATGCACCCGATGACGGGTCAAGGTGAGGGTCGAACGGTCCAAAGGGAGACAGGCTGCGGTTGCGAGGCCCCCCAGCAGGAAGGCGCGGCGAGTAAGGGGGGCGATGACTGATTACCTCCTCGTATCGTTTATGAGGGCGCTACGTGACACAGACAAAATCATACCCTTCCCGCAGCCCTGCCGCAACCGCCCATGCCCTTATCCCGTCCCGCGCCCCACGGGTGCCTATCGTGACGAGCATTTTACCCGAATCAGCACGAATTTGGTCTGGCGGAATAACGGGAGAGCCATGGAGCACCCGGCCGATCTTGCGCGGGTCCACATCGACCCAGCACCGTACACCTATTCCCGCTGCAGCGAGGGCGGCTCTCCAGCGCCGGCCTTCCATTCCGGCGCCGGCCAGCACCACTTCATCCACCCCGGAGAGAAAACCTTTTTGCAGGTGATGGAGTTTGCACGCACGGAATGCCTCTGCCGAGTATTCAATCATTGTGCGGGTGGCGCGTTCATGCCGATCCCTCCAGAAAAAGAGAGTTTGGGGCAGGCGTTCGAAACGGGCACCCGCAGCGGCCAATCGCTGCCACAGATCGTAATCCTCCGCCCATCCCATATCACGGTATCCTCCAACCTGCAGTACCGCCTCTTTCCGGAACATCACGCTGGGGTGAACGAAGGGGGATTCTACGAACAGGTCGCGCAGCGCCTCTTCATGGTCCGACAGGGAGTTCTGCCACTTCTCGTAGGCAAGCATGCCTATCCGCAGGTTCTGCCGGGGGAAGTGGCGGAAATTGCATGCAACGAGAGCGACCTCCGGGTGCTGTTCCATGAATGCATGCTGCAGTTCGAGGCGGCGGGGGTGGGAGATGTCATCCCCATCCATGCGCGCTACTAGAGGGGCGGTGCAGAAGGCAAGACCGGCATTGAGTGCAGGAACAAGCCCACGCTCCGGTGCTGCCACGAGGCGCACCCGTGTGTCTTCTCGCGCAGCTGCATGGAGTATTTCCGCCGTCTCGTCGGTTGAGCCGTCGTCAACCGCGACGAGTTCCCAATCTCTGAATGTCTGACGAAAGATGGAGGACAGCGCCGGGGGCAGAAAGCGTGCTTCATTGCGGACCGGGAGAAGTATCGATATGCGGGCGTTCATGGTGCAGTGAGAGCCCCAACCCTCACCACCGGGAATATGTATCCCTCCTCGTGAAGGTCCTTCACCGATAGTTCCAGGTCGCGCAGAAACTCGGTCCTTCCCCGCTCGAAGTAGCCGAGGTAATTGGCGTGGTAGACTACCCCGCCGGCGTCGGTATCCTCGTAGTAAACCCGAAAATCCATATGCTCCTCCATCATTTCATCCCAGCTAAACTACCGGCATCACTCTTCCCACTTGAATTCGGTCTCCGCCGGTGCAGGTTCTGCTCCCCCCTTGACAGCCCGGCCGCGAGTGGCGGCTTCTCCGATGGCGTTAATCAGGTGATCGAGGGATATCCTGTTCTGAATGGGAGCCACCGACACGCTCAGGTCGCGAACACCGAAGATGTTAGTGTGGGAAATGTCGAGCAGGTCGAATGTCAGATACCCTTTGTCGAGGGACGCCCTTATGGCTCCTGTATCATAAGGGCGGTCATTCCTGAAAAAGATGCCGCGCAGCTTCTGGCCTGCCAGCTTCTGAAGAAACTCCTTGCTCACAAGCCTTTTCTCCTGCCGGGATTCCCTCGTCCACAGATCGACGAAGCCATGCATCTTTTCCATTCCCTTTCCCGAAGAGAAGAGCTGCATCATACCATCTACGCGTCCCGACAGGTACCCTCTGATGTTCGGGTAGGCGTTGCACAACTCCCGAAGGCTTACGTCATTGACCAGGAGGTCCAGGGAATAGGATGTGCCGGAGCCCGGGCTGATCCCAGCTCTGCCGAGTAGCTCTCCACCGGCAAAGGGGGCATGGAGAGATGCAACGCTTATAGTCCCGTCCCGCGCATCGAGGAGCATCGTCATGGGGCCGAAGTCCAGCGGTCCGAAACGAAGAGTTCCGATGTTCAACGTATTGAGCCTGGGTGGAGGGTGGCGCAGCCCTTCCAGGAGCAGGGTGTAGCTCTGTTTTCCATAGGTCAGAGGAGTTCGTCTTACCGTCGGGGATGACGGCGCGATCGAAAAGGGGACTGTCCCGTCGATGGCAGCAACGGCAAGTTTCTGTGAGGGCATCTCTATCCTGCCATCGGCGAAGGCCAGAGTGCCATCAAGGTTGACCTTCTTACCCTGAAGGCGGATAAAGGCATTGGCTGCGACCGTTCCTTTCACTGTCGCATCCTGAACCTTGCGGGGGAGCATATTGATAGCTGCATCGAAGATGGCATCAATGGGTGTGACGGGTACTGAGAAGGCGAAATTACCAGAAGGCGATGCTGATGAAATGCCGTCGACTGCGCCGGAGATGGTTGCAGCTACTCCATTCCCGGTGGCCACACTCCCCTTGGTTATGGTCACCTTCGACCCATCGAGTAAGGCTTCTGCCGTCAGGCCTATTCCGGAGGCCAGGGTGCGATTACCCATTCCGGTGATGGTGATGTCGGAACCGGCGATGGAGAGAAGGCAGGAAGGTCCGTGCCTTTTGTTGTAGCGACCATCGCATGAAAGATCCAACCTGCCCCCGGAGGGGTATGCACTGCCTGCGCGAGAGAAGAGAAGGGAAAGTCGTTGCAGCTCGACTCCTTTCATGTCAACTGCGTATGTGGCGTCCGCTGTGGCGTCGAAAGGATCGAATGTGAGACTGGCAGAGCTTTTGCCGCCGAGCAGGTCGCCGGTCAGGTCGGCTTTGCTCCTTTGCGGCGTGAAGGTGAATCGGCCGGCAAGGGAGGCTATTTCCGATTTGCGCATGAAGAGGTCGAGCCGGGTCAGTTCTGCGCTCCCCGTCAGCATGGGTTTCTCTGTAGCGAGCATTGCCGATATGCTTCCCGCTCCCTCCCGGAAGGAGTAACTGCCCTGCTCTCCCCTGACTCCGGAAAACATCAGCTGAAGTGGGAAATATCCCTCCTTGTTCCGCAGTGGCAGGGCACCGCCTGCTTCCAGGAACCGGAGGTTCAGGTCGTCATGCCTGAGCATCCCGTCCCTGAGGTGAAAGGTCCGGCCACTCACAGCGTAGCCGAAGGAAGCAGCAATCTTTTTACCGGCCAGAGCGGCTTCATCGAGCTTCAAATCACCGGAGGCCCGCACTCCTTCTTTGTCTGCTTCTATGAGGGCGTCTCCGGTTAGTGTGTGGACCTGGAATTTGTGCGTACCGGCGTAACCCTCAGCTTCACGCAGACTCAGGCGGATCTTTCCTGCGAAACTCCGGGAATCCCTTCCCGCTCCGTCTATTTCCGCCGTGACGGTTCCCGACGAGAATGAGGCGCCCTTATTTATGTAGCGATTGGCGAGCGTCAGGGGTGCGCCGGCGATATGGAGATTAGCTGCGAAGGGTGCAGGGTCAGCATGGTCATAAGTTAGCGATCCGGTTACGGATGCCGTGGAAACCTGAGCGGAAACCTCCGGCACCATGAGCCGAAGCAGGCGCAGCCGGTAGGAAATAAGCCCGGAAAATGCGGCACTTCTGATCCTGAGCAGGTCGTTGCCTTCCGGTTGATTGAGCCGTCCGCGAACCTCTATTCCGGCCAACGTTTTGGATGCTGTAACGTCTGCTGAGACTCCTGATATTATGGATGTTCCACTCCGGCTCGCGCCTGCTTCCCGCAGCGATACATTGCCGAGAGCGGCGGTTATTCTGTTTCCACTTCCGGCTAGATGAAGCGATGCGGGCAGTATCATCCCGGCAGGAGCAATGTCATTACGAAGAGTACCGGGGAGGTATTGCCGTATGGCTGTAATCGAGACTGGGGCCGTGGAGAGGTCGACCGTGAAGTCCCGTGATGTCCTGAGCCGCAGCACGTGGCCATTTCCGGTCATTTTGAACAGGTTGTTGATGCCGACCTGGAAACGCTCAATATCCAGCCTGTCGGAGCGGCTGTCGTAGCGGACAGTTGTGCCAAGCGCTCCACGGAGGGGCACAGTACTCTTGCCGATTTGCATCTTGATATGATCTGCTCGCAGCTCGGTTTCGGCCTGCAGCACCCCTCCTCGGAGCCTTCCTCTTACAAGGATATTGCCGATGCCGTGACTTAGGTTGAGAGTAGATGCAGGTATCCTTATCTCCCGCAGCGAGAGCGATCCTGCATCGAGTACCAGGTCTCCATGGGAATCCCGGCCCGGTCTATAGCTCCCTTCCAGGCGAAATTTACCTCCTGCGGCTTTTCCTGCGACTTTGAAAGTGGCGACGGTCGATCCGGCAGTGGATATGTCCCGTATTTGAGCTGAAACCTCCCGGACCCCATGCCCTTGGATCAGCAACGACATTTCCTTCACGTCTATGTACCGGATCGTCACGTCGGCACCGGCGGGGGCTGCCGTATCCCTTGCAGGGGGGAGGGATACATTCCATTCTCCCCGCGCGTTTCGCATTGGAATCACGTTCAGGCCCCTTACATCAATCTTCCTGATAGAACGCTTTCCGAGAAGCAGTGCTCCCCATTCAGGCCTGACTGACAGGACGCGCACCGACGCGGCACGGCCTTTGGGAAAGCCTGCAGGATTCCCTATGACGAGTCCGGCGATGCGTATGGTTGCACCCGAAAGCTGAATGCTTTGCACCCGCACCGGCTTCATGAGTAGGCGGGAGAGAAGACGTTCTGTAAAGTCTGCGGCCTGCGGAGATGCGAAGATGATGTCGATAAGGGCGTAGATGCCCGCGACGAACAGAAGCAGAATTCCGATGATCACGTACCGGCGCTGCAAGCGAGGTTTGTGGGGCGGGGTTGCTTCCATGGGACCTTGCCGATCGGAGAGAGTGCTGGAAGTATAGCATCCTTCCAGGACAGCTTACAATTATATCGCTGTGAGGCAGGAGGAGGGTCGGGAAGAGACTCCGGGGGGAGAACGAAAGAAAGGAGAAGACCGTACATGCGGCTTCTCCTTCTATTCCTGCAACACCTGGCGATCAGGCTTCGTGCAGGGGGGGCAGAATATAACTTAAATAATAAACAATGACAGCAGCATTACTTCTTCTTGGCGACGGCATCCTTGAGTGCTTTGCCCGGACGGAACTTGGGTACTTTGGCAGCGGAAATCTTGATCTCCTTGCCGGTCTGGGGGTTCCTGCCGGTGCGGGCTTTCCGGTTGGCGACTTCGAAGCTGCCGAAGCCGACCAGGGTTACCCGATCACCTTTCTTCAGGGCGCCGCTTACCGTTGAAATGAAAGCGCCTACGGCTTTCTCTGCTGCAGCTTTGGACAGGCTGGCAGACTTTGCAACGGCTTCAACAAGTTCTGCTTTCGTCATGGTTTACCCTCCTTTGGATTATGATAGCGCCATAATATAATCGGAAAATCAGAGTTTGCAAGGGATTATTTAACATCGAGCAATTTTTTTTAAGCTGGTAGCAGGTTGACGCTCCTTTTACTCCGCATTCTCGCTGCTGATAACCCGTTTCCAGGAGTGGCAGCCATCCCACCGCTGCATCTGTGGTACCAGAACCATACACCTATGTATACGCAAGTCAGCGGCTAGTTCAGGGGGAAGTGCTCACCGGTACCAGCCCCTTTGGCGGCTCCACGCCGTAACTTGTTGGCTCCGTTCCGGAAATGAAACATTCCGTTACGGCGCCGTCACTTCCCTCCTTCGCCAGAAAACCGGTCCTGCTGTCGATAAGGGCAAAGGTTACATTGGGCGGAACCGTGAAATCCTGAAGCGGGATACCCGACACCGCGCGCTGCATGAATTCCGTCCATATCGGTGCCGCGGCCTGGCCCCCGGAGCCACTGTAGCCGAGAGAGCGTTCCTGGTCATATCCGACCCATACACCTGCCACCAGTTGAGGGATATATCCTACGAACCATGCGTCTTTCATGTCGTTGGTGGTTCCGGTCTTTCCGGCAACGGGCCGGCCCAGCGCCCTCGCTCTTTGACCCGTCCCGCTTGTAACGACACTCTCCATCAGGTTCGTTATGATATAGGATGTTTCGGGCGAGATTGCCTGCAAGGGGGCCAGTCCCGTTGGAGAGGGGTTATCCGCGCTATCGCCGGTCTCACCCGCAGCAGATGTTGCAGCGGTAAACACCGGGACCTGGGGCGGGGACGTTTCTTCGAGCACGCGCCCTTCCTGATCGACTACTTTCGTGATGAGGTAAGGTGTGACACGGTAACCTCCGGAAGCAAAGGTAGCGTAGGCAGTGGTAAGCTCGATGGGTGTTATGCTGGAAGAGCCCAGAGCCAGGGTCAGATTGTTTGAGAGGGGTGAGGTGATTCCGACCTTCTTGGCAAAATCTATGGCATAGTTGACCCCGATGGTTTCGAGTATTTTGACGCTCACTACATTGATTGAGTTGGTGAGGGCTTCCCGCATGGTGACCGCCCCCCGGTAGATGTTGTCATAGTTTTTGGGTTTCCAGGCCTTTTCCTTGCCACTTTCGTACTCGACTGGTGCATCATCGAAAAGCGTTGCGGTGGTTATCCCTTTTTCAATGGCGGCTGCATAGATCAGCGGCTTGAATGCGGACCCGGGATTTCTGCGCGCCTGTACGGCACGGTTGAACTGGCTCTTCCTGAAGTCGTAGCCTCCAACCATCGCCTTCACGCTGCCGTTGCGGGGGTCGACGGCCACCAGGGCGGCCTGGGCCTCAGGCATCTGTTCCAGCGCGAAGCGGGCTCCAGTCTTGTTAGTGTCGGCGGTCAGCACCGAGACTTCCACCACGGAGCCGAGGGTAATCGGCTTTGTCTTACCTTCGGGGCGGGTAAAGGATTCGACCAACTGGACCTTCCCTGCCCATGTCATGTCCCTGCGGCTCAGGGTGCCGGTCCGCTCTCCGACTCTTACAGTGATGTCGCCGCGGGTGGGGTTAATGGCTGTAACAACTCCCTGGTAGGTGGCTCCCGTTTTCAGAGAAGCGCCTTCGATTCCGTCTTCCACCTGTTTGCAGAACGCCTCCACCTCGCTTTCCGCCAGGTACTTCAGCGGTCCCCGGTATCCCTGCCGTTTGTCGAGGGCCTTGAGGCCGTTGACGACTCCGTCGTAGGCCGCTTTCTGCATTTCGGCGTTCATGGTGGTGTAGATCTTCAGGCCTTCCTTGTAGAGGCGGTCTTCCCCGTACTTCTCTTCCAGCTGGATCCGTATCTGCTCGAGGAAATATGCCGATTGCTCGCCGTTCACCTTCTTCTTCGCATGAATTACGATAGGGGTGTTCCTGGCATGGAGGGCTTCTGCCGGGGTTATGTATCCCTGCTTCACCATCCGTTCCAGAACGTAAGCCTGCCGCTCCCGCGCTTTGTCCATGCGTTTGATGGGTGAATATGTGTTGGGCGCCTTGGGAAGCCCCGCCAGCATGGCCATTTCCGCAAGGGTCAGGTTCTCCACGTCCTTTCCGAAATAGGTTTCAGCGGCCAGTTGCACTCCGTAGGCGCCGGCCCCCATGTAGATCTGATTGAGGTATATGTAGAGGATTTCGTCCTTGCTGAGCTGCTTTTCCATCCTGGTTGCAAGGATGGCCTCCTTGATCTTGCGCGAGAAGCTTTTTTCGGGAGTCAGGAGCATCGACTTCGCCACCTGTTGTGTAATGGTGGAAGCTCCCTCCTTTTTGCGCATGGAGAGAACATTTTTGATTGCTGCCCGAACTATCCCGAAGTAATCGATACCCTTGTGCTGGAAGAAATTGGCGTCCTCTGCCGCGACGAATGCCTGGATCAGCTTCCGGGGGAGCTTGTCTACCGGAACCACAGTTCGACGCTCAAGATAAAACTCACCGACCAGGCTTCCATCGTCGCCAAACACCTGGGACACGATGGGGGGCTTGTAGTCGGCTAGCCGGTCAACCTTCGGAAGTGTCGCCAGGAGATAAGAGAAATAGCCGGCAAAGGCGAGAATGCCGACTGCCGCAAGTGAGGCTATGATGATGACGATTTTCTTCGCCCAGCCCCCTTTTTGTCTTCGCTGCGTTCGCTGGTTATGCTGTTTGCCCTGGTAGAGTTGCATCTTTATGAAATCTCCGTTGTCTTGGCACGTTGCGAGGGCCTCATTATCTTCTCAACGCCGGTCCAATTCAAGCAGATAATCCTTTGCCTGAAGGAGCTGCATTTTCTCTCAAGAGGGGTTTTGAAAGTCCGATGGGTTAAAAGAATACTTTCAGCAGCAAAGAAAAGGAGTCAATATGCGCAATAGGATCATACTCAATTCACTTCTGTTGCTCCTCACGGCAGCTCCCTGCTCAGCCCTCGAGTTTCAGCCGGTCGGTTCGCTCGGCATCGGGGGAGCCGGCGTCGCCAGGACAACCAACGCCTATGCAGGGTACTGGAACCCTGCGGGACTCGCCTTCTCCGAGACTGCCTTCTCTTCGAGGCTCAACATTGGAGCCGGGGTTAGGATCAACTCCACCATGGCGGAAAATGTAGACAAGATCGGAAAGCTGGACATCGAGGAGTTGGACGACATCAACATCAACGCGAGCGGCCTCACTCCCGCACTGATCACCCAGAACAGGGAGTTTGCCGGCAAGGCGGTGCAGTTTGTCGGCATTCTCGACAACCTGAGCAAAGAAGACGGGAACCTTACAGTAAATGCCGACGCGATCCTTGCGTTCCAGTACCGGCGCTTCGCCATCGGCGGCTTTTCCACGGCTGAACTGGCTGCCGTGCCGAGGACGGAGACGACGGCGATCCGCTTCGGCGGTACGACGACCATGAATGACTTCGCACTCGGGATCGGGTCTTTGAATGCGGTCCGGGGGGGGACACAGTTACTCGGAGACTACTACGGTCAAGTTGTTACTGCTTTTGGGGGAGGGCAGCAGGCAGAGGAGATCGTAAGCACCCTCGAAGCTGAGCTGGTAAGGTCGAACCCTACAAGTATGACTTCGGAGCAGGCGAGGGATGCCCTGATTCTGATGGGCAACGCACTTCGGAACCAGGCGCCGAGCCTGGAAGACAACCAGTCGAAACTTGAGTACACCGGAATCATCCTCATCGATTTCCCTATCTCCTATGGCCATCAGATCGATCTCGGCAGTTTCGGCAAGCTTGGTGTCGGCGGCTCCTTAAAAGTGATCCAGGCCCGGACATTCATCGGGGAAAGCCAGATAGTGAAACTTGAGGACTCGGGAGACATCGTCGAAGAAATCACCGACCACTATAAGGATTCTACCGGTTTCGGCGTGGACCTGGGAGCTCTCTGGCGGTACGGCGACTGGCTGAGCGTCGGTATCGTGGGCAAGAACCTGAACTCCCCCTCGTTCGATACCCCGGTAATAGCTGGAATCGCCACACGGAGCATAAAGGTGAAACCGCAGGTCCGGACGGGTGTGGCGGTTGAACCTTTTTCATGGCTTACCCTGGCTGCCGACCTTGACTTGACGGAAAACGACACTATCCTCGTGGGGAGGAAAAGCAGGAACTTCGGTGGCGGCCTTGAACTTCACCCCTTCACGTGGCTGAAATTCCGTGCCGGCGCATATGAAAACCTCGCCGATGGTGATGTCGGGATTGTCGGGACTGCCGGACTTACCATCGGTACCAAGTGGCTCAGTCTCGACATTGACGGTGCGGCTTCTCCGGAGACCGGAAAATTCGAGGATTCCAAGTACCCGAAGGAAGCAAGAATTCAGACGAGCCTCAATATTCAGTTCTAGTGGCGGAGGGTGGTGATGATTCAGAGGAATCGGATCGGGGCGCACGCAAGTGCGCCCTTTCTTTGCATGTTCATGGTGCTGACCGCCGCATGTAGCTGCCTTGGTGCCGAGATCACTCCCTTCTACACCTCGAATCAGAGTCCGATCGTGCAGATATTCGGGCTTCCGGCGGCAGAGAGCGCAATACTTTCCCCGGTGGGGAAAGGTAAGGGGACGCTCATCCTCGACATAGCCAATAACTTCTCTGTCAACCGCCAGGGAGCCGAGGAGATCCTGCTCGATGGCGAAAGTTACCGCACGACCCTTGCGCTGCGGTACGGTATAGCCGACAGGCTGGAAGCGGGGCTCGACGTTCCGGTTGTAGGACATGCGGGGGGCATATTCGATAGCTTCATCGAGGGGTGGCACGAGTTCTTTTCACTGCCGGAAGGAGGCCGAAAGGATGAGCCGCGCGACCGGGTTCTTTACCGGTACCAACGCGGGGGAGAGAACCGTCTGCTCAACGCTGATTCAAGTTTTGGAATCGGAGATATCCGCATATCCGGCGCGTGGCAGTTGTATAATGATCGACAGCAGAACCCGCGGGCAGTAGCACTGCGGGGAAGCCTCAAACTGCCGACAGGTGAGAGCGGCCGGCTCCACGGCAGCGGCAGTACCGATTTCTCGCTCTGGCTTACCGGCAGCGATGACTATGCGCTGGCTTTCGGCCATGCCACGCTTTTCGGTGCAGCCGGCGGAATGGTTATGACGGGAGGAGACATTCTCCCCGGCCAGCAGAGGAAGATAGCCGGTTTCGGCTCCCTTGGCGCAGGCTGGTCCCCGCTCGACTGGATAGCCTTCAAGGCCCAGCTCTCGGGCCACACCCCATTCTTCCGGGGAAGCGGGCTTAGAGAGTTGAGCAGCGCGGCACTCCAGTTGCTGATTGGCGGAACCCTCGCCTTTTCTGAAAGAATATCACTCGACATCGGCGTTTCCGAAGATGTCGCTGTCGGCACGTCTCCCGATATTGCCCTTCACCTTGCGCTGCGGCGCCAGTTCTGACTCTCAATCCGCAGCAATCTCTCCGGTGGGGTAGGCAGCTGTTGAACGCTCTTCCCGCATGCGGCGGACGAGAAGCGGAACCACCACCGCTGCGAATATCAGCCCGCAGCCGATCCATTCCCTGCTAGTCAGCCTTTCTCCCAGCAGTGCCATTCCTCCCAACATGCTCCATACCGGGTCCAGCGTGTAGATGAGGCCGGCGCGCGTCGGCGTGGTATACCTCTGATAGGTGTTTTGAAGTGTAAAACAGATCACCGTCGGGAAGATCGCGCAGTAGCCGAGAGCTCCTGCGGATGCTGCTGTAAACCGGAAGGGCTGTCCGGGAAGGATCATGAACAGAATACCCCCCACCGTTGCGACCGTCGCGAACTGGACGAGGCTTACAAGGTAGATGTCCTCGTTGCGAAGCACCCGTGATACGACGATGATGTGGAGGGCGATGAAAAAAGCGCATATGGTGGAAAGAAGGTCGCCGCGGTTGAAGCCTTCCAGGCCTCCCTGGGCCAGCTGCCAGAGACCTGCGAATGCGAGAAAAAGCCCCGCCAGAGTCCAGCGGTCGAACCGCTCCCGCCAGAACAGGTAGCAGAGCAGGGGGATGAGGAGCACGAAGAGGTTGTTGAGAAACCCGGCGCGGGATGCGCTCGTCCCGCTCACACCGAGGACGAAGGTCAAATTTGTGGCTGCGAGCGCGACACCGACGATGAGGCCGTTTTTCAGGATCTCCCTGTCAAACCTCCGGAACCGCGGCAGGCAGACGATTCCCATGATTAGCGTAGCAAGGGAAAACCGTAGAAACAGGAAAGTAACGGGCGGAATGTCGCGGAAGCCGATCTTGTTGAAAACGAAACTGCCTCCCCAGAAGAGGGTGGTGAGGACCAGCATGAATGTGACGCGGCTGTCGGAGACCGAACTGTTGCGGGAATTGTGCATACAGCATTTAAGACCGGCCTGAGCGGGGAAGTCAAGGGGAGTTTCCGTGAGCAGCCGGAATCAACCGCTCTGGGAGCGAAAAGACGGGAGGGGATATTTTTTTCAAGCGGTATTGCTTCCGTACTGGTGAGGAGAGGAGGGTCACGGTAAACTAACGCTTGATTGGAACGGACAAAGGTATTACTGTGCGGCCAAGTGCTGAAGTACCTGTTTTCTCGTTTTTATCTGATGTTTTAGCAGGGGGGGCTTATGGAATTGGTGTCGATACGTCGTTTCCTCGTTTGCCTTGTATGTTTTGCGTTGCCCGTGCACACAGGTTACGCGGCATTAAGCGAACCTCCGGTTAAGGCTGAAGTGACAGCGGGAACTGCAGGCGGGCTTACAGTTGCAGGAAAATCTGGAAAGCCGGTGAAACAGGATGAGATCCTCGTCAAATTCAGGGAAAATGTTTCAGAAGTAACCCGGCAGAAAGTTCACCTCAAGCACGGTTCGAAAAAGATCAGGGAATTTCTTTCGAAGCGCCTCCATCACGTCAAGATCAAGGCGGGAATAAGCATTGAGGATGCAATACGGCACTACGAAAGCGATCCTGAAGTCGAATACGCCGAGCCCGATTTTCTCTACTCACACCATCTGGTCCCCAATGATTCGGGGTACAGCCAGCAGTGGGGGTTGATGAAGATAGACGCCCCGACGGCGTGGGATACTGCTACGGGGAGCAATGCGACGGTCGTTGCCGTGATAGACAGCGGGGTCGACTACACGCATCCCGACCTGGCGCCGAACATGTGGACCAATTCAGGGGAGATAGCCGGGAACGGATTGGATGACGACGGCAATGGATATGTGGATGACATTTACGGCATCAATCCTTTTTCGGGTACCAGCGACCCAATGGACGAGAATGGGCACGGGACGCATGTAGCCGGAATAATCGGGGCTGCAGGGAATAACGGGGAAGGGGTAGCGGGAGTTACCTGGAACACGAAAATATTGGCATGCAAGGCGGGTGATGCAGCGGAGAGTATAAGCACGAGCAGCGTCATTGCATGTCTTAACTACCTCAAGACGATGAAGAGCAGGGGAGTTAACATCGTTGCAAGCAACAACAGCTGGGGAGGATGGGGCTACTCCAAATCACTATACGAAGCGATAAAAGCGCAGACAGATATCCTTTTCATTGCTTCGGCAGGTAATGATACCGGAGACAACGACAAGATACCGGTCTACCCTTCCGGATTCAACCTTCCTAACGTAATTTCCGTCACTGCAACCGACGGCGGTGACGGCAAAGCCAGGTTCTCCAATTACGGAAAAAAGAGTGTCCATATAGCGGCTCCCGGGGAGTCCATCTACAGCACGAGGCCGGGAGATAGCTATGGGAGCGGGTCGGGAACGTCATTGGCGGCTCCATTCGTAACCGGTCTGGCCGGTCTGATAAAATCTCACTACCCCGATTCAACCGGGGCGAGGATCAAGAACCTCATCCTTGCGGGTGGTGACCCCGTCGCCGAAATGACCGAGGTGTCCATAACCGGAAGACGGATCAACGCAGCCCGCTCCCTTGCCTGCGTTGACCGCCCTGTTTTCTCGGTCATCGATTACCCTTCTCCACCCGTCACCGGAGTAGCTGCTACCCTTTCGGTGCTGAGCATCAACTGCGATTCCCCGGCAGGGCCGGTTGTGGTAACTACAGCCTCCGGTCAGAGCATCACCCTCCTCGATGATGGAGCAGCCCCTGATTCTGCTGCTTCAGACGGCATCTTTACGGGGACGTGGGTCCCTCAGCGGGAAGGGGAGTACCTGACATTCACTTCTCCGGCCGGCGCAGAGGGGGTGGAAACTCCGGCCCTTACCATCGCATCCACCTACATTGCAGAAGGCAATACCAGGACCACCTACAGCTTTTTACTCCGGGCACAGGGAGGAATGCCGCCATACAGGTGGGACGTTCTAAGCGGAAATCTTCCCCCCGGCCTTTCACTGAACAGCACCAGCGGAGAGATATCCGGCATTCCAGCTACCCCAGGCACATACAGCTTCAACCTCCAGGTCACGGATGGTCTGAACAGAGCGGTTTCGATCGATACCCTCATAAAGGTGGTGGATGCTCCTGTGGTAGAGCGGTGGGCAAACACATTCGATAACGGCTATGCCGAAACGGGGCGTGGCGTCGTGTCTGACGGAAACGGTAATGTGCACGTGGGCGTGGATTCCTCCAGTGCAGGCGACTTGACCGGCAACTACGTCACATTCAAGTACGATGCATCGGGTAACGTAGTATGGAGGGAGGACTACTCGCCGAGCCAGTACATCACGGCGCACGGTATCGCCATCGACGGTTTCCGCAATACCTATGTCACCGGGTATCTCTTCAGCGGCAAGTGTCTGACCTTGAAACGGGACTCGCTCGGGAACCTTCTCTGGTCTAAGACGATCGAGGACATGAACTGCTATGGGGTCGCTACCGATCAGTCGGATGGCATCTATCTGGCCGGATATTCCAATGGGACCACGAGCGATGCAGCTCTGGTCAAACTGGATGCCGCCGGCAACGTAATATGGACCAAGAAGTTCGATAGCGGCTCCAGCGACCAGTTCAATGCCGTTACTGTCGACAGGGAAGGCAACATACTGGCAACCGGATCGAAGGGGGGGCTGAATACCGACTGCATCACCAACAAATACGACGGGAGCGGCAACCTTCTCTGGTCCACAACCTATGACAGCTCATCATACAACGAGTCCGGAACCGGGATTACTACCGATGCGGACAAGAACATCATCGTTGCCAGTTCTACCTCCTCCAATAACTATCTCACCATTAAGTACGACGCTGACGGTGGGCTGCTTTGGGCACGGACATACAGTGCAGGAGCCTCATCTGTCAGCACTGCAAGGGGGATCGTTGCAGATCGGCTCGGCAATCTCTACGTTACCGGCTCTTCCCGCGCGACAACGAGTTCGACCTATGACTTCCTCACCCTCAAGTACAACCCCGAAGGCGTTGTACTCTGGAGCAAGACCTTCGACATGGGGGGGGGTGAAAACGCCTACGGCATTGCTCTCGATGGCGCAGGCAGCATATACGTGACCGGTAATTCGCAGAGTGGCGTCAACACGGACGCAGTCACTGTAAAGTATTCCGAGTTCCCGCTCATAGTAACCTCCTCGCTGCCGGAAGCTTACTCCGGCGTCTACTATGGCAGGTCCTTAGCAGTGACAGGCGGGAAGTCCCCCTACACCTGGTCCGTTGCCTCCGGCGCCCTGCCTGAGGGGCTTACGCTTGATGGCTCTTCCGGCACTATTTCCGGTGTTCCGACAGCGGCGGGTTCTTATTCCTTTGCCGTTGAGGTGGCGGATTCCGAGGGCGCCACGGCTTCAAAAGATTTCAGTGTCAGCGTTCATCCCCCTCTTGCGATAACTGTAGCATCCATGCCCGGTGCAAAAACGGGCTTGCCATACCTGGAAGGGATAAGCGGAGGCGGCGGCAAATCTCCATATTCCTGGTCGATAACATCCGGAAGCCTGCCAGATGGATTGACCTTGGACGGTGAAGCAGGGGTGATTGCAGGGACCCCGTTACTGACCGGTTCGTTTACCTTTACCGTCTTGCTTGCGGACTCCAATGGGTCCACTGTTGAAAAGCCGCTCAGCATTGTCGTCTTCCCTTACCCGCCTGTTGTTACCACATTGTCACTGGCGGTGGCCACGACAGGGGAACATTACGGCCAGACCCTGACCGCAGCCGGCGGCGACGCACCCTATACCTGGTCCGTTATCTCCGGCAGTCTCCCGTCAGGTATGACTCTCCATGGCCTGGGAACTCTCTCCGGCACTCCGTCAGCCACCGGATCTTATACCTTTGTGGTCATGGTGACCGACGCACAGGCTTCCACATCCACACAAGAGCTGACGATAAATGTTTATGAGCCGTTGCGTATCCTTACCACTGCACTTTCTTCCGGGGAGGTGGGAGTTCCCTATTTTGACGCTGTTGATGGGGCCGGGGGGAAAACCCGGTATTCATGGTCAGTCTCGTCCGGCTCACTTCCCGACGGGCTGTTCCTGGGCAGCGCGATGGGTGTCATCTCGGGGACTCCGATTGCTGCAGGTACATTTGCCTTCACTATCCAGTTGACCGACGGTAACGGCTTCACGGTATTCAAACCACTTACCGTCACGATCGATAGCCGCCAGTTAACCGTGACTACCAGCTCGTTGCCGGGTGGTGCTACCGGGGCACCATATGAACAAGCCCTTGCAGCCACAGGAGGAACATCTCCATATTCCTGGTCCATTATTTCAGGAAGCCTGCCGGACGGTCTTGTATTAAACCAAACAACAGGGGCGATTACGGGTATACCTGGGCAGGAGGGGGATTATTCCTTCACGGTAAGGGTAACTGACGCTGCCTCTGCGAGGGTGGACAGGCAGCTGGCATTGGCAGTTTCATGCTCTACACTGCCGGCAAGGGTAAACGGCTTGCTCCAATCCTATTTCGGCACGCTGCAAGCCGCTTATGCTGCAGCCGGAGATGGGAATGTGATCGAGCTGCGAAATGTCGCGTTCGCCGATAGCATCACCTTCAACAGGGGCATTCATGTGGTGATTAAAGGCGGGTACGATTGTTCATATTCGGGAAATGAAGGGCTTACTGCCATAAATGGCCCGCTGGTGATCAATGCGGGATCCATCGATGTGGAGCACCTGGTAATACGATAGGTGCGGAGAGTTTTCGCACAGCTACAGCAGTTTCCGTAGAAACTGGCCGGTATAGGACCTGGAGACTTTGGCTACATCCTCCGGAGTTCCAGTCGCGACGATTTCCCCTCCCCGGTCCCCCCCTTCGGGCCCCAGGTCTATGATGTAGTCGGCTCTTTTGATCACGTCGAGATTGTGCTCTATGATCACGATGGTGTTGCCTGCTTCCACCAGCCGTTCAAGCACTTCAAGCAGCTTCTGGATGTCGGCGAAGTGAAGGCCGGTGGTCGGTTCGTCCAGGATGTAGATGGTCCGGCCTGTGGCACGCTTCGAGAGCTCCTTGGCGAGCTTCACCCTCTGGGCTTCTCCTCCCGAGAGGGTCGTCGCCGACTGACCGAGTTTGATGTATCCGAGCCCGACCTCTTCCAGGGTCTGCAGTTTGCTCCTGATACGGGGGATGTTTTCCATGAACTGTACCGCCTGGCTCACCGTCATGTCGAGCACTTCGGCGATGGATTTTCCCTTGTAGCGCACTTCCAGCGTTTCACGGTTATATCGTGCCCCTTTACATACCTCGCAGGTGACAAAAACGTCGGGGAGGAAGTGCATCTCGATCTTGATGATGCCGTCTCCCGAACATGCCTCGCACCGCCCCCCCTTTACGTTGAAGGAGTAGCGTCCCGGCTTGTATCCCCGCATCTTCGACTCTGGGAGTTGGGCGAAGATATCCCGTACCTCTGCGAAAATCCCCGTGTAGGTAGCGGGATTGGATCGGGGGGTGCGGCCTATGGGGGACTGGTCGATATTGATAACCTTGTCCAGAGCTTCCAGTCCCATGATGTCCCTGACGGCGCCGGCTTTTTCTCTGCTGCGGAAGAGGCGCTGGCAGAGCACACGATGGAGGGTGTCGATGATGAGGGTCGATTTTCCCGAGCCGGAAACACCGGTGACGCAGGTCATGAGGCCGACAGGGATCTCTACGTCCACTTCCTTCAGGTTGTTCTCCGAAGCTCCTAGCACGCTGATGAACTTTTTGGGCATGCGGCGGGTGGAGGGCACGGCGATGCTCAACTCTCCCGAGAGATACCTGCCGGTGAGAGATGCTGCGTTGGCCATTATCTCCGTCGGAGTTCCCTGGGCCACGACCTCTCCTCCGTGGACACCCGCCCCCGGACCCATGTCAATCACATGATCGGCTTCGAGGATCGTCTCTTCGTCATGCTCCACCACGAGGACGGTGTTGCCGATATCGCGCAGATGCTTCAGGGTCTGGAGGAGCCGGGCGTTGTCGCGCTGGTGCAGCCCGATCGACGGCTCATCCAGGATGTACAGCACCCCGACGAGACTGGAGCCGATCTGGGTCGCGAGGCGGATGCGCTGTCCTTCGCCTCCCGAAAGCGTTCCCGATGACCGGTCCAGCGAAAGGTAATCCAGGCCGACGTTCACGAGGAAGTGGAGCCGGCTGTTGATCTCCTTTAGAATGCGCCGGGCGATTTCCTCCTCCTTTTCCGTCAGCCTGAGGTTGCCGAAGAAGGCGAGGGCATCCTTGATGGAGAGGCCGGTTAGCTCACGTATGTTCCGCCCTCCTACCCGAATGAAGAGCGCCTCTTTCTTCAGACGGGCGCCTTCACAGGTGGGGCAGGGCATCACATTCATGTACTTTTCCAACTCCTCCCGGACCTGCTCCGAATCGGTCTCCCGGAAGCGCCGTTCGAGATTGTTGAGCACGCCTTCGAATTCTTTCGTGTAGGTGTGGCGCCGTCCACTTTCTTCTTCCCACCAGAATTCGATTTTCTCTTTTCCCGAGCCGCGAAGAATTACCTGCCGCGCCTTTTCCGGCAGTTTCCTGAAAGGGGTGCGGATGTCGAAGCCGTATGCCTTCGCGAGCGCTTCGAGTGTGAGGTGGAACCAGCCCGAGAGCCGCTTCTCCCAAGGGGCTATGGCCCCTTCCCTGAGCGAAAGGTCGGGATTGGGAACCACTAATTCCTCGTCGAAATACATCCTCGTGCCGAGGCCGGTGCAGTCAGGGCAGGCGCCGTAGGGATTGTTAAAGGAGAACATCCGCGGTGTCATCTCCGGGTATGAGATTCCGCAGTCGATGCAGGCGAGGGCTTCGGAGAAGAGGAGCGTTTCTCCCCCCAGGATTTCGACCTTGACGATTCCCTCCGCATGGCTGAGGGCAGTTTCCAGCGAATCGGAAAGGCGGCGTCCGATCCCTTCTTTGACGATGAGCCGGTCCACCACGATGTCGATGTCATGCTTCTTGTTCTTGTCGAGGGTTATTTCATCGTTCAGGTCGAAAGGAGTGCCGTCGATGACGACTCGGACGAAGCCATCCTTGCGCAGCTGATTCAGCTCTTTCCTGTATTCTCCCTTCCGTCCACGGATCATCGGAGAAAGGAGGCTCAGTTTCGTTCCATCCGGAAGGCCCAGTATCTGGTCCACCATCTGGCTCACCGTTTGCGACGTAATTTCCTTGCCGCAGTTGTAGCAGTAGGGGCGTCCGACCCGGGCAAAGAGGAGCCGAAGATAATCATAGATTTCGGTAACTGTGCCTACCGTGGAGCGGGGGTTTCTGCTGGTCGTTTTCTGTTCAATGGATATAGCGGGGGAGAGTCCTTCTATCGACTCGACATCCGGTTTTTCCATCTGCTCAAGAAATTGACGTGCGTAGGCGGAGAGGGATTCCACATAGCGCCTTTGCCCCTCGGCGTAGATGGTGTCGAAGGCGAGGGTCGATTTACCCGATCCGGAGATGCCGGTTATCACTACCAGCTTGTCTCTTGGTATTTCCACGTCGATGCACTTGAGGTTGTGCTCGCACGCCCCTTTTACGATGATTCGATTGTTTGCCATAGTCTCCGCTGCCGTAGATAACTGGTTAGAAACGACCGTGTACTATAACATATAACGCGATAGATGCCCATCATCACGGAAAAATCCCCACCCACCGTGTTGCGTTGTGCCCATCTGCAACCACATAAGTCGCGTTGGCGGGATACAACCGGATTGAAAACAGGTTAAAGCTTGCGCTATATTCGCCTATACAGACACGCAGCCGGCGCTTCTCACGAGGCAAGGAAGTGCCTGCCGCCGCCGTCACTACAGGAGGAATGATGCTCCATCCCTCTCACGTTCCTTCCATATCCAGCACTGCTCGCATCAGATTGGCCGGTACACTGGCTGCTCTGATATTCGTTACAGGGTGTGCAGCATCGACTACATTTGCACCATACCCGAACAAGATAACCCCATACATTCAGAACCTGCAGACGAAGAAGCAGATCGATTTTTCCAGGTCGCTGCTCAACGAGTGCCGGAGCAGCGACAGGATACTCTATTCTATGGAACGGGGGAGGATCGCGCAGATTCTCGGTAATTTCGACATGAGCCTGCAGGACTTTATGCTCAGCATCGAAGCTATTAAGGAGAAGGAGGACAGGGCTTTAGTCAGCGCATCCGGCATCGGCGCCCAATTAGCGGCAGTTTCCCTGAATGACAACGCCATCCCTTACGAGGGTGAGGGGTACGAGCGAGTGATGCTTCACCATTTCCAGGCGATGAACTACCTCGGTAAACGAGATCTGGAGGGGGCAGGGGTGGAAATCCGCCGCGCCAATGCGGAGCAGGAAGACGCACTGAGACGGTTTGAGAGGGATCTTGAGAAGGCACGCCGGGAGGCCGAAGAAAAGCAGATCGACGCGAATCCCGATAACCCGGTGCTGCTGCAACAGTATGCTCAACTCGATGAGGTAGCAGGGAGCGTAAAGAACTCCTTTCAGAACGCATACACCTTTTACCTTTCCGGGATTGTGTATGAGCTCATCCATCAGCCCGGAGATGCCTACATCGACTATAAAAAGGCACTTGAGATATTCCCGGAGAACATGACTCTTCAGCGGGATGTGTTCAGGCTGGCGCGGCAATTGGGCATGACTCAGGATCTGGAGGATCTGAAGGGCCGTTTCCCATTGGTTGCGCAGGGAGTGAAGGATGACCTGAGTGTTCCAGCCGGAGAGCTTGTCGTCCTGTTCGAGGATGGATTCGTCCCCCAGAAGCAGGAGATGAAAATCCCTTTTCCGGTACCAAGAGTGGGTGTGGTGGCAATGGCGTTCCCGATGTATCAGGGCAGGTGGGTTCCTCCGATGCCTCTGTATGTGGCCGATGGCGGCAGGCAGATCGGTCGCACCGAGCCCGTTTGCGACATCAGGGCTCTTGCGGTGAAATCCCTTAAGGAGAAGGTCCCGGCTCTAGCCATTCGCCAGACCATCCGGGCGGTATCCAAGGGAGCCACGGTGAAAATGGCAGAGGAGAAGCTTGGTCCCCTGGGCTCTTTTGGCGCCGGTCTGTGGAACCTGCTCAGCGAGAATGCCGATCTTCGCAGCTGGATAACTCTGCCGGATAATGCGCAGATCATGCGGGTACGTCTACCCCCCGGTTCCTACTGGCTTTCCCTTCAGCATGACGGAACTGCTGCCGCTTCGGAAGTTGGCGTTGAGATCAGGGAGGGGGGCAAGACCATATTGCGGGTTGTAAGGGCGGGATCTGAGATATACAGTGCCGTCATGTCTTTCTAGTCCGGGAAATTTTCAAGATCGAGACGTGAAATCACCTTCTACATCGTAACCTACACGTGCCCCCCGGTATTCAGGCGGCGACCGGGGCTGCAAAGGGTGCTTGAATGACCGGTGATGCAATTTTCAATACCTTAACTTCACCTATCCTTATTCCCCCTGCAGGATTCTTTCTGTGACTGTAGTGCAGATTATGATAAACAGGGACAGGGACAGCAGGGGAAGCCGGTTAGGTCCCCGCGTTCGAGCGAAAATGTCGGTGAAATGATGAAAGGATGGGATATGATACACATGACGCGCGGCTGGATGGGTCTATTGGTGCTCCTCCTCGGGATGGCGGTGCTGAACGGATGCGGTACGACATCCGGTATAGAGGCCTCCGGAAAAACGGATTGGAACCAGGAGGGGGAGAGGGTACTCGGAAAAAACATAATCATCAACAATGGCAGTCTCGGACGTGACGTAGAGGTTGTGGACATGCGGAGTGCCATGGTGGGCGACATGATGACGGCGCAGGTTTCTCTACGTTCGAAGGATCGGGATACCATCAACCTGGAGTATCGGTACGAGTGGTTCGATTTGCAGGGGATGGAAACGGGCAGTTCCAGTGCCTGGAAGCCGCTCCTCCTCTACAGCCGTGAGACAAGGACCGTGCAGGGAATCGCCCCTGATCCCCGTGCGCGGGAATTCAAGCTGAAGCTCCGGGAAGCCGAATGAACTCTCTGTTCGTGTCGATCTTAATTCAAGTGAGGATACTATGAAGATAGGGAAAGCTTGTGTGGCAATTGTGTCTATAGCGATGGCTCTTGCTTCCGGGGGGTGTGCAACTTCCGTTCAGTATGGCGACGCCGGATCGGCTAAGCCGCTCAGCACTGAATTCGGATCTTCCGACCTGCAGCAGATCGCGGAGAAGATGGTTGATTCGCTGGTCGCTTTCCCCCCTGTTGTCGAGGTGACGAGCCAGCGCCGTCCGGTGATTACGGTAGATAAGGTCAAGAACAAGACCATGCAGCACATAGATACCGAATCCGTAACCGATTCAATTCGTACAAGGCTCATCAGGACTGGCAAGTTCCGGTTCATCGACCGGACAACCGACGCCGCTGCCGTTGAGGAGATCAAGATACAGCAGGAGAGCGGGCTCGTGGACAAGAATACGGCGGTGGATTTCGGAAACCAGATCGGAGCCGAGTACCTGCTTACCTCGAACTTTTCGGAGATAAAGCAGAAGGCAAGCGGCGTCACCGACGTCTATTACAAGTTCACGATGAACTTGAAGAACCTGAAGACGGGTATTCTCGAATGGTCGGATGAAATGGAGATCCGCAAGGTAGCCAAGCGGTCCATGTTCGGGAGCTGACGATGAGAAATTTACTTCTTGCGGTGCTTTGCCTGTTGATTTCCGCGTGCGCTGCTCCCCACAGCTTCGTCCTTCTCGACCAGACGGCGGTGGACCAGACGACGGGGCTTGTATGGGCGAAGCATGCGAATCTTCCGGGGAAGCAGCTCTTCTGGAAGGGGGATGGGAACGTCTATGAATTCATCCAGAAACTAAACAAAGATAACTACGCCGGCTATGCCGACTGGCGGGTTCCCACAAAAGATGAACTTGCCGATCTGATCGGTCATGCCAAGAGCTTCGGATACGATCCCGCCAACCGGGAGACGTGGCCCTTCCAGAAGCTGCGTCTGCAGGGCTTCCAGGATGTCCGCGACTACGGATACTGGAGCTCGACGCGAAAGTCTCCGACAGAGCTTTGGATCGCGGACCTGGCATACGGATCAGTTAAACCGGCCCTCGACACTAAACCGTACTATCTCTGGCCGGTTCGCGGAGGCCGCAACCGATGATCCATCAATAATCCCTGGTAGGCTGTTTCTTGTAATAAGACGCCCCCTGTGAAATCGCAGGGGGCGTTGTTTGTGTCGGCTGGCCTGTAAAAGGTCAGATTCCGGCAATCTCCCGACCTGCCTTCAGCAGTTCCTGCACCACATGCTGCTCTCCTGCTTCACTGTAGAGGCGCAGCACGGGCTCCGTTCCCGAGGGACGAATGAGGAGCCAGGAGCCGTTTTCAAAGATGTATTTGAAGCCGTCGCGGAAGTTTTCACCGGCAACCTTCCGCCCCGCAATAGTCTCGAGCCCACCTGCCTGCAACCGGGTTATCAGTTTTTCCTTCGCCTCGTTTGCGATCTGCAGGTCAATCCGGTTGTAGAAAAAGTTTCCGATTTCTTCCATGGTTTCATCGAGGAGTCTGCGAAGCCCTTTGCCGCTCATAGCCATCGCTTCCAGGAGAAGTAATCCCATCAGTATTCCGTCACGCTCCGGTATGTGTCCTTTGACACCGAGACCTCCCGACTCCTCGCCTCCCATCAGAATGTCGTTTTCCAGCATCAGCTCGCATATATGCTTGAACCCGATGGGAGTTTCAAAAAGTTGCAGCCCGTATTTCTCGCACAAAAGATCGATCATCCTCGTGGTAGAGACGGTTTTCACGACGCCCCCCCGCAGACCCTTTCGTTCGTAAAGGTGGCGAAGCAGCACTGTAAAAATTCGATGGGAGGAGAAAAACTCCCCCGTTTCATCCACGGCGCCGATACGGTCCGCGTCACCATCGAGGGCCAGGCCGACAGTGTATCTGCCGCTTCTGACCAGGTCGGCGAGTTCCGTGAGATGCATATCTATCGGCTCGGGTGGCTGGCCACCGAAGCCCGGGTTCTCACCGTTATGAATTTCGAGTGCATGGGGAAGCAGTTCCTGAATGAAGCCGCTACCTGCGCCGTACATCGGGTCTGCTACGACCGGTATCTCTGCCCGCCTTATCAGATCCAGATCTACATAATTTGCGAGCTGGCGAAAGTAAGGGGTTTTGGCATCGAGGACCTGGATGTTTCCACTGCTCAGTCCACTTGAGAAGGATATGGAGCGGGGTCTTTTTCCAGCTGCCAGGTTTGAAGCGACAACATCTTCCAGGGCCTTGGTCGTGGAGGGACGTGCAGAGCCCCCGAATGATTCCTTGACTTTGAACCCGTTGTACTTTGGGGGGTTGTGGCTGGCGGTTATCATAACTCCCGCTCCTGCCTTCAGCTCACGCACTGCCCAGGATACTGCGGGAGTGGGGGCATACCCGTCCGTCATCCATACATTTATGCCGTTGCCGGCGGCTATTTCAGCTGTCAACTCCGCGAAGTCCCGTGACAGGAAACGCCGGTCGTATCCGACAACAAGTCCTCTGCCGGCAAGCCCTTGCTCGTGCAGGTAATCCATCGTCGCCTGGGCGACAACGGCTACGTTGTCAAAAGTAAATTCCCGTGCTATAACTCCGCGCCAGCCGTCAGTGCCGAATTTTATCTGCACGCTTCCTCCCAAATCAAAATATTGGTTTCTGTTAAGATTCAAAGGCGCTACATTTTCCCTTCGAAAGGGAGAATTGTCAACCCCGTCCTCTTGCCTATCGTGATGCAGGACAGGAGGCGGCTTTTTTTCAATTCCAGGAGGTCTCATGACAGGACGGATATTCAGGCCCTTCAGCATAGGTGGCTTTACCATAACCCCCGAAGATGAACCTCTTACGCCGATGGGTGGAATTCCACTCGTGATGGGGAAGAAAGGGGCCTTCGGGTCGGGAGAGCACGAAACCACCCGTTCCTGCCTTGAACTTCTCGAACAGCTCCCACAGGTACGTGGCGCGAGGGTTCTAGATTTCGGAAGCGGTACCGGCATCCTGGCTATTGCAGCCGTGAAGCTTGGTGCATCCTCTGTGGTTGCGCTCGACATAGATCCAAGGGCCGCCGTTTCATGTTCACGCAACATCGGCCTGAACAATGTGCATGGGCTGGTGAATGCCGTTTGCGGGGAGCTGGCATGTCTGCGAGGCGGCAGCTATGATCTTGTACTTGCGAACATTTATGCTGATGTTCTCGGCAATGTTGCTGAGGAGCTTGTTGCCATGACCCGTCCGGGTGGGCTGGTCCTTCTTTCGGGGATACCGGTGCAGGATGACAGCGGGGTCCACGGCCTCTTTCTGCGGTACGGGTGCCGGACATTAAGGACCATCTTCCTGGACGAGTATCTGACCTTTCTCCTGGAGAAGGATTGACCAGGGGGGAAATTTCGCTTATACCTTTACCATCGCATACCATTAAAAGGAGGAGCTGACCGTGAAAAAACTGTTTCTTGTGATCGGGATTTGTTTTGCCCTCTGCTGTGCCGTTCCTGTTTTGGCCGCGCAAGGGAAGAATCCGGTGGTCCAGATGGAAACTACACTCGGCACCATCAAGCTGGAGCTGTTTGAGAAGGAGGCCCCGATCAGCGTCAAGAACTTTCTCGATTACGCCAAATATGGCTATTACAAGGGAACTATTTTCCATCGCGTGATTCCGGGATTCATGATTCAGGGAGGTGGCTTTACTCCCGACATGGTACCTAAAGAGGGCACCAAGGCACCCATCAAGAATGAAGCGGGAAACGGCCTGAAGAATGATCGGGGGACACTTGCCATGGCCCGCACGATGGTTGTCGATTCAGCCACGGCCCAATTCTTCATCAACGTAGTTAACAACGACTTCCTCAATCATCGCGATGAGTCGCCGCAAGGGTTCGGGTACGCGGTTTTCGGAAAGGTTGTGGAGGGTATGGATGTGGTTGACGCCATCGCAGCCAGCAAAACAGGAGTCAACAAGGGATTTCGGGATGTCCCGGAGGCACCCGTGATTATCAAATCCATCAAGATTTTGAGGTAGGAATCTAAATAAAGGTTTGACCAGGGCGCCGAAGGGCGCCCTTTTTATCTGCCTCTGCGTACGGCCAGAAGGACAACATTCCCAAGAGTAAAGAGCAGTGCTCCAGCGAGAGCAATCCCCGCACCTGGTTCCCGATGTACCTCGATCAGCGCGGCCCGCCGCGGCATAATCGCCACATCTTTCACGTATAACCCCACACCCTGATAGAAAACCGGCTCATTGGGTCTGGCAGTTTTGTACAGCTGGCGGCCCTCCACCGTCAGGGCCAGATCCGCAGAAAAGTCCGTAAGCATTCCCATTTGGCCGACGCTTCCTCTAATGGCAGTTACTCCGACGAGACTTCCATCCGGAAAACCGATTACGGACCCTTCCTCGACCTGCATAATCTGCTTATAGCTTCCGCCCGCACTAAGCAAATGGGCAAGGATGATGAGGAGAAAGCCGATGTGCATCACCTGTGGGGCGATGAGGATCAGAAAACCGGTCTTGCCCCATTTGCTTCGCAACGATTCGATACTGCAGAGGATAGTGTTCAGTGCGAGCAGTGCAAGCAGCGCCAGGGAGCCCCACAGCCACCAGGAAGCGGCCAAGGGAGCTTCCCTGAGCCAGACGAAAAGGGGCAGATCGTTAATGCTTCCCGATTCCGCCGCGCCGCTGCTGAAAGATCCCGCTCCCAACAGAAGCATTACACCTGCAATGAGCCATATTCCAAAAGTAAGAGATGCCAGTTTCTGGTAGATGTTTCGCAGCATGACTTCCTTTCTTCCGTTGCATCAGAAGCTGTGTGAGCTCTTCATAAGGAGACTGACGCCGAGGTAGGTGAAAAGCGCCACCCCGAGCCCTATTATCCCCCCCCATGCCACTGCGCGCTCCCATTGCGGGCCTTTGAGGCGCACGTGAAGGTAAAGTGTGTAAAAAAGCCAGAGTATGGATGTCCACAGTTCTTTAGGTGTCCAGAGCCAGTATGTCCCCCACGCGAAATACCCCCAGATCCCTCCTGACACCATGGATGCTGAAAAGAAGGTGTAGCCGACGAGTGCCGCCCGGTACTGGAGGTCGAGCAAGCTTCTTTGTCTGTCTCGAAGGAAGAGAATGCCGAGGACTGCACCGATGCCGAAGAGAGCATATGCGAAGAAAGCGAGAGCAACGTGAAGCTCGAACCAGAAGGTCTTCAAGATCGGCGGGAGGGGCATCGAGAATGAGGGAAAAAGGAGTGCCGTCAGGGCGAAGAATCCTGCCAAGGCTCCTGCCGACCAGGAGAAGCGGTTTCGGTCACGTACAGCCGGAGCGTACAGGAAAGGCACGGCCATGACAGCAATCGAGCAGGAAAAGAAGACAAGGGTGTCATGAGGGCCTATGAGTGGCAGACGTCCCAGAGCTACCCCTCGCTGTGCGAGGTAGCAAAGTTCCACGCATGCTCCTGCCAGAAAAAAAAATCTTCGGTGGGAGCCGAACATAAAAAGGGCCGCAGATGCCAGAATAAGCCATTTCATGGGATTCCTCGAGTTCAGAAGGAAGTTGCAGAAGGCAGCCTACATCGGGTGGGAAAGGAGGGTCAAGAATAAAAATGTTTTTGAGAATACAGGCGGGGCAATGATTGGCTTTCTTGGGCGCCGAGGGTGGTAAGTTCCAGATACTGTCGTTGGCTGCCTTCCAAAAGCGGAGAACCTAATAATATCCTATGTCGGCGATGACTTATAGTATGAATAAAAAACTACCGACTGCCTCGAAATGTAGTTCAAAAACTAACATCTCGTTTTATTTTAACTTTTTATTTTTAGTGCTTGTAAAGATAAGGTGGAGGGCCTATAGTGATCCTAAATTTGTGTGAGTGAAAGGAGCAGTATATGAAATGTCCGGTTTGCAGGAATCATGAGCAGTATGCGACGCTCGAAGTTCAGACGGAGGGATTTTCCGAGGAAATTAACACCTGCAGTATCTGTGGGACGGTTTGGGCCGTGAATCATGGGGCGATCGAAGTAGTGCGTGACCCTCAGGAGAAATCTTTTCTTGAGGCTGTTACAGAGTGTGTGGAGGGAGATGATTACCACCTTGCGGCCTGATACATTCCGTTAATAATAGCCTCTGAGAGAGGGGCGCTGACGTTTGAAACCGCGACTACAGCAAGTCAGCGGTTTCTTTGTTTTTACTGTCGGTAGGCTCTTCTTTTTCTTTGTGAAAATGGACCCATAGCGCTTCTGCTGCGCGTCGTGTCATTCCGCTTACCGCTGCCAGTTCTTCAAGGCTAGCCTGCTCCAATCTGGAGAGACTGCCGAAGTGGTTGAGCAGTGCCTTCCTCCGCACCGGTCCCACTCCCGGGATTTCATCGATTTTAGATGCCAGCGCAGCTTTCCCGCGCAGCTTCTTGTGGTATGTGATTGCAAACCTGTGAGCCTCGTCCCTGATTCTGGCGAGAAGGAGAAGAGGAGCAGAGTTCTGGCGCAGTATGAGCGGATTCTTTCTACCCGGAAGGAAGATTCGCTCGTCGCTGCGTGACACTTTATGTGCGGCGATGCCGCGTTCCACCCGGCTCTTTGCCAGAGATGCTGCGTGTACCCCCTGTATTCCCAGGTCTTCAAGCACCTTCAGGAGGATGTTCAACTGGCCGATTCCTCCATCGACAATAATCAGATCGGGAAGACCCTCCTCTTCCGTTCTGTTGAAGCGCCGCGCCAAGACCTCTCGCATCATGCCGAAATCATCAGGCTGGTCAAGTGACCGAATCCTGTAGTGTCGGTATGCGGTTTTGTCAGCCTTGCCATCAAAAAAAGAAACCCGGCTTCCGACCGCCAGCCGCCCTTGGGTATTTGATATGTCGTAACATTCAATCCTTCTGGGAATTCCTTCGAGACGAAGCCGCTCTTTGAGCTCCTGAAGCACCGCTTCAGAGCCGGCCGCAGCAGCTGCTTTCTCCTGGGCAGCGTTGCGGGCATTTTTTGTCGCCAGCTGTACGATTTCCAGCTTTGATCCCTTTCGGGGGGTGTGCACTGTAACCTTCTTGCCCCGTTTTTCGGACAGGTAATCGGCGAGGGCTTCCGGTTCATCCAGAGGGATAGGTACAAGCACTTCCTCCGGGATGTAGACCTCTTTGCTGTAGTACTCCGCGAGAAAGGAGGCGATTCCTTCCCCATCATCAAGTTCCCATGCAAGTGAGTAGTTTCTGCTTCCAATGACGGTGCCGCCACGGATGAAGAGGAGCGCTATCTCAAGCCTGTTTGCTTCGTGGCAGAAGCCGAGAACATCCATGTCTCCACCCTGGGTCACCATCTTCTGTTTTTCCAGGGTAACCTCCACCGACTTGACCAAGTCGCGAAAACGCGCTGCTTCCTCATATTCTTCATTTGCCGCAGCCTGCGCCATCCGCTGTTTGTAGATCGCAACGAGATTCTTCTTCTTCCCCTCCAGGAATAGCATAGCCCCTTCGGCAAGCGAGGCATACTGCTCAGGAGAAATCATTCCGTGGCATGGTGCGGAGCATTGCCGGATCTGGTAGAAAAGGCAGGGGCGCTTTCGAAGCCTGCATGTCTCAAGAGGGTAATGGCGGAGAGGGAATATCCTGTAGAGTTGCTTCAAGACTTCACGGGCTGCAGCAGCAGAGGAATAGGGGCCGAAATAACGGGCTCCGTCTCTGGGAATTTTACGCACTATAGTCAGGCGGGGGAATTGATCCCTCATGTCCATGCGAAGCGAGAAGTAAGTCTTGTCGTCCCGCAGGTTGAGGTTGTAACGAGGGTGGTGCTTCTTGATGAGAGTGTTTTCGAGAATCAGTGCTTCTTTTTCCGTGTCGGTCACAATGAATCGGATAGAGGCAACACGCTCCATTAGAAAACGGATATGCCACCGGGAGTCCTTGGAGGTGCTGAAATAGGAGCGTACCCGCTTTTTGAGGTCACGCGCCTTGCCGACATAGAGAACAGTGCCGTCGCTTCCCTCCATCAGATAAACGCCGGGGGCCGCTGGGAAAGAGTCGGTTTTTTCAATAGTAATCATCGCTTCGAGTATAGCAGGGGAATTAGGTAAGGGACAATTCGTTTTGATGGTTCAAAGGGATGTCGAAGGCGTTGATACATTTCGTGGGTAATCGTCCCAAAAACCAGAGGAGGAGCATACTTACAGGGGCTTCATCGTTGACAATGCGGGTGTTAGGTGATATTTTGCGGCGAACTTTTTTGCCTATTCTCATGTAAACATTGAAAGGTCGATCGTGGATTATAAGAGAATCTTCCGCGCAGCAGCCAGCAGGTTCCTTCTGGGGCTTATGTTCCTTTCTTTGCTATCAGCAGGACCTGCTTTTCCTCTTGATTCCGAAGACGCTCAACTCTTCATCGGCGGATTCAATGCCTATCAGAAAAAGGACTACAAGGTTGCTGCAGACCAGATGAATCTCGTCCTGCAAAAGTACCCTGACACGCCGTTAAGGGATATGGCGCTGTTCTGGCTTGCCAGAGCTCAATACAAATTAGAAAATCGGGAAGAGGCAGCCAAGAACATGGCGACCTTCTTCCGTGACTATCCGGAAAATCCCCTAAAGGCTACGGTGGAAGAGGACTTAGTGCAGCTGGCTTCCGCATACCAGCGCGGCGAGAAACTGCCGCCTGCACCGGCCGTGGAGCGGCAGTCAAAAGAGGCCGCAGCCGCCGCGGAGAAGGCCGCCGCGGAGAAAGCTGCCGCGGAGAAAGCTGCCGCGGAGAAAGCTGCCGCGGAGAAAGCTGCCGCGGAGAAAGCTGCCGCGGAGAAAGCTGCCGCGGAAAGAGCTGCCGCGGAAAGAGCTGCCGCGGAAAGAGCTGCTGCGGAAAGAGCTGCTGCGGAAAGAGCTGCTGAAAAGGCAGAAGCAATGCGCGCGGCTGTTGCTGCGGCACAGGCTGCAGAGAAAGCTGCTGCAGAGAAGGCTGCCGCCGAGAAGGCCGCTGCAGAGAAGGCCGCCGCCGAGAAGGCCGCCGCCGAAAAGGCCGCCGCCGAAAAGGCCGCTGCCGAAAAGGCCGCTGCCGAAAAGGCCGCTGCCGAAAAGGCCGCTGCCGAAAAGGCCGCTGCCGAAAAGGCCGCTGCCGAAAAGGCTGCTGCCGAAAAGGCTGCTGCCGAAAAGGCTGCTGCCGAAAAGGCTGCTGCCGAAAAGGCTGCTGCCGAAAAGGCTGCTGCCGAAAAGGCTGCTGCCGAAAAGGCTGCTGCCGAAAAGGCTGCTGCCGAAAAGGCTGCTGCCGAAAAGGCCGCTGCCGAAAAGGCCGCTGCCGAAAAGGCCGCTGCCGAAAAGGCCGCTGCCGAAAAGGCCGCTGCCGAAAAGGCCGCTGCGGAGAAGGCCGCTGCGGAGAAGGCCGCTGCGGAGAAGGCCGCTGCGGAGAAGGCCGCTGCGGAGAAGGCCGCTGCGGAGAAGGCCGCTGCGGAGAAGGTTCGCGTGGAGGCCCTGCGTAAGAAAGCAGAGGCAGAAAGGGAAGCCCGCGATAAGGCCCAGAAGGCAAAACGTCAGCCATCGGGAAGCGGAAAGCAAGAATCTGGAGAGAAAGCAGCACTAAGAGAGAAGGCCGTTGCTGAATACAAAGATCTAGTTACTCGTTTTCCAGGAACGGCAGCAGCGGCCGGTGCCGCTGCACGGCTTCGTGAAATGGGAGTCTCCTTTGATAGTCCTGTACCGCCGCAGGTGGCCGCCGCAACCGGCAACGCCCAAGTGCTTACACTTGAGGTGGGGCAGGCTGCAGATATAGGTTTTGACGTCCGAAATCCCCAGCAGGCGGGTGAGGTCAGCCGCAAGGTGTACATCCCCTTTTCAGTCACGAATCGGGGGAATGGCCCCGACAGCTACTACCTGGAGTCCGGTTTTCCCTCGGCCTATTCTGCGCAGTTTGCGGCAGCGAGCCGTCCGGACAGGGCTGTTAATCTAACGCCCGTCCTTGCTCCGGGAGAGAGCTTTGAAGGTGTCCTTTCGCTGACAGTCCCGCCCACTGCGGTCGATGGGACAAAAATAATCTATCCAGTAAAGGCCGCATCACAATTCGCTCGGGAAGTCTCGCAGTCGCGGGACGTGATACTTGTCGCTTCCGCGCCACTGCTCCGCATGGTGCTCAAGCCGGACAAGCCTCAGCTGTTGCCGGGAGAGAGGGTGACGTATCGAGCCGCTCTTCTCAATATCGGTAGCGCTACGGCAACCGGGATTTCCATCCGCTTTAACTATCCGCCCCAGTACGAGCCGGTCGATTTCGTTCCTGCCGGGTTCAAGCAGGAGATGAAGGCGGCGTTGGTGATGGACGGGCTGCAGATCAAGTCGGGGGAGAAGAGGGAGTACACCGTGCAGTTCCAACTCAAGGATGAGGCCCTCGCACAGCAGGAGCTGTTTCTGCGTGGAGAGGCGGTAAACCAGGATCTGGGGACGCGGGATTCTTTTGTATCGACTGTTTCGGTGGTGCGGCCGGTGAGCGATGTGCTGGTTCGCAGTAGCATTGGAAAGACTATGGTTATTCCAGGCCAGGTAGTAGCCATACCGCTGATTGTGACGAATGCGGGCAATGTGCGTGAAGATTTCGCCATCCGGGCAAAGCTCCCTGAGCGATATTCGCATTCATTCTTTCAGGACATGAACCGGGATGGCATCCGTCAGCCAAACGAGCCTGTGATAAATCACGTTGGCCCCCTGTCCCCCCGGGAGGATATGTATGTTGTGATGGAGGTTTCTACCTCTGCTACAGAGAAAGACGGTACAGAAGCGCAGTTGTCAGTGGATCTTGAATCGGAAAACGCCCAGGGAGGAAGGGCTTCCGCTTCGGTAAGATTGCGGTTTTCGCGACCGGTGCTTGAACTTGCCATGGCCGGCAGGGGTGGGAGGCTCAGACCCGGTGACGTGAATGGACTCGAACTTTCCTGCATGAACACAGGTTCAAACATGGCGAAGAATGTCGAGCTTGAGAGCACGCTGCCCGATCCGGTCGAACTGGTGGCTTCGGACCCGCCATTCACTGCGGGCAAGGGGGGAGCCTATCTCTGGCGCTTCGAAGAACTCGGCTCTGGGGAGAAGAGAAGCATCAAGCTCACTTATCGGCTGAAGCCGACGGCTCCGGTCGGGGCACACCTTCAGTTGAAAAACGTGCTCACGTATCAGGATCAACTGGGGAACAGGTACTAGATGAAGCGGGTAATCTCATCCTTTGCCGCTGGATTTGCGATTTCACTTGTTTCGGCTTCCTACGCCGCCGAGGGAGACTACTACCTGTACGCTCCCCGCAAGGCTGACCCTGCTGAGGTTTCCGCAGGGGAAACGGCCGTTCTGGTGCGGGAGATTGTTATTCGAAAAGGGGACACCCTTCGGGCCATTTCCCTTGAACAAATAGGTAGGGCGGCTTACTTCCCTCAGATCCTCCTCTTCAATGACATAAGAAACCCGGATCTGATTTACGAGGGGAAGGCGTTGCGAGTACCGGTGCGGAAGGTTGCAGAAAAGAATGAGCTGAAGCGGGGCGGTAATGGAAAGAAGCGCGGCAGGCAACCCGCGAGGAAAGGTAAGGCAGGACCTGCAATAAAAGAGAGAAGAGCGGCGGGTGCTGAGGATATCCTGCGCCGGGATCAGGAACAGGCCCTGTTCGACCGTGCAGCCGCAGCGTATCGAAACGGCTCGTGTCGCGAGGTACTTCCGCTGCTTGAACAATTCCTGTCGAAGTTTCCGCGATCAAAGCATGTTCCGGATGCCATGTTCTACCGGGCGGACTGCTACCTCAAGTTGTCCCAGGAATAGTTTATTATTTGGAGGCGTCGGTCAGGAACACCTGGCCGGCACCATTCTCCACCAGGAAGCCAGCCGCTTCGGCACTCTCTCCGTCAGCTTCCCCCTCAACAGATCGGTATGTGCGCCCCAGTTGCGAGAGTAATTTTTCCGTCACCTTGTTGAATCCGCTACCCTCAACATCGATGAGCGTATACCCGTCCCTTTCAAGCAGGCGGAGCAGGGTGTAGTTGAACTGATCCTTCGGGGTGCAGTTCACGATGAATCGCCTTCCCCTTTCGATGAAGAAGCGATCCACCTTGACGCTCAGCGGATTTCCCCCTATGTTCGCCTCCAGCACCTCGTTTTCCCTTGTTTCAATGGCGAGAGCTGCCAATATGCCGTCGATCAACTCCTCCCGTGTTGTAGAAGGGATTTTCTCGGTTTTGACTGGAACGGGATCCGCTTCCGCTGCAGGAGGAACCGCAGTTTCCGCCGCGTAAGCAGCCGGCTCGGGATCAGGTTCTAACTCCGGAGGAGCAGTTGCTGCTCGGGCTGTAACCGTGGAGCCTGCTGCAGTTTGCGGGGAATCCCCCCTTTGCCGCAACTTCCGCTGCTCGTGCGGATGTTTTGTGCCTGTACGTGACGGCAGGAGCAGCACTTGACCGACCGACAACTGCCTGATGTCCGAGATTCCATTCAACCTGGCGACTTCGGGAATCAGCCTTTCGGCGCTGTCGTTGGAAAGGCCGAACTGTTTCATCAATATCCGGAACAGATGATCCCCAGGTTTTACTGTGTACTTGACGTGCCCAGAGGAACTCCGTGTCACTATGTCGTGACGCTTGGGTGCCGGTTTGGGAGGCAGTTTCCGAACTTTCTGCGGTGAGGGTGCAGGCTTGACACGGTCAAGGTCTTGGAGGTCGAGTTCGAATGAGGTTGTGGCTGCAGCGCACAAGGGCGATGCAAGCAGAAGCAAGATAATAATGCCGGCATGGGCAGGGAGGGTCGGAAGGAGCGCAAGGAATGCGCCGCTCCCTGACTTCCGTATTCGTTGCATGATTTCCTCAGTCATTGAAAGTTATGACGAAAGCCTGAATAATCGTGTCGCCGTCTCTCTTGTATACTATTACGCGCGCCCTGTCCGACAAGGTTCCCCGCTTTACGAGGTAACGCCCTTTTTTCTCCTTTGCTTCCAGCTGATAGTCCCTTACGCCTGTCATCTGGTGGATAACATTTGTGAAGAAGGAGCGAGGCAGCCCGTTTCCGCTTCTGTCTATGACCTGTAGAGCCTTTATCCTGGAAGCTTCACGGTATACCTTGTATTCGGCGGCAGCTGAAAGATATTTTTCCCACCCGGGATTGCTGCGGCCGTAATCCGTGACTACTCCTTCTCGTGGGATAAACCCTGGGAGTGATTGAGGAGTCGGCGGATTTGCCACTTGTGCGGAAGTGGGAAAAGGAGTTTTGGGTTGTACCTCGGCAGGGACAGGAGTCACTGGTAATTTATCGGGTTGCTTGGTTTGTCCATTTGTAATCTGCGGAGGAGTCGCCAGAGATGTGGGTTTAGCAACACCGGGCTCGGTCCTGTTGAAAATAAAGAAAAGCAATGCTGCTGCGGTGAGCGACAGCGTCGAGACAGCGAGGATTGCATGATTATTTTTTTTTGCCGGAATTCGACTGAAAACTTCGTCGACGGTCGGCGCTGAGAATGGGGTTTCCTGTTCTTTCGGCCCGGAAGGAGGATAAGCCGATAAAAGACTGTCCAATTCTTCCTTGAAAGCCATGGAAGGTGCTATCGCAGCGGGTGCTGCTGGTTCCCCTTTTACCGATACGCTATCCGATACGCTGGAAATTGCCTCAAGGGGGGTGCAGTCCGCATCGCCCCCAGCCGTCTTCAGGTTCGCTACCTCTAGAGGTTTAAAGCCGGCCTCATCTTCTCCTGTTTTGGCATCAGTCCCGGAGCCTGCACGAGGATCGACTTCTGCATTCTGTGCAGTGACTCCGTCTTTGTTTCCTGCTTTCAGATTAACGCGTGAGGAAAAGGCGCCGGTCGCGTCGCCTGCCATAGTCTCAGAGATAATTCCCCTTATGGCCACTGAAATCTGAGCATCTTCTGCTGTGGTGTCGAGAATGGAATCAACCGTTAATTCTCCCCCTGGTGCAGACGAATCACCTTTCTCCGCAAAGAGAACCAACTTTGCACCAAGGGGCGCATGGCTCCTGACATGTCTGGCGATGATTTCAGCTGATAACCCTGACAGGCGGCTCTGAAGGAAGATGATGGAGGGGGAGACATTACCTATTTCAGCGACGCCGTCAGCCAGATTCGTAGCGATACGCAGAATGGCACCCGAAGGTGTTGCTGCTTCCGAAACAATCTGGTGCAGGCGTGGCTGGCTGGCAATAAGGAAAATGTTCAACATCTTGTCCAGGAGGGGGGATCTACCCCGTGTGGTATGGCGGGTAGTGCCGGTAACTAGCAGGCACTATAATGTAGCAAGCAGGTTTTCAGCGCAACAGGTTTTTGCACCCGCAGTTTAAGCATTCACAGCTGGCATGGCAGGTCTGTCTGCTTCAGATGGGGCCGAGCATTTCTTGCCGGAACCGCTCGATGCCGACCGAGTCTATTATCCGTCCCAACCTGTTATGGTTGGTGCTCATCCGGCAAAAGGTCATAATCTTGTCTACTAATGCCAGGACCTCATCCTGCGACGAAACATTATCGATGAGCATGTCGGCGAGACGTGGGCGCGGTCCTGCGCTTCCGCCTACCAAGATCCGCCAGCCTTTGAGCGTACCCAGGATGCCGATATCCTTGACGGCAGCTTCAGCACAGGAGACCAGGCACCCCGAAACGCCGATCTTCAGTTTGTTGGGCAGTTCCATGCCATGGTATCTGCGGTCGAGCTCAAGGCCGAGCGAAACGGAATCCTGCACGCCGCGCTTGCAGCACGTGCTCCCCGGACAGATCTTTACGCTGCGCACACGATGCCCGAGCACTGCGCCGGGCGTCATGCCTAGATCGATCCATACCTTGTCGAGGTCCTCTTCCCGGATGCCGATAAGGGCGATTCTTTGCGCGGATGTAAGCTTCAGAGCCCGGACCCCGTATTTTTCCGCCACATCGCATATGCTACGAAGCTGGGATGTAGTGACGAACCCGCCGGGCAGGTGGGGGGCTATAGCGTATGTCTCTTTATCGCTTTGGACGATGGCATGTTTTGAAGGTAGATCTTTTTTCATCCGATCCTCTTGAGGTAGTCTGTGCTCGGTCAGCGCCCAAAAAAAGTGTCAGTGGGTATCCCGCCCCAGGTCACGGATGATCGCAGTGAACATCGGCTTATGATCCGTCATTGAAGCCGAGAGAGCTATTTCAACTTCGATCTGCTTTCCCTGCCGATCCCTGATCTTTTGCCGTGAGGTTTTGTCTACCACCCCGCCGGCTCCTTCTCGGAGGTACTGGGAAATGCTTTCACGTATGAGCTCTCCATCTTCAAGAAAATGAAAAATTGATTCGCCCAGAAGATCCCTCTTCGGCATGTCGAAAAGCTTTTCTGCACGTTCATTGGAAATTACTATTTTCCCGTCTGCCAAAAAGGTTACAACTGCTGACCTTGCCATCTCAATGAATTTACGGTACCGCTCCTCTGACTCAGTGTGCTGCAGCGTCTTGTGTCCAAGCTCCTCCATCATTTCGTTGAATGCGTTGATCAGCTGACCGATTTCATCTCTGGTATAGCGCGGAATTCTTTCGGTGAAGTCGCCAGTCTGCGTGACATGTGAAATGGTTTTCGACACCGTTTCTATAGGGTTGATGATGGTCTTGCGGACCAGGTAGCCGAGAACCAGAATCACGGACAAGAATATGAATGCGCGACCTGTAATGTCAAGAGCCAGGTTCACACCGATCTGGTGATAGAGGTCTGCCATGGGTATGCTGACCGACACTGCGCCGATGACTTCGCCCTGATGGTAGTTATAGGAAAAATGTCCTTTTGGAAACCGCTGCTGCACGAAACGGGGTGCCGTTTCGTAGGAGCCGTGGCACTGGAGGCAGGACTTGTCCGCCACCATTGTCTGCATGTAGCGGAACACTTTTTTCCCATCGTAGGGCACGATGCCGTATGTTTCATTGCCGGTTCTCCGTGCGAAGGCGTTCAGCTGAACCGATTCGAAGGAGTCTGGACGGTTTTCCGGGTTGCGGTAACGAAGCGAGACCTGACGCACGTAAAATTTGCTATCACGAGTAATCCGCCGGGCAACCTGTGTGGCAACCACCTGTGGCACCAGGGAGTAGTTTTGCTCAGGTTCGCCGCGAACAACGCTGGACATGTACTCCCGTGTCTCGATAATCTGCTTTGCAAGCACCCTGGCATTGTCAACCGCTACATTGAGGATCAGCTTCTGTTGACGGGAGTATGTGAGATATGCAGCCACGAAGAAGAGGAGGACCAGGAGAATAGACATGATCAGGTTGAATTTGGTATTGATTTTCAGGTTGCTGAACCACTCCATGTGTCCGCACCTCCCGGAAATTTACAGCAAAAGTATACCGGTACGCCCACGGGAAGCAAGTGAAAGTTGCCGAACAACGGTCTCTCAATGAGGGACGAATTTGCTTTCCATCGAAGGACTTTTGTGATAATTTCCTCCCCTCTTCAGCCTGCAAATACCGCCCTGCCGCATGGGAAACTCGTCGAGAACCCCTTATATCTATGGCAAGAATAATTTGTATTGCAAATCAGAAAGGCGGCGTCGGAAAAACGACTACGGCCGTCAATCTCGCTGCTTCGCTTGCTGCGGCTGAGAAGAAGACTCTGCTTGTCGACATGGATCCACAGGGGAACGCCAGCAGCGGCGTGGGTGTGGACAAAAGCTTGCTTCGGGAATCGATTTACGATGCGCTGATAAACGATACCGATGCAACCGGAATTATCGTTGGAACTGATCTTCCGTGTCTCGACCTTCTCCCTGCCACTCCGGATCTGGCGGGCGCCGAGCTTGAGCTGATAACGATAGCCGACCGTGAGCACAAGCTGAAGCAGGTTCTGGCAGGTATCCAGCATTCGTACGACTACATTCTCATCGACTGCCCCCCTTCTTTGAGCCTGCTCACTGTCAACGCCATGACTGCTGCACACTGCGTGCTCATCCCGTTGCAGTGCGAGTTCTACGCGATGGAGGGGCTGTCGCAGATCCTCAACACCATCAAGCTTGTCCAGAAAGGACTAAACAGATCACTGAGGGTCGAAGGGATCGTGCTGACAATGTATGATGGGAGAAATAACTTGGCCCGTCAGGTCAGTGACGAAATCAGAACACATTTCGGATCTCAGACCTTCGGAACGGTTATTCCCCGGAACGTACGGCTGTCCGAGGCCCCCAGTCACGGAAAGCCGGTGCTGCTCTATGATATAGCTTCCCGTGGAGCCGCAAGCTATCTTGAATTGGCCCGGGAGATAATGGAGAGAGAGGGGCGGGATGGTTAAGAAAACCGGACTCGGAAAGGGAATGGCTGCGCTTCTCCCCGCTGTGGAGGAAGAAGGCAAGAGCTACTTCACCTGCCCGATCGAGGAGATAAGGCCGAACAGGGCGCAGCCGCGTAAAACCTTCACCGGTGACAAGCTGGAGGAACTCGCAGCTTCTATCAGGGAAAAAGGTATCATTCAGCCGCTGGTTGTCAGGAAGAAGTCGGATCACTACGAGGTCATTGCCGGAGAGCGGCGTTGGCGGGCGGCCCAGAAGGCAGGCCTGCGCGAGGTGCCGGTTGTCATTCTGGATGTTTCGGATGATACCGCACTCGAAATGGCTCTTATAGAGAATATTCAGCGAGAGGATCTGAACGCCGTCGAGGAAGCGGAGGCGTATCATGCGTTGATGGACAACTTCGGCCTGTCGCAGGAGGAGCTGGCAAAGCGGGTAGGGAAGGAGCGTTCCACGGTTGCGAATTCTCTGCGCCTGTTGAAACTTCCTGCAGAGATCAAGCGTGACATTGTCGAGCAGCGCCTTTCGATGGGGCATGCCAGAGCACTTCTTGCACTTGATTCTGCAGAGCAGGTGAAAGAGGCGCGGGACGAGATCCTGGCCAAGAACCTTACGGTGCGCCATGCCGAGAATCTCGTCAAGCGGCTGAAGAGTGGAAAGCTCCGGACCCGGAAAGCCCAGCCGGAATTGCATATGACCGACCTTGTTGACCGTATGAAGCGCCACTTCAAGGCGAAGGTTGCCATACGTTCCACCGGGAAGGGGGGGAAGATCGAGATCAGCTTCTCCAGTAACGACGACCTTTCTCGTCTGATCGAGCAGTTGGGTCTGTAGATTAGGAGTTTATAAGTTTCGGTTTTTCTGGACAAAAAGCTTGACATGGGTCAGGCCGTGTGATAGCTATCGCGTGTTTTGCCGCAGGCAGTCCGGCATACTGTATACAATCTGATGAGGTGGCAGGGTGATCAATTTAGATCTGACGTTCGTAATACAGCTTATCAACTTCCTGGTTCTCATGCTGGTACTCAACATCTTCCTGTACAAGCCTCTCAGGAAGGTACTGTCGGAGCGGGAGAAAGAGATCAGTGGTGCAAGGCAGCGCGCTGCTGGCGTCGACTCCGATGTGCAGGAGAAGGTAGCCCTCTACGAGGCGCGTCTACGCGAAGTGAAGCTGCAGGCTCACGAGCGTCGGGGTGCCATGCTGAAGGAGGCTCAGGCAGAAGAGGCGGCGACTCTTGAAAAAGCGCGTAAGGAAGCGAGTGACACAATTGGGGCAATCAAGGGCAAGGTAGCTCAAGAGGCAGCCGACGCCAAAAATCTCCTGAGGGAGCAGGCCCGGTCGTTGTCATTGGAAATATGTGAAAAGGTCCTTGGGAGGAGCTTGTAAGATGATTCAGTTTGTACGCCGCAGCCCGTATAGATCTCTGGTGCCGGCAAGTGCCGTGTGTCTGCTGCTCCTAGGGCTTGCCGCTGTTGGCTTTGCTTCTGAAGGTGGCGAAGGTGCCCATCATGTGGACACTGCAGCTCAATTGAAAGACTTCGGATGGCGTGTTCTTGATTTTGCAGTTCTTGCCGCCATCGCCGTGTGGGCGCTCAAGAAGGCCAATGTTAAAGGCTCCCTTTCGGAACGCAGGATGAAGATCGAAAAGGCGCTCCAAGAGGCTACTCTTGCCCGCGAAGCCGCCGAGCGGAAATCCGCCGAGTACAGTGAAAAGCTGGCCAAGGCGAGCCGGGAGATCGACGAGATTCAGACTGCCATCATCAAGGAGGGCGAGGCTGAAAAAGCTCGTATTATTGCCGAGGCGAAGGCGGCAGCTGAAAAAATCCGTGAGCAGGCCCAGCAGGCTGCGCAGAACGAGGTGCTGAAGGCGCGTGCCGAGCTGCGCGAAGAGGCTGCCAGGCTGGCCGTGCAGCTGGCCGAGCAGACCCTTCGGGAGAAGATAAAGAAGGAAGACCAGGACCGTCTGGTCGGTGAATATCTTACCAAGGTGGTGGAGTTACATTGATCACGAACGCTATATCACGACGCTATGCCAAGGCTCTCGTTCAGCTTGGGGCAGAAGAAGGGGCTGTTGACAAGTTCAACGACGAACTTGCAGGCTTCTCCGCATTGCTGGGCGCTAATGCAGAAGCAACTGCCATACTGACCAGTCCGGCCTACGGAATCGAGGCGAAGAAAGAAATACTGAATGCCCTTATTGAAAAGGCTGCCGTCTCAGGTACCGTGGGGAACTTTCTCCGGCTGCTGCTGGATCGGAACAGACTGAGCATTCTGCCACAGGTTTCCGCAAGCTTTGGAATTTTTGCCGACGAGCTTTCGGGAGTCATTCGTCCCACACTTACTTCAGGAATGCCTCTGGAGGAGAGCCAGATAGCCGAGATAAAGGCCGTTCTGGAGAAGAGCACCGGCAAAAGGGTCGTTCTGAATGTAGAGGTCGATCCCGCTCTCATCGGTGGTGTGGTCACGAAGATCGGAGACAAGGTTTTCGACGGCAGCGTGCGTACGCAACTCAACAAGATCGAAGATATATTACAGAAGGGGTGATACGGTTCTATGGAAATCAGAGCGGAAGAAATCAGCGAGATTATCAGGAAGCAGATCAAGGAGTATGGGAAGGAGGTCGAGGTAGCCGAGACCGGAACCATTATCTCCGTAGGTGACGGTATCGCCCGTATCCACGGTCTTGACAAAGCTATGGCGGGCGAGCTCCTGGAGTTCCCCGGCGGCATCTCCGGCATGGTTCTCAACCTAGAGGAAGACAACGTCGGAGCCGCGATTCTCGGCGAGTTCAGCGAGATCAAGGAAGGTGACTCCGTCAAGCGCACCGGCCGCATCGTCGAAGTTCCGGTTGGCGAGGCCATGATCGGCCGCGTTGTGAACGCCATCGGGCAGCCCATCGACGGCAAGGGCCCGATCAATACCGACAAGTACGGCAAGGTCGAAGTGAAGGCCCCCGGCATCGTCAAGCGCAAGTCGGTCCATCAGCCGATGCAGACCGGCCTCAAGGCTATCGACTCGATGGTTCCGATCGGACGCGGCCAGCGCGAGCTGATCATCGGCGACCGCCAGACCGGCAAGACCGCCGTTGCCATCGACACCATCATCAACCAGAAGGGCGGCGACCTCATCTGTATCTACGTCGCCATCGGACAGAAGCGTTCGACGGTTGCCCAAGTCGTCTCCAAGCTCCAGGAGCACGGCGCGATGGACTACACCATCGTCGTTGCCGCCACGGCTTCCGAGCCCGCACCGCTCCAGTTCATCGCCCCCTACGCGGGCGTCACGATGGGCGAGTACTTCCGCGACAACGGCAAGCACGCCCTCATCATCTATGACGATCTTTCCAAGCAGGCAGTTGCATACCGCCAGCTTTCCCTGCTCCTCCGCCGGCCCCCCGGACGCGAGGCGTATCCCGGTGACGTCTTCTACCTCCACAGCCGCCTCCTCGAGCGTGCCGCGAAGGTTTCCGACGCCGAAGGCGCCGGTTCCCTCACCGCGCTCCCGGTCATCGAGACCCAGGCCGGTGACGTTTCCGCCTACATCCCGACGAACGTCATCTCCATCACCGACGGCCAGATCTACCTCGAGAGCGACCTCTTCTACTCGGGCGTGCGCCCCGCCATCAACGTCGGTCTCTCGGTTTCCCGCGTCGGCGGATCCGCCCAGGTGAAGGCGATGAAGCAGGTTGCCGGCACCCTGCGTCTCAACCTGGCCCAGTACCGCGAGATGGCGGCATTCGCCCAGTTCGGTTCGGACCTCGACAAGGCCACCCAGATGCAGCTTGCCCGCGGTGAGCGTCTCGTCGAAATACTCAAGCAGCCCCAGTACCGCCCGATTCCCAACGAGAAACAGGTCCTCGTCATCTTCGCAGCCAACAACGGCTACGTCGATGAGTACCCCGTCTCCGTTCTCGGCCGCTACGAGTCCGAGCTCTACACATTCTTTGACACGAGGAAAGCGGACGTACTCGCCGAGCTTCGAGACAAGAAGGCTATTGACGACGACCTCAAAGCGAAGATCGTTGCCGGCCTTGAGGAATTCAAGAAGGAATTTACTGCGTAATCTAAGGACGGACCTTCATTTATGGCAAGTCTGAAAAGTATAAAAAAGAGGATCGTCTCGGTCAAGAACACGAGGCAGATCACCAAGGCCATGAAAATGGTCTCGGCAGCCAAGCTGCGCCGCGCCCAGGAGAACGTGGTTGCCGCCCGCCCCTACGCAAAGAAGCTTGCAGAGGTGCTGGAGAGGCTTGCACGTCAGCAGGACGCTGATGTTCATCCCCTCATGGAGAAGCGGGAGGCCCGCAAGGCTCTCCTCATCCTGGTAACTTCCGATCGCGGTCTGTGCGGCGGTTTCAATGCCAACATCAGCAAGGCCGCCGAGCGGTTCGTCAAGGAGCGGAAAGGCTCCTACGAAGAACTCTCGATCCTCACCATCGGGCGCAAGGGGTACGAGTTCCTCAAGAACCGCCAGAAGATCTACAAGAACTACACGAGCGTCTTTTCGAACCTCAATTACCAGACTGCGGCGCTCCTCGCCCAGGAGGTGGTCGAGGGGTACCTCAACGAGGAGTACGACGAGGTATTCCTGCTCTACAACGCCTTCAAGAGTGTGATGTCCCAGGACATCACCCTTCAGCCGCTTCTTCCCATCACACCCCCGGCTGCGCAGGAAGAGGAATACGCTCCCGAGTATATATACGAGCCGTCGAAGGCCGAACTGCTCGGCGAGCTGCTGCCGAAGCACATCGAGGTTCAGCTCTTCAAGGCGCTCCTCGAATCGGTTGCTTCGGAGCACGGGGCTCGGATGACGGCCATGGACAGCGCCTCCAAGAACGCCAGCGAGATGATCGGCAAGCTCACTCTGCAGTACAACCGAGCCCGTCAGGCCGCGATCACAACGGAGCTCATGGAGATCATTTCCGGCGCCGAATCGATTAAGGGATAGACCTTAGCCTATAAAGAATTTCAAAAATAGAGGCCTCAACCGGGCCGCAGGAGGAAGGGTAGCAATGAGTCAGAACAAAGGGAAAATTTCGCAGGTCATCGGCGCCGTCATTGACGTCGAATTCGAGCCGGGCAAGCTCCCCGCTATCTACAACGCACTTCGCGTGACGAATCCGGCCATCGACGACAGGGAGTACAACCTTGTTCTCGAAGTCGCCCAGCACCTGGGGGAAAACTCGGTACGTACCATCGCTATGGACTCCACCGACGGTCTCGTGCGCGGGCAGGAGGTTCTCGACACCGGGAAGCAGATATCGGTGCCGGTCGGCCGCAAGACCCTCGGCAGGATCCTCAATGTCATCGGCGAGCCGGTTGACGAGATGGGTCCCGTAAACGCCGAGAAGGAGTACGGTATCCACCGCGAAGCCCCCGCTTTCAGTGACCAGTCCACCAAGGTCGAGGCATTCACCACAGGCATCAAGGTTGTCGACCTTCTCGCTCCATACGCAAGGGGCGGAAAGATCGGTCTCTTCGGCGGCGCTGGCGTCGGCAAGACCGTTCTCATCATGGAGCTCATCAACAATATCGCCAAGCAGCACGGTGGCTTTTCCGTCTTCGCCGGGGTTGGCGAGCGTACTCGCGAAGGAAACGACCTCTGGATGGAAATGAAGGAGTCGGGTGTTCTCGACAAGGCCGCGCTTGTTTACGGCCAGATGAACGAGCCGCCGGGTGCCCGCGCACGCGTCGCGCTCTCCGCGCTCTCCATCGCCGAGTACTTCCGTGATGAGGAAGGCCAGAACGTTCTCCTCTTCGTAGACAACATTTTCCGTTTTACCCAAGCAGGTTCCGAGGTTTCAGCGCTTCTCGGCCGTATCCCCTCTGCCGTCGGTTACCAGCCGACGCTGGCCACCGAGATGGGTGAGCTTCAGGAGCGGATCACCTCCACTACCAAGGGGTCCATTACCTCCGTTCAGGCCATCTACGTTCCGGCCGACGACCTTACCGACCCTGCACCGGCTACCGCCTTCGCCCACCTCGACGCGACGACGGTTCTTTCCCGTCAGATCGCCGAGCTCGGGATCTACCCGGCCGTTGACCCCTTGGACTCCACCTCCAGAATTCTCGATCCCCAGGTCATTGGTGAAGAACATTACGCAATTGCACGTCAGGTGCAGTACGTTCTTCAGAAGTACAAGGACCTTCAGGACATCATCGCGATTCTTGGCATGGATGAACTTTCCGAGGAAGACAAGCTTGTTGTCGCCCGTGCAAGAAAGATCCAGCGCTTCCTCTCGCAGCCGTTCCATGTGGCCGAGGCATTCACAGGCTCCCCTGGCAAGTACGTCGAGCTCAAGGACACGATCAAGGGCTTCAAGGAGATTGTCGAAGGCAAGCATGACGAGATTCCGGAGCAGGCGTTTTACATGGTAGGCACCATTGAAGAGGCTCTGGAAAAGGCGAAGAAGCTCGCTGCATAGAAACTCGAACATGTAGGGGCGCGCCTGAAGGCGCGCCCGCACGAAGCGGACTCTGTCCGCCCCTACAGGAACCGGATATATGGCAGAAAAACTTAAACTGGAGCTAGTTACTCCATACAAGAAGGTACTTTCGGAAGAGGTGGACGAAATCACCGCCTCCGGCTCGCTCGGCGAATTTGGCGTGCTGCCGGGGCACGCTCCGTTTCTCACCTCCCTCAAGATCGGGGAACTTTCCTACAAAATAGGCGGAACGGTACATCATTTGGCCGTGAACTGGGGCTACTTCGAAGTCGAGGACGATAAGGTGACTGTACTTGTCGAGACAGCTGAACGCGCAGACGAAATAGATCTGCAGCGTGCCAGAGCAGCGCTTGGTAGAGCCGAAGAAGCGTTGAAACGCCTTACTCCAGAGGACAAAGACTTCAGGAAGTACGAAGCCGCTCTGGAACGTGCACTCATAAGGGTTCAGGTTGCTGGGAAAACCGGAAGGTAGATCTAATATTCATCGCATTGAAGAGCGGCTTTGCCGCTCTTTTTTTTTAGGCAAAGTTTTGCGTGAGGAATATATGAAAAAACCTCTCATATCCGTTACGATGGGCGATCCGACGGGAATCGGACCGGAGATAATTGCTTCTGCTCTCAGCGATCCAGATGTGCGAAGAATGTGCTGCCCATTTGTTGTAGGTGACAGCGAGGCAATGGCCCGTGCTGTCCGGATAACCGGGGTTAATCTTAACATTCGAACTGTCTCCTCGATTAAGGAGGTGTCAGACCATGAAAACCAGGTATGTTTGCTTCCTATGACCAAGTTGTCGCAACGAGACCTGGAATTTGGAAAGCCGACAGATGCTGTAGGGGAGGCAGTGTACAGATACATCGTCGAGGCTACACGCCTGTGCATGGCTGGTGCTGCCGATGCCATGGTCACAGCACCGATAAACAAGGAGGTCATGAACCGAGCAGGACACAATTATCCAGGGCACACCGAACTATTGGCAAAACTTACCTCCTGCGATAATTATGTGATGATGCTTGCGGGAACCCGCCTGCGTGTATCCCTTGTAACTATCCATGAACCACTTCGGGCAGTACCGTCTTTGCTCTCGACCGAGCGGGTACTGAAAACCATCAGGACGACCTGGAAGGATGTTTCCACATATTTTTGTACAAATCCCAGACTAGCCATCCTGGCGCTGAACCCTCATTGCAGCGAGGGGGGAATGTTCGGTGATGAGGAGGAGTCGATAATAAAACCTGCGGTAGATGCTGCGTGCGCCGAAGGAATAAACGCAGTAGGACCCCTTTCTGCTGATACACTTTTTCATTTCGCTGTCGGAGGGGAGTATGATGCCGTGATTTGTATGTACCACGATCAGGGGCTTATTCCTCTTAAGCTCCTTCATTTCGACGACGGTGTGAATGTCACACTGGGACTTCCCATCATTCGGACCTCAGTGGATCATGGTACGGCCTACGGGCTGGCGGGTACAGGAAAGGCATCCCCTGCAAGCATGATTGCCGCTACAAAAATGGCCACGGAGATGGCAATCAGGAAATTGCGTCTGGAGATAGAGAAATAATAATGAGTATGGTTAAGAAGGCCTTCATAGTGTTCCTCCTCCTCGTGCTAGGGTACGGCGCATACATCATTTTTTCGCTGTTGTCCCTTCCATCGGTGGAGGAACTGAAAAACCGGAAGATGAGTATCAGTATCAAGGTCAAGGATTGGAAAGGAAAGTATCGGCCTTACGTGCTGGGTCCCAGGAATCGTTATTGGACACCTTCTGCCAGCATACCTCCGGAGATGAAATGGGCGGTCATTCTCGCCGAGGATGCGAACTTCTACAAACATGAAGGCATCGATATCAAAGCCATCAAAAATGCAATAATGTATGACCTGGAGAAGAAAAGCCTCGCCAGAGGTGCTTCTACTATTACACAGCAGGTAGCGAAGAATATATTTCTGACACGGGAAAAGACAATCACCCGAAAGATCAAGGAAGTAATTCTTGCAAAACGGATGGAGCAGGAGCTGACGAAAGGAAGAATAGTCGAGCTCTATCTGAATGTTGTTGAGCTCGGTCCCATGGTATACGGGATAGGACACGGAGCTCGCTACTACTTCGGCAAGTCTGCCGTAGAACTTACCCCCCGTGAGTGCGCCTTTCTTGCCGCAATGCTTCCCGGGCCGCGGGTAGCCTACAACCCATATAAAAACCTCGCAAAAGTGACGAAACGTTCTGAGATGATCCTCCGACTGCTGCGCAAGAATGGTGTCCTGTCGGACATTGAGTATCAGGCAGCGTTGGCGGAGGTGCCGAATGTGGGACGGCTCCAGAAAAAAGTTGATGAGACTATAAAGAAGGCAGAGATCTTCACTACTGTTACAAGCGCGGGTGCTGTACCCACAGGGGGCCCCGGAGATCAGCAGGATTCGACTCTTCAAGGGCCACCGGAGCCTGTCAAAGATGGTTTAGTCGAGTCAACTGAAAGACCGGCAACACCCACACCTGAAGAGCCGCCACCTACAGGCGACCTCGAACAATAGTACATTTCAGCTGGATCCCGCACTCCTTTTGCCGCCTGCTTCCTCAAGTCAAGACTGAAGATGACGATAATCCATAGAGGACTTTGGCTGCCCGGAGGCAGGGGGGAACCATGGAAATGAAAGGTATTGTGCAGGTTGTAGATGATGACACGTTCGTGCTTGAAAGCGTTTCCACGCTGCTGGAGGCGTATGGCTACATGGTGTATCCCTGCAACAGCGCTTCGGTAGCCTTGGAGAGATTTACGCGGGATACGTATGATGTAGTTCTGACCGATGTAAACATGCCTCACATCACAGGGATTGATCTTCTTGGAAAAATAAGGGAGCGGGACAAGGAAACGCCGGTGATCCTCATGACGGCATTTGCCGAGCTGGATATGGCTGTATCGGCTATCAAAATGGGGGCATTCGATTTCATTGTAAAACCGTTTAACCCACCATACCTCGTTCACGCCATCGAGAAAGGTGTAGAGTACAAGCGACTCATCCAGATCGAGAAGCACTATAAGGCAGAGCTCGAAAATGTAGTCAGGAAGAGGACAGCGGAACTGGGCAAGGCTCTCGACCTTTTACAGAGCATGAGCCGGGAAACCATCGAACGCCTTACTTCCGCTGCAGAGCTGAGAGACGAAGACACTGGCAGGCACATCTCCCGTATCGGTCTTTATGCTAAATTGGTGGCGACTACCCTTGGAATGCCGCATGACTTCGCGGAAAATATTTCGGTGGCCAGTGCCATGCATGATGTAGGTAAAATAGGGATACCAGACGCAATTCTTCTGAAACCAGGAAGGCTGGAGAGGGAGGAATTCGAAACTATAAAGAGTCACACTCTGATAGGCGAAAAGATTCTGCACGGCTCTTCTCACCCAATGCTGCAGATGGCGGCTTCAATCGCACTAAATCATCACGAAAGGTGGGACGGTACCGGTTACCCGAACGGGCTGAAAGGGAAGGATATCCCGATTGAGGGACGCATTATCATGCTTGTCGACCAATACGATGCGCTGCGCAGCAGACGTGTCTATAAGCAGCCCCTGACGCACGCAGCCGCGTATAGGATAATAACAGAGGGAGACACTCGTACCATGCCCGAACATTTCGATCCTGAAGTTCTCGAAGTCTTCAAAGCGCATGAAAAAGCTTTCGCAGAAATATACGATTCCATCGACTGAACTATATCCTGAAGCCCTCAATTTCCCTGTCACCGAAGGTGTTGCAGATCATAAAAGAAGATCGTTCTTCCCCCCTGGCGGTCAGTATCTTACATTCTTGTCCGGGCTCAGCCTTGGTGTACCTGAGGATAACGCGCCCGGCTGTCTGAAGTAGACTCTCTGAAACCTCACCCATGACAACTCCGAGTGGGCTGCTCCCGTCGAGCCACCGAAGGGTGGCTTCCCCATTCTGCACAGATCTATCGAGAAGCTCATTCTCAGCCTCATTACGTCCAACTAGCAGCTTCGTATTGCTGCCGATACGGAAATGACGTCCGACCTTGAGAAGGCGGAAGTCGCGCAGGTTAAGATTATCAGTATGATCAAAGATGTCTCTTATTTTTGAGACAAAAGAGAGCTCGGTGAGAAGGCATCCTCCTGCAGGACAGGGGTAATTCGTAACGTCCAGTTCTTCGGCCAGCTGCATCTGCTCTTTTCGAGAACGTCCCTGAATGGCAAGCAGCTTTTCCCGGTCAACCCACCCTTCCAACTCGGGAAGGGTCGGCTCGAAATGTTTGGCAGATAGAGGCCGGAGCAAGAGGCCTTCGAGTCCGCTCTCCCTTTCGATAATCCGCAAAGTCTCCCGCCGCTGGCTCATGGGGCGCTGGCCCAGTACTTCACCTGTAATGACGAAGTCAGCACCACTCTCAGCCATATACTCGCGAGCTTTCCTGAGGAGAAAGATGCGGCAGTCTACGCAGGGATTCATTCCTTTCCCGTAACCGTGACGTGGATTCCGAACGACCTCAAGATAGTCGATACCCTTGTTCATAACCTTTATTGGAATGCCGAACTCCTCGGCAACCCGGACGGCTTCTGATTTACATCCGGCATTTTTTCCTGTGCAGGTGCAGAAGGGGGAGGTGAAGTTGAGGGCTTCGACCGAGATCCCTTGTTCGAGCATGACCTTCACTGCAAGAGTCGAATCGAGGCCACCGGAGAGGAGGGCGAGGGCTTTGCGCTTCATAATTGGCTCCTGTGGGACCATGGCGGATTGAGTAGAACGCTTTGCCACGGGACCGATATTGTCGCAGAAACATATCATAGCCGGTTGTCTAAGAGAACCAGATTCTGTTTCAGTAAGGGAGGAAAGGAGCCGAAGCGAAGGGAAGAAGAATATGGAAATAGCTGAGGTATTTGACGGTGGTAAAGGAGAGAGCTTATATGGCACGTATAGACGCATTGTTTCGGATGATGAAGGAGCAGGGAGCTTCCGACCTGCACCTTTCCACCGGTTCTCCCCCTATTTTCCGGCTTCATGGGGAGATGGAGCGGCTGAACTTCAAAGCGCTGTCTCATGACGAGCTAAAATCGATTCTTTACGAAATCTTGACCGAGAAGCAGAAGGAAGAGTTCGAAAAAAAAAATGATTTGGATTTTGCCTACTCCGTGGAGGGCTTGGCCCGGTTCCGCGGTAACCTTTTAATGCAGCACAGAGGAGTAGCAGCAGTATTCCGGATCATTCCGAGCAAGATACTGTCAGCGGACGACCTGGGGCTTCCGGAGGGGGTCCGGAAGTTGACAATGCTGAAGAAAGGGCTCGTTCTGGTTACGGGGCCTACAGGATCAGGAAAATCGACTACGCTGGCCGCGATGATCGACCTGATCAACTCAACTCGCAAGGAGCATATATTGACGCTGGAGGACCCGCTGGAGTTTGTGCATGAAAACAAGATGTCGTTGTTCAACCAGCGGCAGATCGGAGAACATTCCGAGAGCTTTGCTTCGGCACTCCGTGCGGCGTTGCGTGAAGACCCGGATGTGATTCTGGTCGGTGAAATGCGGGATCTTGAGACTATCAGCTTGGCGATGAGTGCTGCGGAGACGGGGCATCTCGTATTCGGTACCCTCCATACCAATTCGGCAGCAAAAACCATCGATCGGATAATCGATGTATTTCCCAAGGATGCACAGGAGCAGGTGAGGGCGATGCTTTCAGAATCGCTGAAGGGGGTTATCTGTCAGCAGCTGCTACGAACGGCAGATGGCAAGGGGAGAGTTGCTGCTCTGGAGATAATGATTGGGACTCCTGCAATAGGAAATCTGATACGAGAGGGTAAAACGTTCCAGATCCCCTCCATCATGCAGACAGCCAGAAAGGACGGAATGCAACTCGTGGATCAGCATCTCCTCGACCTTGTGAAGGCAAACAAGGTTGCGCCGGAGGAGGCATATCGCTGTGCCATGGATAAAAAACAGTTCGAGCAGTACCTTTCACCTGCAGCACCCTCAGGCGAAGTGCGATAAGCTGGTGAGGCCAGGGCGGCGAATATCCAAAAAAGAAAGGGTTACAGCTAAAGCCGTAACCCTCTCGAAATTCTGGTCGGGATGAGACGATTCGAACGTCCGACCCCCTGCTCCCGAAGCAGGTGCGCTACCAGGCTGCGCTACATCCCGACATCGACTTATATAGCTTTTCCCCCTCTCTTTGTCAAACACTTTCCCAGTCATTTCCCCCATAAAACAATTGTCATGCAGCCGGTGAAGTGTTAAAAAATAAAGTTTCCGTTCCGAGGAGCCAAGAGGTGATAAGGCGTGCCAATTCATGACTTGCATGAATTTTTGGGTATCCTTGAGGAGCTGGAGGAGCTCCACAGGGTGCGGGTTGAGGTGGATCCCGTTCTGGAAATATCATCTATCACTGCGAGGGTGAGCGGGCAGGAGGGCGGGGGGAAGGCCCTCCTATTCGAACGGGTAGCAGGTTCGCCGTTTCAGCTCGTGACCAACATATTCGGGTCGCCGCGAAGGATGGCTCTTTCCCTGTCGGTTAAGAATATCGTTGATGTCCAACGACGCATGGAGGTTCTCCTGGCGGGTGGTGACCCCTGGCGAAAAGGCCTTGTGTCCTTTCATCCGGTAGAGAAGGCGGGTTGTATATGTCAGGAAGTCTGGGAGGGCCCCTCTGCGCTGAACAGCTACCCTTTCCTAAAGAACTGGCCGGCGGATGGGGCCGGAGGCGGGGGCGGTCGTTTTATCACACTACCACTCGTCATTACCCGTGATCCCGATGATGGCACCATCAACTGCGGCATGTATCGGACCGAGCTGTTCGACGATCGTACCTGCGGCATTCACTGGCGACCGGGAAGCGGAGGAGCCGCTCATTACCGGAAGTACGCATCTCGTGGGCTCCGGACTCCGGTAGCCGTAGTTGTCGGGGGAGACCCGGCTGCTGTTGTTGCAGCATCACTGCCTCTTCCCGAAGAAGTAGATGAGCTTGCCTTTGCAGGCTTTCTGCGCGGAGAGCCGCTCGATGTTGCACGCTGTAGGACTTCCGATCTTGTTGTGCCCGCTGCAGCCGAGATGGTGATCGAAGGCTACCTAGAGCCGGGGGAGGCGCGGCAGGGGGGACTTTTCGGGAATCATACGGGGTTCTACGCTTCAGCCGGCGAAGTTCCAGTTTTGAGAGTTCTTTCCATTTCCAGAAGAGATGCACCGATCTTTCCTGCGACGGTTGTAGGAAGACCACCCATGGAAGATTGCCACATGGCGAAGGTCATGGAGAGGATCATGCTGCCCCTGACCCGATGGCACCTCCCCGAAATTGAGGAGATAAATCTTTTGACGGAGGGAATATTTCATGGCTGTGCCGTCATATCCATCAAGAAAACTGATCCCGGGCAGGGGTTGCGGGTAATTGAGAAACTTAAGACGGATGGGTGGCTGAAGGGCTCACGACTTCTCGTGGTTGTGGACGCTGATGTCGATCCTCACAATCTGTCGATTTCTTCATGGCGCGTGTTCAATAACGTTAACTGGAGCCGCGATACCATTACATATAGCACCCCGGTCTACGGGTCATTACCGCATGGTGGTTGTTTCGGCATCGATGCCACCCGAAAATTTGTCGAGGAGATCGGCTCGCGGTGGCCAGAGGAGATCGGAATGCCGGTAGCGGTAGAGGAAATGGTCACCCGTAGATGGCGTGAATACGGATTGTAGCTGTGAAAATTGGTGTGTGAGGTGCAGTGATGGACATTCAGGAGAACATAGAAATGGGCGCACTGGCCAGAATCAGAATTTTCCTGGAGATGATCAAGTTTAGCCACACCGTCTTCGCTCTTCCCTTTGCATTTACTGCAGCGCTGCTCGCTGCCAACGGACTACCCACTGGTTATCAGACCTTCTGGATTATTATGGCGATGGTCGGAGCACGCACCGCCGCCATGGGACTGAACCGGATAATCGATGCGGAGATAGATGCAGAGAATCCTCGTACCTGCGGGCGAGCCATACCTGCTGGACTCCTTGGGAAGGGGACGGTTTTGTTATTCATCGCTCTATCGACAATGCTCCTTCTCTACGCCGCCTACCGGCTCAACCCGCTCTGTCTGTATCTTTCACCAGTCGCTCTCGGTTTTCTCCTGCTCTATTCTTATTGCAAGCGCTTCACTTCCCTTGCCCACGTGGTGCTCGGCATATGTCTCGCCGGAGCTCCACTCGGGGCATGGATCGCAATTAAGGGAGACATCGGACTGCCAGCGCTGCTCCTTGGAGTTGCAGTTCTTTTCTGGGTAGCGGGCTTCGACATCTTGTACGCCCTTCAGGATGTGGAATTCGACAGGGGCAAAGGGCTTCATTCTATTCCAGTCAAGTTCGGAGTGCACGGCTCTCTCTGGCTTGCGCGACTCTTTCACCTGTCGATGCTGGGGGCACTCGCAGCTTTGCTGATAACTTCCGGGCTCGGGTGGATATTCGGCTTCGGCTTGGCTGTTACAGCCGGGATGCTCGGGTATGAGCACTGGCTTCTACGAAGAGGGGACCTTGCAAAACTCGATGCTGCCTTTTTCAACATGAACGGTTACATAAGTATCACGATCTTCCTCTTTACCCTGGCTGAAGTGGTAGTGGGTAGAGGCGGGGCATGATGCTCAGGTTAGTTCTAGGCATAACTGGGGCGTCTGGCGGTATTTACGGGATAAGGCTTGCCCAGGAGGTTTTGCGGGCAGGCATACATCTGAGCCTGCTTATCAGCCGGGCTGGGCTTCTCGTGCTCAACGAGGAATGTGGAATGGATCTGGACATCGATTCTTCGGCAGGGGTGCGTCAACGGCTGTACGAATATTTAGATGTGGATGCCGAACGCCTTGTGCTCTACGAAGAGAGCGATCTCCTTGCGCCCATTGCCAGTGGTTCGTCAGCTCCTGATGCAATGGTGGTCTGTCCTGCCAGTATGGGTACTGTTGCCAGGATTGCGTGCGGCGTATCTTCGAATCTACTCGAACGCTGTGCCGACGTGATGCTGAAGGAACGCCGCCCGCTAGTGCTCGTTCCGCGCGAGACTCCTTTCAGCCCGATTCATCTGGAAAACCTGCTTAGGGTGGCACGTGCCGGTGGTATCATCCTCCCAGCGATGCCCGCTTTTTATCATCACCCTGCAACAGTGGATGACATCACTGACTTTGTAGTCGGTAAGATACTCGATTCGCTAGGAATTGATCACTCTCTTTTCCGCAGGTGGAGGGGAGAGGATGGTGACTGACATGCTCGATAGTATATGCCGGAAGGTCGACGATGGGGAACGGATTACGGAGGAAGAGGCCCTTTTCCTCTACCGTACTAAGGATCTGCTGGCCATCGGTGAACTCGCCGCCAAAATTAATGAGCGAAAGAATGGCAAGTGTGTTTCTTTTAACGTTAACAGGCATATCAACTACACCAACGTCTGTGTCAATCGCTGCAAGTTCTGTGCGTTTTTCCGGGCCCCCGGTGAACCCGGCGCGTATACCTACAGCCTTGAGGAGATCAGGAGCCGCGCACAGGAAGCCATGCACCAGGGGGCGACGGAAATTCACATTGTAGGTGGATTGCACCCCGACCTCCCCTTTGAGTTTTATCTGGAGATGTTGGCAAGCGTGAAGAGCCTGTCTCCTGATCTGCATGTCAAGGCGTTCACCGCGGTCGAAATAGAGTACCTTTCCAGGCTTGCGCGGTTGTCGGTGCCTGATACACTGCGTTGTCTCAAAGAAGCTGGACTAGGCTCCCTTCCTGGGGGAGGTGCTGAAATTCTCGGGGACCGGGTTCGCCAGCAAATATGCCCTGAGAAGATTTCTGGAGAGCATTGGCTGATGATCATGGAAGAGGTTCATCGTGCCGGTCTGAAATCGAATGCTACGATGCTCTATGGACACGTCGAATCTTTTGAGGACAGGGTGGAGCATATGCGTCTTCTCCGTGACCTCCAGGACAGGACAGGAGGCTTCCAGGTGTTCATCCCGCTGGCGTTTCAGCCCGAAAATTCAGCACTCACCATTTCGGGGGTAAGGAAAACCTCCGGGGTTGATGACTTGAAGACGCTTGCCATTGCTCGCATCTATCTCGATAATTTCACGCATATTAAAGCGTACTGGATAATGCTCGGTGAAAAAATTGCCCAGGTTTCCCTTTCTTTCGGAGTCAATGATCTGGATGGTACGGTAGTTGAGGAAAAAATAGGCCACGATGCAGGAGCGGCATCGCCCCAATGCATGAGCAGGGAAGATATCATCGTCATGATCAGCAAGGCAGGTAAGATACCTGTTGAGCGGGACACGCTATATAACGCATTGCGAGTATACGGGACGGAAGAGCAGATACAATGACGGTGGATCTTATTACAAAAATCAGTGAAGGGGCTCGCATCGAAAGAGCAGAGGCCCTTGCTCTGCTTGAGAGTGCCGATCTTTTGCCTCTGGGGCGTCTTGCTGCGGATATTCGCTGGCGACTGCACCCGGAACCCGTCGTCACGTTCGTAGTCGATCGTAATGTCAATTATACCAACATCTGCGAATCGAAGTGCTCCTTCTGCGCTTTTTACCGGGAGCCCGGGGCAGCTGACGGCTTCCTGCTTGACGAGGAGGAGATCTTTTCCAAGATAGCGGAGCTGGTAGCGCAGGGTGGAACCCAGCTTCTTATGCAGGGAGGCTTGCATCCATCTCTCAAAATCGAGTTTTTTGAGACTCTCTTTCGTGAAATAAAACAAAGATTTCCCTCGGTCCAGAACCACTCTCTTTCACCCGCTGAAATAACGCATATCGCAGGTAATTCAGGTCTGACAGTGGCGGAAGCAATTACACGCCTCAAGTCTGCCGGTCTGGATTCACTCCCCGGAGGAGGGGCTGAAATTCTCGTTGACAGTATCCGTCAGGAGATTTCACCAAAGAAGATCGGATGGGGAGGCTGGGCGGCGGTTATGCGGGAAGCTGCTCGGCTTGGTATGCCGACAACTGCAACCATGATGTTCGGGAGCCGGGAGAAGGCCGTCGATATCGTAGAGCATCTTTTCCGTATTCGTGAGCTTCAAGACGAGGGGGGGTCGTTTACGGCGTTCATCCCCTGGACCTACCAGCCAGGAAATACCGAGCTTGGCGGAAAGACTGCCAGCGGGATCGAATACCTGAAAGTCCTGGCGCTGTCGCGGATTGTTCTCGACAATATTCCCAATATCCAGGCGAGTTGGGTAACTCAAGGGGCTAAAATGGCCCAGGTTGCCCTGTTTTTTGGAGCAAATGACCTGGGTGGAACGATGTTGGAAGAAAACGTTGTCGCAGCAGCGGGATGCCGTTTCCGTATGAGTATGGAGGAAATGGTTGCACTTATACAGGGAGCCGGACTCAAGGCGGCTCAGCGGTCCACCCTGTATACCATCTTGCGGTACAGTTGAAAGAGGCGCATGTGACGAGGCAAAAACCGGAATTCATTACTACCTCTCATTCCTTGGAGCAGCTGGTGGCTAGATTATGCCAGGAGCGAGTGCTGGCGTGCGATCTTGAAGGAGATTCGCTCCATCATTACCAGGAACGTGTATGCCTCATCCAGCTTTCGACGGGTGAGGGTTCTTTTCTTGTAGATCCTCTTGCTATTGACGATATGTCTCCCCTTGCGCCCCTTATGGCCGATCCGTCCATCAAGAAGGTTTTTCACGGGGCAGATTACGACATACGTTCTCTTCACCGCGATTTCGGCATCGAAGTATGCAATCTTTTCGATAGTATGATCGCATGCCAGCTGCTTGGAGAAAAAGAGGTGGGGCTGGCTGCGGTACTCAAAAAGAGGTTTGGCGTTGAACTCGACAAGAAGTTCCAAAAAGCCGACTGGAGCAGAAGGCCTCTTTCCGAAGGGATGATTGATTACGCAATCAGGGACACCATCCTTCTCATAGAGCTTTACCGCCAACTGGAGCGGGAGCTGGCAGCCCGAGGGAGGCTTGCCTGGTTGGAAGAAGAGTGTGAGCTCCTTTCGCGAGTCAGGGCGACCGGGCGGAACGAGGAGCCCCTTTTCTCCAGGTTCAAAGGAGCCGCAAGAATGGATGGCCGGACGCTTGCTGTGCTTGAGGAGCTGTTGCGATTTCGGGACGAGAAAGCGCGCATCAGGGATGTTCCACCTTTCAAAGTGCTAGGGAATGAACAGGTGCGGGCCCTTGCCGAGAAGAAACCGCACAAGCCAGCCGATTTGCAGTCTGTTCCTGGTATGCCCGCAGCTGTTGCCGAACGTTACTGCAAAGAAATTCTAGCGGCGGTCGCCCGGGGAATAGCAACGCCTGCGGAACAGCTTCCGCGGTTTCCACGGCTCGAACGTGTAGCACGTGATCCCAAGCAGGAAGGGCGGTTAAAAATACTGAAGCGTTGGCGAGAAAAAAAGGCGGAAGTCCTAGGGATGGAAGCGGGGATACTTGCCAATAACAACCTTCTTGAGGGACTTGCTGAAGCTGTTCCATTTTCCCTTGAACAGCTCGATCTGGTATGCCACATGAAGAAATGGCAAAAGCGGGAATTCGGAGCCGAAATTATTTCAATCCTGGCACGAGGCGATTAGATCAGTTTACCTTCCTTCGCGGAGGTAGTTCTCCGAAGAGGGATTCGTATTCCTCTACCGAAAGACCCATGGTATCTATTTCCTCTTGCCCCTCTGCTTGTCCTTCCGAGATGTCTTCCAGCAAAACCTCACCAAAACCAATAGGGTCGACTGTTTCAATTGTTTCATTCTTATTTACTGACGGTTCTTCAGATACGAATTCAAAGTCATTAAATAAAAATTCCATAGGTTCAAGCTTGGTTGAATCGTTCTTTCCCGCGTCTGCCGTAGCAGGGGTAGCTGACGCCGGGCCGATTTGAAGATATTCTTGTTCCTCATACTTCTCTTCATCGAAGGAAAATTCCGCGAAAGAGATCCCTTCAGCCTCGGGTGCTGGCGAATCCTCCGGTAATGAAGCAATTTCTTCAGCTGCATCGGTTTGAAAATCAGAAACTAGCGGCCCTTTTGCGTCTTGGAGTATGTCGGGGAAGGAATCGGTGAATGGTGATTCTGTCCGGAGTTCCCCTTCGTTCCCCGCTAATTCGATGCCGAAGCTGAACGGATCAGGCTCTTGAGAAAACTGTTCCGGAGAAAAATGGTGGCCCCCATCTCCAGCTGGTTCCGGTTCGCTAACTTCGCCCATGCCTGTCCCTGAAGTGCATATGTCAGGCTGTAATTCGGCAAGCGCATCCAGTGTAGGTTCGGGTGGTAGGAACGGAAGAATCGTTGCGCGTAGCCCATGGGATACCTTATAACCACCTAGATCGATTCCGCATTTTTTGCAGCTATCGAGATATTCGAAGCTGTTGTACCCGCATTTGGGGCATCTCATCGTAGCCTCCGTTCAAAAGGTCTGCTTCCCATTATCGGTCGTCTTCACTCAAACTTTATGCTGCTCCTGTGAATGCAAGAGCGGCTTCGGGTCACCCTATATCTCCCCATACGAACTGAAGGATCGAAAGGATTACGATTCCGGCGGTCTCAGTCCTCACTATGCGTTTTCCCATGGATACGGGTACAAATCCATGTTCTCTTGCGATAGCTGCTTCTTTGGGGGCTATTCCGCCTTCAGGACCGATAATGATTGAAATAGTTGTGGGTAAGGTCACTGTGTCCAGGACATCTTTTAGCCCGGCTAGTCCCTGCTCTTCCCAAAGGAGCAGCTTGACAGAGGATCTGTCAGCTTTAATTGCCTCGCCCAGACCCAGTGAAAAAGCGACTTCGGGGACATCATTGCGCCCGCATTGGCGTGAAGATTCCCGCACGATTCGTTGCCATCGGGCGAGGATACCCGACTCTCTTCCCTGATCGATCCGCCTCACCGACCGTTCTGCCTGGAACGGTATAATGGCGGCGGCACCTATTTCAGTGGCTTTCTGAAGGATGTGATCGATCTTGTCGCCTTTTGGCAGCCCTTGGTAAAGGGTTATAGCAGGGGCAGGCGAGGGACCGGCTGAAGGCGCGTGCTTCAGGAGGTCCAGCACAAGGCTGTCGGCATGTATATCGCGAAGCACGGCGCCCCTCACGTTTCCCTCTCCGTCAAAAAGAAGTACCTCCGTGTTCTTTTTAAGGCGAAGGACTTTTGCCATGTGGTGAAATGTTTCGCCGCCGATTATTACTTCCGAACCGGTTAAATACTCTGCAGGAACAAAAAAACGTCGCACCTCAAGACTTCCTGCGGTATGTCAGACAGCACCACTCCGCCTGTTCCGTCCGGCTCTGGAAATCTAGTTCAGGGAGATCAAAGCCTTGGCGGACGAAGCTCTCGCGCTCTTTCAGGATGCCCGACAGAATAAGGAATCCATTTAAGGCGAGCTTTTCCACCAATTCTGGAGCGAGCTTTACGAGCTCTTCTGCAATTATGTTTGCCAGAACAACATCAAACTCCCCAGGTATCTCATCAAGCGGCTCCGTGCCCAGGCGTATTTCGGAAGTGACGCTGTTTAACAGAAGATTTTCCGAAGCAACACGAATCGCTTCCGGATCAATGTCTAATGCGTGAACGAGCCAAGCTCCCATTTTTGCTGCAGCTATGGTGAGGACACCAGACCCCGTTCCCACATCGAGGACTGCTAAGGAGCGGGGTGATGGGGACATGATTTTTTCAAGGGCCTCCAGGCAAAGCCGCGTGGTCGGATGTGTTCCTGTGCCGAAGGCTTGCCCTGGATCGAGTTCAAGAACTATATCGCCCGGGGAAGCTGAATACTCTTCCCATGTGGGTTTGATAACCAGATTACAGCCGATTCGCGATGGTTTGAAAAATGCCTTCCAGTTGTTTGCCCAATCTTCATCTCCAAGAGCCTGGATAGACGGGGGTCTGTAGGTATATCCGGGGAAAATGCGAGTCTGTTGCATCAGAAAGGCTGAGATATCGTTGACGACCCCCTCCAGGGATGCGTCCGCCGAGAAGTACGCGCAAATGTTTTTTTCCGGGGAAGATGCAATTGAGTCGGTAGTAAAAGTATCCACGCAGATATTTTCTATGCTGACACCGCAACCGGAGAGCTCAATAAGATACTCCGCCAAGACGTCTACCATTTCATCAGGGACAGTACAGGAAACTTCGATCCAGCCGCTTTTCATTAGTTGCTCCGGATTGTGCTTGTTGAAATTGCAGGGAGCTAACGTAGCAAAATGATGATGTATTGACAATAAAAACCTTGACAAAGCACCAGGGCGCATGTAGCTTTAATTAAAATATGGTAGTGGCAGGTGCCGTGGATATATCGACAGTAAAAGCTGCTATTGTGGAGAAGGTTGAAGATCGGTGCGATGAGTGGTTCTCCATTGCCAAGTGTTTTTATGACTCTCCTGAGGTAGGGCTCCAGGAGGTTCGCGCTGCGGCCGTCCTGACAGCTAAGCTGGAGACGGAAGGTTTTGAGGTTCGGAGGGGGCTTGCTGGCCTTACTACCGCATTCCGTGCTGAGTGGGGGAGTGCAGGTCCTACTATTGCTCTGTTGGCCGAAATGGATGCGCTTCCTGGGCTGGGGCATGCCTGTGGGCACAACATCATAGCCGCAGCAACCTTGGGGGCTGCGGTCACCCTTCGACATGTTCTCCCAACGAATGCTGCCCGTATTGTGGTAATCGGAACTCCAGCTGAAGAACAGGGGATAGGGAAAATAGAGCTGATTCGAGCCGGATGTTTCGCAGACGTCGACTTTGCAATGATGGTCCACCCTGCGTCTAAACGTCAGGTCATCAAAATGTTTCTGGGCCTTGCCCGTATCCGTTTCGAGTTTATCGGAAAAGCAGCCCATGCAGCTGCTCATCCCGAGGAGGGGATCAATGCCCTCGATGCAGTCATTCAAACCTTCAATGCCATCAATGGACTGCGTCAACATCTGCGTCAGGATGTGAAGGTGCACGGTATTATTACTGAAGGTGGAAGTGCACCGAACATTATTCCTGAACGGGCTTCATGCTTCTTCTACGTTAGGGCGGAGGACCTGTCTCAAGTCGAAGAGGTCCGACGGCGAATAAAAGCTTGCGCAGAAGGGGCGGCCATGGCCTGCGGATGTCGGCTCTCGGTCCAGGAGGATCCTCGTGTGCTTGCACCTATGGTCATAAATCGCGCGTTTTACCGTCTCTACTCGAAGCAGCTTGAGTATCTTGAGCTACCAGAGGCAAATGCACCCATTGATCGTAATATGGGGTCTTCAGATATCGGTAACGTTTCGCGGCTTGTACCGACAATTCATCCTCATGTACCTATAGGTACCGGAATTTCGATACATACCGAAGAGTTTGCTCGCGCTACTGTCTCGGAGCAAGGAAGGGCTGCTGTTATCGAGGGAGCAAAATCGCTGGCTCTGACAGCATTCGAATTGGCTTCATGTCCGCGCGTAAGAGAAGAAATTTTGAAGGAATTTACTGCTCATTAGGAAAATGGATTGCTCAATTTTAAAAAAATGGTATATTAATGAGCGTAGGCAAATACGGGTGGGCTGTTTAATATGAGCCAGCATCTTTATCTTTTGTCCGACGCGACTGGGGAGACTGTGGAGCGAGTGGTGCGCGCAGCTCTTTCACAGTTCAGAAACATAGATATAAAGCTGCATCGGTTGAGTGGCTTGCGTTCTCCCTCCGACATTTTGCAGGCTATCACCGCACCTATCAGACAGCCCGGACTTGTAGTTTATACGCTGGTTGATCCGGAGCTTGCCCAGTTTTTGCGAAATGAAGTGGAAGCGCACGGGCTGGAAGCGGTGGATCTTATCAGCCCTCTACTATACAAGCTTTCTGATATGTTTGCCATGCCACCGAGAGAGGAGCCGGGGCTGCTGCATCAGATAAGCTCAGAATATTACAAGCGCATGGATGCGGTAAACTTCACGGTAAAGCAGGATGACGGGCAGGAGCTGCGAAACCTTTTCCGTGCAGATATTGTGCTTGTTGGGGTGTCCCGGACATCTAAAACACCGCTTTCGATTTATCTTGCGCATAAAGGTTATAAAGTTGCGAATGTCCCATTGGTATATGGGATCGCTCCACCTCCGGAGCTTTTCGAAATCGATCAGCGGAGAGTGGTTGGCCTAATGATTGATGCGGAGCGGCTTGTCGAGTTGCGCGTTGCCAGGCTCCGACAGTTACGCCAAAGTCCGCGTGGAAGCTATGCGGATTATGATGCCGTTGTGGAGGAGCTGAATTACTGCAGGCAACTATACCGCAAGAATCCGGAGTGGCAGGTCATAGATGTAACAAACAAATCGGTTGAGGAGTCGGCAGCTGAAATACTGAAAAAATTGAGCAGTAACAGTATTGACTGAAGGTGCATGCTCCGTTCCTGATAAGCGCGAAGTAAATTTCAATGAAAAGGGGACATAACATGAGAATTCTAGTAGTAGAAGATGAAAAGAAGGTGTCCAGCTTCATCAAACGGGGTCTGGAAGAGGAAAAATATGAAGTGGACACAGCTATCGACGGGGAAGAAGGCTTAAAAATGGCTCTTGAGAAGCCTTACGACCTGCTTGTGCTCGACTGGATGCTTCCGAAGAGAGATGGGCTCAGTGTGCTCAAGGAGCTACGGATGCGGAAGAATACCACACCGGTGCTGATGCTCACCGCCAAGGATACGGTCGAAGACATTGTGGCCGGGTTAGAGACCGGATCTGATGACTACCTCACAAAACCGTTTGCCTTTGCAGAACTGCTGGCCCGAGTCAGAGCCCTTCTCCGCCGCAGTGAGATGGACCGCGGCGCAGAAATCCGTTTTGCTGATCTTAGAATAGACCCCGTGACTCATAAGGTCTGGCGAAAAGATCGTGAAATTGACTTGACTGCCAAGGAATATGGTCTGCTGGAATATTTCATGCGTAACCCTAATCAAGTTCTCACAAGAACCATGGTCGCCGATCATGTTTGGGATTACACTTTCGACAGCTTTACAAATATCATTGATGTTTATGTAAATTATCTACGTAAAAAAATAGATCGCGACGCAGATAAAAAACTTATTCATACAGTAAGGGGGGTAGGTTACATTCTGAAAGAGGAGGATTGATCTTTGATTTTTAGGTCAATCCGTTTTTCTCTCACATTTTGGTATTCAGTTACACTAGCTGTAGTTCTTGTTGTTTTCAGCTCGTTTCTGTACCTTATAATAAGAGAGCAGTTTTACCATGAGGCTGACAGGGAGCTGTTAACTATAGCAGAAGCGATTGCCAGCCCCACGATGGAGCCCTTCCGGAATTCTGCTCCATCGGTTATCGATCAGGTACTGGAAGATTTTCTGGGGCCTAAAATAAGCAACAAGTATGTCCAGATTTTTGACGGGACCGGAGACGTTTACTCCCGTTCCCGAAACCTGAAGGACATTCGTCTCCCTCTGACGAAGTCCACGCTCACTGAAGCGAGCCAAGGCAATATTGTCTATGAAACAGTGACTACTCCGGGTCTTTATCCTGTCCGGAGTATTTCATTTCCGCTGTTCAGCGATGGACGCCTGAGCCGCATCATATACGTCGGGACTTCTCTTGCAGCCGAGACGGAGACCCTTGACAAGATTCTCCTTATCCTCTTTATCACCATTCCCACGTCGCTACTCCTTGTCGGGTCCGGCGGATGGTTTCTTGCCGGTCGTGCCTTGAAGCCTGTCGATCTTATCACCAGAAGCGCTCAAAAAATCACCGCCGAAAATCTGAATCAGAGGCTGGAGGTCGTAAATCCCAACGATGAAATCGGGAGGCTGGCCGAGACTTTTAACAGAACGCTTGCTCGCCTCGACCACTCATTCAAGCGGACGAGGCAGTTTTCTTCTGATGTGTCCCACGAGCTGAGAACACCGTTGACCATTCTCAGAGGGGAAACGGAGGTAGGGCTGCGGTGGGCAAAGGAGCCCGAGGATTTTCGTGAGTTGCTGCGAAGCAATCTGGATGAAATCAAACGTATGTCGGAGATAATCGAATACCTCCTTGAGCTGTCCAGAATCGAAGCAGGCGAACTGCCACTCGATATCCAGGAGGTCGACCTGGAGGAGCTGCTGCATGAAATGATCGGATCATTGGAAGCAGAAGCATCAGTTAAGGGAATTGGCCTCGATCTAATCCAATCGGGACCCGTTTTTGTAAAGGGGGACAGACTGCGGATAAAGCAGGTTTTCATCAATCTGCTCGAAAATGGAATGAAGCATACACCATCCGGCGGGAGAGTCAGGATCATCCTTTCATACGCTGCTGAAAGTGCTACAGTTGAATTCGCCGATTCAGGCCCTGGTATACCCGAGGAAGATATCCCGTTTATCTTTGAAAGATTTTACCGAGTTGACAAGGCAAGAAACCGTTCCCATGGGGGCCTCGGCCTAGGTCTTTCAATTGCTAAATCTTTAGCTGAGGCTCAGGGTGGACGTATCGAGGTCAGCAGTGTGCTCGGAAAGGGGAGCACCTTCTCAGTTCATTTTCCCCGTTTACATTTTGCCAGTTAACCTTTCGCACCCTCGTCGGGTTGACAACCACCATACCCGTCATTACATTATTAAGATACATCAAGAGGAGGGGAATATGCGAAGGAACCTATTTCGTGCCGTATCCTTATTTCTGTTGTCAGTGTGCCTTCCGACCTTTGCAGTGACTCAAAGTTATGGAGCCAGTGTCGGGCCCGACCTTTCAGAGCTTGTAAAGAAGCTCAAACCTACCGTGGTAAATATCGGCACATCAAAGACTATCAAACCGCAGCGACCGTACATGCGCCGTTCTCCGAATCCATTTGGAGACCCCTTTGAAGATTTTTTCGAGCGCTTTTTCGGGGAAACCCCTCAAAGATCCTACAAGGAGAGAAGCCTCGGGTCCGGATTCATCATCAGCGATGAAGGGTATATTCTGACCAACTATCATGTAGTATCAGGCGCCGATGAAATCAAGGTCAAGCTCTCCGATGGGAGGGAGTTCAAGGGGGAGGTGAAAGGGCTCGATGAAAAGCTGGATCTCGGCCTTATCAAAATCGAGACCAAGGGGGAGCATCTTCCGGTAGCCGAGCTCGGCGACAGCGACAAGATCCGGGTCGGAGAATGGGTCATGGCCATAGGGAACCCCTTTGGGCTTGCCCAGACTGTTACGGCGGGGATCGTCAGCGCGGTGGGACGTGTGATAGGCAGCGGTCCGTATGATGATTTCATTCAAACCGATGCATCGATCAACCCGGGAAATTCGGGCGGACCTCTCTTCAACATGAATGGTGAAGTAATTGGTATCAACACGGCTATTGTGGCCGGTGGGCAGGGGATCGGTTTTGCAATCCCTGTAAACATGGCTAAAGGTACCCTGAACCAGTTGAAGGAGAAGGGAAGGGTGACGCGTGGATGGCTCGGAGTAGTCATTCAGCAGATTACTCCGGAACTGGCTCAGTCTTTCGGCATTCAGGAAAATGTTGGAGCTCTCGTTTCGGAGATTGTTAAAGATGGTCCTGCTGAAAAGGCTGGCCTCAAGGCGGGAGACATCATTCTGGAGTTCAATGGTAGAAAGATTAAAGAAATGAATGACCTTCCTCGCATAGTCGCATCAACCCCCATAGGGAACAAGGTGCCTGTCAAGATAGTGCGTAATGGGAAACAGGAGGAGATAGCAGTAGTCATCGAGCGGCTGAAGGACGACTCCGTAGAAGAAGAGCCCGCCGCGGCTCCGGATAAACTAGGAATGGGAGTGAGCGAGTTGACGCGGGACCTGGCGGCCAAACTCAACCTGAAGGAAACCAGCGGCGTGGTGGTCACCGAAGTGAAACCAGGTGGTCTCGCAGATGAAGCAGGCATCACTCCTGGTGACTTCATTAATGAAATAAATGGAGCAAAGGTATCCACTGTCGGTGAATACAATAAGGCCGTTGAGTCCGCAAGAAAAGGGAGTGTGGTGAGGATTCTTCTGAAACGCGGTGATTCCTCGCTCTTCGTTGCGATGAAGCTTGATTAGTCGCAAAGTGGCCGAGAGTTCTCCCGTCCGCGGTTAAACTGCCTTATGCTCAGAATATTGCCGAGCCAAGGTTAGCTGCAGATGTCTCGACTAAAGGTTGAATGGAGCAGTATATGATAGTTGATGTGATTAGTGGCAACCCCCTACAGTATGAATCACAGGTGCTTGCGCTAGGCTGTTTCGAAGATGATAGATCCGCCCTTTTGATACCTGAACTGAACGAGGTTCTAGGTGGGCTCATCGAACGCTTGTATATCCAAGGTGAGTTCACGGGAGGTCTTAACAAGACTACATTTATTCATTCTCTGGGTAATCTTCCATCGGAGCGCATTCTCCTTGTCGGTCTGGGGCAAAAAGACGCACTGACGTGTGACCGCTTACGCCAGGTAGCCGGTACTGTCGTTCAGCTTGCCAGGGCTAAAGGTATCACTGAAGTTGCTTCAATGATTCACCTGCAGGCAGGAACAATGGAAGAGGGTGTTGCAGCCACGATTGAAGGTGCAATGCTTGCCAACTACTCCTTCAACAGGTACCGCACCAAGAAAAAAGGTGAGAACCCTATAGAGAGGTTTAGCATTTTCGCTCCTGGTCCCGACCATGTGCCGCTATATGAAAAGGCCGTTACAGAAACGCGGATTATTTCAGAAGCTGTCCTCTTCGCCAGGGATATGGTTTCACAGCCATCAAACGTTGTAACTCCCCCTTTCCTGGCAGAAGAGGGAATAGAGATGGCCGATGTATTCGGCCTTGGCTGCAGGATCATTGAACAGGAAGAGATGGAGCAGCTTGGCATGGATGCACTACTCGCTGTATCGCGTGGTTCCCGGCAGCCACCGAAACTGATCGTACTTGAACATCTTCCCAATAGAGGGGAGAGGCCGGTGGTACTTGTCGGGAAAGGCGTCACTTTCGATTCCGGTGGGATTTCGCTTAAGCCGCGGGACGGGATGGAAATGATGAAGACCGATATGGCGGGAGCAGCAGCAGTAATGGCAACGCTTCGGACTGTTGCAGCGTTGCGGTTACCTCTGAATGTCGTCGGGATAATTCCAGCAGTTGAGAACCTTCCAGGAGGGAGTGCATACAAGCCAGGTGATGTTCTTTGTTCGATGTCGGGTCAGACAATCGAAATTGTCAACACAGATGCCGAGGGGCGGCTCATACTCTGCGATGCCATGTGGTACGCACGACGCTACGAGCCACGTGCAATCATAGACATTGCGACGCTGACAGGTGCTTGCACGGTTGCTCTCGGCACGGTGGCTACCGGTCTTCTAGGAAACGACATGGACCTGAAGCACTTGCTCTCTCAGGCCGGAGAGGCAACTGGGGAGCGTGTGTGGGAGCTTCCGCTCTGGGAGGAGTACGGAGAGCTCATGAAAAGCGATATAGCAGACATGAAGAACGCTGGCGGTGCCACGGCTGGTACCATTTCGGCGGGATGGTTTCTGCTGCAATTCGTGGGAGATACTTCTTGGGCACACCTCGATATTGCTGGAACGGCATGGGAAGAAAAGGGGCGGGCTTACGTCCCGAAGGGCGCCTCCGGGGTGGGGGTTCGCCTGTTGGTAGAATATCTGCGGAGCAGGTGCTAGCAATCCTTCTGTCAAAGAAGTGGATGGATAAAAAAACAGGGTGTGCCGCAACGGCACACCCTGTTTAATTTGAACTCACCCGGTTTACTTAGCTACGGTCTCGGCGAGTTTGATGGCGATGTCTTTGTAGGGGTTTGCGAACAGGATGATCAGACATACAACCAGGGCGTAGATAGCGAGGGACTCGATCATGGCGAGGCCGATCATCATCGTGGTGAGGATTTTACCGGAAGCCCCCGGGTTCCTCGAAACGCCTTCAACCGCACTCTTGACGGCAAGACCCTGACCGATACCGGTCCCTACTGTTCCAAGCGCCATACCGATTCCGGCGGCCAGAACGCACATGGTGAAAAAGCTCATCTTACTTCTCCTTTCTTCGTGTTGTTTCCTAAACAGTATAGGAAGTAAAATTCTCAGTGAGCCTCTTCAAGAGACCCCTGAATGTAGATCATTGCCAGCAGCATGAAGACAAAGGCCTGGATGAACGAAACCAGAACCCCCATCAGCAGCATGGGTAGCGGTACAAGAAAGGGTGCGAGGCCGAAAAATATAAGAAGCACCAGCTCGTGGCCGTTCATGTTGCCGAAGAGTCTGAGGGTGAGGGAGACTGGCCTTGAGAGATGACCTATTACCTCAATGAAAAACATTATCGGGGCGAGCCAGATGATGGGGCCCATGAAATGCTTCAGGTACTTTATCCCGTGCTCTTTAAGACCAACTATATGAGTGGCTACGAACACAATGATTGCGCAGGCCGCAGTGGTATTGATGTTCGCAGTTGGCGGGAAAAAGCCAGGTATCAGCCCGATGAGGTTTGAGACGAGGATGAACAGAGCCAAAGTGGCAATCAACGGAAAGAAAGGCCGACCGTGCTCTCCCATTGTCTCTACGATCATGTTCTCGATTCCGCCAACTACGACCTCCATGAAATTCTGGAGACCGGCTGGAACCGTTTTGATCGCCTTTGTGGCAAGAAATGACACTATCAGCAGAAGCACGATGATCAGCCATGTGTAGGCTATGGCGTCGGCTCCAGCCTCGGTGATGTGAAGTGGAGCGAGCAGTTCACGAAAGAACTGCAGGAACAATAACGGATGGACCATGTAATCAACCTCCTTTGCGGGCCACCAAGTAGAGTGCGAAAGCGGTAATGTTCATCACGATAAGGGACAGTCCCAGCAAGAGTCCTGGTATATGCACCTGTACCGTTGTAATAAGAAACCAGAGAACGACGCCTAGCAGAAAGAGTCGTACTACATATCGAACCTGAGCGAAGCGTCCTGCCTGTCCAGCAGGCATGCGAAGCACCCGGCGCAGTACGCTGGCCAGCCAGTAGTAATTGGTGATTGCAATCAAGCCACCGCAAAGAATGCTGCCTGCAATGTGAGTGGTCCCGATTAGCATTCCCCCAAGGGTAAGTGCACCTAGGAGTATCCAATTTGCAAAGTTCAGCCGGGAGAGGATGTTACTTTCGTTTATCCTCATCGGATTCGTCACGTTTGATTTCTTTTCCGGCAATAATGTAGATGTTCCTGAAGCCGGCTGCTATCCCGAAGAAAAGAAAAATGAAGAAAAACCAGGGGTCGGTCCCAAACCATGCATCGAGCTTTAGTCCAACGAAGACGCCGATGGCAATTGCGAGAACAACTGATATGCCCATGCTCGACACGATGCCGAGTGTTTTGATGAGGCTTTTGTTATTTTCTTTCATTCCTTCCCAGTTGGGGCAGCAAACCCACGCTTGATATCACACGAAATCGTACCCTGTCAATCAATTTGTCGACAAGGTTCTCAGGTTCAGAGGGCCTTGAATGCTTTTCTCGCAGCTGAAATTGTCTTATCAAGCTCCTTTTCTGTGTGGGAGATTGAGACGAAAGCAGTTTCGAACTGGGAGGGGGCTAAATAAATTCCTTCTTCCAGCATGAGCAGGAAGTATTTTGCGAACATCTTGGTGTCGCATGCAGCTGCCGTGTTCCAATCCTTGACTTCTCCTTTTGTGAAGAAAGCGCAGAACATGCTGCCGACACGCGTTGAGAAGATTGGATAGCCGGCATCATGTGCAGCTTGTGCGATGCCGGTAGCCAAATAAGCACTTTTCTCTTCAAGCTTAGCGTAGAAACCTTCCTGTTGAAGAAGTTTCAGGGTTTCTATGCCGGCGGTCATGGCTAGTGGATTGCCAGAAAGTGTTCCCGCTTGGTAAACACCGCCAGCCGGGGAAAGCATCTGCATAATTTCCTTTTTCCCCCCGAAGGCGCCCACGGGCAGACCTCCCCCTATAATCTTACCGAGAGTGGTCATGTCGGGAGTAACTCCATAAAGCTCTTGTGCGCCGCCGTAGGCAACCCTGAAGCCGCTCATAACTTCGTCGAAAATGAGAACAATGCCTTCGTTGCTGCAGATAGCGCGAAGCCCTTGGAGGAAGCCTTCTGCGGGTGGGACAGTCCCCATGTTTCCGGCGACGGGTTCGACTATGATGCAAGCGATCTGTCCCGGATTCTGTTGGATGAGTGCTTTTACCGATTCGAGGCTGTTGTATTCAGCGGTAAGGGTGTGCTTGGCAAAATCGGCAGGAACGCCGGGGGAATCAGGGACGCCAAAGGTGGCAGCGCCAGAACCGGCCTTCACGAGAAGAGAGTCTGCATGCCCGTGATAGCACCCGGAAAATTTGAGGATCTTGTCACGGCCGGTGTATCCGCGGGCGAGGCGGATCGCGCTCATCGTCGCCTCTGTTCCGGAGCAGACCATTCTCACCATTTCGATAGAAGGGACGGCTTGCACTACCATCTCGGCGAGTGTGATCTCCAGTTCGGTGGGGGCGCCAAAGCTGCTCCCGGTCTCGACTGCCTTCTGAACTGCGGAAACGACTTGGGGGTGGCAGTGGCCGAGAATCATTGGTCCCCACGATCCTACGTAGTCGATATAGCTGTTTCCGTCGGCATCGGTGATAGTCGGCCCTGCAGCTTTCCTGATGAAGACCGGATCGGCTCCGACAGATTTAAAAGCGCGGACGGGGCTGTTGACGCCTCCGGGGATGAAGCGCTGTGCCTCGCGGAAGAGTGACGCGGAAGTTGTTAGGTTCATCTTATTCTTCCTCCGTGGAAACTGACGTAAAAGCAGCAGGTTGGTATCATGGAAATCGAGATGGTGTCAAGAAATAAACTTGTTGTTCGGGCCGTTTCTATGCTATGGTCTCGCCGCGTAACCTCCCGAAAAGCGCGCGCAAAAGCCCTCCAGATTAAAAACTTTTTTCCTTGACAAACTTTTTGAAATGAAATAAGTTCCCATGTGCTGTATACAGTATACGTATGTACGGCCCCATGTTCTCTCCGTAACTAGCTGATAATTCATTTGTTTAACGTTTTTGTGCTGGCTGTGACTTTCTGGTAAGCACGCCATTAAATACACTCCCTTGGAGGAAGCTCTGTATGCTCGGTGCCTATTTGCCTATTATTCTACTTGTGGTTGTGGCGGTTGGTTTCGGTCTGGTCTCCATTACCCTGTCTACCCTGATCGGGCCAAAGAAGCCCTCGCTGGTGAAGATGTCTCCCTATGAGTGCGGGTGCGAGCCGGTGGGGAGTGCAAGGGAGCGATTCTCAATAAAGTTCTATATCATCGCCATGCTCTTCATACTATTCGATATAGAGGCGGTGTTCCTCTATCCTTGGGCTGTGGTATTCAAGAAGTTCATCGCCTCGGGTTTCGGCACGTTCGTCTTTGTTGAGATGATGGTCTTCATTGTCATCCTCTTCGTCGGTTATATCTACGTTTGGAAAAAAGGAGCCTTGGAATGGGAGTAGATCAAGCACTTGGTGACAATATCATCACGACCTCGCTGGACGGACTGGTCAACTGGGCGCGCAAGTCGTCCATCTGGCCGATGACGTTCGGACTGGCATGCTGCGCCATCGAGATGATGGCTACCGGCGCTTCCCACAACGACCTTGACCGTTTTGGAATCATCTTTCGCGCATCTCCAAGGCAAGCCGACTGCATTATTATCGCCGGTACCGTGACAAAAAAGATGCTGCCGGTAATCAAGACTGTCTATGAGCAGATGCCGGAGCCGAAGTGGGTGATCGCCATGGGCGCCTGCGCCTGTTCGGGGGGGGTTTTCGATACCTACAGTGTGGTGCAGGGTATTGACGAGGCCCTGCCGGTAGACGTCTACATCCCCGGTTGCCCTCCGCGCCCGGAGGCGCTTCTGTACGGGCTTATCAAGCTGCAGGATAAGATCATGAAGGATCGGAACTCGTTCGGTTCCTCCATCGGACTTGGTGAGCGGGTAGAGGCGGCCGCCTAGTAGCGAAACTCAAAAGGGAGAAGGTACGGTCATGGCAGAAAATAATCGCGCGGTAGTGACGCTTAAAGAAAAATTCCCTGCAGCAATCCTCGATATCAAGGAGTGCCGCGGCGATGTCATCATTACCATTGACAAGAAGGACGTTGTGGCGGTCTGTCGTTTCCTCAAGGAGTCTCTCCAGTACAATCTGCTGACAGATTTGACGGCAGTGGATTATCTTGGGGCCGATCCCCGCTTCATGGTCGTCTATAATCTATATTCGATTCCTAACAAGGACCGGTTGCTCGTGAAGGCGGGGGTGGGTGAAGGGGAGTGTGTAATTGATTCACTTACATGTCTTTGGAATAGTGCCAACTGGCTCGAGCGGGAGGTGTACGACCTGTTCGGTATCAACTTCGCCAACCATCCCGATCTGCGCCGCATCCTGATGACTGAGGATTGGGTAGGGCATCCCCTGCGCAAGGACTACCCCCTTCAGGGGCCGGATCGCGAGCCATACAAGGGTCGTCTTTCCTGAACTCCAAAGCAAACTCCAACTAATCAAATTCACCAATAGCAGAGGCGAACGATGTCCAACGAAATTATGACGGTAAATATGGGGCCGCAGCATCCGAGTACTCATGGGGTGTTGCGTTTGGTAATCGAGCTCGATGGTGAGGTGATCCAGAAGATTACTCCGCACATCGGCTACCTGCATCGTGGCGTTGAGAAGTTGTCCGAGCATCGGACTTATCACCAGACGATACCCCTGACGGACCGGCTCGACTATCTCGCCCCGATGAGCAACAACCTCGGCTATGTGCTGGCGGTGGAAAAGCTTCTCGGATTAGAGGTTCCCGAGCGTGCCCAGACGATCCGTGTCATCTTGACTGAGCTGACTCGGCTAAAGTCGCACCTTGTGTGGATTGCCTGTCATGCCCTTGATATCGGTGCCATGACTGTTTTCATCTACGCCTTCCGCGAGCGTGAGAAGGTCATGCAGTTGTATGAGAAGATTTCGGGCGCGAGGATGACGAGCAACTTCTACCGGGTTGGCGGACTGTCCTCCGATGTCTACAACGGCTTTGAGAAGGACGTACGTGAGATCGTGGATACCTTCCCCGGCCACTTCGACACCTACGAGGGGCTTCTCACCAAGAATACCATCTGGCTCCAGAGAACCATCGGCAACGGAGTGATTTCCGCTGAGGATGCAATTGACTTCGGGATCACTGGTCCGGCGCTGCGCGGGTCAGGTGTAGACTGGGACCTGCGTCGCGACAATCCCTACAGCGGCTACGAGAAATACAAGTTCAAGGTGCCGGTGGGCGAGAACTGCGATACCTATGACCGGTACAAAGTACGGCTCGTCGAGATGCGTGAGGCGGTTAACATCATACGTCAGGCGCTCGATTCCCTAAAGCCGGGACCAGTCCTTGCTGATGCTCCGAAGGTTTGTTACCCGTCCAAGGAGAAGGTGTACGATACCATAGAAGGACTGATTCATCACTTCAAGATCGCCAGCGAAGGATTTCCTGTGCCAGCCGGTGAGGTATACCAGGGAGTTGAGGCGCCAAAGGGTGAACTCGGCTTCTATATTGTGAGCGACGGCGGCACCAAGCCATACAGGATGAGGATCAGGCCTCCCTCATTCGTCAACCTTGGCGCGATCGAGAAGATGGCAAAAGGATCGATGATTGCCGACTTGGTTGCCATCATAGGAACCCTCGATATCGTCCTAGGTGAGATCGATAGGTAACCCCCAATATTTGCAAAGGAGATGGGAATGAGCAACGCTCCAGCCGAACAGACAGAGCAGGCTCCGGCCGAGGAAGTCGACCTCGCACCCGCTAACAAAATTATAGACAAGTACTTCACGCTTCCAGGGAACCTGATGCCTGTTCTCCAGGGTATTCAGGACGAGTACGGCTTTGTCCCGAGGCCGACAATCGACTTGGTAGCAGAGCGCCTCAATGTCTACCCGAGCCAGATCTTCGGGGTGCTGACGTTCTACGCGCAGTTCCACCTCAAGCCCCGCGGTCGCTATATTATTCGTGTGTGTGTCGGTACCGCATGTCACGTCCAGGGAGCGCCCCGTATTGTAGACACCTTCTTTGACAAGTTGGGGATTGGGCACGCAGAGACTACGCCGGATTTACGCTACACCTTCGAGAAGGTTGCCTGTCTCGGAGCCTGTGGCATGGCGCCTCTCGCCATGGTGAACGACGACACCTTCGGCAAGATGACTGTCCAGAAGGTCGAGGAGATCATCGCTGAGTACAACAAGCGTCCGATGAAGAAAGAGGAAGCTGAGTAAGTTCATCCACTAACCAGGGGATAATTCGTTATGGGCGAAGCTATAAAAATTTTGATCTGTCAGGGTACCGGCGGTGTGTCGGCAGGAGCGAAACAGGTTGAGGCCGAATTTCTCCGGGTGATCAAGGAGAAAGGGGTCGACGCCACCGTCGGCAAGCGTTGCGACGTCATCAAGACCGGGTGCCGTGGTCTCTGCGCCAACGACGTTCTCGTCGACATAATCACCGAGGAGCAGGGGCGGATTACCTACGACTTCGTCCTTCCCGAAGAGGTCGAGAAGATCGTCGACGAACACATCGTCAACAAGACGACCCTCGAGAAGCGCAAGGCGAAGCCCTACTACAATACGTTCGTCGACCAGCAGATGCGCGTCGTCATGACCGGCTGCGGCCAGATCGATCCGGAAAGCCTCGAAGCCTATCTCGAAGAAGATGGGTTCAAGGCCATAGAGAAGTGTGTGAAGGAAATGACCCCGGATCAGGTTGTTGAGGAAGTGAAGAAGTCGGGTCTCCGCGGAAGAGGGGGGGGCGGCTTCCCCACCGGCCTCAAGTGGTCCTTCTGTAAGGCAACTCCCGGCAACAAGAAGTACCTCATCTGCAACGCCGACGAGGGTGACCCCGGCGCCTTCATGGACCGCTCGATTCTCGAGGGTGACCCTTACTGCATTATCGAAGGGATGATGATCGCTGCCTACGCCATCGGATGCTACGCAGGATACGTATATGTTCGCGCAGAGTACCCGCTTGCCATCGAGCGTCTCCAGAAAGCTCTCGACGTTTGCTACGAGAAAGGGTACCTAGGCAAGAACGTCCGCGGGTGGGGATTCGATTTCGACCTCAGGATCAAAAAGGGTGCAGGCGCATTCGTCTGCGGCGAGGAGACGGCGCTGATGGCCTCCATCGAGGGCGAGCGCGGGATGCCGCGCCCCCGTCCGCCTTTCCCGGCCGTCAAAGGCCTCTGGGGCAAGCCTACCAACATCAACAACGTCGAGACCTTTGCCAACGTCCGCCACATCATCAACAAGGGAGCGGAGTGGTACGCATCGCTCGGTACCGAGACTACGAAGGGCACGAAGATCTTCGCCGTCACCGGGAAAGTTAAGCACACCGGTCTCGTAGAAGTCCCCGCCGGTATGACGGTGCGAGAGGTTATCTACAACGTCTGCGGCGGTATTCTTAACAACCGGAAGTTCAAGGCAGTTCAGGCGGGCGGCCCCTCCGGCGGCTGCATCCCTGCAGAGGTTCTCGATACGCCGGTTGACTACGACTCTCTCATCAAGGCTGGAGCCATGATGGGTTCCGGTGGTCTCGTCGTCATGGACGAAACTACCTGCATGGTCGACGTTGCCCGCTTCTTCCTCACATTCACGAGGATGGAGTCATGTGGGAAGTGTGTTCCGTGTCGCATCGGCCTCAAGGCTATGCTTGATATCCTCGAGAGGATCACCGAGGGGCGGGGAGAGGCTAACGACATCGACACCCTTCTCGAAATGGGGGCGACCATCAAGAAGGCGTCCCTCTGCGGTCTCGGACAGACCGCGCCGAATCCTATCTTGTCCACAGTCAAGTATTTCCGCAACGAATATGAAGCCCATATCAATGATAAGCGGTGCCCGTCGAACTGCTGCAAAGAGCTTCTTCTGTGGCAGGTCGTTGAAGAAAAATGCGTGAAGTGCGGAGCATGTTTGAAGGCGTGCCCCTCTGATGCCATCGAATGGGAAAAGGGGAAGGTTGCGTACCTCGTGAAGGAAAAGTGCACCAAGTGCAAGTCCTGTTATGATGCCTGCCGCTTTATGGCCATCGAGTAGCCGATCGTCACGTAATACATCTGAGGGAGAACAGAGGTCGAGATGGTAAATCTTACAATCGATGACAAACAGGTAACCGTACCGAAAGACGCTACCATATACGATGCGGCCAAAGCTGCCGGCATCAAGATCCCTATCCTGTGCCATGACAAGAAGCTTCATCCGTTCGGCGGGTGCCGTATGTGTCTCGTTGAGGTCGAGCAGATGAAGGGGCGACAGATACCTGCCTGCACAACCCCGGTCACCGAGGGTATGATCGTTAAGACGATGACTCCCGAGATCGTTCAGGCCAGGAAATTAGTCCTCGAACTGCTGCTGCTCAAGCACCCCATCGACTGCCCGGTGTGCGATGCAGCAGGGGACTGCGATCTCCAGAACCTTACCTATGAATATGAAGTGAACACCAATCACTTCACCGATGAAAAGTTCAACCACGCCATAGACTACGAGAACCCGCTCATCGAGCGTGACATGAACCGTTGCATCCACTGCGGTAAATGCGCGAGGATCTGCGATGAGATTGTTGCATTCGGAGCATACTCCTTCATCAATCGCGGTATCGAAGCTAAAATCGGTACGCCCTTCGACGGGCCTCTAAACTGCGAGTTCTGCGGTTCCTGTGTCTCCGTATGTCCTGTCGGTGCCCTTCTTTCCCGTCCCTTTAAATTCAAGGCTCGCTGGTGGGCTCTCAATAAAGTAAAGACTGTTTGCTCCTACTGCGGAACTGGCTGTCAGCTCACTCTTGGTGTTAAGGACGATCAGGTTCTTACAACCGTTTATGACGAGAATCAGGGTTTCCACAACGGCCAACTCTGCACACGCGGACGTTGGGGCTATCAATTCGTCAACAGCGACCAGCGACTTGCTACGCCTCTTATCAGGAAGAACGGAAATCTTGTTCCAGCGACATGGGATGAGGCGCTAGGCCTCGTTAAGCAGCGACTTGTCGACGCCAAAGCTGCCGGCGGGTCTTCCGCAGCCTGTCTGGTGACTCCGCGTCTCACAAACGAGGAGCTGTTCCTGTTGAAAAAGCTGTTCCGCGATGCGATTGGTTCAGGAAATATTGATCATTCGGCGGGGTTCGCTCATGCAGCGCTTACTGAAGGCGCCCAGCAGAGCCTTGGTTATCCGGCATCACCTTCATCTATTGCTGATATACAAAAGGCTGGTCTGCTGCTTGTGGTGAAGACCGACGCCTATGAAACGCATCCCGTCATAGGATTTGAGATTAATCTTGGAGTGAAGCGTAAAGATGTCGATCTCCGGGTGCTTTCAGACAAGAATGGAAAGCTGTCTCGCCTTCCAGGTGCAAAGACCTATATTCACAAACCCGGCAGCGAAATTTTGATATTCAATGCAATGGCCAAGGTAATCATTGAGGAGAACCTCATCGACTCCGATTTCGTTGCGACAGTGAGCAACTTCGGAGAGCTGAAGAAATCGCTTGAAAGCTATACTCCGGAGAAGGTCGCTTCTGACTGCGGTATCTCTGCAGATGAAATTACTGCTCTCGCCCGTGATTATGCAAAAACTCAGAAAGCATTGATCATGCTGCCTATCGGCCTTGCATATCCCGGACACAGCAAGGAGCTGGCACAGGCTATCATAAACCTGGCTCTTCTTACCGGAAAGATCGGTAAGGAAGGCTGTGGTGTCCTCATAATGGGAGAAAAGAACAATAGCCAGGGCGCAGCTGATCTTGGTATGCATCCTTCGGCCAACGGGAAAAACGCTGCGGCAATCTTCGATGCCTGCTCTACTGGTGCTATTGATTTCCTCTATATTGTCGGAGAAAATCCAGTTGTATCGTATCCCAACCGGAAAAGAGTCGAGGCTGCTCTCGACAAGGCGCCCTTTGTAGTCGTGCAGGATCTTTTCCTGACAGAGACTGCCCAGATGGCTGATGTTGTACTCCCCGCGGCATCATTTGCAGAAAAAGAGGGAACCTACACTAGTGCTGGTCGAGCAGTACAGAAGGTAAACAGGGCCATCAAGCCAGTTGGGGCCTCCCGTAGCGATTTTGAGATATTCAACGACCTCCTTGGTGTTTTTTCTGATTCCAATTCGTATGGAAAACCCTCTGAAGTTTTTGCCGAGATCGCGTCCAGCGTACCTGCATACCAGGGGCTTTCCTATGGAGCGCTTGGGCAGGATGGAGTAGTACTCTCCAGCAACAATGTTCCCGAATTTGTCCCGGTCGCTGCCCCCTCGGTACCTTCAGAGCAGGGTAAATTTGCTCTTCTCACCGGCAGCGCTTTAAATCATTGCGGTACGCTATCCAGATTTGGTGAAGGCCCGATGTATGTCTGCCCGTCAGGCTACATTGAACTTAATGCTGGAGATGCAGCATCTCTGAAAATAGCTGAAGAGGACATGGTCACCGTCAAGTCAGCTAACGGCGAAGTTAAACTCCGTGCAAAGGTGAGTCAGAGGCTCCCGAAAGGAACGATGTTCGCGCCGTACCACTTTGGTGAGCAGTCCATCAACACACTTACCGACGGCTCAGCAGTAACGTTTATCACCGTCACCAAATAAATTTACTGAGTCCTATAATACAGAGAGGAAGAGGAGCAAATGGATACGCTAATATTAGGACTGCCGGTCGCATATTACATTGCCATGCTTGCAAAGGTGGTTGTAGCATTCGTCTTCGTGCTTCTGACAGTGGCGTACGCTACATATGCCGAGCGGAAAATAATCGGACATATGCAGGTACGGCTTGGACCGATGCGGACAGGCTGGCACGGCCTGCTACAGCCCATCGCTGACGGCGTCAAGCTTTTCTTCAAGGAAGAAATCGTCCCGTCTCAGGCAAGTAAATTTGCATTTCTTATCGCACCACTCGTTGCACTTATTACTGCATTTATTTCGTTTGCGGTAATCCCTTTCGGCGATACCGTCGAGATATTCGGATACAAGGTACCGCTGCAGATAGCCGGCTATTGGGACCAGGAGTTGGACAAGGTATTCGATATTAACGTAGGTGTTCTGTACATTCTTGCTATGGCATCTCTTGGTGTTTATGGCATCGTCCTCGCTGGTTGGTCGTCCAACAGCAAGTATTCCCTGCTGGGAGGTCTCCGCTCCTCGGCTCAGATGATTTCCTATGAACTGGCCGCCGGTCTGGCCATAATTTCTGTATTCCTGATGTCCGAGTCCCTTTCGCTGCAGAAGATAGTTGCTGATCAGGCCGGAGGTTTCGGAATTCTCGGCTGGTACCTGTTCCGCAGCCCCTTCACCTTCATCGCCGGAATAATTTTCTTTATCTGTTCTCTTGCAGAGATCAACCGTACACCGTTTGACCTTCCTGAAGCCGAGACGGAACTCGTTTCCGGTTTCTGCACTGAGTATTCCTCGATGAAATATGCCATGTTCTTCATGGCTGAGTACGCCAACATGGTTACAGTCTGCGCCGTCACCACTACATTATTTCTCGGCGGATGGCACGGCCCCGCCTTCCTTCCGGGATGGGTTTGGTTCATCGCAAAAGTGTATGCTCTCATTTTCCTCTGCATGTGGATCAGGGCAACTTACCCCAGGTACCGTTACGATCAGCTTATGCGGCTTGGCTGGAAATTTTTCCTTCCTATTACTCTGCTCAATATTGTGGGGACGGGGATCTGGATACTGATGACCGCCTAAGGGGTTTATTGTTTGTAGCACCAGCGCATCCACGTACAATTTTAAGACGAGGTAATACCAATGATAATGCCGCTAATAAATGGACTGAAAATCACCTTTAAGCATCTGTTCATGAAGCCTGTAACGCTTCAATATCCGACGGAACGGCCCGTGGTTTCACCCAATTTCCGCGGACTGCATGCTCTAAATGTTTCACATGACCGAGCAAAATGTGTCGCCTGTTACCTCTGCCCGACGGTATGTCCTGCCAAATGCATTAGAGTCGAGGCGATGGAGGATGCCAATCACGATAAGCACGCGGCTGTTTACGAGATCGATCTTCTGCGCTGCATCTTCTGTGGCTACTGCGTTGAGGCCTGTCCTGTGGATGCACTCAGGATGACACAGGAGTTCGAGCTTGCAAACTACCACCGACATGACTTCGTGTTCGCCAAAGAACGACTCTTAGAAAAGAAATAAAGGAGCAGCAATGGAAACCATCTTTTTTACCGTCGTGGCAGCGATGGCCGTTCTCTTCAGCATTCTGGTCATTACCTGCAAGAACCCTATCAACAGCGCCTTATCGCTGGTGATGACCTTCTTCGCTCTGGCGACCTTTTACGTGATGCTGGATGCACCCTTTATGGCAGCGATTCAGGTAATCGTGTATGCCGGCGCAATCATGGTTCTTATCGTTTTCGTAATCATGCTCCTCAACATCCGGACCGAGTCGAGCAAGCGAACCAGTCATGCCCTGCTGATCAGCTACATAATAGGTTTTCTAGTTCTGGTAGAGACCTTCTATTTCTTGAGCAAGAGCACACTGACAGGTGCAAGAGGATCGCTGGATGCAGCAGCTATCCATAGAGTCGGACATACCGAACTCATCGGCAAGGCGCTGTTCACCGACTTTCTGTTGCCCTTTGAAGTTACATCCCTGCTCTTGTTAGTAGCGATAATCGGTGCGGTTGTTCTATCTAAACGTAAAATTTAAGAAAAAACAGGGGTGAATAAAGATGATTTCCTTGGATAGCTATCTCATCGTGAGCGCCATTCTCTTCGCTATCGGCACCATAGGCGTGCTGACCAGAAGGAACGCCATCGTTATCTTCATGTGCGTAGAAATGATGCTAAATGCAGTAAATCTTTCCTTCATCGCACTCTCTCGGTACCTTGGAAACATTGATGGGCAGATCTTTGTCTTTTTCATCATGACCGTTGCTGCCGCTGAAGCTGCCGTTGGACTTGCCCTGATGATCGCCTTCTACAAGAATAGGGAATCGATCGACGTGGAAGACATCAACCTCTTGAAGTGGTAGCAACTGAGACTGATTTTCTGAATTACTCAATAGAAGGAGTCTGGAATGTTTGATAACGTGTGGCTTATACCTCTGTTTCCCTTAATCGGCTTCCTGATTAACGGACTATTCGGAAAGAAGATCAAGGAAGAAAAGGTCATCGGCGGGATTGGAGCACTGATGGTGTTCTGCTCTTTCATCGTTGCGAGTATGACCCTTCTCAAAATGATCAGCTTGCCTGCCACCGATCGGGTCCACAACGTGAAACTCTTCACCTGGATAAAGGCCGGGACATTCCAGGCAGACATCGCCTTCTTGATTGATCCCCTCTCCTGCATAATGCTCATGGTGGTAACAGGCGTAGGCTTTTTGATCCATGTCTACTCCATCGGCTACATGCACGGTGAAGAAGGGTTCTACAGATTTTTCGCCTATCTTAATCTGTTCACCTTCTCCATGCTTCTGCTTGTTATGGGAAATAACCTCCTGCTTATGTTCGTCGGCTGGGAGGGTGTCGGGCTTTGTTCATACCTTCTTATCGGTTACTATTTCCATAAAAAATCAGCCGGAGATGCGGGCAAGAAGGCTTTCGTTATGAACCGGGTGGGAGACTTCGGTTTCCTTCTCGGTCTGTTCACGCTCTTCTGGTATTTGGGACAGAATCACGGTATATGGACTATCGAATTCACCGAACTGGGTAAGCATGCCGCACTTCTGCCTGTCGGTGGAGTCGTTACGGTTGTAACCCTATTCTTCTTCCTTGGCGCTACCGGTAAATCAGCTCAGATTCCGCTTTATACATGGTTGCCCGACGCTATGGAAGGTCCCACTCCTGTTTCTGCTCTCATTCACGCTGCAACCATGGTTACCGCCGGTGTATACATGATCGGCCGGATGAACTTCCTCTTCATCAAAGCACCTGAGACCATGGTGGTCGTTGCTGTCGTCGGCGCCTGTACGGCATTTTTTGCAGCCACCATTGGTACCGCCCAGAACGATATCAAGCGTGTTCTTGCCTACTCTACTGTTTCTCAGCTCGGGTACATGTTCCTTGCGATGGGTGTTGGAGCATTCGCTGCTGGTATCTTCCACCTCATGACTCATGCGTTCTTCAAAGCATGCCTCTTCCTCGGGTCTGGTGCAGTCATCCATTCAATGCACCATGCGCTGCATCACGCACACTCGCATGATGATCCGCAGGACATGCGGAACATGGGCGGGCTCAAGTCAAAGATGCCGATGACATTCCTCACGTTCCTTCTTGCTACCATCGCTATTGCAGGTATTCCTGGATTCTCCGGCTTCTTTAGCAAGGATGAGATCCTCTGGCAGGCTTTTGCAAATCCGCATCACGGTCAGCTGAATTTCGTACTCTGGGGGCTGGGAGCAGTTGCTGCCGGTATGACTGCTTTTTACATGTTCCGTCTCGTATTCATGACCTTTTTCGGTGAGTGCCGGATCAACCCCAAAGCCAAGGACCACCTGCACGAGTCACCAATGGTTATAGTTTTCCCGCTCATAGTGCTGGCGATCCTCTCCGTCATCGGCGGGTATATCGGTGTACCCAAAATCCTGGGAGACGTCCTCGGGGGAATTCCCAATTACTTCGAGCATTGGCTTGCTCCTGTATTTGCGTTTTCCACCGAATATGTCAGTGCCCATGCCCATGGTGCTCACCCGAGCCATGCAGTGGAGTGGGGGCTCATGGGGCTGTCCGTTGTCATTGCCGTAGTTGGTATTGCAATCGCCTTTGCTCTCTACGTGATGAGTCCCTCTATCCCTGCGAAGTTCACAGCTGCTTTCCCAGGACTCTACAGAGCGGTGTACAACAAGTGGTACATCGACGAGCTGTATGATTTCGTGTTTGTGAACCCCTGCAAGTCTTTCGGTAATTTCCTCTGGAAAGGCTTCGACGTTGTGGTAATAGATGGGATCGTGGACGGCGTCGGCAAGTTCGTCATGGCTGTCAGTGCGGCCATCAAGAGCCTGCAGTCTGGCTATGTCCACAACTATGCTATGAGCATGGCCCTCGGTGCAGTTGTAATCGTAGCGTTTTACATATTCCGATAACGCTGTCTGTACTCTCTTGAAATAGTTTAAAAAGGAGCAGATTCAATGAATGAGACCATCATAAGCCTGATGACATTTCTACCCCTCCTCGGGGTCCTGTTGCTGTTGTTCGTCCCCAAGAACAGTCACGGGCTGCTGAGGGGTCTGGCTCTAGCCATTACGGCGGTTACCTTTGTCGTTTCCCTTCCCTTGGTTACCGGCTTTGTTTCAAATGCTGAATATCAATTCGTTCAGAACGTTCCCTGGATTCAGGCAGGGCCTTTCAAGATGAACTACCACGTCGGCATTGACGGCATCAGCTTGTGGCTCGTCATACTTACGACCTTTATCATGCCGATTGCCGTTCTTTCGACCTGGACTGCGGTTGAGACCAAGGTCAAAGAATACATGATCTGTCTCTTGCTCCTTGAAGTTGGTATGCTCGGCGCTTTTGTGTCTCTTGACCTTTTCCTCTTCTACATTTTCTGGGAACTCATGCTCATCCCCATGTACTTCATCATTGGCATCTGGGGTGGCAAGCAAAAAATTTATGCCGCAGTCAAGTTCTTCATCTACACTATGGCCGGCTCCGTACTCATGCTGGTCGCTATCATCGCACTGTATTTCATGGGGCTTCAGGCCGGTCTAACCGACTTCACCATCGCCAATTTCTACACGTTGCCTATTGATCCTTCGATTCAGGTTTGGATGTTTTTGGCATTTGCCTTCGCCTTCGCGATCAAGGTTCCGCTCTTTCCTGTTCACACATGGTTGCCGCTCGCTCACACTGAGGCTCCTACCGCTGGATCGGTCATTCTTGCAGCTATTCTTCTTAAAATGGGAACCTATGGCTACGTAAGATTCGCCATGCCTCTGTTCCCGGATGCGGCCGAGAGATTTACTCCGCTCATTGCCACTCTTGCTGTAATCGGTATTATCTATGCCGCTCTTGTAGCAATGGTGCAGGACGACGTAAAAAAACTCGTGGCTTACTCGTCGGTCGCTCATCTCGGTTTCGTCATGCTGGGTATATTTGCCCTCAACCAGCAGGGTGTCGCCGGAGGAATGCTTCAGATGCTGAATCACGGTATTTCTACCGGTGCACTCTTCCTTATAGTTGGCTTCATTTATGAACGTCGCCATACAAGGCTTATCGCGGATTTCGGTGGATTGTCGAAACAAATGCCGATATTTGCGACAATATTCATGATCGTAACCCTTTCGTCCATTGGCCTTCCCGGCACCAACGGTTTTGTGGGAGAATTCCTCGTCTTGATAGGTGCGTACGAAAGTAACCTGCGATGGTATGCCATCATAGCGACAAGCGGTGTTATTCTTTCGGCTGTCTACATGTTGTGGATGTTTCAGCGTGTCATGTTCGGTGAACTTAATAACCCAAAAAACCAGAAGCTGACCGACCTCAACAGCAGGGAAATAGCCATAATGGTTCCTCTGCTCGTCCTCATCTTTGTTATGGGAGTGTATCCGAACCCGTTCATAGATCGGATGGCTCCTTCAATTGATAAGATGATCCAGCAGAGCAAGGCGAAGAAAGTTGCACTTGTAGCGCCTCCTGCTACCCCTGCTCCGCAGGAAATTCCGGCGGTACAGCCTTTAGAGCATAAGTAGACTTTTTCAGAATAGCCACTGGAGGAATTAGATGGAAACATTTGCGATGCCTGCCATAAACTTCGCTGCGGTCATGCCCGAGACGATCCTTTCCGTCTTCGCCATGATTCTGCTGCTGATCAACGTCTTCGTCCCGAGCGAGCAGAAAGCTTATCTCGGCTATTTAAGCCTCATCGGCATCGTCATTTCTTTTTACTCCGTCGTAAGCGGCTGGGGTAACCCACAACAGGGCTTTAACGGAGCAGTACTTCAGGATAATTTCGCCTTGTTTTTTAAAGGTATCGTTCTGATATCCGGTGCACTCTCCATTCTAATCAGTGACCAGTACATGAAGCGTGAAGAGTGCAATTGGGGCGAGCTTTACCCACTGGTTCTTCTTTCCACGGCAGGTATGATGCTAATGGCATCTGGTACCGACCTCATGACGATCTTCCTGGGCCTTGAAGTTCTGTCGGTCTCCCTCTATGTTCTTGCTGGATTTAATAGAAACAGCTTGAGATCCAACGAGGCTGGCCTGAAGTACTTCCTTCTGGGCGCCTTTTCGACAGGATTCCTTCTCTATGGTATGGCTCTCACCTATGGAGCAACCGGAACTACCAAGATTGCCAACATTGCATCATTCATAGCTCAGAATGCCGGAGTCACAGCCAACCCGATGCTTCTCGTGGGGATGCTTTTGATGGCAGTAGGTTTCTCTTTCAAAATAGCAGCAGCACCCTTTCATATGTGGACACCCGACGTATATGAGGGTGCTCCTACTCCGATGACTGCTTTCATGTCGGTTGGACCGAAGGCTGCGGGCTTTGCCGCTTTCGTAAGGGTATTCGTTGTAGCGCTCCCTTCGTTTCGTGCAGATTGGACGGATTTACTCTGGATTCTGGCTGTTCTTACCATGACCGTAGGTAATATCACTGCTCTTTATCAGAACAACATCAAGCGAGTTCTTGCTTATTCTTCTATAGCACATGCAGGTTATGTTCTTGTCGGATTCGTCGCTGGTAACGCTGTGGGCACCGCAGGTATTATGTTTTACATGCTTACGTACGCGTTTATGAACATCGGTGCTTTCGCAATCATAGTATTGGTCGGAAAAAAGGGAGAACCGAACAACAATGTCAGCGACTACACCGGATTCGGTTTCAAGCATCCCGTGCTAGCTGTCTGCATGTCAATATTCCTTTTTTCTCTCGCCGGTATCCCCCCCGCAGCCGGCTTTGTCGGCAAATTCTACCTGTTCTCAGGTGCAATTCAGGCCGGCTACATCTGGCTTGCAGTCATCGGGGTTCTTAATAGCGCCGCCTCGGTTTATTACTACTTGCGCATCATGGTGTTCATGTACATGAAAGAGCCCGAGGAAGAATTCGATTGGCTTCAGGTTACTCCGGGAATAGCCCTATGCTTGATTGTTGCCGTTATCGGGGTTCTTGTTCCCGGTGTTATTCCTTCATTCTTGCTGGAGCTGGCCCAGAAGGCAGCATTGCTTTAAGCACATAGAAGCCGTAGTTAAGGTGGCCCTTCCGGAGATTCCAGAAGGGCCATATTTTTTGATGGGTCAGGCAATATCCAGCAAATTGTATGGAAAATTTCGAACAGGCGGCAGCTGAGAGGGGTAAGGACTCCTATCATGGCATGGTGTATTGCTATCCTGATTATTTTGTTTTCTCCTGATCTCTCTTCGGCAGTCGATTATTCTGAAAAGACTTCGGGAAGAAAAGACTATGATATAGCCCTCGAGTGGAGGGCATGGCAGGAACCTTCCCGCATAGCCGTTATCGGGACAGTGTCATCCGGACTTGCGTTATACATCCTAGGTGTTGAATTAAGAGCCCGCGTTATCGATGCCGCCCATGCTGAGGTAGCGAAAGCGGTTTTTGCGTTTCCTCCCCCCAGTGACCCCGCATATTTTTCCATGCCGTATGGAATGGCTCTTCCGGCATATGGTCGAAAAGCTGAAAGAATCGACCTTCTATTCCTTTACGAGATTCCATTTTCAGAAGACACCTCGATAATTTCGTTCAGGACCATCTCAATCAAATTTCCTTGACCCCATTTTGCCTGAGAATTTCTTCCCCGCTGCGCTCCAGCAGCGTGTTTCTCTCAAAGATTACGACTTGATTTTCGCCAGTTTCTGCCGATTAGTCTAAGACGGTACTAGCGAAACTTGAGAAACAATGAGGGAACTATGAAAAAAATAATTGGATGGGGAGGAGTGATCCTGCTTTTATTGTCGCAGCAGACAGTGCTTATTGATCAGGGTGTCAGCGGGGCTATATTTTTCCTTGGACTCAGTATGTGTCTTTGTGTCCTGTGCATGGCTACCTTGCCTATTATTATGCAAATAGTCACTGAAAACAGCCGTGATCATTACATCAGATTGTATGAACAATACATTGAGAAAAGGCAGGAAGCTATAAAAAGACTGGAGGAGGAGTTACTACAGAAGAGAAGAAAGTAAAAAATCATTATTATTTTAACAAGGTCCTATTAGCCCATTTTACTGCATCGAGCTGAGCGTTAGAGCATTCTGCGCGTGACAGTGACAGCTCCTCTAGAAGCTTATCAAGTTCTTCGGTGCGTGACTGTTCGAGGTGCTCAGAAACTATAAGTAACTGACCGAGAACTCCTGTGCGATGGAGAAGAGCATCGCGCATTTCATCTGCAATGTTACACTGCCCCACAACTTCTTCCATCCGCACATTCAGAAGGACATCTATGAGAGAGAGAACGCCTGTCATGAATGCTCTGTCCGCAGAGTCCTTGTCCCTTCCCCACGCAGGTATTGCCCTTACGATATTTTCCATGAATTTTCCACGGACTGCCGCCAATTCCATAAGAGGGCTAGCAAATATGCCCTTATTGCTGTTGAGTGCATAAAGGCAGAGCATTAGCCAGCGCTTGAGATGATCCCGCCCAAGTATGGCCAAAGCGTGCCGCACTGTTTTGATCTTCCCCCGCATGCCAAGGTACACTGAGTTGACTAGGCGAAGAAGATTATAAATCAGCTCAGGGTGCTGCTTGAAAGTTTCTTCTATTTCGGACGAATCGGCATCCGCCAATACCTGGTCCATAAGGCGCATCAGTGTGAGTGTGGCGGTATCCAGAGTTCTTTGCTGAATCACTGTGGGCTTCGCAAAAAAATATCCTTGGAACATCTGAAAGCCAACGTTACGGCAGAAGCTGAGCTGCTCGTGTGTTTCAACCTTTTCCGCTAACAGCGTCAAAGGCCACTCACGCCATTTTTCAAGCATCCCTATGATCTGGTTAGAGGGAGATTTCAGGAGATCTACCTTTATTATATCTACCAGCTCGTAAAGAGGTTCGAATTCAGGATCATAGACATGATCATCGAGGGCAAGGGTGAAGCCCTTACGTTTTAATTCCCTGCATCTTGAAACTACTATGGGAGTAGGTCTTATTGATTCCAGTAGCTCTATTACAACCTGCTCTTTAGGCAACAGATCAAGAACATCAGCCATCAGGATTTGCTGGGTCAGGTTGATATATCCCTTTTTCTTTCCTAGAGCGTCTGAAAGGCCGAAATCAGAAAGAGTATGGACTATGACGTGTGCACATGCTTGGACTTCGTCTGTTACATCGGCAGAGAGAGAATCCGAAGAACGGAACAGAAGCTCGTATGCAACCAGATTTAGTTCAGCATCGAGAATCGGCTGACGGCCAAGAAAGAGGTTGTTGGAAAAATCGTGGGCTTTCATTGGACTCTGGCAAGGACAGATGAGGTGGTGGTTGTGTTTCTCTTCGGCGGCGATCGGCAAAAGTTAAGCTGCCCAACCGTCATGGTGGGCAGCTCATGTTCCGGCACCTGCAGTGACCTTTGGAGGCCCTTGTCTGAATGGCCAACATTGAGTCAGAGACTCCTATCCTTTTGCATGCTCCGCCGGCTTGGGCAGGTCGTGTAGAGGTTCATGTGAACCATGATCCTCGATTTTTTCCCACCCCGTCCACATGGGGACAAAATGCGCGAACGGTGTGTGGCCCAGTGTCGCAAGATATATGTGAGTGAAGAGAAAGGCGCAGAGTGAGCAGGCCAATAAGAAATGCATTCCTACGAGGATTTTCAAGCCGCCAAGCATTATAAGGACTTCACGCAAGGGTGCTATGTTCATCAGAAATATGCCCGTAAGGCTGACAAGCGGCACCAGGACAAACATTATGGCAAGGTAAGCAGACTTCTGCATGGGATTAAATTTATTGTCGGGTGTTGGGTGATGCGGGCTGGGCTTTCCGCGAAAATAGTTGAAGAAGTAATAAAATGCCTGTCTCAGAATCCCAGTCTGAAGATCTTCTTTCTTGGGGAAGTAGAGTTGCGCCATCGTCCCGGCTATCATGGTGTAATAAAAGAACCAAAGAGAGAAGGAAAGGGATACTACGATCCCGGCCGTGTTGTGAAGGCGAATAGCTGCTTTGTACGAACCAAAGATGTTGATGAATTCAGGGTATCGGATCTGTGCTCCGGTAATACAAAGAGTTACTATCCCAAGGGCGTTTAGCCAGTGCCATATCCTTACTGGAGTAGGTTGCAGATATATCATGTTGTTGTTTGTCGTGTCGCTCATATCAGTGCCCCTTTCCCATTCTGTTTTTTCGTGTCAGGAATCTCAGAGAGCCATGGCCAATCGGCATTATGAGCCCGCCTGCTATGATGAGCAGGCCTATTTTGTCTAAGGTAGGATTGCGCGTAGAGCCTAGCATATAAAAATCCGGGGTTCCATTCATGGCGTCCAGCACGGCACCTTTTTCAACGGCAGCCCGAGCAAACGTTCCATTGGGCTTGGGCAGCGCTACATAGCTGGTTTGCATTGCTTCGGGGCCTGATGCGTGGCAGAACGAGCAATCCCAGCGGTTGCTGAGAACCTGGAAGTTGTGCGTCACTTTTTCCGGCGTCATCATCCCCTGAAGACGTACGTTATCGTGGCCGGGACTGCTGTTGAATAACTTCAGCTCGGCTAGAGAAATGTAGCTATCGTTGTTGACATCTATCAGGGAACGGATGTCCTGTTCTCCCGCGAGTTTTTTGAGCTCTTCATAAGTGGCAGTTTTAAAATCACCGTAGCGTCCGCCTCCCACGTCACGTTTTACGATGTACATAGTTATCACATAATTTTCAGAGCCAGAATGGCAGGTGATGCAGGGAAGGGAATCAATATGGAGTTCGGCCTGAGGCAGCCACTCGGAATGTTTACTGATCATCTCATTGCTCTTGTGGCAATTCCCGCACATAAGATTCATGTCATGACCTGAGACCTCAGTAGGAGAGTGTGCTGTGTGAGGGTTATGGCAGTCTCCGCAGGCAGCATTTCTTGCGTGTACGCTCTTGCTGTACTCTTCCATTACATCGGAGTGACAGTTGGAGCAGTTGGTAGTTGCGAATACTTTCATGCCATCATCAGGATGACCGGCAGTGACAGCGTCATGACAGGTACGGCACCCGAAGTTGGCATCTCCTATCCGGGCGTGGGCGGTATGTTGATATCTGACAGGGTCAATGAATCGGGAATTATCCACTTTCTCCTTGCTGCCGTGACATGTCAGGCAGCCTTTGGAGCTTGCTAGTGCCTGTGGACCCGGAGCAATGAGGACTGCAGCAAGGATAATCATCAGTATAAGGTGAAAGTTAGTTGGGTTCACGTTAGGTACCTCCGGAAGATAATATTAAACTAGCCTTTTTCCTTTACTTCCTTTCGCTGCAGTGACGGCTTGTGTGCCCGAAGGCTTCGAAACACTGGTACCAGTTGGCCTACGACAATGAGGGCGCAGAAAGCAATAAACACCCACACTATAAAATCGCTATTGTCTTCCCGTGCCCCTGCTGCTGCAAAGGCAGGGTGTGCCCATGCTATTACCGATATTAACGGGGTGATAAGCGCGTGTTTTCTCATTGGCAGTCTCCTTTGATAGTAAGATGATGTTACTTTTGCTCGTGAGTTTTTTTGGTGTTGGCAAATGCGCAGCCGACTGCTTGGCGGATTTCCTCTTTGTCCTCAGGAGTCGACGGTTTAAGTGCGTGGTAGAAAATACCTTCGCGCCGGATTTTTCGGACTACGGGAAGTGAAGCTTCATCGGAGACAAGGATGATGGCGAGTTTTCTGTTACATTTTTTAAGAAGATGGATCAGATCGGCCGATGATACCTTGTTGTCAAAATCATTGCCGAGCAGCACTACCGGGGTCTGCTTTTCAAGGATATTGCAGAGAACATGAACTGCCGAGTCTGTGGTCTCCACCTGGTAACCAGCTTCGGTAAAAATCTCGGCCACTTCCTTCCTGACATCAGTATCTCTGTCCGCTATTAAAATGCCTCTATCATCGTTTTTCACCTCATTGTAGTGCGTCATTTCCGTACCTCCTCTTGCGTATCCTGCTTTTTGGACACTGATGCGATTCCTCTTATCATGGCGCCGAAAAGCATAAGCCCGGGGATAACCTGCACCGCAATGATGGCTCCCACAAAGAAAAGAAAAGCTTTCACCATAAATCCGTCTCCGTGTGACACTTGATTTATGCCCAAGATGAAGACAGTCCCTAGAATGATGAGGCTGCTGATGAGTACGATTGTGATTCTTGATTTGTTAGCAGATGGTATGACTTTCATGGAAGTCTCCTTTCGCTCCTTAGTCTTCGAGGATTCTGCCTGTGGCGGTCAGTGGCCAGAGGGAGGCCTTCCGCATCAACTCCTTCTTCCAGCATATGGCTGCTTTGTAATAGGCCGAAATCTGGTAGTGTTCGAGCAGGAGAACGGCCACTCCGGCTGAAAATACAAAAAGAAAGGTTGAGGGAAGACTGCTGGAAAGCAGGTAGAAAATATAAAAGGCACTGCGGTGGGCGAGTTGTTCGTACTTCCTTCCGGGTTGCACATCATTGAGTAGCCTGCCTGCAACAATAATTAATCCGGAGATGGTCGAAACACCCAAAATGATATGAATCAGGTAAGGGGCGGGAGGTGCCCCTATGATCTCTCTGACATGCTCTGGGAAAAGGTCCAGCACAGCAATGTCCTTGATGAGCAGGAAAAGAATGCTGATGAGCAGGAATGCCGCCAGGTTCCATAATCCCCGCCTGGAGCTCGCGTACAGGGAGTCGATCTCTCGCTGGATATCTGGAATGAGGTTGTGGTGTTTACATGCCGAGGTACAGGGGGTCCTGAGGTCACTCTGTTTAAGTTGCTTAATGGCTTGTTCTAACATATCAGTATCCCCCTTAGCTATGGGTTTAAATTAGAGTCTGCACATATAAAAGCAACCTTGATACCAAGCGGCAGCATGAGATAATAAAAGCGCCCTAAAAAAATAAACACTCGAAATTAAGGCTATTTACGGGTATGAGAATTATTGTTGTAACAACCGAGTGCGGACTGAGGGAGATAAAAATTCTCACAAAACGAGAAATTTACTACCGGACAGTAAGAGAAGAGTTGTAAGGAAATAAATAGGTGGGGAGATGCAGCTTAAAAGATGTAGGCATCATTACCTGCAGCCATTTGGGAAGCGCTGCGTTCAGGTATTCAGCGGTATCTCAAGCCGTTGCGGCTTGACAAAGTGGAGTAGGCGCATACGCTTTCCCTGTCCTTGTAGCACGGCTGTCTTTGGACCCAGATAAAAGTATTCTCACAGTTGATTTAGACCTTCCTTTCCAGGACATCTACAGTGTATGTCGCTCCGTTAAAAGGTGGGGGCGCAAATGAAAATTCTTATTTTGGGAACCGGAAATACCTTAATGGGAGACGACGGTGTTGGTGTACACGTGGTTCAGCAGCTGCAGCAGAGGTACGATTTCCCTTCTGAAGTAAGGCTGTTGGCTGGCGGTGTCCTCGGCCTCGATCTGCTCTCTTATCTGCAGGGGATAACCCACCTGTTGGTCGTAGACGCCGTGGACGCCGGTAAAGCTCCGGGGGCGTTCACTCGACTCACAGGGGATGAAATCCCACCTACATTTACTAAATTGCTCTCTCCCCATCAGATGGGGCTTCAGGACCTTCTGGACGTCAATATTCTTCAGGGAAAATCCCCTCCTTCGGTGGTCCTTTGGGGAATCCAGCCAGCCTCTCTCGACATTTCACTGGGCCTTTCCCCTTCTGTCGCTTCCCGGATAGAACTGATGGAGTATCTCATATTAGCCGAACTTGAAGAGTGGGGAGTTACTGCTATGCCGCAGGCAGATGTTGTATGACTTCAGTTGGGATGAGAGTCCAATATTTTTCGCAGTTCCGAGGCATAATCGCGGTATTCCTTTGTCGCGTAGAAAGCAGCAGCCTTTTCGATAATCCTGCGATCACCAAAACGAACCAGCGATTCCGGGTTTTTGATAGCGGCTTTTCTTCCGCTTTCAAAGAACTTAAGAGCAGATGCCTCATCTTTCATGAGGAGGAAGGTGTCCGCGATATAAAAATCGACGGGAAAGCTGCCGTAGCAATCACGGAAGAACTTGAAATATTTTATGGCGTCCTCATACCGCCCAGAGTCCTTGAGTGCCATGGCAAGTCTGAACTGGCCGTGATCCATTCCGGTGCAGAGGTCGTAACCGCGGGTAAAGAATCTTTCTGCGACCCCGAGCTTTCCCTGATCCAGAAGGGTTATGCCGATTTCCGGGAGCCCATAGCAGTAAGACTTCTCCGACATGCAGGCTTTTTCAGCATACCGGAATGAGTCTTTGGTCAGCCCTAGTCCCCCTGAAGCGCGGGCAGCATAAATGAACAGCGTAGGGTCTGCCCCTTCCCGGGCAATAAGCGGCGAGACTTCATCAAGAACCTCCCGGTAACGCTCCATAATAAAAAGGAGGTCTATCCGCTGAAGGAAAGTGTACCTTGGTGGAAGCTCTTTCTGCGCTATGATCGAGGGATTGCGCAGGATGTCGATGACCAGTTCGCCTATCCAGCGGTAGCCGGTAGAAAGAAACCCTCCGTTGACAGAAAAGGCGACGGTTGCATCCCGGATCTGGAGTTCTTTTCCCGCCAACGTTTTAAAAGTTTCTCGAACCGCATTGATGATCCGCAGGTTCTTATTCCCTATGAGCTGAGGAAAATAATCGGTGTCGAAACTTAACAAAACCGGCTCGTCCAGTTGCGGCAGGTTAGCCGCATCACAGATGGTGATGGGGATGCCGTCGGTCGTGCCGGCGAAGCATGCACCCTTCCGGCTGAAGGTGACAATATCTTCATCGGGAAATCCATAGCTTCTGAGGAGAGCGGTCAGGGTGCTCCCGTCATTGGAAAAGATTCCGTACGTATTCGGAATGACCCAATAAACACTGCTCAATACTTCTAATTTGGCTGCTGCATGAATGAAGTCGGCATTGGTCACTGGCGGACCTGCGTCATCGGTATTTTTGCACGCCTGCTTGCTTTCTTTCCCCTGACAGAGTGCCTTCAATACAGCAATATGCTCAGTAGAAACCTTTTTTAGGTCGTCGTGTGCATCTATATTCACAAGCACCGCATTTCGAACTCCTTCCGAAACCCAGTGCTGCAGCGCATCCCTGTGGTCTTCCAGAATCGTCACTTCGAGTGGGTCTGCCCCCAGAATTGGATAAGCCGGTGCCGTTACCTTTCTGAGGAAGAAGAGGGGAGGGAGGAGGAGAAGTAGTATCAGCAGAAATTTGGCCAAGGCGATGTTCATCGTGGAGAACCAACTCGTTAATTACGATACATGAAAATCTACTATTACATTCGGCAAGTATTTGCAAGAAATCTCTTGATCGGAGCGCGATAACTGTTGTCTTGTGTGGAAAGGCAGAGCTACTTGACCTTGACGTGAAATCTGATGTCGCTATAATAGGCTGCCTTAGATTCGGCTCATCCATCCTTGGAAGTGACAAATGGAAAAACGGAAATTTTCTCGCGTAACCTTCAGCCTGAAGGCGTTCGTCAACAGCAGGAACATCTCCATCAAAGGGGATGTGGAGAACCTAAGTCTCAAGGGTGCGTTCATTCGGACCGATACGAAGCTGGAACCTGGCCTCCCCGTGGAGGTGACGCTTTACCTGCCCGGAACGACCAATCCTCTGGACATCTCTGTAAATATTACCGGGACGGTGCTTCGGGTGGAGGAGACGGGACTGGTTCTTCAGTTCAGGGAGATGGATGTCGATTCATTTACGCTTTTGAAGAACATAGTTGCTTACAATGCGGGGGATGAAGATCAGGTGATGGATGAACTTCTCGGTCGAGATCGGACATGATCGCGGCCGTATCAGGGATGGGACAATGGAACGATCTAGTATAAGCCTTGTTCTTGAGGGTGGGGGGATGCGTTTCCCTGCATTTGTGGGGGCACTTCGGGCTATAGAAGAAAAGGGCCTGTTTGTCAGGAAGATCATAGGTTCAGGCTCTGGCAGCCTCATCGGTTCCCTTTATGCGGCCGGATTGCCTCTGGAAGATATCCGTCGAGAGGCAGTCGAATTCAATGTAGAGTCGCTTAAAGATTTCAGCGTCAAGAACTTGAGGCGCGGCAAAGGGTTGTATAGCGGTGACCTACTGGAAGAATGGATCGATAAAAAACTCAATGGGGCTACATTCGGGGACCCGTTCGGAATAGATCCGCACATCATAACTACTGACATCATCAACTATAGACCTGTCATTTTCAACTCGGCTGCACATCCACGTGTAAAGGTGTCAACAGCTGTTAGGTGCTCGATGGGTATGCCATGGATCCTGGTCCACCGTCGTCTCAACCTTAACGGTCAGGAGCATGTTCTCATAGATGGTTCGTATATGGTTGGAGCTGTCGAAAAAATGCTCGATTACGAGCGGGAAAAGACCCTAGTCCTAAAGGTAGTTTCAAAACGTACCCTGACGAGTTTGATACCGGGCGAGCTTACAATGAAGAAGTACTTCCTGGAAACGCTCAATTTCTCACTTCATGCTCTTGAAAAGGAATTCATAAAGGGGGGGCGATGGCGCGACACGATTCTTCTCTACTGCGGCGACATACCTCCAGCAAAATTCGATCTCTCAGCAGCTGAGAAGACGTACCTCGTCGAACAGGGGTATGAGCAGACATTGAAATATCTCGAATACAAGTGGGGAATTTGACATGATCCCGTTATCTGCTCTCCTTTCCCGGCCATCGTTGTTTTGACGGCCGGGTGTGTTATTATTTCAGCGGCATAAGCTATTTTCCGAGATATCTTCAGGAAAACCTATGGTCAAGATTTTAGTAACGCTAGGTTTAATACTCTTCTGCGCTTCCGGATGCACAATGTTCACCGCCTGGAGGACTATACCCCCCCCGGGAGGGTGTGATCAGTGTCATACCCTGCCTATCGGCAATAACTGGAGCGTTGTGTACAAAGCTGCATATCTTACGGATGAGAGGGACCGGCTCTACTTCCAGACAGAGGAGTACAACATGCCGAAGGGGGAGCAGCCCGATTCGGCCCTGGAACTGCGTAAGGTCGAGGAGCTTCAATGTTTCGCATGTCATAAATCCCCCAATGCAGCTCATAAAGGGAGAAAGGGGCGCTTTCACCATTGAGCCTGTCTACGCGTAAAATCAAGATAATAGCTACCGTTGGCCCTGCCAGCGCTTCAGACGAAATGATAGTGCGTCTTGTCGAAACCGGGGTAGATGTTTTCCGCCTTAATTTCTCACACGGTACCAACGCTGAGAAAGAAAAGATCATACACTCTATCAGGAATATATCGGACAGTCGCGGCAGGGCCACAGGGATCCTCGCCGATCTACAAGGCCCCAAGATCAGAACCGGGAGAATGGAGAACGGGGCTATTGCGCTGACCAGGGGGGACACGCTCGATATAACCACCGAAGATCTTCTTGGCACGCGCGGTCTTATCTCTACAATATACAAAGCCCTGCCGCGAGACGTGCGCCCCGGGTCCCGCATTCTCATGGATGATGGCCTTATCGAGCTCAAGGTCTCTTCCGTTGCCGACAATGTAGTTCGCTGCACTGTGGTAGAAGGAGGAATTCTCAAGGACCTGAAGGGAATAAACCTGCCTGGTGTAGATGTATCAACCCCGTCTTTGACGGCCAAAGATCGGGAGGACCTCAAGTTCAGTCTCGGGATCGGAGTGGACTACATAGCCCTTTCTTTTGTGAGGAAAGCTTCCGACATAGAAGAGGTCAAACGGATTATTTATGAGCATGATCTTAATACTCCAGTGATTGCGAAGATAGAAAAGCCGGAGGCGCTGCGGAATTTCAACGGCATACTAAAAGTTTCGGATGGCGTGATGGTTGCCCGCGGAGATCTCGGTGTCGAAATCAGTCCGGAGAAGGTTCCCCTCATTCAGAAGAAAATCATCAAGGCATGCAACGCTGCTGGGAAACCGGTAATAACGGCTACACAGATGCTGGAATCCATGATTAGCCACCCCCGTCCGACCAGAGCGGAGACATCTGACGTAGCAAATGCAATTCTTGATGGAACAGACGCAGTGATGCTTTCGGGAGAAACGGCCTCCGGGCAGTTTCCTATCGAGGCAGTTAAAACTATGGTAAACGTTGCTCATGATGTCGAGCGTTCCGAGCTGCGCGGGAGCTATACCCGAATTGAGCATACGGGCAGCCCAAGCGTTGCCGAGGCGGTAGCCGAAGCTGCATGCAGCGCTGCCGTAAATGTAAAGGCCAAGGCAATCGTCGTCCTCACCCATTCGGGGAGCACCGCCATCCGTATAGCGAAATTCCGGCCACCGGTTCCTATAATAGCGTTCACTCCCTTTCCGGAAATATGTCGCAGGCTCGCTCTCTGCTGGGGTGTGCAGGCATGCAGAATCGGCTCGATGGAGGGCACCGACCAACAGATCAATGCAGTCGAAGAAACGTTGCTGTGTCTGGGATTCAAAAAAGGGGATGTGGTGGTTATAACAATGGGGGTTCCTCTTGAAGCCCGCGGTTCTACGAACCTTATGAAGGTTCATAAGCTTGGGACCAAAGGGTTCTACGAGATTTACTGAACAAATGTGCTTGCGGAAGGGGGAACCATGCGCAAGGTGTTCGAAGAGACAAAAATCGGCTCAATGCTCCTGCAGAACCGGCTTTTTCGATCGGCCACATGGGAAGGCATGTGCGAAGAGGATGGCCGTCCTACATCCAAATTAGCTGCCTATTACGGACATCTAGCTCGGGGGAGGATCGGGCTGATCATAAGCGGATACGCCTTTGTCCGTGCTGATGGGAAGCAGTTGCCCGGGCAGATGGGAATCCAGCAGGACGGATTTGCAGCTTCGATGCGTGTGTTGACCGACGCGGTGCATCGCGAGGGGGGGAGGATTTGTCTACAGCTGGTGCATTCGGGGGGGCAGACCAGCAGTAGGATTATCAATACCCAACCGATCGCTCCTTCAGCCTTGCAGGTCGACCAATACCCCGAGACTCCGGCTGAGCTTTCGCTATCGAATATAGAAGAACTGGTTATGCTCTTCGGTGCAGGTGCCCGACGGGCACGTGAGTACGGGTTTGATGCTGTTCAGCTGCATGCTTCCCACGGATACCTTATAAATCAGTTTCTCTCACCTCTGACAAACCACAGAAGTGATGCGTATGGTGGCAGCACCGAAAACCGGTTGCGTTTCCTCATGGAGGTGTACCGGAGCGTCCGTAGCTCCGTCGGAAACGACTTTCCCGTTCTGGTGAAGCTTAACGGTTCGGACAACCTTGAGGGGGGTCTTGAGCTTGAGGATGCAGTGGAGGCTGCGAAAGCGCTTGACGAGGAAGGGGTCGACGCCATTGAGGTGAGTGGCGGTACTCCTGCGTCAGGTTTACGCACCCCTGTCAGGCAGGGTATAGACTCACGCGAACAGGAAGCATACAACCTGCCGCTGGCATATAGGATTAAAAATGCCGTGGATTGTCCGGTTGCGGTCGTAGGCGGAATGAGGAGCCTTGAGGTGGTGGAGGGAGTCATCAGGAGGGAGGAAGCAGACTATGTGGCAATGTCGCGTCCCTTCATAAGGGAACCCGCCCTGGCGATGCGTTGGGGAGCAGGGGATGAGGTGAAGGCTCGCTGCATATCCTGCAATGGATGCTTCAAACCCGGGCTGAAGGAAGGGGGAATATATTGTGTGGTGGACAGGATTGAGGCGGACAGCAGGGGATCATCTCTCTAGCTGACTCTGCCCTCATGTTCGGAGCCTGTCGAGTCAGCGGTGCTCGCATGTGGCATGAAATTGCAGGTCTTTCCACCCTTCCATCGTGTTTTCAAGACGCCATTGGCTCCCCGCCAGGTACGTCAGATTTCCTTCTCCATCCCTGTAAAGGCTAAGAGCTTCTTTTTTCTCGAATTCGTCCAACTTTTTTCGTTCTCCTGTCACCCATCTGGCGGTGACGTAGGATACTGGCTCATATGCTACCTTAACACCGTATTCATGTTCCAGTCGGTGCATTACGACATCGAACTGCAAAACGCCTACCGCACCTACTATCCAATCCGAACCCATCAAAGGCCTGAAAACCTGAGTAGTCCCTTCTTCTGCAAGCTGTACAAGGCCTTTTTCCAGCGCCTTGGATTTGAGGGGGTTTAGAAGGCGTACCTTCCGGAAATGCTCCGGAGCGAAGCTCGGGATGCCGACATATTTCAGCTCTTCCCCCAGGGTAAAGGTATCTCCAATCTTTATGGTTCCGTGATTGTGAATTCCGATGATGTCGCCTGGATATGCTTCATCGATATTTGTCCGGTCCTGGGCCATGAAAATGGTGGCATTCGAAATCTGAAAATCCCGCTTGAGTCTCAGGTGCTTGACCTTCATTCCACGCGTGAATTTGCCGGAGCAGATGCGGAAGAAAGCAATGCGGTCCCTATGTGCCGGGTCCATGTTTGCCTGAATCTTGAAGACAAACCCCGAAAAACCTTCTTCATAAGGAGAAACGGTTCGCGATTCCGTTTCCCGTGGCAACGGGTGAGGGGCCAGTTCAACAAAGGTGTCGAGGAGTTGCTGGACGCCGAAGGTGTTGATGGCGCTGCCGAAGAAAACGGGACTCTGATGGCCTGCAAGGTAAGCCTGCAGATCGAAGGGATGGGCGGCTCCCTCAAGCAGTTCGATGTCGTTTCGAAGCTCCTCAACCTGTGTGTCGAGCAGGTCATTGAGGGCCGGATCATCGAGTCCGCTGACCCGCATGGTTCGCCCAGTTCCTCGTTCCGCAGTCGGATCAAAAAAGATCAGTTCCTTGCTCGCGAGGTGGTAGGTTCCGCGAAATCTTTTCCCCATGCCGATGGGCCACGTCATGGGAGCGCACTGGATCTGCAGGTTGTTTTCTATGTCATCGAGTAGATCGAGAGGTTCCCGTCCTTCCCGATCGAGTTTGTTGATGAAGGTCATGATCGGGGTATTGCGCAGTCTGCAGACTTCTAGGAGCTTTTTAGTCTGTGCTTCCACCCCTTTTACCGAGTCTATCACCATAAGCACCGAGTCAACTGCAGTCAGGGTGCGGTAGGTATCTTCGGAGAAATCGTTGTGTCCCGGGGTGTCGAGTAGATTGATTTCGTATCCCTGGTAGGTAAACTTCATAACTGAAGAGGTAACGGAGATGCCGCGCTGTTTTTCCATCTCCATCCAGTCGGACGTTGCGTGCCGTGTGGCTTTTCTGGCCTTGACCTCTCCGGCTTGCTGTATAGCGCCGCCGAAGAGGAGCAGTTTTTCGGTTATGGTTGTCTTGCCTGCGTCGGGGTGACTGATGATGGCGAAGGTGCGTCTCTTGTCGATCTCCGAGTGGTTGTGCTTCAACAACTTGTACTCCTGAGTAAGAAATTCTGGACAAAATAAAGGCGAAGAGTTTATCTTCGCCTCACTGCTGCCGATAATACTGGCATGTTGAGTGGAAAAGGGCAATGTTTTTTTGACAGCGGAAAGGATCAGGGATGACCGATTTGTATCAACTTGTGACTGTAGACGGAGGCAAGGAGGATAGCAATGCCATTCTCGCCATCCTGAAAGAAATACATGGGGAAAGGTTGCAGAACGATCTTCGACTGCTTAATTATTATCATGAAATTCCAGTAAGTTATCCTGCAACGGTTGAGAGTATTGAAGATGATATGGTGGATGTTCTCGTTCATCAGCATCAGGCTGTGGTCATGTATCACCAGAAGATGACATTCTTGAAGAGCAGGCATTTTCCTCACGATGTAGTTGCTGGCGTGTTTCGTGCGGATGTTAATAGATGCGTCGCAGTTCTCAGCAGATTCGCCTACGCGCATGTCCGGGCGGAACGGCGGCAGTTCCTGCGAGTAAGGATAGAAGGGGATACGCAGGTTACTTTCCGTTCAGCAGCCGGAGCGGTGACAGGTGTTTTGAGTGACATATCCGTCAGGGGAATCAGCATGTCCGCCAGCGCCGCCGATCTGCAACCGCCTGTAAACGGGACCATTTCGCTCGTTCTTGAAGGCACTCCGCTCAGTTTTCCAGCAACCTTTTTAAAAAGTATCGAGAGCAGCGAAGGGCCCAGGTACATTTTTGAGATGGATGCAACCAGCAAAGATGAAGAGAAAATCTCGCAGTTCATCATTCGCCGGCAGTTGGAGATAATCCGCGGACTCAAGGACTCGCTCTGAGGTTTCTCCCGGCGACCCTGCAAGTTCTTGCTGCGAATCAAGCTGAGTCTTTCCCCCATTGTTTCTCGCCTGCCTCTCCAGTAGAATTATTTCATGTATCGATACGAGTACCACAAGCCTGTCTTCGTCGATAGTCATTGCCACTTGGTTGATCCTTCGCTGCTGACCGTGCTGCCCGAGATTCTTTCACGTGCAAAAACGGAGGGCGTTCATGGATTCATCGTTCCCGGAGTTACGCGACAGGAATGGGGAATGATCGAGTCTGTGATGCAGCCAGAAGGCGGTGTTTACGCTGCCTATGGCGTCCATCCTCTCCATTCAATCAGCTTCGACGAAAAAGCAGCTGCGGAGCTATTTGAATATGCTAAACGCGGAGCTGTTGCTATCGGGGAAATCGGCCTTGACTACACCTATGTCGGCATACCTCGAGACATTCAGATGCTAGCATTTCGGGAGCAGCTGAAAATAGCGGTCGTACTAGGGCTTCCGGTGCTGCTTCACTGCCGTCGGGCGTTTGAGGATCTCATCACAATAGTGAAAGAAGAATCAAATGGTTTAGTAGGTGGAGTCATGCATGCATTTTCGGGGAGCGTGGAGACGGCAGAGCAGTGCCTGAGACTCGGGCTTCATATTTCGATCTGCGGCACGGTAACATACCCCAATGCCGTGAAGCCGATACGTGTGGCAAATCACATTCCCCTGGACAGGATGCTCCTGGAGACAGATGCTCCGGACCTTTCTCCCGAACCGTACCGGGGGATGGTAAATGAACCGTCATATATCAGGAGGGTAGCGGAGAAGATTTCTGAGGTGAAGGGAGTGTCGGTTGATCGTATCGCTGAAGTTACGACTGCCAATGCAGAACGGCTATTTTGCAAAATTTTTAAGAAAAATTGAAAGGAAAGGTACGTGGCGCCATTAAACAGATTCTCTCGAAACGAGCTACTGGTCGGCCGTGACGGTCTTGACCGGCTGAAAAAATCTTCTGTGGCCGTTATCGGGTTGGGAGGTGTAGGTAGCTATGCAGCCGAGGCTTTATGCCGTGCAGGCATAGGCCGCATTGCTATTGTGGATTTTGACGATATCTGTCTTACGAATGTAAACAGGCAGCTCCATGCAATGGACGGAACCGTCGGTGATGCCAAGGTGTCGGTAATGGCGGCACGAATGCGGCTCATCAACCCAGATGCGGAGATCTTCCCATTTCGGGAATTCTATTCGGGGGAAACCAGTCGACAGCTGTTCGCACAAGAGTTTGATTACGTCGTCGATGCTATTGATCATATCACGAGCAAGCTCCACCTCATTGCCACATGCCGTGAAAGGTGCATTCCCATTATTTCGAGCATGGGGGCTGCCGCAAAGCTTGATCCGTGTAAAATAGAGGTAGCTGATATATCACTCACCCATAAATGCAGGATGGCACGTGTTGTTCGCAAGCTGTTAAAAAAAAGAGGAATAGAAAGCGGTGTAAAAGTTGTGTTCTCTACAGAGGAATACCGGGAACAGGAGGCCCAGGAATCAGGGTGCAGAGGCAATTGCATTTGTCCCAACAAGGAAAACCAGATTTTTTCATGTGAGAATCGGAGAGTCATTCTGGGCAGCAGTTCTTTTATTCCCGGCATATTCGGACTTACAATGGCAGGAGTAGTGGTGAATGATCTTATAAATTTTCGATCTCTCGGTTGACCCTGGACCGTTTGAATCTATACTTGTAATTCAACGTTTCATTAAGATTGCAAGGAGGAAAGTGCCATGGGTAAGGAATACACGGTACAGGAAGCACTAAAAATGGCAATTCAGGCGGAGAAGGATAGCATGGATTTCTATCGCAGAGCTGCCTCAGTTACCAAAAATGAACGTGCGAAAAAAGTGTTCGAGATGTTGGCGAATGAGGAGGTGGGACACCTTAAGGCTTTCTTCGACCATTATCGCGGAACCGAATACGGCAATCTGACTGATTTTATAGAGTCAGAACCCAACAAGAAAAACGCAACGTACCTGGCTCTGGAGAAAGCTATTGATGAGGGCACTCACGAGAAAAAGGCTCTTGAGATAGCCCTTAAGGAAGAGAAAGCCTGTGTTGATCAATATACTCTTCTTGTGAAGGATGTAATCGATCCTCTTGTGCGTGCCATCTTTGAACGTGTGATTAAGGAAACTCAGAACCACCATGATGTCATCGAGGATGAATATCGACATATTATGGCTATGGTGGACAGATCTGATCAGGATATCTACGTGAGGGAATGAGCTATGACAGGGTATTTTTTGTTGTCATTGATGTTTCTGCTTTTGGTGCCAGAGGCAAATGCCAGCGGCGGACAAGGTTCATTGTCCCCGCAGAACCCCGACATTATAGAGCAGAAATGCATAAGGTGCCACAATCGGGGTCCCATTGAGACGGCTGCCCGTGAAGATCAGGACATACGAGAAATATTGCAGCGGATGGAAAAAAGAGGAGCGGTGCTGACTGAAAAGGATCATGAGGTAATCGGCCATTTTTGGCGCCGGAATCCTTTCAAGCCAACGAAATGACATGGTGACGTTATAACCTCAAAAAAGCGGCATGCCTGAAGGCAGCCGCTTTTTTGAGGTTAGCTATTGTACGATGCAAGGTAGTTCTTGACCTTGACCAGGTATTGCCTTGTTTCCCGAGGCAGGGACTCGGGGTGACGATCGACATTGCCTGGTCCCCAATTGTATGCGGCCAGGGCATGATCGATATTCCCGCCATACCTGTTGAGCATATCCTTAAGAAACCTGGTCCCCGCCATGACATTCTGTTGAGGGTCAAATGAATCCTTTACACCGAGCCCTCTGGCCGTAGCAGGCATCAGCTGCATCAGTCCTTCAGCCCCGGCGTGTGACACTGCGCGGGGGTTAAAATTACTTTCGGCTTTTATGACGGCGCGGATAAGCGCTTCATCTACCCCATACCGGTTCGATGCCTTTTGAATTATTTCATTGATCGACAGATCGCCCAGATTGTCTTCATAAGGAGCTGGGGCGGGAGGAGAGGGGGGCAAGCTTATCCCTTGTTTTGCGGAAGGGGCTGTTGTGGCAACTGTCTCGGCAGTAGCAGGATCATGTTGCAGGAAAACCGAAAGTAAGCCTTTTACACGTGCAGAAACGATCTCCGGCGCCTGAACACCTTCTTGTTCCCCCCCGAGGGAGATGGCATTTTTCATCATTTCAAGCCGCAATATTTCAGCTGCGGCGGCGACATTGGGAATACGATCCGGAGCTTCCCGCTGCAGGGCTAAACGAGCCAATTGTTCTTCGAAAGCAGAGGAGGTTGATATGTTCTTGGGTGGGCGGGGCGCCTCTCGTGGTGCATCTGCCGGAACGAGCTTTTCTAGGGTGTGAATGGACATGCCATCAAGCAATGCAGAAAACTTGCCAATGTTAACCTGAGTGTGCTTATGAACTTGACATCATTCTGGGACCAAAAATAAGTTTCTTCTTTTTCAGCTTCTCGATCAGGGTAGTCCGTTTGAGGTTTAACAGCATCGCCGCTTCTTTCTTATTACCCCCCGTCTTTTCCAGGGCTTGAAGAATGAGCTTGTTTTCGAATTCTTCAACTGCGCTGTTGAGACAAAAACCTTTTTCCGGCAGAGCGAGCGTCTCCTGTATTACGGAAGTCCGCACTCCCCTGTATTTGTCCGGAAGGTCATGAGGGGTTATTATCCCATTACCTTTCAGAATTACAAGACGTTCAACCAGGTTCTCCAGTTCCCGAACGTTTCCCGGCCAATCGTAGCAGCACAGAATTTCCAGGGCGCTTCTGTCGAGGCCTTTGACTTTATGTTGCTTGTCCCTATTGAACTTTTCCATGAAGCTGTTGATCAGCAGGGGGATGTCCCCTTTTCTGTCCCTCAGTGGGGGGAGCATTATTGGAATCACCGAGAGCCGGTAATAAAGGTCTTCACGGAACTCTTTGGAGCTCACCAGTTTTTCGAGATTCTGATTGGTGGCAGCTATTATGCGGACGTCCACTTTTTTTGAATGTGTAGCTCCTACCGGCTCAAGTTCCCTGTTTTGCAGCACCCGCAACAGTTTTACCTGTAAATTCGGCTTCATGTCGCCGATTTCGTCAAGGAACAGTGTTCCCTTGTCGGCCATTTCAAATCGGCCTATTCTCGTCGCTACTGCTCCTGTGAAAGAACCTTTTACATGGCCGAACAGTTCGCTTTCTAGAAGATCATCAGGAATCGCAGCGCAGTTGACTGGAACGAAGTTTTTGGTACGGCGTCCGCTAAGGTCGTGAATTGCCCGCGCTACCAACTCCTTTCCTGTTCCGGATTCACCTTGCAGTAGTACCGTCGAATCAGAATCCGCAACTTTCTCGATGAGCTCGAAAAGAGCCAGCATTCTGTCACTTTCACCAATTATGTTGTTGAGAAGTGACCTGTTCTTAATGCAAGGCTTAGTCCTGAAGCTCTGGTTTTGCAGGGCTTGGTGCTCTAGCCCCCTTTTTACGTGTGTTTCGAGTTCCTCAAGATTGAAGGGCTTCTCAAGATAGAAAAAAGCCCCTGCTTTGAGAAGATTCGCAGTCATTTCAGAGTTGGCGAAAGCGCTGTAAGCGATAGTCACGATCTCCGGACGCATGGCTTTCAGCTTCTTGATGAACTCTAGCCCGTTTACACGAGGCATCATGATGTCCGTAATAACAAGATGGACATCGTTAAGTTCGATTTTTTCCAGGGCATCTTGCCCATCGGAGGCTTGAAAGACCTGATAACCCCTGTAGCTCAAAAATGCTGCAACAAAATCCCTGGTTTTCTTGTCGTCATCTGCGATCAAGATGCGGGTTGTTTCCATTCTGTTCCCCAGCCTGTTTAAAGTTGCGCCGTTGCCGTCCGATGAGGTTATCACTATAGCAGAAAAATTCCTGAAGTCAATAATATGACACAATCTTTTGGTGAAAAGTTTATTTATGAGTGTATATTGCGAAAAACTAATGCATTATTTTGCGGAAATGTCAACAATTTTATCCATTTCCTCTACTTGTCGAGAGCAAGATGAAAAAGTCAAAAAGCCGTGAAACCTGCTGTGTTCCAATTATCAAGAGAAAGAACTAAACCGCAAAAAGTTCATGCCGATTACATCACCTACTGAGTAGCGGATACGGGAGGGTATGCATGGAAACTGCACTGGTACTGCAAAATGAAGATGCCTCTGGGGAACTTATACAGCTGGTCAGTTTTAATCTTGATAAAGAGGAGTACGGGGTGGATGTCCTGAAAGTACGGGAAATCATCCGCCTGCCTAACATAACCAGGGTTCCGAATACACCTCATTATGTTGAAGGGGTGATCAATCTCCGCGGAAAAGTCATACCAATAATGTCCATGAGAAAAAAGTTTGGACTCGAAAATGTGGATAACGACAAATTCACACGAATAATGGTAATGGACGTCGAGGGTGAGCTGATGGGATTTATAGTGGACGCTGTTTCCGAGGTCATCCGGATTTCAGCCACGGAAATTCAGCCTCCACCGCCTGTTGTAACCAGCGGCATTGATCAGGAGTGCATGTCGGGAGTGATCAATCAGGCCGAGCGTTTGCTCATCCTTCTCGATCTTGAGAAGATCACATCCGACGAGGAAAGAAAACTGCTGGGAATAAGATAGAGAATTTCTGTGAGGGAGTTCAGACATGTCAATAGAAGTTGAAGACCAAGAGTTATTGGAAGGATTTCTAACAGAAACAACTGAGCTGTTGGAAAAGCTTGATGACGATCTGGTCGCTCTGGAGAAGTCGCCGACGGATGCCGACCTTCTGAACAGGATATTCCGGTCTATCCATACCGTGAAAGGCGCTTCCAGTTTTCTGGGTTTCGAGCTCCTCGTTAAGGTTACCCACAAGACGGAGGATGTTCTTAACCGGCTGCGCAAAGGAGAACTGTTCGTAACACCGGCAATAATGGATGTGATACTGGAAGCTGTAGATTTGGTTAAACTTCTTGTCAACGACATAAAGGGGGGGGATATACAGGAGCGGGAGGTAGGTACGACTCTTGATAAGCTGCTGCCGCTTCTCTCCGAAGGCGCAAGCGAAGCAAAAGTTCTCGAACCGGCAGCAGAAGCTGCGCCGGTGTCCGAGGAGCCTAAGAAACGGAAGAAAAAAAATGCCGCCGCTGAGGCTCCTGAAGTACAGCCACAGGAGGAAGAGAAGCAGGCACCGAGAGCTGAGGCTGCGCCTGGCGCCATGCCTGTCGTGAAGGCTGCTGTTACGCCTCCTCCCAAAGGTGGAGAGGAGCTTGCTGACAATAATACTGTCAGGGTGGACGTGAAGAGGCTCGACGACCTCATGAATCAGGTTGGAGAGCTGGTACTGGAACGCAACCGCATGATACAGCTCAACTCGAACTATCAAAGCAGCTTGAACCTGAACGACTTCGGCGAAGATTTCAGCAAGCTGTCTAAACGCATAAATTTTGTTACTTCAGAACTTCAATCGCAGGTATTAAAGCTGCGCATGATACCAGTAGAAAAGGTGTTCAAAAAATTCCCCCGTATTGTCCGGAATCTAGCGCGTGATTTGGGCAAAGAGGTTGATCTTCATCTGTTCGGGGAGGAAACGGAGCTTGATCGTTCCGTCGTCGATGAAATAGGAGATCCGCTGATCCATCTGATCAGGAATGCCATGGATCACGGCCTGGAGACTCCTGATGAAAGGGTTGCTGCCGGAAAGCCACGGGCAGGCACCGTCCTGCTGTCGGCCGGGCATGAAGGGAACCAGATAGTCATAAGCATAAAAGATGACGGCAGGGGTATAGACCCCGAAAAGGTTGGCAGGAAAGCTTTCGAAAAGGGTTTGGTGACGGAGGAGCAACTTGCTGCGATGACTCCCCGTGAATTGCTTGACCTCATATTTCTTCCCGGATTTTCCACAAAGGAAAAGACAACAGACCTTTCCGGGCGGGGCGTCGGCATGGACGTCGTAAAGACAAATATCAAAAAGTTGAACGGTATTATCGACATCAAAAGCGAAGTCGGCAGTGGCTCCGAATTCATCCTCAAGCTACCTCTTACCTTGGCTATTATCCAGTCTCTACTTGTAGAGGTGAACGGTGAGATCTACTCAATTCCTCTTTCAGCGGTCCTGGAAACATTGCGAGTGGATGTTCGTGAGTTTCACACTATCCGAGGGCAGGAAGTCCTGAAGCTGAGAGATACTGTGCTACCGCTGGTGCGGTTGCATGATGTTTTTGCTGTGCAAGGCGAAGCCATTGCCGACGGTTCATGCTATGTAGTCGTCGTTGGGGTTGCGGAAAAAAGAATAGGATTGGTAGTGACGAGGCTGCTAGGACAGCAGGAGGTGGCCATCAAGTCACTAGGCAGATACCTGTCCAATCTACCTGGAATAGCAGGCTCTACAATACTGGGTGACGGCAATGTGGCGCTGATTGTCGATCCCGTTGGTCTGCTCGAAGACAGAGATGCCAGCAGCACGGCACGAATTGCTATCTGAGGCTAATACACTATGGGAATAGAGTTAGGCAAGACCATGCAGGTTGGTAGTCCATCAAAGATCTCCGACAAAGATTTCGAGCTCTTCCGGGATTACATATACAACTTGTGCGGCATTTACTTTCATGCAAGCAAAAAATACTTTCTCGAAAGCAGGATTGCGCGCCGAATGGAAGAGACGGCAATAGCAACCCACAGCGACTACTACCAATTCGTGAAGAGCGGCCAGCGGGGCGCAACAGAACTGAAAAGGCTACTGGATGAAATTACAACCAATGAAACATGTTTTTTCAGAAATCCACCTCAGCTCACTGCCCTAGAAAACAAGCTTTTACCTGAGATTGTAGAAACAAAAGGGAAAATAGGATTTCGCAAGATCCGGATATGGAGCGCGGGTTCCTCTTCAGGCGAAGAGGCCTACACTCTGGCAATGATGCTAATGGAAAAGCGTAATGCTATTCTCAAGGACTGGATTATTGAAATTGTAGGTACAGATATTAATGAAACTGTCTTAGGTCAGGCCAGGGAGGGTGTTTACAGCTCATATTCCGTGAGAAACACACCTGAGTACTACAAAAAAAAGTATTTCAAAGAGGAAGGGGATGGACGGTTTGTCCTGTCGCCTGATGTTAAAAAATTCGTGACATTTTCACAGTTGAATCTTTATGACGACACAAAGATGATATTTATGAAGAGTTTCGACCTCATCTTTTGTGCAAATGTGCTTATATATTTCGACATTGCCTCAAAATCGAAAGTGGTACAACATTTCTACAACAATCTTCAGCAATATGGTTATTTTTTCGTCGGCCAGTCTGAATCGTTGCATGGGGTAAATGAACATTTTAAGACAGTCCATTTTCCAGGCGGTTTTGCCTATAAAAAGTAAGAGGATGTAATGGAAAAAGCACATAAACTACAAAAAGCGAGTCAGTTGATCGCAGGGACCACCGATCTTCCTACCATTCCCATAATTGCGACGAAGGTTCTAGAGTTGCTGGAAAAACCGGATGTCGAGTTGGACGAGGTGGCTGATCTTATTCTCACCGACCAGGTAATGGCTGCACGAGTCATAAAAATAGTAAATTCTCCCCTATACCGAACTGCTCAGGAAATCTCATCGGTCAAACGGGCTCTTGTTTTTCTGGGATTTCGTCACATCAGGGAATTGGCGCTTACTTGCTCGTTTCTGGAAGCATTCCAGGGAAAAGACGGAGTGTTCGACATCAGAACCTTCTGGGAGCACTCATTTGGCGTTGGAGTCGTGTCGAAGCTGATAGCACAACGAGCACGTTACCACGATGTGGAGAAAGCATACCTGGCAGGAATAACGCACGATATCGGCGAGGTCTTTTTCAGCTACAACATGCAACACGATTTTCAGAAAGTGCTTGATGAGATAAAGGGCCGCCCGCACAAGCTTGTGGAAACAGAGGAGCGCTATTTCGGTACTACTCATTGCGAGGTAGGTGAGCTGATAGCCCAGAGCTGGAATTTCCCCCCCCAGTACCAAGAGGTAATCGCCCACCATCATGCTCCGGAAAATGCCACTCTTGAACCTACCCTGGTGGCGATCGTAAACCTTGCGGATCTCTTCTGCTCGGTCCGCCAACTCGGGTACGAGGGGAGTGAATGGGTCAGCTTCAATCTGGCGGAAGAAGGAGCATGGGGAATACTCAAAAATTTTGCTCCGCACATGCGTAACCTCGATGTCGAACGGTTTTGTTACGAACTGGATGATAAGGTGTCCGACATTCGTGAGCTTGTAAAGTCAGTGTTTGAAGGGATGGAGGTTTAACAGCTCGATGATTCCTTCACAGGGTAGAAAAATCAGGGTCCTAATTGTTGATGACTCCTCTTTTATGCGTATGGCTATCAGGGGTATACTTTCACGCGATCCGGAGATTGAGATAGTGGGAAGTGCTGCTGATGGTGTCGAGGGCGTTCAGCGCGCAATCGAGCTGAAGCCCGACATCATTACCATGGACGTTGAAATGCCTCGTCTTGATGGAATAGCCGCATTGAAGCAGATAATGGTCAAAGCGCCCACTCGGGTTTTAATGGTCTCCACACTGACCAACGAAGGGGCTAGAGCCACTTTCGACGCACTTGAAGCCGGAGCGGTTGACTATATCCCTAAAAATGTTACAGACTCGGCGGACGCCCAGAAAGTCTTTCGCGAGGAGTTGCTGAGAAAGGTGAAGGGTGCGGTTGTTTCGGTTGCCAGGACAGTCTTGCCGGTTACTGCTCGGATTACTGCGCCGCCTGTTGCCCGTGTTACCAAATCCCGTTTTGCACAGCATAAGATAAATTATGTCGGAATAGGTGCTTCAACAGGTGGTCCCGTGGCCCTTCAGGAGGTTCTGTCGCGCATACCAGCTACTTTTCCTTACGGAATAATGGTTGCCATCCATATGCCCAAGGCATTTACCGGTCCGTATGCGGAGCGCCTCAACGCCAAGTGCTCGCTCTCGATCAAGGAAGCGGCCGATGGCGATGTTCTCAAGCCGGGACAGGTATTGGTCGCACCCGGAGGACGGCACACCTCACTTGTGAGGCATGGAGCCGGCGTAACGGTAAAGACCTCCCCGACAACGGATTACCCCAAATATGTATACATCCCTTCGGTGGATCTGATGATGACCTCTCTTGCAGAGGCATGTAGCGGCTCAATGCTGGGTGTGATACTTACAGGAATGGGAAACGACGGGTTCAAAGGGATGCAGTTTCTAAAGACCAAGGGAGGGATTACTATCGTTCAGGATGAGGCTACCTCGACCATTTATGGGATGCCAAAGAGTTGTGTGGAAGGGGGGGTTGCAGATGAGATTCTTCCCTTGACGGAGATAGGGTTCGAGATTGCCCGCGTTGCCGGCACCTGATCAACGGGTGGCGGTAACCTTAATTCCGCCACGTTCCACCACAGCCCTGCATGAGGAGAAGCCGGACCGCTTAAGTCGGAATAGTAGAAAAACAGCTCCTACCGGCAAGCAGCGTGGGAAAAATATCTCGAGATTCCCATTGGGTTGAAGAGCCCTTGCCATGTCAGTAACAATGAAAACAATCTCTTCGGAAGTTTTGCATTCCACAGACAATTGATGTATGTCTCGATTCAGTGCACCAGGAAACACACCTCCGACCCGATTTCCCAAGACGGAGCAGCAAACCAGCAAGAGTGTTCTCGATAACCGGCTCTCCAGCAACACCAACCTTGGCAGATTCACACCTGCTCCTTTACTTCACCCTTGTTATTATCTGTTCTCCCGCGTAGATTCACATCATGCATCAAACAGAACTCACTTTCCAGGCTGATTTTTCATCCCTGACATTCCGGCAGAATATTGGCAAGCTCCTGAAGAGCGGCACCTTAGGCGACAAAACACTTCACCGCTGGGTTGAGCGGCTTCAGGAGCGGTTTGATGAATACTGTTCCGTTTACCCGTATGGTTTATGGGGGCCTGGATTGGTGCCTACTCGTGAGATGAGTGCGCTGACCGATCTCTATCTTCCTATTGTAGAGATACACCAAGCTTTCCATTGTCTATGCCGCAAAGCGCTGGCGATTTCGCCCTCAGAAGCGCTCCCGCTTTTCAATTACGCCCGTTCCTGGCTAGACATTCTTCCGCGCCTCCCTGAGCAACTCCAGATAAATAATCCCGCAAAGTTGCTCAGGCAATTGCTGAAGGAAGATGCAATACGGGAATCCCTTCTTTTTGGAACCTTTCTGCCCCGCCGCCATGGAGGTAGTTTTCTCAGGTACCCGGGTCAGTATGACGTATTGAGAAAGTGGCTTGAGGATAATCGCAAGAGAATCTCTACGGGGCTACAATGTCTTGATGCTGCCTGTGGCTCGGGGGAGTGTACCTATCGACTTGCGGCTTTTCTTCTTGAGATGGGTTTTTCTGAAGATTCACTGAGGGTGCACGGTGTTTCGGTCGAGCCACTGGAGGTATTCGCGGCGGCGCATGCATACTTTCCGCACGACCTGCTCAAGCAGATTTCCTATCGCCAATGGCTCGAGCAGCATGGGGCGACGCTTTGGGGGAGGAGATGCGTTACTTTTGCAGCCGGAGACATTACCTCACAGGATACCGTAAGTGCTGAGGCCTACGATATTATCCTATGTAACGGACTGTTGGGAGGGCCGATGCTAAGCGACTCAGACTTGACTAAAGCGATAGCTGCACTGGCAGCCGGACTAAAAAAAGGAGGGATCCTTATGGCTGCGGACAGGTTTCATTGCGGATGGAAGAAAAAAACCTCTTTCCAGCAATTGACGGAATTATTTCAGGAAAAAGGTTTGACATCCATACCTTCGGATGAAGGGATTGCTGTGATTAGAGAGTATCGAAGTGGTGCTGCCGCTTCACATACCTGATCAGAACCTGATAAGCATTCCTCCCCAGGAGAGCCCCCCCCCGAAGCCCATCATAAGGACCAGGTGCCCTTTCCTGATCTTGCCGTTACGCAAGTTTTCATCAAGTGCGAGTCCGACTGAGGCCGCGGCAGTGTTGCCGAAACGATCTAGGTTCAGCAGGAACCGCTCCTTGGGTATTCCCGTCTTTTTCGAAATGAAATCAATGATCCGCACATTGGCTTGATGCGGAATTATATAGTCCAGCTCATTCGGATTTATTTCCGCCCTTTGGGTTACTTCCGCAATTATTTTCGGAATGACGTCAGTAGCAAAAACAAAGACGCTTTTTCCAGCCATTTTGAAGGTATTTTCTCTAGCAGCTATTGTTTCCGGTGTGACAGGTGCGCGTGAGCCAGATGAGGGTACCTGGATCAGTTCCCAGCCGTTGCCGTCACTACGGATGAGGCTTTGAAGAATGCCTGTCTTCTCCTGCGTTGCTCCTAGTATCATGGCTCCTGCGCCGTCACCGAACAGCGGGCAGGTGGTTTTGTCCTGGAAATCTAGGATCTTCGAATAGGTATCAGCCCCAATCACTAGAATTTTTTTGTATTTACCGGATTTGATGAAGTTGTCCGCCGTTTCCACGGCATATACAAAGCTGCTGCAAACCGCATTCATGTCAAAAGCGAAGGCATTCTTGGCGCCTATATTTTTTTGAACCATACATGCAGTGGAGGGGAGGATCATGTCTGCTGTTGAGGTCCCAACGATTATGCAGTCCAGCTCCTCCGGGCTGATATTTCCGGTTTCCAGGGCCTTCCGGGCAGCTACGGTGGCCAGATCAGACGTTGCGACATCTTCTGTCACAAACCGACGCTCACGGATGCCGGTCCTGGAAAAAATCCACTCATCAGCATCTTCCACAAGATAACTGAAGAAATCATTTCCAACCACTCTCTCGGGAATTCCGCTGCCTGTAGCGAGAACCTGGGAATACAACATATGCGCCCTCGATTTTCTTTTGCCTTGGATCGCCGTTTACTGAGAATTAAGCGACGTGTCTTCAAAGACTGTTGAATTTAATGCAGATTCGCAATTATTTTTACTGTAGCTGAAATATAACGTTATTTTATGGCACACGTGCTCTTGTTTGTCAAAGCAATTCGGCCTATTCAAAACTCTTTCGACTTCGTGCGGCGTCAACCACGCCGAAGAGCCACAAGCCGACGAAAGAAGCAAGGATCCACCTGCCGGCAGGTGCCAGTTTTTGAAGCTGTTCCAGGAGTTCGGTGCTGGAGAGGGTGCCGGAGAGATGGGACATTACAAGAGTGGGGCCAACGGCTTTAAGGATGAGGAATAGTGAGGCCAGAACAAAGAGATTTACCAGCAGAATCAAAATGATGCCCTTGCCTCTTTCTCCTTTATAAAGCTGGCCAAGTCCGGGAAGCACTAGTGCCGAGAGAAGCACTGCCTTCATATTGAATTTCATTTTTCACCTGTCGGGGTGGGGCTATACTCTCTGCTCGGAAGCAGGAGGCCGTTCGATACTATCGCAACGGCAAAATCTTTGTCAAACCAATACTACTCCTTTCCCCCTGTTGACTTTAAGACGTGCGGTGGCTACTATCCCATCGAAGATCGGAGGAGAAATTTTTGAAATTAAAAACGATTTTTACCTGCCAGAAGTGCGGCTATCAGTCTCCCAAGTGGTTGGGAAAGTGCCCGGACTGCAACGAGTGGAATACACTTGTGGAAGAGATCCCGGCCCGGGCAGTAAGCACTGAAAGCGGTGCCGTAGCAGTTCCGCTATCCATCAACGCCGTTACAGTAACCGACGAGCTTAGAATTTCCTGCGGAATATCGGAGTTTGATCGTGTTCTCGGGGGTGGGCTTGTAGCTGGTTCGCTGGTGCTGATAGGTGGAGATCCCGGCATAGGGAAATCCACAATCCTACTGCAGGTGATGAATTACCTTGCCGCAAACGCTGGTCCTGTCCTTTATGTTTCGGGTGAGGAGTCCGCGCAGCAGATAAGCCTTCGCGGAGCGAGGATGGGGATATCTCATGCAAACCTGCTCCTTCTGCCAGAGACTTCTCTTGAGAAAGTAATGGGGCAGGTTCATTCCCTAAAGCCGCATGTTCTTGTTGTCGATTCCGTCCAGACTACATTCACTTCTGCGCTCGAGTCTGCACCGGGGAGCGTGAGCCAGGTGCGGGAGTGTGCAGGACGACTCATGATGCTTGCAAAAGGTCTCGGGGTTCCAGTGTTCCTGGTAGGTCACGTGACAAAAGAAGGTTCCATCGCCGGACCTCGTGTCCTCGAACACATGGTCGACACGGTGCTCTATTTCGAGGGGGACGCAGGACATTCATTCCGAATACTGCGAGCGGTAAAAAACAGATTTGGTTCAACTAACGAGATCGGAATCTTTGAAATGAAGGAGACAGGGCTAGCGGAGGTTGCTAATCCTTCCGAACTTTTTCTTTCTGAGCGCCCTATAGGGGTTTCAGGATCAGTCGTAGTTACAAGCATCGAAGGTAGCCGTCCCCTCCTCGTTGAACTGCAGGCTCTAGTCACCGGATCGCCTTTCGGGACACCAAGGCGGACAACGATCGGAATCGATCATAACAGGCTTGCGCTCCTGGTGGCGGTGCTTGAGAAGAAGGTTGGACTTAGTCTTGGGGGGCAGGATATTTTTGTTAACGTGGCGGGAGGGGTAAGACTTAATGAGCCTTCTGCCGACCTGGGGATTGTCGCCGCTGTTGCGTCCAGCCATCTGGACAAGATCGTCCAGCCGCAGACATTGCTGATAGGCGAAGTCGGACTGGCTGGAGAGGTGAGAGCAGTTACACAACCCGAGTTGAGGGTTAAGGAGGCGGCGAAGCTCGGTTTCAAGCGTTGTATTCTTCCTGCCGGAAATGTGAAGCAGGTATCGGAAGGAGGCATGGACCTGAGAGGAGTTCGGTCGGTAGAAGAGATGTTGGAGAACCTTTTTTGATGACTGATCCAGTCCTAAATATTGAGAATTTGCTTTACTTGGGATAAAAAATCACTTTTAATAGTACGTCTCTTTACATTTACACGGAGTGGCTAATGGAACCGGAAAAGTTAGAGTATTTCAGGGGCATTCTTCAGGAGGAGATGAGGATGCTTCTTGAGGAGGCTGGTAAAACAGTCTCAGAGATGACAGCTGATAATATGAA